>JAJYWB010000130.1 GCA_021791715.1 Planctomycetota bacterium | reverse complement strand
GGGCGGTATGATGGGGGGCATGGGCGGCGGCATGATGGGCGGCGGCATGGGCGGCGGCATGATGGGCGGCGGTATGGGCGGCGGCATGGGGGGCGGCGGCATGGGGGGCGGCGGCATGGGGGGCGGCATGGGGGGCGGCGGCGGAACGATGCCTCCGATGATGGGCATGATGATGCTCATGATGATTATCCGTCAGCTCATCGGCGACCCCAATAGCTGGCGGATGGGGGGCATGATGGGCGGCGGCATGATGGGCGGCGGCATGGGAGGCATGGGAGGCGGTATGATGGGCGGCATGGGGGGCATGGGCGGCGGTATGATGGGGGGCGGTATGATGTCGGTTCCTCCGACGGGTCAGCCGTATTCGCCGATCGATCCCGGCCAAACGAACCTGCTCAACACGCGCTCGGTCAGCCTTGTCGGTCCCGACTCCGACGGCAAGACCGTAATGCCGCTCGAAGGCCAGAGCTTGAAACTCGTCGACATTTCCGAGACGTCTTACGGTGCACGCGCTCAGGCGGCTTTCCGACGTTTGGCCGAGGACAAGGCTCCGACGGTCGTCACCCAACTCGTGATGTGGAACGTCACGCAAGATCTTGATTGGAACACGATCGCGACGCTATCCAAGGAATGGGCGAACGCTCATGAAATCGCGATGGCGCGCGATTTCGTCGCCCGGCTCGACCAGACGAAAGGCGCTCTCCCCCGGGATGAGAAATTGAACATCCCCGACGAAACGGGATATCTTTATTTCGATGTGAAGACCGATTCTCCCTCGCTCCAGACGTTCGCCAAGGAGCTGACCCAGACCCTCGACGGCAAATTGATTTTTGGGTTGAAGTCGAAGATCGGTTCTCCCGATCGTCCGACAGGCCCCGCGATTGTCGCGCGTGTGAGGCTTTCTGAGAAGAACGGCAAGGCCGAGGCGTCGGTTCAAGCCGCATGCTCGGACGCCGGCTTCAAGAATTGGACCCCCGTCGGCAAGTTCAATCTTTCTCTCGTTCGCGACGAGAAGGGTCAAATCAAGATGTTCGACGCCACCAAGGGGATCGGCGAGGGGTTGTTGGGACGGCTCGTTCGCGCTCAGGTTACTAAAGGCAAACGACATGTTAAAGGCAAGATGATTTATTTCATCCGTGTCGAGAACGTGTCGCCGTTGGCTCTTAACGGCGTGGCGATTTCGGGAGTGACCGACGAGGCGAGCAAGACGCCGAGCGTCGTCTCGGGGTTGACTCTCGCTCCGCATCGCGGCTTGTCGTTGCCCGCGACCGCCGAGGTCGTCGAGAAAATGGGGCTCAAAGACGGAATCCGCGTCCTCGCGGTCGATCTGAGCGGCCTGTGATTCGAATACGATCGATTCTGTTCGATCGAAATATAAGAAGACGCCGGTGGATTCTTTCATCGGCGTCTTCTTTTTATCAACACGGTTTCAAGGCCGACTTCGACCGGGACTCGCGGGTTCGACTTGAGCGACTCACGATCATCCGCGGCGATCCGCATCCGACGCGGCCGAGCGTGCGAGCGTGAAGGAGACGTGTCTGGGCGAACGCGGGTGAATCGGTTATAAATCGAAAGGCGAGATGCGCTTGACGCGATCCCCGCGGCGTGAAGACCTTTTCCGCCGTTCACGATGGAATCGCGGTTTGTTCAATCTTCGCACACCAAGTCGGTTCGAGCGACAACGTTCGTCGTTCGATCCGAGCGAAGTCGATGAGTTTTTCGTGGGGATGAAGCCCCTGGATATTCCCGCCCGATCGATACGTCGTTGGAATTGACGTTTCGTATCGATACGATGATCCGCCGGCGGACGAATTCGATCGTCGTGAACGGACCGCCCGCACATGACACAATCATCCTGGTATCGAAGAAAAATGGGTTTACGCGCCGCGATTGGGGAGTCTCCGCTTCGGTTATTTGAAGCGGTTCGATGGTGGGTGACGCGGCGTCCCTGGCATGTGATCGCGATTTGGTTGGGGCTCGCCGCTGCGGTGTTCGCGTTCGCACCGAACCTGAGCGAGCTGGCTGCCGAGGGGCAAGCGAAATTATTGCCTCACGATATTGAGAGCGTGGTCGCGGGCGAGTGGGTGGCCAAAGCGTGGCCCGAGCAGGCGTACATCTCGCTTGTCGCGATTGCGATCGAACGGAGTTCGGGATTGACGAGCGACGATCACGCGTACGCGGAACGGATCGCCGATCGGTTGGCCGAACCCCCCGCGATCGCGTGTGTGGCTCGCGTTCTCGGGCCCAGGAGCCGTCGCGAGGTCGCCGAAAGGCTCAAAAGCCGAGATGGAACGATCGAACTCGTGCTGGTTGAACTCGATTCGGCGCTCGTTAGCCCGATCACGCGTCGGACGGTCGCCGCGCTTCGGGCGCGGGTCGACGAGGCCGGGTTAAGGCGTCCCGCGGGGCTCGACGTGTTTTGGAGCGGCGACGCGGTGATCGGCGGCGATTACATGCTCAACGTCGCCAAATCGCTCGACCGCGCGGCGCTCGCGACCGTGCTTCTTCTTTTGTTTGTGCTTTTATTTGTATATCGGTCGATCTGGTTGGCGCTCGCGCCGTTGGCGACGATCGGCGTCGGTTTGGTGATCGCGCGGGGCGCCGTTGCGTGGCTCGCGGTCGCGGGCTGGGACGTTTCGCCGCTCGTCGAGCTCTTTCTGGTGGCGGTTCTTTTCGGAAGCGGCACGGATTTTTGTTTGTTTATATCTTGGCGTTACGCCGAGCATTTCAATCCGGTGAACCCCGCGGGGGCGATGCGACTCACGCTGCGGCGGGCGATTTTGGCGCTTCTCAGTTCGGCGGGAACTGTAATTATCAGTTTATCTTTAATGGGTTTTAATAAGTTTAAGCTTTTTTCGACGACGGGTCCGAGCGTCGCGTTGGGGCTTTTGATCACGCTCGCGGCGACATTAACGTTGACCCCGGCGTTTTTGGTTTTGATCGGTCGATATCGTCCGCGAGTGTTCGAGGGGTTCGCGAGCGCCTCGCACACGGCGTTTTGGGACGGGATCGCCAAGGTGGTGCTCGCTCGCCCCGGTCTTTTCTGGGTGGGGACGATTTGCGTGATGGCGCCGCTGGCGATTTTGGGTCGAAACGCGACGTTCCTTCAGGATTTATTCGCCGAACTCCCCGCGTCGACCCCGTCGCTTGTGAATCTGAAGCGCATCTCGGCGAAATTCGAGCCGGGATCGCTCGCCCCTCTGACGGTCGTGCTTCGATCCGATCGCGACCTGCGCGATTCGGCGGGATTGGCTTTGATCGACGACGTGAGTCGGTTGCTCGAACATCAGCGTTCGATCGCGTCGGTGCGGTCGGCGACTCAACCGCTCGGAAGTCGCGCCCCGCTCGACGCGGCGCGGCTGTCGGCGCGGATCGAAACCGTGCGCGACGGTTTCCGCAAGATGATCGAAGGCGCGACCCGGCTTCAGGTCGGGTTGTCCGAGGGGGCGGCTAAAATCAAAGCGCTCCTTGTTATTGAACAGATAACGGGTCGATCGCTTCTGGGGGGCGGGTCGGGGGGTAGGGGCTCGGTTTCCGACAAAACGGGGGGAGGAGAGACTTCGGGCGGGGATCGAACCGCGATCAAATCGGGTCTGGCGTCGGGAATCAGGCAGGCGACCGGGGCGTTGTTGTTGGGGTCGGCGCCTTCCGCTCTTTTGGGGTTGTCGGCGCTTGCGCAAGGGGAATCGATATCGCTTAACCAAAAGGATCCGTTAAAAACCGACAAGAATGATGGAGAAAAACCGGTTGATGTGAAGGATCGATCGAAGGCCGATGCGACGAAGGGGGAGAAATCGAACGGGGAGCGATCGAAGCCCGAGGATCCGCGCGATCGGATGAGCGAACAGCTTCTCGCCGCGGCGGCGGGGGCGGGCCAGATCGTCGAGGGGGCGACGCGAGCCGAGCGTGAATTGACTTTGATCCTCAACGACAAAGTGGGCAGGCACGCACTCGATCGGCTCTTGATTCGCCCCGACACGGTGCGCGAGCATCCCGAACTGCTCGATAGTTTCGCGGCGTATATCTCGAGCGACGGTAAGACGGCGCGGATCGACCTGGCGCAGGAGGACCGGATTTTTTCGACGGCGGCGATCAATCAGGTGGAACGGTTGCGGACGCGTGTGAACGAATATTTAGTCGACGACGACGAGCTTTCGGTCCGCGCGTATCTGACGGGTCCGAACGCGGGCGCCGCCGACGTCGAACGGTTGACCGAATCGGATCAGCGACGAGCCTGGATCGTCGTCCCCGTCGCGGTTCTGGTCGTTTTGTTTTTGGCGCTCCGCGATCTGGGCGCGTGCGTCAATCTTGTCGGGACGATGGTGCTCACATATGTTTTCACTCTTGGTGTCACTCACATCGTTTTCGTAAATCTATTAGGCGCGTACGGTCTTGATTGGAAGGTTCCTTATTTCTTATTTGTGTTGTTGGTGGCGGTGGGGGTCGATTACAACGTTTTTCTGATGACGAGGTTGCAAGAGGAAACCGAGTTGTTGGGGCTTAAGGGGGGAACGCGTCAGGCGATCGCGCGGACGGGGGGGCTGATCAGTTCGGCCGCGGCGATCACCGCGTGCAGCTTCGCCGCGTTTCTTTTCAGCCCGCTGTCGTCGCTCCGCCAGCTCGGCTTCGCGCTCGTCGTCGGCATCGCGATCGACGCGACGCTTGTCCGCCCGATCCTCGTGCCTTGCGGGCATTGGCTGCTCAACAGGCGTTTGGAACACCGTCGAGCGGTTCGTCCGCCCGAGGCCGTTCCGGTCTCCGAATTTATCCATGCGAAAACATAATTATGGATAATTATAAAAAGGCGTACGAACGCGTGATTCCGATATGATTATCTCGTCGACTTTTGGGCGATCGGGATCGAATCGTTCGGCTCGATCGATCGAATCGACGACGTCTCTTAATTCGGTGTTTATCCTTGTCCGATGATACGAGTGCGATCCAATGAAAGAGTATTCGCTTGAACCGCTCGAATTTCGGCCGATATTGAAGCGGCTGATCTGGGGCGGGCGCAAACTCGGCAGGGTGTTGGGCAAGCCGATCGGCCCCGAGAGCGATTACGCCGAGAGCTGGGAGATCGCCGATCGTCGCGACGACGTGAGCGTAGTCGCGTCGGGGCGGTTCGCGGGTCAATCGCTTCGCGAGCTTGTGCGGACGAGGGGGGATGAACTTCTCGGCGCGGCGATCGGTCCGAAGGAACAATTTCCGCTTCTTGTCAAATATCTCGACGCCGAGCGCGTTCTCTCGGTGCAGGTTCATCCCGACGACGAACTGGGAGCGCGTCTCGCGGGGGATAACGGCAAATCCGAAGCCTGGTTCGTCTTGCAAGCCGATCCCGAGGCGCTGATTTACGCGGGGTTGAAGCCGGGAGTCGATCGATCGACGTTTCAACGTGCGATTGAATCGGGAACGGTCGAACCTTTGCTCCATCGGTTTCATCCCGAGCCGGGGGATTGCGTGATGATTCACGCGGGAACGGTGCACGCGATCGGCGGCGGAGTTTTGCTCGCCGAAATACAACAGATGTCTGACGCCACGTTTCGCGTCTATGATTGGGGGCGAGTCGGGCCGAACGGCGAACCTCGCGCGCTTCATGTCGAGCAGGCGCTCGAGGCGACCGATTTCGAGATCGGGCCCGTCGACCCGCTCCGCTCGCCGATTCAAGCATTCGAATCCGGTACATATCAGGATCTAGCCGAATGTAAGTATTTCAAAATCAAGCGATATCGGATCGATCGTCGGTGCGCGATCGGGTCGAGCGATCGGTTCACGATCGTGCTGGGGGTGAGCGGCGAGGGGGAGATCGAGTCTTCGACGGGAGCGAGGCTCTCGGTCGCCGCGGGGCGAACGATCCTGATCCCCGCCGCGACCGGAAAAAACATCGTCAATCCCGCGGGAACGGTCGAGTTTCTCACGTGCGTCGCTCCCTCAACGAGTTAGTCGCGCGTCGAATCGATCGGGTATTATTCGCGTTATTATATGATTTTATTAAGTAATAATAGAAGGGGTGATCGCATGGAGGCGGGCTCGGAGCGACGGAGCGAGGGATCGATCACGAAACTGGCGAAGGGGATCGCCGCGTCGTTCGATCCGCGAAGGATCGTCGCCGCGGCGATCGGCTTGCTGTCGATCCGCTTGATCGTAACGGGTCTAGATATGTTGTTTCCTGGAGCGGCGAGCGGTTCGCCGCGGATCGCGTGGGATTTTCCCGCGGCGCCGTGGGATCAAGAACTCGGATCGTTTTTCCGGGCCGCGGCGTTTCGATCGCTCGAACCCGTTCGCGTCGTCTTCGAGCCGTTTTGGGGGATGTTCGCGATCGGTCGGGGAACGACGTTTTTCGTTCGCTCGGCTCTCGTCTCGCTCGCGACGATCGTCGTCTGGAGCCTCACGGGAGGCGCGATCGCGCGGATCGCCGTCGTCGAGGCCGCGGCGTCGCGTCGCGTCGGCCTCTGGGAAGCGTATCGTTATGTTTTATGGAAATCGACTCCGCTGATCGGCGCGCCGATCGTTCCGATCCTTGGATTCCTTGTTCTCGCTTGCTTATCGGCGCCGATCGGTCTTTTGTATCGGATCGATTCGCCGATCGCGCAAACGATCGCCGGCGTGTTGTTCGTCGTTCCGCTTTGCATCGGAATCGTCTCGACGCTTTTGATCCTCGGCCTCGCGCTCGCGTGGCCCCTGATGCCCGCGGCGATCGCCGCCGAGGGCGAGGACGGCTTCGACGCGATCTCACGATCCTACGGGTACGCGTCGCATAGAACGATTCGTTATGCGATATTATGGTTAATCGTTTGGCTGGGAGGGACGATCGGCGCCGCGGCCGCCGCGATCGCGGCGCGAACCGTGACGACGCTCGCGTTCTGGTCGCTCGGCGTCGCCGCGCCCGATTCCATACTGCTCGATTATCGAGATTGGACGCCCGACGCGGGCCTGGGAACCGCGGGCTCGGCGCACGCGTTTTGGCTTTCGGTCGTCGCGCTCGCCGTCTACGCCTGGTCTTTCGCGTATTTCTGGACGCAGGCGGGATTGATTTATCTCGTACTACGCGGAGAAGTCGACGGAACGCGCTGGAACGACGTCGCCGCGGGCGATCGCCCCAAAATCGCCCCCGTCGAAACCGAGCCCCGCGGCGAAACGAAAAAACCGAGCGGATCGCCTTCGCGAGATGAAAGTATTGATCAATAATGTTTAGTTATAAAGGAATAATATTAAAAATTTAAATGAGAAAATGTTTGTGTGAGTGAGGCGAATGAAGATTCTCGGATAACATTGGCGTTCGTATTACGAATCAATCCGAAAGGAATTCCGCAAATTCGGCGAGATTTCAGGTCGAACCTTCGGTCGGTGCGAGAATCGGAAATCGGGAGGGGCGAACCTCCCGGCGACTCGAATGATTAACTCCACGCCGCGCGACGACGATCACGTCCTCGTCTCAATCAAACTCGAAGATATGATTGTAAATCATGTACGCATATCCATTATGAATGAATAATCGATCAAATTAGAGGTCCGAAATCTTCTTGTCTTGAACCTTCTTCCTCGATACGTCTTCTCGGCGTTTTGGGGCGTCGGGCCAGCGTCCGGCTTCGAGTTGTTTTTCGATCCATTCGAGCGCGTCGCGTTTGGCGATCAGCGTGCGTTCAAGTTGCAGCTCGCGGACTTGATCGAGGATCTCCTTGAAATGAGGCCCCGCGATCAGGCCTCGACGAGCGAGGTCGTGACCCGTGAGAAGGGGAGGGGGGTTGATCGGACCCGAGGGTTCGTTGCGCAGGTAATTCTCAAGGTAATCGACGTGGCTCGCGTCGCCGGTCGAAGCGAGAGCGTCGGCGCGGTGCAAAGCGAGCAATTCGTCGATCCCGGGAGTCGCCAACATTCGCTTCAGCGTGGATTCTTTCATGCGAAAAGGATCGCCGAGATATTGATGATATTCGACGAGCCAATCGATCCGGTCGCGTTCGTCGTTCGAGAGTTTGAGCGCGCGGCAGCGTCGGTCGACGATCGCCCTGCCGAACTTCTCATGCTGAAAAAACGTCGTCTTGCCGTCGAGCAGTCCCTTGGCGCGAGGCTTCCCCGCGTCGTGATAAAGCGCCGCGAACGCGAGCGGAAAACTCACGGGCTCGGAGAGCTTTTCGAGCGTCAGAAGCGTGTGATCCCACAAATCCCCCGCGGGCTGCATCGGCTTCCCCTGAAATAATCCTTTCATGGGAATAAGCTCGGGCATGATCGCCGCGACGAGGCCGAGATCGAACGCGACGTTCATTCCCTCCGCCCTGCTTGAATGAACAAGCATTTTGCGTAATTCTTGCGCGATCCGTTCGGCGGCGACGACGACGACCTTTCCCGCCATTTCCCGGATCGCCGTGCGCGTTTCGGGTTCGATTTGGAAGCCGAGCCTCGCCGCGAACCGCGCCGCGCGGAGGAGTCTGAGCTTGTCCTCCTCGAACCGAGCCCTCGGATCGCCGATCGCTCGGAGGGTCTTTGATTCGAGGTCGGCTCGTCCTCCCACGAGATCGAGAACCTCGCCGGTCGCGGGATCGAGGTACATGCCGTTAATCGTGAAATCGCGTCGCGAGGCGTCGATCTCGACCGATCCGAAAGTCACCGATTCGGGCCTGCGACCGTCGAGATATTCGCCGTCGCCGCGGAACGTCGCGATCTCGACATCGTTCGCGCCCCCCCTCCCCGGAATGCGGACGACGCCGAAACTTACGCCGACCTCGATCGTCTTTTTAAAAAGCCGTTTCACCTGATCGGGAGTCGCGTCGGTCGCGACATCGTAATCCGAAGGGGTGAAACCGAGCAGCAAGTCGCGCACGCAGCCTCCCGCGAACAAGGCGCGGAATCCCCCCCGCCGCAACGTCTCGGCCGCCTCCTCGGCGAATATGCGATTCATATCGGCTGAATTCATGAAATCTATCTATCTGATTATAATGAATTGTGTCGATATCGCGATCGATACGACGGAACATCGCATGATCATTCTATTAGATACCGATTCGGTCCGCCGCGGTCGTCGCTTTGGGCTCGTCGCCGTCTTCATCTTCGTGGTCGTCGTGCACGAATTCGGTTTCGTCCGCGGCTTCGATTGAGCGGAAGACTCCGATGCGTGTTCCGCCGTACCGTCTCACGTCCCATTGTTCGGGATTGGGGAGAAGCGAGTCGTCGCGAAACTCGTCGAATTCGACGACGATCGCCGAGCCGGGTGCGAGCCTCGGGATCAACGCCTCGAGCAGTTTTCGCACTCGGCCGGGGTGATTTTCGTACTCGCGATACGGGGGATCAATAAAGACGATAGCCGACGTTTGATCAACGAGTTCGGCGATTCGATTCGACATGCGAAAGACGTCGCCATGATAGACGATCCCCAGGTCTTCGTAGCGGAGGGCCGCGAGATTGCGGTGAATGAGCGCCGCGTTATCGCGGTTTTGCTCGATGAATCGCGCTTTGGCGGCGCCTCTGCTGAGCGCTTCGAGGCCGAGCGCGCCGGTTCCCGCGAAGAGATCGATCGCCAGTTTTCCCTCGACCGAATCGGCCAGGATATTGAAGATCGCCTCGCGGATCAGGTCGCTCGTCGGTCTTGTCGAGCGATTTTTAGGGCCTTCGAGCTTATGTCCGCGTCGTCTGCCGGCGATGATCCTCATGATCGAATCCTCCTCGAAGCGAGAAAGAAGGGACGGATGGAGCTCAATGTAGATTGTAACTCTTGGAGCGATCGGGAACAGCGTCTAATCCCCGCGCGATCTTGAAGAGGCGATCAAAAAATAAATCCACACAGTATGATATATATTAAACGAACTCGCAACCGCGATGACGAACGACAAAACGGGCGGGCGAACATGTCAGGGCGGTCGAACAGATATGTTTGGGAGAACATGCCTGGGAGGGCGAACCTCCTGGTGAGCCAAATACATAGAATTCATATTGACAAGCGACGGCTCGGTCTGCGCCTCGCGATTCTACAATCGACATTCCAGTGCCGGCGATCTTATGGGAGGGCGAACCTCCTGGTGAGCCGTCTTTTATTTGTTGATGATGCCGAATAGAGGCTCGGTCGACGCCTCGCCCTCCCGGGATTGACATTTCGGCGCCCGTGATCGTCCGGTTGGGCGAACACTTTTGTGATGGCGAACTCTTATGGGAGGGCGAACCTCCTGGTGAGCCGTCTTTTATTTGTTGATTTTGACAATCGCCGGCTCGGTCGGCGCCTCGCCCTCCCGGAATCGACAATTCAGGGCCGGTGATCTTACGGGAGGGCGAACATTCTTGTGAGCCGTCTTTTATTTGTTGATGATGACCAAAACCGGCTCGGTCTGCGCCTCGCGATTCCACAATCGACATTTCGTGGCTGGTGATCTTACGGGAGGGCGAACCTCCGTGTGAGCCGTCTTTTTTTTGTTGATGATGCCGAATAGAGACTCGGTCGGCGCCTCGCCCTCCTACAATCGACATTTCGGGGCTGGTGATCTTACGGGAGGGCGAACTACGATCCGGGAGGGCGAACCTCCTGGTGAGCCGTCTTTTATTTGTTGATGATGCCCAAAACCGGCTCGGTCGGCGCCTCGCCCTCCCGGGATTGACATTTCGGCGCCCGTGATCGTCCGGTTGGGCGAACACTTTTGTGATGGCGAACTCTTTTGTGATGGCGAACTCTTATGGGAGGGCGAACCTCCTGGTGAGCCGTCTTTTATTTGTTGATGTTCACAATCACCGGCTCGGTCGGCGCCTCGCCCTCCCGGAATCGACATTTCGGCGCCCGTGATCGTCCGGTTGGGCGAACACTTTTGTGATGGCGAACTCTTATGGGAGGGCGAACCTCCTGGTGAGCCGTCTTTTATTTGCTGATGATGCCCAATACAGGCTCGGTCTGCGCCTCGCGATTCTACAATCGACATTCCAGTGCCGGTGATCTTATGGGAGGGCGAACCGCCGTGTGAGCCCTTTTCATCCAAATCATTCAAATAAAAGACGGATTGGTCTGCGCCTCGTCCTCCTACAATCTACATTTCGGGCTGGTGATCTAATGGGAGGGCGAACCTCCTGGTGAGCCGTCTTTTATTTGTTGATTTTGACAAACGCCGGCTCGGTCGGCGCCTCGCCCTCCCGGAATCGACATTTCGGCGCCCGTGATCGTCCGGTTGGGCGAACACTTTTGTGATGGCGAACTCTTATGGGAGGGCGAACCTCCTGGTGAGCCGTCTTTTA
>JAJYWB010000047.1 GCA_021791715.1 Planctomycetota bacterium | reverse complement strand
ACCCGAAATGGGGACATCGAACCCGAAATGGGGACATCGAACCCGAAATGGGGACATCGAACCCGAAATGGGGACATCGAACCCGAAATGGGGACATCGAACCCGAAATGGGGAGGGCGAACCTGAAATTGGGAGGGCGAACCTGAAATTGGGAGGGCGAACCTCCTGGTGAGCCATATTCGTATATAAATATTTCATGCGAAGAACTTCGCCGTTTCATCGGGGATTTTGCGAAGAGGCTCACCGGGAGGTTCGCCCTCCCAAATAATATAATCAAAATTTAATTTATAATCAATTTGTGCAATCGACGTCCTGAACGGGCTTTACGGGTTGATTTGAGGGTTCTCGCGACCCGAGGGATCGGATTGGGCGCCGCGGGTCGGGGGAGTCTCTCGAAGCGTTCGGCGGGGCGAATCGATCGTCGGCGGAACGAGATAATGCTTGAGCGAAGCCGCGGTAACGGTGCCGATCCCTTTCACACGTTTGCGGAGATCGTCGGCCGAGCGGAACGGGCCTTTCGCGCGCTCTTCGACAATGCGTTTGGCGAGGCTCGGGCCGATCCTTGGAAGGATTTCGAGCTGTTCGGCGGGCGCCGAATTGACGTCGATCGCCGGACCGCGACGGTTCAAGAACGACGCGTCGATCAGCGTCGGCCGGGTGGAATTATCGGCGACGAGCCGCGAGACGTTCGTCGGAACGACGATCTCGGGGATCGGCTCGAGGCGTACCGGCGCGGGCGCGCGGAATCGCGACGACGGCCAAACGAGCGCCGCCGCGCCGATCAACGCGAAGAAAGCCGCGGGACGCGTCGGCCTCATCGTGTTCGTCTCGAAGCCGTGGAGATCGACTCGATCACGTCGAGTCGATCGATCCATCATGTGATCGAGGACGCGGCGCGCTCAAGCTGTTCGGGCTTACAGAACCGGGAGGATGCGACGAATCAGAGAATCCATAGAAATCTATGTATTAATTGTTATTTATGATTATGCTTTTGGTTGAGGAGAAATATTGTGAACGGGTTTGCGGCGGAACGAGCTGTAAAACAGTCCGTGTTTCACTCCCACGCCGACGGGGACGTTTTGAACCGGGGTTGAAGAGACCTGATGTTTTGTCGGGAAAACATGCCGCGCCGGCGCGACGGCGTGGAGTTTGGGCGCCGAGGGATGATGGAGTTTGTTCGCCTCGCTCACGGGGACGAGTTTATTGTTGACGAAGGTGTAAAACGTTCCCGAGGGAGGATACGTGTGGAATCGGGTGACGTGGGGAACGCCCGCGAAGATGAGGAAATCGCCCCCGGGCGTTGGAATGAAACGGACGCGTCCCTTGCGGCCGATGAGCGAATCTTGCGGACCGCCGATGATCGTGTTGTAGCCGAACCAGCCGTGCACCGTCGTCACCCCGCCCCCCGCCTGAATCACGTTCACGCCGCCGTGGCCGCCGTCGATCGTCATCGGGATCGTCACGTCGGGATTCACCTGAATATTATCGTTCCCTTTGTTTCCATAAATGATGATATATTGGATTGACGATGCGGCGGGTTGAATCGTGTCGACCTCGCCGTTGACCATCACCTGGATGGCGCCCCCAACTTCGCCGACGGCGATGTTGTAGGGGAGGTTTTTGGTGAACGAGACGGGGGGATCGACGATGAGGACGGGGCCGATCTGGCGGACCGCGCCGGTATTGCCGACGGGTGTCGAGCTTCCCGTCGTCGTGACGGTGAAGGTTTGGGTCGCGGTGGTGTGCGTCGTCGGGTCGGTCGCGGTGACGGTGACGGTCGAGCTTTGGCCCGGACCCGCCGCGGTCGCGTCGATGTGCAGAACGCCGTCGGGGTTGACTTTTGAAAGCGTGACCGAGCTCATCAAAATCGGCGAAACGGGGGTCGTGCCGTTAAGCGCAACTTTCGTCATATCTTGAACGATCGACTGTCCCGAAACGAGCTGGCCGAAGATCGTATAATTGCCGTCGAGGAACGTCGGCGATCCCGTCGTCACGAAGAATTGCGATTCGTTCGTGTTCGGACCCGCGTTTGCAAGCGCTAGTTGATATGTTCCATTAAACGAAAGCTGAGGTAAAATCTCGTTCGGGAACGGGAATCCCGGCTGGTTGATGTTCCCCGTGCCGTCGCCGTTGACCGATCCCCCCTGAACGATGTAATGCGTGGCGTCGGGAAATTGATTGGCGACGCGATGAAAGTTCTTCCCCGTGTAAAAGCCCTGATTCACAAGTTCTTCGATTCGAGATGTGGCGATCGGGGTGAGGTGATCGAACAGTTGGTACACCATCGATCCCTGGAACGCGGGATCGTTCGGTCCGCTCGACGCGTGGGTGACGTTGATCGTCATGAACTCCCCCGTCGAGACCGCGGCCTTGATCTCGGGATTCGATGACGTAACGCTATATGTTTGATTATCGGTGTTCGTCGTCGTAAGCGGGATCTGGAATCCCTGGCCGGGAGCGATCGAAAGGTTGGAGATCGGGTTGAGCGAAGCCGCGGCGGGAACGCGGCGATCCTCGAGCGATTCGATCCTCGGCTTCAACGTCGTTTTGGGACGGCCGCCGCGCGATTTCACGCTCGAGCGATCCGCGGGTTGAAAAAAGATCCGGCCCGCTTCGCGTCGTTCCATCTCGGCCACCTCCGCGTCCTTCCCACCGATCTCTTGTGTCGGCGCCCGCCGCGCGAAACACGATCGGCACGATTCCTTATCGTTGAACTTGTATCGGTCGCGTCGATTGAACGACTTGAGCCGATTTTTTCGATTGTTTCATCGCGGTTCCTCAAGGCGTTTAAGAGACGCGACTTGAAGCGAAATCCGCGCGACGATTCCAATCGACCGAGCTTCCGGTTGATATGACGACCGAAGCCCACGCCCCGATCGGGCGACTTCGGGTCAAGTTTCTAACGCGTTCGGCGAAACGGGTCAAGTTCGTTATGAAGTCGATCCATCGAATCGTTAATCTAACAAGTGTTCATCCAAGAGTTTGCATTCCTTCGGTCGCGGAATCGTCGCGGGGGTCGCGGACGGGGAGTTCGATCAGGAATTTCGATCCCTCTCCCACGCGCGAAGTCAGCGTGATCCGACCCCCGTGTTCCTTGATGATCTTTTGCGAGACGGGGAGCCCCAAACCCGTCCCGCGCGATCCTTTCGTCGATGCGAACACTTGAAAGATCGTTTGAAATTCGTTCTCGGGGATCCCGACTCCGTTATCTTCGACGGTAATCGTCGCGGTCGAAGTCGCCGCGTCGTAACCCGTCGAAACCCGCACGCGTCCTCCCCCCTCGGCCTCCTCGGATGCGTCGATCGCGTTGGTGACGATATTTAACAACGCCTGATGAATCCCCTCGGGGTCGAAAAGCGTCGCGGGGAGATCGCTCGCGGGGTTCCAGGTTAATTCGACCCCCATCTCCGCGGCTCTCGAACGCATCAGCTCGATCACGTCGCCCGCGGTCTCGTTGAGATTCGCGGTCTCGAGCATCGGCTCGCGTTCTTTAGAAAATGAAAGCATATCCATTACTAAATTATAAATTTTCGCCTGATTCTTTTCGACGATCGTCCAGCCGCGACGAACGATCGCCTCGTCCTTCTCGTTCAAACCCATATCGATCAGATAACTGCCGCCGCGAATGCCTTGTAAAATATTCTTGATATGGTGAGATAAAGTTGCGATTGTTTGACCGACCGCGGCGAGCCGCTCGGATTGGAGTTTGGCCTGATAATACCGAGTGTTCTCCACGGCCAATCCCGCCTGGTGGCCGATCGCGACCATCAACATCAGATGATCTTGCGTAAAACGGCCGCGAACGCCCGGGACGGGGGGAATCGCGGGATCGACCTCGGGATACGAGCGGACGTCGGCGTAGATCGCCCCCATCGTTTCGTGCCGCCCTTGCAGCGGAACGCAGATCGCCTCGCGGATGCCGTAATCGACGATCGACTGCGCGGGGCCGAAGCGAGCGTCGGCGGAGGCGTCCGACGTGATCACCCCCTGACCGCGCTCGAGCACGTGATCGACGATCGACCGCGAAATCGAGATCCGTTCGCCGGGCTCGGCCTCGCCCCGCCAGCGGACCGCGGTCGGAGCGAGTTCTCCCGCCTCGTCGAACAGCAAAATCGCACACCGATCGGCGCCGATTGAATCAAACACAAGCTGAAGGATTTGTTGTAAAAGCGCGTCGGGATCGAGAATCTGACTGACGGCTTGCGTCGCCTGATACATCACCGCGAGGTTCGCCAGCCTCGTTTTAAGCCAGTCTCCCGCGGTTCCGGGGGCTTCGAGAACGCGCGATCCCTCGCCCACGGGAATGCTCTTCAGGATCGCCGAGCGGTCCTCGGGACTCGCCCTGTTAAGCATATCGACCCGCGCCGTCAGGTCGCGCTCGCCGTCGCCGGGCTCTTCGGCGAAGACGAGCACGGTTTGCCCCAACCGTACCTGATCTCCCGATTTCAAAGGCGCCTGATCGACCGGCTCGCCGTTGAGATACGTTCCATTCGCCGACCCCAAATCGACGATCCGATATCGGCTCGTATTCTCAATCGGCCGAACCTCGGCGTGGCGACGCGACACCTCGCCGTCGTGAAGCCTGATCGGATTCGAACCGTCGCGACCGAGCGACGTGGGACGATACCGAAGCGTGAACCGCTTGCCCTGATCGGTCCCTTTAATCACATACATCGACGCCAAGGCTCGCGCCTCCATCGATCCCCGGAGCCCCCGGCGGGTCGAGCCACCCACGGTAGATCACGATTCGCCCGCGGTCAATCGCCCGAGCTTCCCCATCCTAACAGACCGCCGCGCCGCGGCCCGAACCCGTTTGAAACATTCCCGATCATTTCTTGTCTGATCATAATGACTTGAATGCATCTTTGAGCCGTTTACTTTCGCGGCGTGAAGACGATGAATTCGACGCGCCGCGCCGGCGCCTCGGCCTCGGCTTCGGGCTTCTTCTCGATCGATTTCGGCGCGCGCGAACCGAACCCCACCGCGGCGACCCGACGACTCGAAAACCAACCGACCGAATCAATCGAATAATGATCAATCATATACTTCCGAACCGCCTCGGCCTGCTCCTGCGTGAGGATCAGGTTCAGCTCCTCGTCCTCGCCCGATTCGGTGAACGCCGCGATCACGACCTCCGAACTCGGCTTCGCTCGCTTGCGGAACCAGCTTCCAACCCCGTCGAGAATCCCTCGTCCTTGATTCGTCAAAATCGACTTGCCGCGTTCGAATAAATCGTCCGCGGGCAACGTTTTTTCGTCCCGCTCCGAACCGGGCTTAAACAACACGCGATCGCGATCGAAAAACGCTCGATCCTTAAAATACGAAGAAATCGGCCACGTTCGTTTGAGCGCCGCGAGATTCTCCTCCAAATCGACAAGAGTCTTTTCGCCCTGGCGCGTCAGGTCGAGCAGCTTGCTGTACGCCTGATCGTCATGTACGAATCGACCAAGGCTCCCTTCGCCTTTGCGAATCGAAGCCGCGATCGCGTTGATCTCTTCAAGCCCTTTTTGCGCCGAGTCGGCGACCGCGTCGACGCGTTTGAGCGCGATCGAAGCGTCATGGAGGATCGACGCGACCTCGACCGTCGGCTCGGAACGAATCAGACCCCAATCGGTCAACGCCGCGGCGTCCGCCGCGCCGGGCTCGATCTCGACGACTTTCGCACCCACGATCCCCTGCGCCGCGATCCGAGCCCTCGCGTCGGATCGAACCAACGACCTCAAACGTTCGTCGATCCGAAGAACCAACGAGACGGGGCGACCCGGCGCCTCGGGGGGATTGATCGCCTCGACAACCCCCGCCTTCATCCCTTGCACCCGCACCTCGTCTCCCGTCTGAAGTCCGTCGATCCGCGCGAACTCCGCGCGCGCGTGGAACACCCGCGTCAATCGCCAATGACGCGATGCAACTCGGCCGACCCCCCAGATCGCGGGCGTTACGATCAACACCGAAGCCAGGATGTTCGCCGCCAGCCGCCCCCGGCCGATCGTCGCTCGCATCGAAAAACTCCCGTCTCAAAAGCGATCGTCATACCGCTTCGTCGATCGAAACCGACGCTTCATTATATCCACGAGTCGTCGGAAAACGAAACCGACGCTCCGAACGATTTCCAAACGAACAAATCGAAATAAATTAATTCGTGAAAAAACTAATATAAAAATGCGATTAGTAATTCCAGTCGAGCGCCGCGGTCGCCGCCTGAATCAGCGGAACGAGCGCCGCGTTGGCGATGAAGATCGCGAGCGCCGCGGCGACGACGCCGTGAGTCGCGGCTCGTCCGACCGCGTCGGTCGATCGTTCCGCGGTCAGCCCCGCTCGGCACGCGACGATCCCGATCAACAGGCCGAACGCCGCGGTTTTGAGCGTCGCGGGGATCGCGTCGGCGAGCTTCAAATAATCGAACGATCGAGCCAAAAACGCCTCGCTCGAGATCGATCCCCAACACGATTCGCCCAATAAACCGCCGAGCAGCGCCGCGGCGTCGATCAAAATCGTCAGCAGCGGAGCGGCCGCGACGCACGCCAAAACGCGAGGCGCGACGAGCGTGAGAATCACCTGAGCCCCTAGAACCTCGCGCGCGTCGAGCTCTTCGGTCAGCGACATCGATCCCAGTTCGGCCGCGAGCCCGGCGCCAACGCGTCCCGCGAGCAATAATCCCGCCAGGATCGGCCCCGTTTCGACGACGACCGCGACCAATAAAATCCCTGGTGTCGTCGCCTCGAGCGAATAACCGACAAGCAGCCGGCGCGTTTGCAGCCACGTCACCAGTCCGACGCTCAATCCCGCGATAAAAACGAGCGGCGCCGTCCCCCACGCGATCCGCTCGAATTGACGGACAAAGTCTCCAAAACGAAACACGAGCGCGCGCGGCGATTCCCAGAAAACTCGGGCCGAAAAGCCCAGAACCGCGCGTACCCGCCGCGCTCGCTCGATCCACCAAGAATCGTCGCTCTTCACGATCGTCTCCATGCGCTCGATCATACAAAAACCATCTCGAGTCGTGCGATCGATCGATCCGAATTCAAAACATTAGGATTCAAAACTTGATGCAAGGATAACGATCGCCGCGATCGGTTCGATCGCGGGGGTTTTCGGCGGGACGGCGATCGGTCATGATCGTCGCCGAAAGCGAGCGATTGTTACGATGATTCATTAAGGATTCATGATGTCTCAAAATGTTGTTCTAACCGGCGCCTCGGCGGGGATCGGCAGGGAGCTGGCGCGTGTTTTGACGATCGAACGAGGAGCGACGGTCTTGGCGACGGCGCGGCGGGTCGATCGGCTCGAGGCGCTTCGAGGCGAGCTTCCCGAGGGGCGCTTTCATTATCTCGCGGGGGATCTCGCCGATGCGAACTTCCGCTCGGCGCTCTGGAATCGCGCGCTCGAACTTCCCGGAGGAGTCGACGTTTTGATCAACAACGCCGGAATCGGCTGGTATTCCGAATTCGATCGAGAAAGCCCCGATCGCATTCGCCGAATGATCGAGGTCGATCTCGTCGCGCTCGTCGACCTCACCCAAAAAGCGATCGTTCATATGAAAGAACGAAAGCATGGAAAAATTATTGAGATCTCATCGATTTTGGGTTTTTTCGGCGTTCCGTATTCGGCGGTTTACACGGCGTGCAAGCACGCGGTGAACGGGCTGGTGAAAAGTTTGAGGCGCGAGCTCAGGGGATCGGGGGTCGACGTTTGGTGCGTTTGTCCGGGACGCACCGAGAGCGAATTCCATTCGGCGGCTTTGGGCGAGCCCGAGCTTCGCGAGGTCCGCGGTCGAGGCGCCAAGGCGCGCGACGTCGCGGTCGCGATCGCGAATTCGATCGACGGACGTCATGGAGCGTTCGTTTATCCCGATTTCCGCTCACGGCTCGTCACCCAGGCGGCGCTGTGGGCGCCCGGGGCGTTCAACCTGGCGCTCGACCGAGCGAAACACAAGGTATTCGCCGATCAGATCAAAAATGACAATGATACAAGCCGCGGATGATCGAGGCTTTCCCGGCGGACATAACCGAAGGCGCGATAAAAATTAAAAATGATCTTACAAATCGATCATCATAAAAATTGAACCGAATCCGTTCGGAAGCTCGCACGCGCCGGGGAGAGCGTTATGGATCGCGGAGCGGCCGCGCCCGCGTGCGAGTCGACGCTTACGCGGGTCGAATCATTCTGTTAAAATAAAACCAAAACGGGTCGATCGCCGATTTCGGCCGGTCGGCCGGCGCGTCGACCCCCTCGACGATACCTCGGCGCATTCGGAGCTCGATTCTCGGAGAAGAACGTTTGCACGCTGGATCGTCAAGGATATGATGTGGATTAGGAGATCGAATGATCGTGTTCCTTTGATCCGTTCGTCGCGGCCGTGAAACTTATCGATTTTCGAGCCCCTTCCCCCCTCTCGGAACCGATTCGAAGAGGAGATTTCCCGGTGAGAAATTCGAAACCGTCGGGAGCGGCGTTCGTCGCGGTCGTTTTAGGGACTCTGTTCGTCGAACCGATCGGCGCCAAGGCGTGGGGAGACGATTCGGCGCTCGCTGGGGAATTGGCGCCCGCTCTCGTCGATGCGAAACAACGCATCGAAACCGCCGATTTCGCGGGAGCGCTCGTCGTTTGCGACCGCTTGACCGCGGCTTACCCCCAATTTTTGCCCGGCCATATCCTTCGAGCGACCGCCCTGGGATGTTTGGGACGTTATGAAGAGGCTCGGCGAGAATACGACCTCGTACTCGCGGTCGATCCGAAAAACATCGTCGCGCATCTAAATAAATCGAACGATTACAACAGCACATACGAATACGATGAAGCGTTAATGAGTCTTGAAGAGGCTCTTCGCGTCGACGGGGATTGTCATTTGGCTTACTCGGCGCGCGCGGTTTCTTATCTTGGATTGAATCGGGACGAGAGGGCGATCGACGAGATGGACAAGGCGCTCGAACTTGTCGAGCCCGCACATACACTGGTTCGTTCGAGCTACCACTTCTTGCGCGCCGAAGCCCGAATGAGAATCGGCCGATTATTTCTCGCGAAACAGGATTTTGACGCGGCGATCGCTCTCGCGCCGAAGCTACTTGAGATCTACTCGTGTCGCGGAGAATTGTTGGATCGACTTGGTCGTCACGACGAGGCGACGAGCGATTACCGAACCGCGATCCGGCTCGGTCCCTCGACGGATCTCGTCGCGCCGGCTTACGATCGCAAGACCGAGACGTTCGAATCCGTATCGTCGATTCGAGATCTGTCGGATACTTATGCTTATTTAGGATTGTGTTATGATCGAATCGGGGATGTTCGTTCGTCGATTCGCGCTCTCGACCTCGCCGTGAAAATCGATCCCAATAATGAATCCGCTTTTGAAAGACGCGCCGCCTCGCGGTTTTCGCGCGGCGAACTCGCCGCGGCCCGCGCCGATTGCGTCGCCGCTCGCCGACTCGATCGACGTTCCGCGGTCGTCGTCCTTCTTCTCGCCGAACTCGACGCGTTACAAAACCCGCAAGCCGCGATCAATTCGGCGAATGCTTTTATCGACCTTCGATCGTGGAACGATCCCGACTCGCCGACCGCGGCGATGATCGGAGCTTTGGGCGCCGTCAAATCGGGGAGCGGAGCCCGGGCCCACGCTTTGCTCGAAGTCGCGATCAAGCGGATTCATCAAACCGAATGGCCGTATCCCGTGCTCAAGTATTTACACCACGATATCTCCGCCCAAGAACTCGTCGCCGCGGCCGCCGGCAATCCCGATCACGAATGCGATGCGCACGCTTATATCGGGCTCGATTTGTCCTTCCGGGGCAAGATGGCGGCGCACCTTCCGCATCTCCGCCGGGTTCTCAATTACGGGAATTCGCGATCGATATCTTATGATATGGCGATCAACGAGCTGCGTCGAATCGACGGTCCCAAAGCCGTCGCGAATGCGCTCGAAGCGGCGGCGAAAAACAAGAAAAAGGCCGCGATTCGTCCGGGAAAAGGCGTTTCCGATAAACCCTGAACGATCCGCGATCTTCGCCCGCCGCACGGATCGGACAAACCCGTGCGATCAATCGATTGGATTCATCGTCGCCTCATTGGCGATCGATCGGCTCTTTGATCGACCGCACGAAATGGAGTCCCTTCCCTTTTTTCTTGAGCGCCTCGGCGTGCTCAAGCGCGGCGGCCTTTTCGGGATAGGGGAACGTCGCGACGGTTCGTCCGCCGACGTCGCACACCCCCCAAACAACCCTCATCCGGACCGACGCGTCGGGCTTCGAACGCGCCGATTCGGGCGAATTCTCGCGTCTCGGCTTCTCCGACGATCCGATCCCAAGCTTCTCCGCGGCCTCGGCCTGGGCGCGCAATTCCCGCCGATCGACGATCCTCCTCGCCATTTACCGTCTCCTAACGCGGCGAATCCGCAATCACACCAACCCGACGCGAAAGCGAAGGGCTTTTGTTAATAGTATGAAAACTTTCGATTGATCACTTGATTGAACCCTCGCTCACGCGTCGGGCTAGAATAATCTCAACATCCTTTCTCTTAAAAGTTGCGCGCACGTCGCGTAAAAAAGTGCAAAAGAAAACACTAATCATCGTCGTCGGTTATCGACAAATACGCGTATCATTGCGTGAACGGTTCGTCAGCTCGGCGGGAAGGCGATACAAAGTCGCGGTGTCGACGGGCTCGAAGCCGAGCGACTTGTAAAGACCGATCGCGGGAAGATTCGTCGCCCCCGTTTGAACCGCGACGATCTCGATCCCCTGACCCCGCGCCGTCTGAAGAATCTCTCCCAACAACAACCGGGCCATCCCCTGACGCCTTTGCTCGGGTTCGACGTACATCTCGACGATTCCCAGCCGCGGACGATCGTCGTCGCGCGAAAACCAATCCATATCCCATGTCATCGCTCGCGCCATCACGCGTTCATCGGTTTTGCTCATAAGAGCGAACCGGACGGGGTAGAACGAGCCGATCGCGATCTCGTCCCACGCGTAACCGGGCGCCGGATCGTCGTTGATCGTGATCCTCGTCCGCCGCCGCAACATCGCGAGCTTGGGATCCCTCGGCTCGACGAATCGCGTGAGGTCGACCTCCAACAGCGTCGATTCGGCGACGGGTTCGTATCCCGCGCCGGCGATGAACTCCCTCATCCGTCGATCCGACCCCAGCACCCCGCTCCATTCGCTGCCGCCGTAAATCCCCCAATAATAAGGATTCAGCGGCTGACGACCCCCCGCGTACAACACCGCCGCGCCGCGATCGAGCAAATATTTCTCACAACAGTGAATCAAACCGTCGACGATCTCTCCCGGATCGTCGATCTCGGGACGGACGAGCAACATCCCGATCGTTCCCATCACCAGGCTCAATCGGTGGATCGGGTCGTCGACCTTGTCGATGCCGAACCCCCCGTGCGCGTAACCGACGATCTCGCGCCCCTCCTCGGCGACGATCAGCCCCGCGGGATCGAAGTGAAATTTCCCCATCACTTCTTGATCAAACTCGTGAGGCGAAAGCGGTCGCGCCACGCGCCCCGCGGGCAGACTCTGGAATCCGCTATTCCAGAGCTCCGATAGCGCGGGGGGGTCGCCGTTTCGGAATGTGCGGAAATTGATCACCAGTTACCGATTTCAATGAAAATTGTTAGGGGAGAATCGTCATAATTCGATGAGGATTCGACGTCGTTTCCGAATAAGATCGTTTCGACTTTCACCCAGCGTGTCAACCGCGTGAGCGAAAAATCGACGCCGCGTCGATCATTTCGCTCATGGAACCGACACATACACGTCTTCGCCTTCGATCTTGATCTCGAATACCTGCTGACACAACTTGCCGTTCAGCGGCGTTTTCCCGGTCTGAACGTCGAATTGCCAACCGTGCCAGGGACATGTCACCGTCGTCCCTTCGAGCGATCCCTCGGCGAGCGGTCCGCCTTGATGCGGACAAATGCCGTCGATCGCCGAAATCCGCCCGTCGACGTTAAATAGCGCGAAAATGCGCCCCTCGTGCTCGACTTCCTTCGACGATCCAGGCGGTAACTCCGCGAGGGTGGCCATCTTGACGAATCCCGGCATTCCGCGAACTCCAATCGACTCTCGTTACCAATCCGCAAGTCTCGCTCTCGCCGACTCGCCGACACATACGACGACGCCTACACTCGGATTCTATATCTTTCGACCGTTGAAATAAAGTCGAACCGCCCCGATCGACCCCCGTTTCGATCCGACTCTTTGGGAGAACGCGATTGTGCCGTCGAATCCTTTTTATGACTTAATCGTCGTCGGCGCAGGCATGGGAGGACTCGCGACCGCGGCGCTCGCAGCCAATTTCGGCCTCAAAACCGCGCTCCTCGAAGCGCATACCAAAGTCGGCGGCTGCGCAGGCTATTTCTCGCGCCAAGAATGGACATTCGACGTCGGCGCCACCGCGCTTATGGGGCTAAACCGCGGAGAACCAATCGGAGACCTCCTCGGCACCCTCCAAATTCCCTTCCAGGCACAAAAAACCTCGACATATCGTGTCGTCCTTCCCGATCGAACCTTCGATATCGACGCCGACCCAACCCGCTTCGAAAACCGCGCGATCGCCGCGTTTCCCGATCTCAACCCCAAAGCACTCCTCGACTTCTGGAAACTCCAGTACAAGGTCGGCGGCTCTCTGTTCCAGGCCGCGGCAAAAATCCCCCGCTTCCCGATCCATAAGTTTTCCGATCTTACGCATAATTTGGCGATATTGGGTTTCTCGGGATCGGCGTATTCGGCGCTCGCCGCGACGACCGTCCTCAACGTCCTCAAATTCTTCGGCCTCGATCAAGATCGATCGTTTTATGCATTAATATCGATGTTGTTACAAGATACCGCCCAGGCGGGCGCCGAAACCGTTCCCTTCGCGACCGCCGCGGCGTGTTTACAGGCGTACCGGATGGGGATGAGCAGGCCGATCGGCGGGATGAAGGCGCTTGTCGAAGGAATCGCGCGCCGGTTCGTCGAACTCGGCGGCGATCTCCGCGCCGCGACGCTCGTCGATCGCGTGCGATCGAACGACGACGGAACGTTCTCGGTGACGACTCGACGCCGCGGCGAGCCTCTCAGGACGCGTCGGGTCGCGTTCAATCTCCCCCTCGATCTCGCGTCTCGCTTGCTCGATCGACCGCTCGAGGGAAGGCTCGAAACGCTTGAGAAGCGAAGCCGAGCGGTCTGGAGCGCGTTCACGGCGTATCTCGCGATCGACCGCGGCGCCGTCCCCGACGATTCGCCCCTCTTTCATCAGGTTCTTCGCGATTACGATCAACCGATCCACGACGGCAATAATGTGTTGATCTCGTTATCTCCGATCGGAGATTCGGGCTACGCTCCTCCGCATGCGCGCGCGGCGACGCTTTCGACGCACGTCGATCCCGCGGAATGGATCGGGCTCGGCGAAGACGATCGAGAAAGCAAAAAGCGAGAATATGGCGATCGAATGATTCGTGCGCTCGGCCGAGCGTTGCCGAACGCTCCCGCGGCCTTGATTTACGGCGAATTCGCGACGCCTCGCGCTTTTGAGCGGTATACGAGACGTACCGACGGTCGAGTCGGCGGCGCCCCCGCCGGGTTATGGAACGGGCACGTGTTCGCGGTCGGTTCCGACGTTTTGGGAAAAGGCTTGTGGGTCGTCGGCGATTCGGTTTTCCCCGGCCAGGGAACTCTCGCGACGGTCGTCTCGGCGATCCGCGCGGTCGAACGGATTACGGGAATATCATGGAAATGAGCCGAATCTTCGTTTCGTCGCGACGCTCGATCGAGAGCATTCGGTCCTTTCGCATGAACTAGCCCGATGCGCGAGCGAGACGTGAATTCTTTTCTCAAAACAATCGAATCAATCAATTCGCAAATGCGTTATAAAATTAAGAATGAGAATGTATGATAATTTTAGGCCGAGCGAACGAATTCGCGGTGTCCGCCGTTGATCCCAAAGCTTGGGAACGTTTAATAGAGATCGTCGATCGTCTCGCCTCCGTTCCGCGTTCCGATCGCCCTCCATAGCTCGAGGTTCATCGTCTCTTTCAGAAACGAAACGTGCCCGTCCGCGAACGCGCAATTGGCTCCCGATTTGTGTTCGCTCGACGCCGACCAGACCCCTTGCTGAATTAATGTTCCATTTGTACAACTATGTTGGTTTACGCCTAAAGAGTGATCGTAATTTGTATATATAAAATCGCCTTGGATCCAAGAGTTTCCTTTGAAAAGTTCGGAGAGATCGTTCGTGCGCCGACAATTTAATAGAAATTGATTGAATTCGCTCGCCTTGGTCGTCGAATCTTTGACGATGAAAATCGACCGTTTCGGTTCTGCGACGATCGGATAGACTTCGGGAAGCGATTCGCAAAGCGCAGCGGTCGTCGCCGTTCCGTCGATGCAATCCTGGAAGTCGATATTGGGCGATTCGGGATCGACGATGAAACCGTTATTATAATGTCCGTTGGGATTAAATCCATATCCCCTGTTTCCATAATAATAATTCGCGCCTGGATTTGTTAATTTATAATCCGAGGGGCAAATAAAAATCGCGAGTCTTGTGTTCATCATCGTGAGATTTGCGCTATCCGAAACATC
The DNA here is from genome assembly GCA_021791715.1 of Planctomycetota bacterium. Taxonomy (GTDB): domain Bacteria; phylum Planctomycetota; class Planctomycetia; order Isosphaerales; family Isosphaeraceae; genus JAKBCQ01. The sequence continues at coordinate 32,246 of JAJYWB010000047.1, read as the reverse complement.
CAGATTAAAATTGATCGCGTCATAGACCGGTTTTTGATCGAGAAACGGTAAAATCATCGCGTGAAGAGAATAAGATTGGCCGTTGACGCTCTTCGGTAACGCTCTGGTCGCCGTGGAATAGGCGTTGAGAGCGATCGCCATCTGGCGGAGATTATTCGAACACGACAGCCTCCGAGACGATTCTCGTGCGCTCTGGATCGCTGGAAGAATAAGCGCAGCCAGTATCCCGATGATCGCGACGACGACCAACGTTTCGATCAATGTCAATCCTCTTCGCTTCAGTGTTCTCATCGCCGTCTCCCTGTTCATCGTACTACTTGACCTCGAATTCCACCGTGAGCGTCGCGAGGACCGTCGATTTGATCTCTCGGTCGGATTTCTCCGACGAATCTTTCTCGTCTTTCGGCTTCAGATAAACGACGTCGTCGATACATTCAACGAAGGCTTCATATTTCTGGGGCTTGATAACGCCTGGAGATTGAAATGTTAAGGTGCATAAGTAAGCGATCGTATTCGGACCGGCTTGCTCGGTCTCGATCTTGGGATCCATTAGACCGTTCGTGTATAAGACGTATCCTTTTTTTGATTTGTAGCGCATTTGCGCGAAAAGCCAGGACGGCATCTCGTCCCCTTTATCAAGAACCATACGAACCCGGCACTCGATGCTTTTGGGCTTTTTGAACACCTGATTCTTCCGAGGCGTCAGCATCTCCAGCCGAACCGCGGGGGGCTTGTATCGCGAGTTTCCCGTCTTCACGCCTCCGTATTTCAGAAGCGTCGGTTTGTTCGGATCGTCGGGTTTCGAGCATCCTGGAATCGCCAAGGCGAACGTCGCCGGCGCCAAGATGAGCACGATCCTGATCGAGAATGCGAGACGAATTCGTATTAACATCAATGATATCGCTTCTTCGTTGATCCGATTGTTCCTAATTAACTGCGATCCCGATTCGATTGATCATGTTAAGCGAAGATCGTTTGAATTGTCATCAATCGTATCGACGATCTCGAACGATCGCACTCGGATCGTCTCCACGCCCCGGGAGCGTATCGTAACCTCGCCGCTCGACACACGTAATCGTAGAACCTTTCCCCGGCTGGAACAAGACGCCGGAGGCGTTGGAAGAAAACCGCCCGATTTCGAGCGAGCGAACGCTCGCACACTCGTCGTCGAAGATCCAATCCTCGATCGATCATTACGATATCCCAAAATATGGAACGAGAACGATCCGCTCGCTTCGAACATGAAGTTTCGCATCTCGGCGCGGATCGCCGTTTTTCGCATGACGATCGGCGCGCACCTCGCCTACAATCATGGGGGGGGTACTATTACATCGACATTGGCGTTCCGAATGTGACACGCGGACCGAATTTTCTCGATGGACGTCCGACGGTGCGAACATGAGGCGGATCATCAAGACCGTCGTAGGTGCTCGACCGATCTTGCCGTGATCTCGCAACATCTCCCCGGCCGTCCCCTCACGCGCGGAGGACATGATATCTAAATACAATCGAACCAGAATAAGTTACCGTTCCCGCGCTTGCGAGGGGATCGAGGGGGGTCGATCACGAAATCGGGAGGGTTCGATCTTAGCAGGCGGGGCGAACCGCGGTGGGAGACCGATTGATATCATAAAACATTTACATCAAATGAGGGCTCGGCCGGCGCCGAGCCCTCACGATCACTTTCTCCGCGGTAAATCAGACGGCCTCAAACGACGGCTCGATCTAAGAATCGCGATCCCAATCGAGGATCGAGGCGCGATTAAAGCGGAAACAGCTTTCCTGAAAGGGATGATTCGCGATCGTCGGGATCTCGAAATTTGCGTCGGGTACGGCGGCGAGGAGGCGCGTTCGGATCGACTTTCGGATCTTCACCCCCCTCGAGCGGATCGCCGGGATTGATCGCCGCGAGCCTGGCCCGCGCACGCTCGGCGTATTCGGGAGAAAGCTCGAAACCCTGATAACGGCGATTGAGCTTCTTGGCGACCGCGAGCGTCGTCCCGCTGCCGCTGAACGGGTCGAGAACAAGATCCCCCTCGTTCGAACACGCCTTGATGATCCTGCCGAGAATCTTCTCGGGCATCTGGCACCCGTGCCACCCGGCGCGTTCCTTAAACGTCCCGCAAACCCGCGAAACCCACCAGACGTCGTCGGACGCGGGGAAACCGTCGGGGACGTCTTGCGGCCGCAAAATCCAGGTGTCGTCGGGAAGCCTGCCCGTCGGGTTCGAACGAGCGTCGGCGTAAATCAACTGCCGCGCCGAGGGAACGCGAATCGTCTCGTCATTAAAACAAAACTTGCCGGCGTCTTTCACAAAATAAAACAAGTGCGCATGACTTCTATTAAACTTGCGAACGCAATTGACGCCGAACGTGTAATACCAGACGACCCAGTTGCGGCAGACGAGGCCGAGTTCGCGTTGAAAGATCATTTTCAGCTCGGCGGCGAATTCGTCGCCGATCGCGAGCCAAAACGTGCCGTCGGGCTTGAGCGCCCGGACGATTCCCGCGCCCCATTCCCGCGTCCAGTTGAGATACCGTTCGTCGTCGTGCTTATCGTGGTACACATCGTAATCATAGCCGATGTTGAAGGGAGGATCGGCGAACGCGAGATCGACCGAACCCTCCTCGAGCGCCGCGAGGCCGAGCACGCAGTCGATCGCTCGCGGCTCGGCTTGCGATCGATCGTCTTTTCCCTCCGTCATCGTCTCCCTCCCGTCGCAATGATTCATCGAAGGAAGTTAAGCCGAAAGATCGATTTCGTTCAAGCCTCCGCCGACCGCTATTCTAAAAATGCACGGAATTTCAAACGTAATGAATACTTGTATTAGAAATCAGCGATCCTGAAACGGAAAACGAGCGAATCGCGCTATAGCCGCGTCGGCCGCGTCTCGATTGGGAGTTTAAGCTTACGATCGGCGTGCGGTTTCGAGGTTCGCTTGTCGCGAAAGGCTTGGGGCGCCAAGATGAATCGGAACGAACGCGAACGCCGCGAGCGATCGAGTGCGAACGTGCGATTCAAGACCGAGTCGGCGCCGAAAGGCTTCGATCGAATCGCCCGACTCGAGTTGTTGCTAACGAATCTCCGACGACTTCGATTTTCGATCGATCCAAACGCTTTCCACGAGATACACGAAATTGAGAATCTTGATCGACGAGGACCGAATTCGGAGTCGCGTGGGGGAGCTCGCGACACGGATCGAGGCCGATTACGCGGGCAAGCCGCTCACGATCGTCGCGGTGTTGACGGGAAGCCTGATTCTCCTCGCCGACCTGATGCGAAGGATTCATCTGCCGTTGCGTGTGGCGCTGTTGCAGGCGAGTAGTTACCGCGGAGCGACGACGACCGCGGGATCGCTCGTCCTTAACACGTCGTTTCTCCCGTCGGTCGAGGGACGCGACGTGCTGCTGCTCGACGACATCCTTGATACCGGGCGAACGCTTGTTGAACTCGTCGATCACATCAACGATCGGGGGGCGAATTCGGTGCGGACCGCGGTGCTGCTTCGGAAGCGAGGCAGGCAGGTCGTCGCGATCGAGCCCGATTATGTCGGTTTCGAGATCCCGGACGCGTTCGTCGTCGGCTACGGTCTCGATTTCAACGACGATCACCGTCATTTACCTTACATCGCGGTTCTCGAAGAGACGACCGACGCGTGAAGATCGCCTTGATCACCCGCCGTTACCCTCCGCTCGTCGGCGGCGCCGAGAAGGCTCTCGGTTATCTCGCCGCGGCGCTCGATCGCGCCGGCGCCGAGGTCGTCGTCGTCACCTCGGCGATCCCGGGTCGTTCGATCGCGACCGATCCCGCCGATCGACCCCGCGTGATCCGCCTGCCGACCTCGCGACTTCGATTCGTCGGAACTTACATCTATATGAACAATCTTAAGAAATGGCTCTACAATAACGATATCGACATAGCTTATGTATCGATGTTGAAGCACGACGCCTACGTCGCGGTGGGCGCGGGAGATCGAAGGGGGTTTCCGGTCGTCTTGCGTCCCGAGGGGGCGGGAGCGACGGGGGATCTCGCGTGGCAAAAACGGGGACGCTTCGGCGCGACGATCGGCGGGAGGTGTCGATTCGCCGACGCTTACGTTTCGATCTCGGCGGCGATCGAGAGCGAGCTTGTGGCCGAGGGTTACGATCGCGAACGGATTCATTCGCTTCCGAACGGCGTGCCGATACCGGAAATCGCGTGGAATCCGCGGGGGGCGAGTCTTGATGGAGCGCGGGCGACGTTCGTCGGGCGATTGGCGGTTGAGAAAAACCTTGAAAAGCTCGTCGACGCGTGGCGGATCGTCGTCAAACGTCGGCCTGGCGCCGAATTGACGCTCCTCGGCGAAGGGCCGATGCGAGTGAAGCTCGAAGAACGGATCCGATCGCTCGATCTCGCCGATTCGGTGCGGCTTGCGGGCGCGGTCGAAAACCCGTTAATCTTCTTAAAAGATTCCGATCTTTTTGTGTTGCCTTCGATCGAGGAGGGGATGAGCGTGGCGCTTTTAGAGGCGATGGCGCTCGGCGTACCGATCGTCGCGTCGGCGATTCCGGGGAATCGAGCGATTCTGGAAGACGGCGTGCACGGATGGCTCGCCGATCCCGCCGCCCCCGAGGCGCTCGCGGCGGCGATCGAACGGAGCCTCGACGATTACGAAACGTCGATCGGGCTGGGCGAAGCCGCCCGCCGCCGCGCGATCGAACGCCATTCGATCGAAGCCGTCGCTCAAAATCATTTACGTTTCTTTCAATCCATTATCGATCAGAAACGTAAAAACAAGTAAGTTCATAATCAATAAACATTTTTTAACATCATGGTTTGAAAGGATCGTTTTCGCCGGGATCGATTCGGGGATCGGAAAGGCGATCGAGATCGGCGTGGGCGACCGTATCTTCGGGCCAGGCGCCGAGTTTGCGGATTCGCGCCGCGACTCGATCGAAACCGGCGAAGATCGCGAAGCCGACGCCTCCCAGGAGGATCGCGACCGCGGCGATCGCGAGCGTGGCGCCGAACCCGAAGACCGCGACGACGATCGGTCCCTGAAAGAACGGGTCGAACGCGATGAAGATCCAGATCGCGGCGACGATCGCGGTCATGACGAGAATGCGCCTTCGCATTTTCATCCGTCGATCGTCGAAATCAGCGCGAGGGCGATCTTCATCCCCCGCCGCAGGGTTTTCGAGCCGCCATTCGGGGGATCTCGGAGGCTTGATGCGCGACGTCATAAGAATATTCTACCCGAACGGTTCGCGGCTTAGCCGGCCCGATCCAAGAAGTCCGATCGATTCGAGGCGGAGAGCCTTGAGGCTCGGGCTCGTCGAAGACGCTCGACTCTCGGTCTCGAAGGAGCGGCTCGCCTCCCGGGCTCGAAGGAGCGGCTCGCATCCCGGGCTCGTCGGAGACGATCGACGCTCGACTTTCGACGCTCGGGTTCGATCGGTCGCGGCGATCGAACGGGCTTTAACTTCACGTTCGTCGCCGAGAATCGCGCTCGGATTGACCCGCCGAGGATCTTCGCTGAAAATGACGACCGTCGGGAATCGTGTGATCGTACGCGACGCCGCGTTCGGCGTGAAACAGAGACGTTCAGGATCTTTCACATGATGGTTCATGCTCGATATTTGGCGATCGCGTTCGCCGCGGCGGTTTCGATCGTTTCGTGCGCTCCCAGGCGGGGGAGCGATGCGGCGTCGGGGTCCGAGACGATCGTGATTTATTCGGCTCTCGATCGTGAATTCGCCGAACCGATCCTGAAAGAATATGAACGACGATCGCACATGCGAATCGACGGCAAATACGACGTCGAGAGCACGAAGACCGTCGGGCTGACGCACGCGATCATGCTCGAGGCGAACCGACCGAGGTGCGATCTCTTCTGGAATAATGAGATTTTAAACACATTACGATTGAAGCGCGCCGGGTTGCTCGCTCCGTTTTCGATTCCGAACGCCGACGATTTTCCCGCGACGTTTCGCGATCGCGATCAAACGTGGTACGGCTTCGCTGCGCGGGCTCGGATCATTCTGGTGAACGTGAAGCTCGTTTCCGAGAAGGATCGTCCGCGCGGAATCGAAGACCTGCTCGACCCGCGCTGGAGGGGGAAAATCGGCTTCGCCAAGCCCCTTTTCGGCACGACCGCCACGCACGCGGCGTGCCTTTTCGCCAAGTGGGGCGACGACAAGGCGAAATTGTATTTTGATAATTTAAAGAAGAACGACGTACGGGTTCTTTCGGGAAATCGCCAGGTTGCGCAGGCGGTCGGCTCGGGTTCGATCGCGTTCGGCCTAACCGATACCGACGACGCGAGCGAGGAGATCGCCGCGGGAAGCCCCGTCGCGATCGTTTATCCCGATCGGGGGAAAGACGAACTCGGAACGCTTTACATTCCCAACACGCTCGCGCTCGTGAAGGGAGCGCCTCACGCCGAGGCGGCGATCAAAACGGCGCGGTACCTGCTTTCTCCCGAGGTCGAGATCGCTCTGGCGACCGGTCCGAGCGCCCAGATCCCATTGAATTCTCAAGTGAATATCAAAACAAAAGTGGAAACACCGATCACGGTGAAGGCGATGGAGGTCGATTTCGAGGCCGCGGCGGTTAAATGGGACGCGGCGGCGGCGTATCTCGCGGAGAAGTTCGGCTCGGCCGAGTGATTCAAGCTCGACCGAGACCGAAAGCCTCGACCGCGGCCGAAACCGCCGATCGCGAGACGATTCAAGCTCGACCGAGACCGAAAGCCGCGACCGCGGCCGAAACCGCCGATCGCGGGGCGATTCATGCTCGACCGAAACCGAAAGCCGCGATCGCGGCCGAAACCGCCGATCGCGGGGCGATTCGGTCTCGCGAAGCGGATCGCCCGCGAGCCGTTCGAGAATCGCTCTCATCGACGAATCATTGAATCGTCACAGATAATTAGTAGCATCAGTGGTTTATCAAGACTCCGTACCGATGCGATTCAAGCCGCGGCGAAGCGCCTCGGCGATCTGGCCGACTCCGTAGCCGTGATCGACGAGAAGACACGGCACGCCGTGCTGTTCGCACAAGGGGCGGAGCTTTTCGGTCACGTGATGCGCGATGAAATCTTTCAGGATCAGCACGACGTCGAGCCCGCCGCCGCGGACGCGTCGCTCGACGTCCCCCATCGCCGCGGGTCGATGCCCCTCGTAGGGAATCCATTCAAGTTCATCGAAATCAAAATAACTTTGAACGTTGCGCCGATTCTCCTCGCGGACGGCGCCGCCGATCATCACGGCGCGCATTCCGCGGGTGAGGTTGAGGATCTCTTCGTCGGCCTGAGCGGCGCCGTTGACGTCGGATTCGCCTTTTTCGAGCCGTCTCCTGAGGGCGCGGAATTCGCGACCGTCGGTTAAAAGCTCGCGAAACGGCCGCACGGCGTCGAGGATACGCGGATCGCCGGCGCCCAATCCCTGAATCGCGCGGGTGAGGTGTGCGCGAAAATCTTCGACCCCGGTCTCGGGAAAGCCCTCGCTCGTGACGACTCGCCGCAATTCGTCGAGCGCCCGCAATCCATCCTCGCGGAGCCGATTGATTTTTTCGAGGTCGACCGCCATCCGCTCGCCGAGCATCGATTCGGTTCGCCGTTGTCGATCGGCGGTTTCGGTCGCCTCTTGAAGCTGCAATCGACCGTTTTCTATATATTCATCCCAATCGGCGACGAATCCTTTGGTGAAGGCCTCGATGTAGCCGGGACGGTGTTCTTTGGAGAGCCCGACGAGCGTCGGAAATATGCGTTCCAACATGAGCGCTTGATCTTCGGTGACGTCCTCCCCCTCCTCGGATTCGACGCGTTCCTGAAGTTGGCGAAATCTGCCGATCCAGATCGTCAATTGCGCCTTTTGTTGCCTTGAATCGAGGAAGCCGAAATGGCGGCTGGCGTCGTCGATCTCGCGCGAGAGCGATTGAATCTGGCTTCCGAGGAAGTAAGATTCGGCGACCTTGAGGAGCGTTTCCTCCTCGTTCGATCGATCGGCGTCGGCTTGTAGGCGTTCGAATTCGCGTTCCAGTAGTTGATATTGTTCGAGGGCTACTTTGAGCTCGGCCCTCGCCTCGGCGTTTTCCCGAGTCAACTGCTCGAGCTTGGTTCGCGCCTCGCGCCGTTGTGTCTCGATACGTTGTTGAAGCAGCCGAACTTTCTCCTCGGGATGCGCGTCGGGAGCGATCTGCGAGTTATGAATCGCGAGCTTGCGCGTCAGCTCTTTGAGCTTCTGCTCCTTCTCTTCGGCGTCGGCGATTTGTCGCCTCGCGGCGAGCCCTTCGTCGCGGAATTTCACCTCGGCGGTTTGGGCGCGTCGTTCGGCGGATTTGAGCCGCTCCGAAAGCTCGCGACGGCGCGTCGCCAATTTGCTCGATTGCGCCTTCACCTCGGCGCGGCGCGCCAGATCCTCAAGCTCGGCGAACAGATCGTCGACTTCGTTTTCCACGTTCAACCCTCCTTAAAAAAGCTAGCGTCACTTACGGCGGGCTCAAGGGTGAGCGATCGGCGGGCCGACGCCGATAACTCGAAGATCGCGATCCGAACCTCGCGATCCACGCGGCCCGTCGGCGGCGCGATCGGACGATCGCAGCGCCTCAATAAATCATCGTACCATCCCCACCCTTCGGCGTCATGATCGACCAAGAATCTCTTGAAGAAAGAATTAAAGGCGTGATGAGTGATTGCTTCCAAACGATCGCGGCTTGGTCGCCGCGACGCGAGCCGATACAATATCGCCGTGCGATCGAGCCGAACGCGCGTGCTCAAAATTGTAACCGTGTTCATGCACCTGATCGCACATATTTAATGAAAATTAATATGATTGAGATCCTCAATCGTTACCGAAACGGCGCTCGACGAGTCGGCGGCGGTATGCGATCGAAAAGTGAGCCTCGGGGTGCGATCGGAGCGAGCCGCTGGGTGCGATTCCGAATCGGCCCGATGCGAAACCGTCTTCGAACCGATTCCCCCGGGCGGGATCGACGAGGTTAAACCGTGAATCGCGCCGGGTGGAAATCGGAGCGCACGGAATTCGGCGTCTCTTTGATTGGGAAGGCTTAGAAGGATGAGGTCGATGCGGGTTGATAACGGTCGTGCGGCGATTCTGGAACGGCTCCGCGCCAAGCGAGCGACGGGGCGGGCGATCATCGGCGGAGGCGCGGGAACGGGGATCTCGGCCAAATGCGAGGAGGCCGGCGGGATCGATCTGATCGTCATCTACAATTCGGGTCGATTCCGGATGTCGGGGCACGGCTCGCTCGCGGGAATGATGCCTTACGGCTCGGCGAACGAGATCGTCCTCGAAATGGCGCCCGAGATCCTCTCGGTCGTCAAACGAACCCCCGTCCTCGCGGGAGTTTGCGCCACCGACCCTCTCCTTTTGCGATCGAGCCACCTCCGCAAGTTGAAGGATCTCGGCTTCGCGGGGATCCAAAATTTCCCCACGGTCGGGCTGATCGACGGAGTTTTCCGCGAAAACCTTGAAGCGACCGGGATGAGCTACGCGCTCGAGATCGATTGCGTCGCCGAGGCTCGAGAAATGGATATGTTAACGACACCTTATGTTTTCAATCCGGACGAATCGCGCGGGATGACCGCGGCGGGCGCGGATATCGTCGTGGCGCACATGGGTTTGACGACGAACGGGACGATCGGAGCGAAGGTCGCGAAATCGCTCGATCGCTGCGTCGAGGAGGTCGAAGCGATCGCCCGAGCCGCCAAATCGATCCGCGACGACGTTTTCGTCCTCTGCCACGGCGGGCCGATCGCGACCCCCGAAGACGCTCGCTATATCCTCGATCGACTTCCCGAAATCGACGGCTTTTACGGCGCGAGCTCGATCGAACGACTCCCCGTCGAAATCGCGATCGCGAACCAAACCCGCGCGTTCATGGAGCTCAAAATCCCCAAGAAAAGCTAATTGATTATGTTTTATCATGATAGGTATATCATGGTTGATTTCGATCAGGAAACGAGGCGGCGATGAGCGTCGTTGTGATCGGGACGCTCGACACCAAAGGCGACGAGGTCGCTTTCGCGCGCGACCTGCTCGTTTCGCTCGGTTTTAAGACGATCGTCGTCGACGCGGGATCGGCGGGAGTGCCGTCGTTTCGGGGAGACGTTCCGCGCGACGAGGTTTTTCGCCGCGCGGGGACGAGTTTAGCGGAGATCGAAGCGCTCGGCGATCGCGCCGCGGGGGTCGAACGCTCGGCGCGGGGGGTTGCGGCGTTTGTCGGCGAACTCGCCGAACGGGGTGAACTCGAAGGCGTTCTCGGCCTCGGAGGGTCGGCGGGAACGACGATCGCGACCGCGGCGATGCGGCCGCTTCCTTTTGGACTCCCCAAAATCGTCGTCTCGACGCTCGCGAGCGGTCAAACGCGTCCGTTCATCGAAGGCGCCGACGTCGTCCTTTTTCCAGCGGTCGCCGATATCGCCGGGCTCAATCGGATCACCCGCAAAGTGATCGCGAACGCGGTCGCGGCCCTCGCGGGCATGATTGAACATAATAATAATCTAAACGATATCCATAATTTCAATCAATTCAACGACCGCGCGGTGATCGCCGCGACGATGTTCGGCGTGACGACTTCGTGCGTCGATCGGGCGCGGCGCGGTCTTGAAGAGCGCGGGTTCGAGCCGATCGTTTTTCACGCGACGGGGGTCGGGGGCCGCGCGATGGAGCGATTGATTCTGGAGGGAGGGATCTCGGGCGTGTTGGATTTGACGACGACCGAGCTCGCGGACGAATTGGCGGGGGGAATCCTCTCGGCGGGACCCGATCGTCTTGAAGCCGCCGGCCGAAGGGGGATTCCCCAGGTCGTCGGCCCGGGCGCGCTCGACATGGTGAATTTCGGGCCTCGATCGACCGTCCCCGACCGATTTCGCGATCGATTGTTTCATGTTCATAACACCAATGTTACATTAATGCGTACGACGATCGAAGAGAACGCCGAGCTCGGCCGGCGGATCGCGTCGATCTTATCGCGGGCGAAAGCCGCGGCGGCGGTTATTCTGCCCCTCAAAGGGATCTCGGCGCTCGACGCTCCCGGTTCGCCGTTCTTCGACCCCGAAGCCGACTCGGCCCTCTTCGACGCGATCGAAACGGGCCTCAAAGGATCGCCGAACGTTCGCGTGATCAAGCTCGATCTTCATATCAACGATCCACAATTCGCGGACGCCTCCGTGAACGAATTAATCAATATGCTATGATTATAGTTTTTCGCTTTGATATTACCCGTAAGCCCCGACGCGAGTTTTTTAATTCTCTATAAATGAGCATTAATTAATTTCGCTTCGATCGATCGTACGAATCGCTTTCTCGGGGGAATCGTCTCGGAGCGGTCGGTCCGATCTTTGCATATCGGCCTTACGGATCGACGTGCGTTGACCGAGCGTTCGGCCCGCGTTAACGTCGAACGGAAATCTCCCGACCTGGTGATCGCCCTGCGAAACCTCTCGTACAACATGATCGGCGCGCCATGAGTTTGCACACATATCGCCTTCAGGCGCAGATCGGCGCGGGAAGAGACGGGGTTCGCTATCGAGCGTCGAACCCAGACGGCGAAGGGTTCGTCGAGATCTTGGTTTTGCGCCGTGACGCGGGCGACGCCGACGCCGAAGCCGACGCCGCTTGGATCGACGCGGTCAAGCGAAGGTTGCGAAAGCGTCGCTTGCTCGTTCATCCCGCGGTTCCTCGCGTGCTCGAACTTTCGTTCGATCACGATCCTCCTTACATCGTTCTCGAAGCCCGCGAGCCGCGTGGAACGCTAAAAGACGTGTTGCGAAAGCACGCGGCGTCGACCGATCATCAAGTCGCGTCGATCGCTCTCGACCTCGCCGAGATTCTGGCCGATGCGCATCGGCTCGGCCTTGCGCACGGCGATCTGACCGCGGATCGGATCGAAATCGACGAAGATGCGCGCGGATTGCGCGTCGCCCGAGTCGAGTTTACGGGTCTTGAATTCAATACGTTTAACCGATTTCGATCCGATCCCGAAGCCGCCACGCCCGACGACGACGTGAAAGCGCTCGGCGATCTGCTTTTTGAACTGATCCAAAACGGAGACGAATCCGCCCGAGTCGATTTGAACGGAAACGGCTCGATTCCTCACTTCTATGATCCGAATGATGATTTAAGCGATCTTCGATCGGTTCTCGTCGGGTTGATCGTCGCGGCGCGGTCTTCGAACGCGATCGATCGGCCGTCGGCGGCGCGAATCGCCGCGAAATTGCGCCGGATCGTTTCCCTATCGGTGAACAAAACCGGCGCCGACTCCCGATCGGGCTCAAAAACGGCGACCGAATCTCGCGAGTTATCCGAGTCGAACACATTAACACACAACGAATCATGGATGAGAGTCGATCGCTCGGATTTCATGCGGTTTCCGCCGAACTCGCCGGCCGACGACGAACTCGCGGGGACGCGACTCGGGCGATTTCGGTTGCTCGAAAAGCTGGGCAGGGGGGCGGTCGGCTCGGTTTACAAGGCCGAGGATTTGAGCGACGGATCGATCGTCGCGATCAAGGTGTTGCGGTTTGATCTGGCTCGCAGCCCCGACGCGATCCGCCGCTTTCGCAAAGAAGCTCGAATCCTCGCCGAGATCCGCGGTCCATACGTGACGAACCTTATCGAGGTTAACGAAGACGGCGATGTGCATTATCTTGTCTTGGAATATGTCGAGGGCGAGGGGCTCGACAAGCGTTTGGCCGAGAAGGGGAGATTGCCGGAGACCGAGGCGATCGCGATCATGGCGCAGACGGCGCGGGCGCTGGAAGAGCCGCACGAGCGGGGGATCGTCCACCGCGATATCAAGCCGCAAAACATCTTGCTGTCGCGGAGGGGCGACGACGAGTCGTCGGCCGCCGATCGCGTGAAGTTATCGGATTTTGGATTATCTCGACATGTAATTGAATCGGAATCACTGCAATTAACCCGCGCCGGGACGATTCTCGGTACTCCGCTTTACATCGCCCCCGAGCAATGCATGGGTCGATCGATCGGGCCCGCGGCCGACGTTTACGCGATGGGCGCCACGTTGTTTCATCTGCTCGCGGGTCGACCGCCGTTTCTCGCCGAGACCGCGTTCGATCTGATCGCCAAGCACGGCCTGGAAACGCCTCCACAACTCAAAACGTTGAATCGCGGCTTGAGCGACGGGATCTGTCGGGTCGTCGATAAGGCGCTCGTCAAGGATCCCGAACGGCGGTATCCGAACGCGGCGGCGTTCCGCGCCGATCTCGAGCGATTGCTGCGCGGCGAACCGACGGGGATCGACTCGCATCCCAAGCTTCCCCAGGCCGATCCCGAGTCGACGATCGTTTATGATTGGACCTGGGAATTGCAATCGCCGCCGAGCAGGCTTTGGCCGTTCGTTTCCAACACCGAACGATTCAACCGAGCCGTCGGCTTGCCCTCGGTCCAATTCTCGACAATATATGATGTTGATATGAGTGTTCATCGATTCGGTCGATTCCGTCGGGGAGGGATCGAGGTCGCCTGGGAGGAGCGGCCGTTCGAGTGGATCGAGGCGCGACGGATGGGTGTTTTGCGCGAATACGTTAAGGGGCCGTGGATCTGGATCGTGAGCGTCGTCGATCTTTCGCCGCGCCCCGACGGTGGAACGACGCTCACTCATCGGTTCCGGATCGCGCCCCGAAACCGCGCGGGACGCTGGATCACCGCGATCAACATCGGTCGACGATCAAAGCAAGCGTTCGACTCGGTTTACCGCCGAATCGACGCGACCCTCGCCGCCGATCCCGCCCCCGCCCCCGCGGCGGATCCGTTTGAACCGGAACATGTTCTTATTGATTCAATTCGGCCGATCCTCGAACGTCGACTCGAAGCGACTCGCGACCGCGGAGTCGACCGTGAAGTCGTCGCGGCGCTCGGCGAATTTCTGGCGACCGCGGCCGATCAGGAACTCGAGAAAATCCGTCCCGTCGCGCTCGCCGATCGGCTCGGGATCGAACTCGGAACGATGATAAACGCATGTCTTCATGCCGCTCACACGGGTTTGCTTGTATTACGATGGGATTTGATCTGTCCGATTTGTCGGATCGCCTCGGATTCGCGCGATTCGCTCGGCGAGCTCGGCGATCACTCGCGGTGCGAAGCCTGCGCCCTCGATTATCCGGTCGATTTCGCCGATACGGTTGAAATGATCTTTCGTATCGATCCTTCGATTCGACGATCCGAATCGAGGACTTATTGCATCGGCGGGCCCGCGCATTCGCCCCACGTCGTCGCGCAGTTAAGGCTCGCTCCCGAAGAGCGGTTCGACCTCGACCTCGAACTTTCCGAGGGTTCGTATCGGCTCCGAGGACCGCAACTGCCGTTTCATCTCGACCTTCGCGTCCGATCGCGAGCCGCCGCGGCTCGAATCGATTGGGATCTCGGCGAGCCTTCAAACGACGACTCGCCGCGGTCGATTCGAGCGGGCCGAACATATATTAATTTATATAACCCTCATAAGAGAGAGGTGTTAATTCGGCTTGAGCGTCGCGCCGATCGCTCCGACGCTTTCACCGCGGCTCGCGTCGCGGCCTCGGCGACTTTCCGATCGCTCTTCCCCCGCGAAACGCTCGCTCCGGGACGGCTCGTCGGCGTCAAGACGATCGCGTTCGTCGTCACCGAGCTCGTCGGCGACTCCGCGTTATACGCCGACGCTGACGACTCCTTCGCCTTCGGCGTGATCCACGCGCACTTTCGTTTAATCGAAGACCGAGTGCGACGCGAGGGGGGAGCGCTCGTGAAAACGATCGGCTCGGGGACGATCTCGGCGTTCGACGAACCGCTCGCCGCGGTCCGCGCGGCGCTCGCGATTCCGGCCGATCTCGTCGCCGATCCGATCGCCGGGGGGCTTGAAATCAAGCTCGGTGTCGAGCGCGGCGGGGCGCTGATGACGACGATCAACGACCGGCTCGATTATTTCGGTCGAACCGTCGACCTGGCGTCGCGACTTCCCAATCTCGCCGAAGCGGGGGAAATCGTCCTCGGCGCGGCGATCGCAAGCGAACCCGAAGTCGTCGCCCTGCTCGCGGATCGCAAGATCCAACCCGAGCCGATCGCCGCCGAGAACCTTCCCGCGCCGAGGTTCGCGACCAAAATCGCGGCGCGGCCGGGAGTCGATCAAACGCGCGAAAAAACATAAAATATAACTTATATCACTAATTTTAATGGATCTGCGACTAATAAGGGGTTTTGTTTTTTTATTACATTTTTTCGAGGTCGAAGCGGCGCGTCGGTCGATCGCCGCGCGGTTTTGGCCAAAGTTTCGCTCGGCGGCTTGCCGATCCGAAGAGAGTCGGATAACGCGGGATCGCCGGGTGGATTTCCCGGTCGCGGATCGATCGCGACGGCTTCTTGGATCGATTCGAGGCGCTACGGACGGGAATCGAAGGCGGTTCAAGTGTCCGGGACGACGTCCGCGGCGAGCGGGCGAAGGAACGAGCCGATCGGTTCGATCGTCCAGGCGAACGTCACGGTTTCGGAAAGGATACGAAACATGTTCCGCAAAGGATTGCCGGCGTCGGCGGTCGTCTTGTTCCTCTCGATCGTAGGGTGCACGCACTGCGACACGTGCGACGATTTCCCGACCCCTTGTCTCGGCCCCAATTGCGGCGGAACGAGCGGAGGATCGTATACCGCTCCATTCCCGGCCGGGAGCGGGTACACATCATCGCAACCGGGAGTGAGCCCGATCGATTCTTCAAACGCGGTCGCCGAGCCCGCGATGGCCGTTCCGCCGTCGATGCAACCGCCCGAAAGCTCGGGGGCTCTCGGATCGGTTCGCGCGCCTCTTCCGGAAGGCCCGCCGTCCGCGCCCGCCGCGCCCGCGACGCCCACTCCCACGCCCCCGGCGGTCGACACACCCAAGTAATGCTCACACATGATATCCCTTTAAGATACCGATCGGAGAACCGACGATCTCGAAGTCGATCGGTTCTCCGTTTCGGTTTGAAGTCGATCGATCGCGAACGGGGTTTCCACAATCAAAAAGCCATGATGATCTTTTAATTTTGAAATCGACAAGGACGTCGACTCAGGCTCGACATCAAGAAATACCCAGAATCCAGGTCGAACTCGACAAGATCGACGACCCAAGCACGAACTCGACAAGATCGACGACCCAAGCACGAATTCGACAAGATCGACGACTCAAGCTCGAACTCGAGAGGGTCGAAGCCTGTAGCGAGACTCGACCCTCTCGACGAACATCAAACAACGATTCGCCCCCCGATGTGAACTTTTTTAAGAAAGATCAACCTTTTTGTTTATGGAACACGATTCCGGGATCGTCGGGACCTCCGCCGACGATCTTGAAATCAAGCGTTTGATCGTCTTTGAGCCCGACCGAACCCACCATCGGCGGGCTCTGGCTTTTGGTTTGAGCGAGCGTGAGCAGATCGGACCCGATCGTGTATTCTCCCTGGAATTCGCGAACTCCCGATTTGTCTTTCACCTTCCAGGCGAATTGATTGTTCGCTTCGAGCCGAAGCGTGATCGTCGTATCGGCGTTCGGGCTCCCCGTCCAGGTTCCGACAAGAAGATCGGGCTTGATCGTGCTCTTGGGGGGTTCGGGAGGAGCGGGAGGCGTGTCCGAAGCCGGATTCTTGGCGATCTCGACCTTCTTCGTAAACGCGTGCGCCAGCTTCTTTGAGAGCGAATCGTTGGGAAGCAAACGCGAAACCTGCTCGAATTGACCGATCGCCGCCGAATCATGCCCCTCCACCAGATAGTGGTAAGCAAGAACGAATCGAGCCGCCGCGGAATTCGGCTTCGACCGACAATAACCCTCGAGCGTACGCAACTGCTCGGTATAAACCTCGACTCCCGGATAAAGGCCGATCAACGTCGTCCAATCCCAACCCGGGCCGACCGCCAAAATCGCGTACAAATCGGCCGCGGCCTGGTCGTATTTTCCCTGAGCGTAAAGCACGAGAGCGCGGAACTGACGCATCTCGGTATCCTCGGGAGTGATCGCCAGAGCCGAATCCGTTAACCTCAAGGCGGTATCGTATTTTTGATTTTTGAACGCGTCGCGAGCCTGGTCGAAAAGCGCGACCGCTTGTTCCTCGTTCGTTTGATCGACGGCGGCTCCGGTCGCGTTGATCGGTCGACTGTAATCATATCCTTGTGTTTGCGCGGGTTGATTCAAAACGACGGGCTGCTGAACGATCACGGGCTGTTGTTGAACGACGTAGAACGGATTGTAATACGGCGAATACCCCCACGAATAAAGCGAGGGCCCGTACATCCACGAAGCCAACCCCAGCGCCCCCCAGCCCAAACCGGGGCCGTAGAAACCGCTTCCCAAACCCATACCCCAACCGGGGTAATAACCGCCGCCGAACCAGCCCGGATTGTACAGCCCGCCCCCCCAGCCGTAGCCGCCGTTCCAATACCCGTGAACCCAGTTCGAATGATAACCCCAATACGGATTCCGCCACCCCGACGACCATCCGTTGAAGTTATAATTATTAAAGCGATTGAACGATTGATTTTGAACGAATCGGTTTTGAGCGAATACGTTTTGGTTGAAATTGTTCCTCTGGATATTAACGTTGTTGAATTGATTGCGATTCACCTCGATCCCGCGGTTGAACGTCCCCGCCTGGTTGATCCCGCCGAAGCGATTCCCCTCGAAGCCGCGGTTGATCGCCCCCGCCTGGTTGATCCCGCCGAAGCGATTCCCCTCGAAGCCGCGATTGAACGCGCCGGGCTGGTTGAAGGCGCTTACGCGAGCCCCCTCGAAGCCGCGGTTGAACCCGCCGAAATTCGTTTCGGGGCGGGCCGCGAAGCTCGGGTGATATCCCTCCATTCCGCCGCCTCGGAAGCCGCCGAAACCGCCGCCGCCGAAACCGCCGCGAAAACCGCCGCCCCCCCCGCCGTGAAAGCCGCCGCCGCCTCGTCCCCCCGCGGCCTCAATCGAGGGGACGATCAGAATCAAAGCGGAAACCGCCGCGACGATCGAAATCCGTCTCGTGCGAGCCATGTCGTATCTCCCGTTGACGCACTCTGAAATATTGAACGCCTTAAACATCACGTGTTCTCGTTCGATCACCGAGCCGGAGGCGCGGGAGGTTCTCGAACCAACGTGAACTCGCGCGAGTCGGCGACCGCTCGTCCGCCGATTGTCCGATCAATGATCTTCCATTTAACAACGTGAGAATTCACTTTCTCAATCACCTGCGTACCCGTTTTGAAAACTCCGTCCCCCGTCGTCAGATGATATTTCACGAGCGTTCGATCGCCGTCGCGGGTCCAATACGCCTCTCCGTGGCCGCCGTCGGAGGCGAAACTCCACGAGCGAATCTGTTTCCGAATCGGATCCCAGCCGATCCGTTGCTCCCCCGTCGTCGCGGTCTTGTCTAAAAGTTCGACCTTGAATTCACGAATCAGAAAGTTTTTATCTTCCGACCAGCGGCACGTCGTATGAATCTTCCCCTCGTCGCTCTCGTCGACCCACGTCCCGATCATCCATTCAAGCTCCTTCAACCGATCGTGCGGGGTCGAAGGACGGTCGGCGTGATCGCGAACCAACGATTGTAACCAACGCCCGTTTTGTTTCACATATAAAACGGTATACGTACCCGTTTCGGGAACGGGATCCCCCGGAATCGTTGTGATCGTCCTCCCGCGTTCGAGCGCAGCGTCCTCCGTGACGAACCGGAGCGCCTCGATCTCGATCACGATTTTGATCCCTGGATTCTCGGCGAACGTCGCGGTGAAATTCGCCTCGATCGCCCCCTTGCCGCGAACGACCTCGCCGTTCTCGTCGACGACCTCGGCGTCCTCGGTGAACAGATTCATCAATTTTTTCGCGTCCCCGGCGTCGAATGCGGCGACGAATTCGGAAACCGTCGCTCGAATCGCCTTCTCCTCGTCGGGCTTGTTCGTCAAGGGACGTTCCGCCGCGGGTCGACCCGCCTGAGCCCCGCCGCCGCCTTGAACGGCCTGAGAACCGACTCCGCCTTGAACGGCCTGAGAACCGACTCCGCCGCCTTGAACGGCCTGAGAACCGACTCCTTGAACCGCCTGTGCCTGAGCGGCGCCGGATTGAGCCGCGGGATCTTCGGCCTTCGCAGGCCCCGCCGCGAAGCTTACCGCGGTGATCAGCGAACAAAAAATCGCCGATGCTTTATATTGTATCATGTGTTCATCCTCCTAACGAAGTCGACCGCTCTCAAACGCCCCGCGTCGTTCGGTCGAACGATCGACACGGTCGTATCGATCCGCGCAAAGGTTAACCGATCGCCGCATTCGACGCGAGACGAACGATTCGAGGGGAAATCGTTTGAATCCAAGAAACGATAAGGATCAAGATGATGCGATCGCCGGCGATTCCGGCGACCGTCGCTCAACCTCAATGAACGACGCGCCGACCCGAAATCACCCGTAAAATGAAGATGAACACGCACGCGCCGATCACCGAAACAACGATACTGCCGAGAAAACCCGTCGTCCCCGCATCGCTGCCGATGAAGCCGAAAAGGATCCCGCCGACGAACGACCCGACAAGACCGACGATCAAATCGCCGATGATCCCGTATCCTCCGCCTTTCATTAAAATCCCCGCGAGCCATCCCGAGATCAGCCCGACGAGAATCCACATAATCACTCCGCCCGGAGACAACACGATCGCCGCGCTCAGATAGTTTTGCATGATCAAGCCCCTTAGATGTGAAACGCCGCCTTAAGACACGCTAAGTTTACAATGCAAACGCGGCGCCAAAAGCGGGCTTTACGCGGCATACGGCGAAAGGGGCGATTCGCCGCGTCGAGCCTTCGATTCCTCAGTCGATCAAAGTATCATTACTCTTACAGATACATGTATCACAATTTATTAACATTCTCAATCGATTTTCGCCGCGAGCCGTTTTCTCGTTTCGCACACGGCGGCTTCATGAAATATTGATATTCGATAACGTCTCTTGCCTTTCGCCGCGACGACGCGATAAACTGCCTTGCGTCCTCGCCGAACGACCCGAGGAAAACGGAGGAATGAACGCGATCATGAAGCCCTTCGACGCGAGCCGATCGTCGTCTCGATCGCGGCGCAACGCGGCGATCACGCTGGCGTTGCTCACCTTGGGCTACGCGGGTTATTACCTGTGTCGATCGAACCTCTCGGTCGCTCAACCGTCGATCATGAAAGACCTCGTCGCGGCGGGAATGTCGGCGAATCAGGCCAAACGCGAGATGGGGCTGATCGTTTCGCTGGGAACTCTCGCGTACGCGATCGGTAAATTCGTCGGCGGAGGACTCGGCGATTCGCTCGGCGGACGTCGCGTCTTCCTCATCGGCATGGCGGGCGCGGTCGCGGCCACGGTCGCGTTCCCGCTCGGCGGGTCGATCGCGGTTTATCGCTCCGCGTGGGTCGCCAACCGGCTCGTCCAATCGATCGGCTGGCTCGGGCTCGTCAAAGTGTGCGGCCGCTGGTTTCCCGAAAATCGCCGCGGCCGCGTGATGGCCTTCGCCAGCCTCAGCTTCCTTTTCGGCGATTCGATCGCCCGCCGCTTCATGGGGGCTCTGATCGAGCACCATTTCACCTGGCGGCACGTTTTTTTCGCCGCGGCGGCGGTTCTTTTCGTCTTATTTCTTATAAATTACATGTTTTTACACGAATCACCTCTCGATACGGGAGACGTCGAGCCTTCTGGAGGGGTCGATTCGGTCTTCGGCGCCGCCGGAGACGCCGCCGATCCCGCTCCGCTCGGATCGTTGCTTGGACCGTTGTTGAGCAGCCCGGGGTTTCTGCTGGTGTGTCTTGTGTCGTTCGGATACACGCTTTTGCGCGAGACGTTCAACTCGTGGACTCCCACGTATTTCGTCGAGGCGATCGGGCTGAGTCAGGCCGACGCCGCGAACAAAAGCGCGTTGTTTCCATTGTTCGGCGGCGTATCGGTTTTGCTCGCGGGTTATCTCGCCGATCGAGTCGGCCGCGCCGGACGCGCGTCGATCCTGTTCGCGGGGCTCGTATGCGGCGGCGCGCTTTTGCTCGCGCTCGGTCGAATCGACTTCCACGGATCGAAAACCGCCCCCGTCGCGCTCGTCGCGCTCGTCGGCTTTACGTTAATCGGCCCTTACTCGTATATGGCGGGAGCGATCGCGCTCGATTTCGGCGGCAAGCGCGGCGCCGCGACCGCCTCGGGGCTGATCGACGGCTTCGGCTATCTCGGCGGAATCCTCGCGGGAGAAACCGTCGCACGGATTCTCGTCGGTCGCGGCTGGAACGGAGCGTTTCAAACGCTCGCCGCGGTCGCGTGGTTCTCGGCGATCGCCGCCGCCGTGCTCGTCGCGGTCGAACTCGCGCGAACCCGCCGCGACCTCCCGCTCGAGGCCGCGGTCGCCGACGAAACCACGTAACGATATCGGAATATAACAACAATTGATGATCTTGATAAGTTTTTATGAGGAAATAACGATGTCCGAGATCGTCGACGAGATTTTCGAGTTGTTCCGCACGCGGGGTCGATCGCGTTACGACGGCGAGCGGATCTCGCAAACCGAGCACGCGCTCCAATCGGCCGACCTCGCGGTTCGAGCCGGCGCGGCCGATCACCTGGTCGTCGCGGCGCTCTTGCACGATATCGGCCACTTGCTCCACGGGCTCGACGAGGAGATCGTCGACCGCGGCGTCGACGGCCGCCACGAAAACGTCGGCGAACGCGTCCTCGCCGATTGGTTCGGTCCCGAGATCTCCGAGCCCGTCCGCCTTCACGTCGCCGCCAAACGATACCTTTGCGCCGTCGAACCCGATTATTATGATCAACTCTCCGAGGCGTCGCGCCGCAGTCTCGAGCTTCAGGGAGGGCCGATGAGCCCCGGCGAGGCGATCGCCTTCGAACGCAACCCTCATTCGATCGACGCCGTTCGTCTTCGCCGCTGGGACGACGCCGCCAAAATCGAAGGGCTCGAAGTCCCCGACCTCGAATCGTATCGCGAACGAATCGAGGCTCAACGCACGCGAACGCCGATCGTTCGTTGATTGCTTAAGACGCGATATCCGGGTATGTGGATGTTTATCTATGCATTTTTATGAGATTCACTCGAATGTTTGACGATGCGATCGTCGGCGCGGGGATCGTCGGCCTGGCCCACGCGTACGAGCTCGCGAAGCGCGGCAGGCGCGTCGTCGTGCTCGAACGATCGCCCCGAGCCGTCGGCGCGTCGATCCGCAATTTCGGCATGCTGTGGCCGATCGGCCGACCCGCCGGCGAATCGCGTGAACTCGCTCTCGAAAGCCTGGCGATTTGGCGCGATGTCCTTCAATCGACCGGTATTTGGTTCGAAAAATCGGGCTCGCTCCATGCGGCGCGATCCGACGACGAAGCCCGCGTGCTTAAAGAATTCGCCGAACAAGCGAATCAAGATTCTTTCGCTTGCGAATGGCTTGATCCCGCGTCGGTCGTCGCCCGTTCGCCTCGAGTCAGGCTCGAAGGTTTGATCGGCGGGCTTTTTAGTCCGAACGAGATCTGCGTCGACCCGCGGCGCGTCGTCGCCGAACTTCCCCTTAAGCTCGCCCGGGATTTCGAGGTCGCGTTCGTCTTCGGCGCCGAGGTCGTCGAGGTCGATCCCCCGCGCGTTCGAACCGCCAACGGCGACGAGTATCGTGCGAAAAATGTCATCATTTGCTCGGGTTCCGATATCGGTCGAACGTTCCCGAACGCGTTCGCCGAGATCGGCCTCGTCCCGTGCAAATTGCAGATGATGCGCACCGCACCGATCGCCGAACCGCTCGGCCCGATGCTCGCCGCGGGGCTCACGCTCAAGCATTACCCGGGTTTCGCCGCGTGCCCATCGCTTGCTCATTTAATTCAAAGATTCGAACGCGAATTCCCCCGCCACGTCGAACTCGGTATCCACGTCCTCGTTTCGCAAACCCCCGAAGGCGAGCTCACGATCGGCGATTCGCACGAATACGGCCCCGCGATCGAACCGTTCGATAAAACCGAGATCGACGATCTTATTCTTAGTTATTTAAATTTATTCTTCGATTCAAGCGATCTTAAGATCGCCTCGCGTTGGCACGGGGTTTATCTTAAGCATCCGAGCGCCGATTACGCGATCGCGAGGCCCGCCGAAGGGGTTATTCTCGTCAACGGTGTGGGAGGAGCGGGGATGACTCTCTCATTCGGAATCGCCGCGAGGACCGCGAACGAGATCCTCGGGATCAAAGCCGCTCACACTCATGCTCATACGATCGCGAACGCCGAATTCCCTGCGAGCAGACACGCCGAACACGCCGAGAACGCGAACGCCGAATTCCCTGCGAGCAGACACGCCGAACACGCCGACAAATCCGCGACCGAGCCGGTATTTCAAAGGAATGATCCATGATCTTTTTTGAAAGGATCGACGCCGATGCGCTACGAGTTGGTCGTATGCGACCTTTCCGGGACGACGATCGCCGACGGCGACGCCGTTAACAGATGCTTGCGTAAGGCGCT
Organism: Planctomycetota bacterium; assembly: GCA_021791715.1. GTDB lineage: Bacteria > Planctomycetota > Planctomycetia > Isosphaerales > Isosphaeraceae > JAKBCQ01. The sequence goes on along the minus strand of JAJYWB010000047.1, from coordinate 8,803 downwards.
TTCGCGAGCCGGTTTGGTCGCGACTCCCGCCGCGGTCGACCGAGTGATGGGGCTGCCGAAACCCGAATCGCTTCGGCTTTTGATCGAAGAATTCGGCGGCGCCGACCGCGAGCGGCTTCTCGGCAAGCTCGAAGCGATCCACGCCGATTTCGTTTCGCTTATGATCGATTGTTATGAACGAGACTCGAACCTGCGCGAGGTCGAGGGAACTTCGAGCGTTTTTCAAACGCTTAAGAATCGGGGCGTTCGCGTCGCGGTCGACACGGGGTTCAGCCGAAAGATCGCCGATATCTTGATCGCTCGAACGCGTTGGGTCGAGGAGGGGCTCGTCGCCGCGTCCGCCGCGTCCGACGACGTACCTCGCGGGCGTCCATATCCCGATATGATTCAATATATTATGTATCAACTCGGCGTAAACGATCCCGCTCGGGTGGTGAAGATCGGCGACACCCCCGCCGATCTCAACGAGGGAACCGCGGCGGGTTGCGGGCTCGTGATCGGCGTGACCTCGGGAACGCACACGAAAGAACAACTCGCTCAATTTCCCCACGATCGTCTCGTCGAATCGATCCGCGACCTTCCCTCGGTCCTCTTTCCCGGTGAATCGATCGAAATCGATCGGCGCGATCAAGAACGATCGCGAGCCGATCGATCCGACCGCGGGAAACGCGATCGCTCGACGCTCGAACCGGTTCGATCGATCCGATCGGACGCGATCGAAACCGATTGACGAAAGAAATCCGGACGTTCGGCGAGATTCACCGACGAATCCGAATTCGGGAGGGCGAAACTCGCAGTGAGCCGCGTTACGATCGATGCGATTATTGATCAAAAAAGGAATCGCGGCCGTCGTTTAAAAAAAAAGGCTCACCGCGAGGTTCGCCCTTCCAAATAGAAAAGACCGACATCTAGATTTTTAACATATAATCGTGATGGTGAATTGGCGCCGAAACCGGTACGATCAAACCGATATCGTCGTGAGAGATCTTCCGTATACGTGTGAGTAAAATCTCGCACGTCGAGAGCCGAATCGATGTTTTTCACCGAAGATCGATTGCATTCGGCGGGTCGATTGAGAAAATATGCTCGGAAATGATCGGAACAATCGGCGGCTCGCCGAACCTGTGGCTCGACGCGCCGGTCGCTCGGCGCGGCGCCTTGGTTAAATGGACCGGCCGCGTTTTGCGATACGGCTCGACCATGATATTGTGCGTCACGCTCAATCCCTGTCTCGATAAAACACTGGAAGTCGATTCCTGGAATCCGGGCGATTCGGTCCGCGGCCGATCGACCTGCGCGATCGTCGGAGGTAAGGGAAACAACGTCGCTCGAGCGCTTTCCAGGCTGGGTCGTCGAGCCCGACCGGTCACGTTCCTGGGAGGTTCGGTCGGTGAGGATTGTCATATCAGGCTTGTCCGTGACGATTCGTTCGATCCGATCGTCGTTCCAACAAAAGCCGAAACGCGTGTGATTCTCACCGTCCGATCGAACGACGGTTCCGAGCCGACCGCTTTTTTCGACCCCGATCCCGAGATCGAGCCCGACGAGGCCGCGGCGCTCGTCTCCGCGGTCGAAGACGAGCTGAACGCGGGAGGAATCGACGCGATCACGCTCTCCGGGTCGAGCCCGTGCGAAGCGACCAAAGGCGTTTACGCCGATTTAATCGCGCTCGCCAAATCGCGCGGGACGCCGATTTTTCTTGACACGTACGGCGCGGCGCTCGCGGCGGTTTGGGGCTTTTGGCCCGATTTCATTCAGCTCAACTTGCGCGAGGCCGCGGCTCATCTTGGTAAAGCATCCCCTTCCGATTCGGACCTCGATCGGCTCCTCTTCGGTTGGTCGCGACGGGGTGTGAAAATCGCTTTAATTACCGACGGCCCGAGGAACGTTCGGATCGTCGTCGAGGGGAAAAAGCTGCTGGCGATTCCGCCGAAAATCGAGCCGGTCAATCCCGTAGGCGCGGGAGATTGCCTGCTCGCGGGGCTCGTCGACGCGACTCTCGCGGGGCTCGATCCCTGTTCCAGGCTGCGCCGCGGAATCGCGTGCGCGACCGCCGCGACGCTCGTTTGGGACGCGGGGGCGATCGACCCCGATCGCGTTACGGAACTTGAAAAAACAATAATTCTAGACTAATATGATTTGTATAATGAGCAGAATAGTATATTTTATGATGAAATGGGATATTTTCTTCGTCGATCGGCGATTTTACGCCTCGAGTTGTATCTTTACGATGAACCCTGATTCCAAAACGGATCGATCGTTTCGGAAGATTCGAGTTTCTTTTTGCCGACGAACTTCCGTTTTTTCGCGTTCCATTCGATCAGCGTTTGATGACGATCGCCGATACTCGATTCGAGAAGCGGAATCGCCGCGGAGAGATCTTCGTTCGTTGCGAAGAAAAAGTCGAGAGCATTTAATCGGCCGTTGACACGATATTTCAAGGTCCAGCGCGCCTTTATTCCCGATATCATCGAATTTCTGACAAATAGTGTTTTATCAATTCGTGATTCGAGGATATCGGAGATAGTTAATCTAAAATTATATTTATCTGTATAAATTCTATCCAGGCGGTTATTAATCCGGTCGATATGAAATATATGTTTTCGTTGCTTTGATATTCTAAAACGGTTGAAGATTAATTTATCAAGTAATAAGCCGATAGGGTCGGCGCCGATCATCCAAATAGAATCGGCGGAGACGCGTATAAAGTCGAGTTCGTCAGCTTCGAGATAAACTCGGTAATCCGAGTCGGATGAAATGAAATTCGTACTTGAGACTATATTAAACGGTTGCGGATTGATCTCGTCGTCCATCACGGTTCATCCTCTTCCACGAGCGCGTCGGACGTCCCCGATTCGGGTTTCTTGTGCTTTTTCATCTTTACATACTTTTGTTTTTTCTCGTTCCATTCGATCAGCGTTTGATGACGATCGCCGAGCGTCGATTCGAGAAGCGGGATCGCCGCGGCGATATCGTCGTTCGAGGTGAAAAACGCGTAGCGAAGTTTCGTTTTGCCTTCGTCGCGGTATCGCAGCGTCCAGCGCGCTTTCGTTCGCGACGAATTCGCGCGGAGATCGAGCCGAAATTTCTCAAGGCGCGATCCGAGAATCTCGCCGTAAGGGATTCGAAAATTGTACCGATTCGTCTCCATCCGTTCCTTGAGCGACGCCATCGAATCGAGATCCATAATATATTGTTCACGTTTTGATATGGTACCTTTTTCGAGCATTTTCGCGACGAGCACGCCGATCAGCCCCCCCGCGAGTTGCAGAGTCGTTTTGGAATCAAGCGAGACGACGACAAAAAAGAGCCCGCCGGCCGCGGGATAAACGCGGAAGCTCGAATCCGGGGAACCGAACCCGGCGCGGGTTGAAACGTTGAACGGTCGCGGATTGAAGGCGTCGATCATGACGATTTCTCATGAACTGTGGGATATCGAACGCGATTATAATCCTCCGCCGCGAAAGACGCGATCGAATCGTCGGCATCTTCCGTATTATATGATTTTCCTCAGAGAAAATCTAGATATCAGAAAATTATGCACGGCTCCTCTCGTCGACCGATCCGGTCGCATTCGCGGGTCCAAGTAATCGGCGTCTCTCAACCTTGTTTTTGACGAACTTCCTTTTCGCCTCGTTCCATTCGACGAGCGTTTGATGCCGATCGCCGAGGGTCGATTCGACGATCGGGAGAGCCGCGGCGAGAGCGACGTTCGATGTGAAGAAAAGATCGCGCTGGTGATATTTAAATCCCTCGGAATAGAGGATCTCCCACTTCGCCCTCACCCTGCCGTAACGCGGATCAAAACCAAGAAAAACCTTGCGAATGCACGAATCGACGATCTCATCATGCGCGACCCGGAAATTATAGCGACTTGTCTCCATGCGTTCTCTCAGCGTTCCCATCGCGTCGAGTTCCTCGATTCGTTTTTCCCGTTTCGATCGATTGAAAAACTCGACGACCTTGGCGATCAACACGCTGGATATCAGCCCGAAAATGAGCGTCAAGGCCGTCCTCGAATCGTGCTCGACGACGACGAAAAAAAGCCCGCCGGGCGCGGGATAAACACGATAACGCGTATCGGGAACGCCGAGCGATCCGTGCGCCGCGACGTTAAACGGTTTCGGGTTCATGAATTCGCCCATCTTCAATTCTCCGATCGATTTATCTCTTGGAATCGGTTGAATCGTGCGCCGCGAAGCTCTTCTCGGCGATCTCGATCGCCTTGAGAACGCCCCGCGCCTTGGCGACGGTCTCCTCGGCCTCGACCGCGGGAACGCTGTCGTAAACGATCCCCGCTCCCGCCTGAACGTGCGCCTTGTTCCCTTGCTTGACGATCGTCCGTAAAGCGATGCACGTATCCATATTTCCCGTGAAATCAATATAACCGACCGCCCCCGCGTACGGCCCGCGTTTGCGGTTTTCCACCTCGTCGATGATCTCCATCGCGCGCACCTTGGGCGCTCCCGAAACCGTCCCCGCGGGAAGCCCGGCGCGAAGCGCGTCGAGCGCCGTCGTCCCCTCCTTGAGCGTCCCCGTCACGTTTGATGAAATATGCATTACATGAGAATACCTTTCAACAGTCATCAGGTCGGTGAGCGCGACGGTCGCGGGTTCGGAAACCTTGCCGACGTCGTTGCGGCCGAGATCGACGAGCATGATGTGCTCGGCGCGTTCCTTGGGGTCGTCGAGCAGTTCTGCGGCGAGCGCGCGATCCTCGGCCTCGTCGCGGCCGCGGCGACGCGTCCCCGCGAGGGGTCGAATCGTCACCGTCCGATCCTCGACCCGCACCAAAATCTCGGGAGAGCTGCCGATCAACTGAAAATCGTTATAACCGAGATAAAACAAGAACGGGCTGGGGTTGACGACACGGAGGGCGCGATAAATCGAAAACGCGTCGGCATGTGTTTCAACCTCGAAGCGACGACTCGGCACGACCTGAAACACGTCGCCCGCTTTGATATATTCTTGGCAGCGTCGAACGACGTCTTCAAACTCCTCGGCGCTGAAATTACAAAGCGGTTTGAGCGTGACGGGGGCGTCGAATTCGAGATCGACGGGGGGGATCTCGGCGCCCGGCCGCGCGAGCCGATCGACGAGATCGTCGACCCGATTACAAGCCGTATGATAAGCGTCGTTAACCGACGCGGCCTCGTCGACGCTCGCGGTCGCGGTAACAAGTATAACCTTGCGGATATGATCAAAAACGACCATTCGATCGTGGAGGGTGAAGCGGAGATCGGGCAAGCCGCGGTCGTCGTGGGGAATGTTGGGGAGTTTTTCGGAGTAGCGAACCGAATCGTACGCGGCGTAGCCGACCGCGCCTCCTCCCGCGAACCTGGGAAGGTTATGAGTTTGCGCCGATCGGTGACGATCGAGTAGCTTTTGGAGCTCGGATAGCGGATCTTGGTTTTGGTAGGTTTGAGCGGGTGAGGCGTCGTTGTAGGGAGCGACGGTGATCGTATCGCCGCGGGCTTCGAAGCGAAGGAACGGGTCGGCGCCGACGAAACTGTAGCGTCCCACCTTTTCGCCGCCGATCACGCTTTCAAACAGGAACGACGCGTTCGGGGTCGCGATCCGGTGAAACGCCGAAACGGGGGTGAGACCGTCGCCCGAGAGCGTGCGGTAAACGAGTGCTCGGGGGGCGATTTTGGCTTGAGCGTCGAAGACCGCGAACGACGGTTTGTGCGTGGACATAAGCGAGGCCGTTCCCATGGGGTGGCGTTTATGTGGAATGTCGAAGTCGTGATATCGAGAGATCGTAGCGGGATTCGATCGATCGCGACAAGCCGCGGGCGGCGATTGCGCGAGAAATCGGCGATTCATCGCATGACGGGTCGTCATACCGCCGCTGCGCGGGCACTCTTGCGATTGTTCGGCGAGAACGGCCCGGGTCGTCGATTGGGGGCGGTTTGAATCGAGGTGGATCGATCGGTTCGAGCGGTTGTAACGGGGGTCGCTCCGCGAAAATCAGCGATTTCTTGACAGTGGATGAGGCTTCACTACAATAAAATTTCGCGGGTTCACAATCCCCCTGGAACGTTTCGATCGATCGCCGCGAATGGTCGCGGAGCGAAGTTCCCCGGGGCGTCGCGGCGCGCGTCCGCCTCGGAATCGGAGGAGGATGGTGATGAAACTGAAATGTCAGAAGTGTGCCAAGCCGGCGACGTTTCACATAACCGATATCGAACACGGCAAACCTCTCGAATATCACTTTTGTGAGGAACACGCTCGCCGTCACCTCGCGCCGAGCGCCGAGGAGCAAGCCGAGCAGCAGCTCGCGGGGAAATTTTCGAAGGATTCGCCGGCGTTGGGAGGGGCGCTGAAAACCGAGCCTTCGGCCGCGGATCGTCGCGTTTGCCCGATCTGCAACATCTCCTTCCTCGAATTTCGCAATACGGGGCGGCTGGGATGTCCGTACGATTACGAAGTGTTTCGTGATGAGCTTATGCCTTTATTAGAAAGTATACATGAAGACACGCGGCACGCGGGGAAGACTCCCCGTCGCGCCCCGCGGAACACCGAGCAGCAGACGGCGTTGATTCAGTTGCGTAACGATCTCAATCGCGCGGTCGCGGCCGAGGATTACGAAGCCGCGGCGAAAATTCGCGACCAGATCAAGGCGATCGAGCAAGAACAATCGGCCCGCCGGACCGCGCCGTCATGACGTGCCAAAACTGCAAGCGCGAAGCGACGGTCCACGTGACCGAGGAAATCAACGGCAAGCGCCGCGAGATGCACCTATGCGCCCGCTGCGCGCGCGAGGCCGGGTACGATTCGGTCGACGATCCGCCGATGTTCGGCCTCGAAGGGATATTGCAAAGTTTTATATTAGCACACGTTGGCGAGATGGTCGGCGAGCTGTCTCGTCGCTTCTGCCCTTTATGTGGACTGAAATTCATGGATTTTCGCGGCCAAGGACGCCTGGGCTGTCCCAACGATTACGCGATGTTCGATCATGGGCTGGCGCCGATCGTTCGGCGGGTTCAAGGCGCGTCGCGGCATGTCGGTAAAATTCCGGCGCGGCGGGGCGCCGCGGCCGCGGGATTGAACCGCTTGAAGCTCCGCGCGCAACTTCGCGACGCGATCGAGCGGGAGGATTTCGAGGAGGCCGCGCGGCTTCGCGATCGTCTCCGTCCCGCGGAGGACGACCGATGAACATCGACGATCTCACGCGAACCTCGGGCGAATGGCTTCGCGGCACGGGTCCCGAAAGCGATATCGTCATGTGCTCGCGCATTCGATTGGCGCGAAACCTCGCCGATTTCCCCTTCACCAACCGCGCCGGGCGGAGGGAGAAAAACGAGATCGAAGCCGCCGTCGCCGCGTCGATCGAACAGGGGAAAATCGAACTCTTCGTTCAAGATGTTAACAATTTATCAAATCTTGATCGCCAATTTCTCTTTGAACGTCAATTGATCTCCCGCGAGCTGCGCGACGCCGAGGGACCGAGGGGGGTCGCTTTCAGCCCCACCGAGGACGTCTCGGTGATGATCAACGAGGAGGATCACCTGCGCATTCAGGTGATGCATTCGGGGCTTTCGCTCGGCTCGGTGTGGGATCGGATCAATTACATCGACGATCGCCTGGAAGAACGCCTCGATTACGCCTTCAGCCCGAGGCTCGGCTATTTAACCGCGTGTCCCACCAACGTCGGCACGGGGATCCGAGTGGGCGTGCTTGTGCACCTTCCCGCGCTCGTTCAAACCAAACAGATCGAAAAGGTGTTCCGCGCCCTCCAAAAAATCAACCTCGCGGTCCGCGGGCTTTACGGCGAGGGAACGCAAGCCTCGGGCGATTTTTATCAGATCTCGAACCAACAAACGCTCGGCAAAAGCGAGCAAGACCTGATCCGTAATCTGTCCGAGGTCGTCCCCCAAATCATCCAATACGAACGCGGAGCGCGGCAGGCTCTCGTCGGCGAGCAACGAAGGCAATACCTCCACGATCAGGTCAGCCGCGCATACGGCGTGCTCAAAACGGCGCACACGATATCGAGCGAGGAAACGATGCTCCTACTTTCAAGCGTGCGCATGGGAATCAACCTCGGCCTGATCGACGATCTCGAAATCCCGATCGTCAACGAGCTTTTCATCCACACCCAGCCGGCTCACCTTCAAAAAATCCAGGGACGCATCCTCGAAACCGACGAGCGCAACGTCGCCCGCGCCTCGTACCTGCGCAATCGGCTTTCAAACGGTCGCCACGATCCCAAAAACGACGGCTGAACCGCAAGCCGAAGAGAAATTCGCATGTTTCACGGATTTTGAAGTCAAACTACAATCGTGTGATCGAATCACAACCGCGAGCGCGAATCATAATCGATTTGTCGAATCACAATCGCGTGAGCGATCTGTTTTGGGAGGGCGAACCTCCCGGTGAGCCTCATTTCATAACCTCATAAGACGAAGCCTTTTTCGCCATCAATAAGTTGAAACATAAGAATGCGGCTCACCAGGAGGTTCGCCCTCCCAATTACCGGTTCGCCCTCACAATTGCGCCTCTCGTCGAAAAATATCATCGATCATATCAATATGGCTCACCAGGAGGTTCGCCCTCCCAATTACCGGTTCGCCCTCACAATTGCGCCTCTCGTCGAAAAATATCATCGATCATATCAATATGGCTCACCAGGAGGTTCGCCCTCCCAATTACCGGTTCGCCCTCACAATTACCGGTTCGCCCTCCCAATTACCGGTTCGCCCTCACAATTGCGCCTCTCGTCGAAAAATATCATCGATCATATCAATATGGCTCACCAGGAGGTTCGCCCTCCCAATTACCGGTTCGCCCTCACAATTGC
>JAJYWB010000046.1 GCA_021791715.1 Planctomycetota bacterium | reverse complement strand
GGGTGTAGTCGCGTGTCGATTGAAATTCCATATGAACAAGATGCGATTTGGCCGTTTTGATCAGGAGGATCTTGTCGGCGTCGGACGAGAACGCCGAGAGATCGGTGTTGACGATCCCGATCGGTCCCTTGGTCTTGATTCCCAGAAGCGCGAGCCACGCCGCGGGATCGCGTTCGACCAGCTCTTTCATCACGACGTCATACTTTTTCGCCACGGGGAACCTCCGGGAATTCCAAGCGAATGGTATTGGATGCGATCGAACCGCCGCGCCGACGTTCGATCGTTTCGTCGGACCGCGTGCGAGTGAAATTCTAATCAACCGAAGCGGCCGAGTCTCGCCGGCGGAGAGAATAATCGACGAAATCATCGGCGTTGAATCCGTACGTCCGAAGGATTCAAGCCCGCATGACACCAAAATTAATATATTAACTATAAATCTATTATTGCATAAATCGATTGGGTTGCGAGGCGAGACTTTGTTCAAAAGAAAGTCGACTCGATATGCTCGTGATACCTTCCGTCGATCGCAACTTTTTGGGGATCGTCTATCGATGACATTATTTTCTATAACATACTAATACAATATGATTTATCTTCGGACGTCAAAGCGACGCCCGTCTTTAAGAATTGTCGAATCAACCGGGGCGGCGACATCCGATCAAAGAATCTCGGAAGGATCGCGATTCCGAATGTCGCGGATCAACGCGTTGGATGAATTTTGCTTCATCGTGCGATTACGAGGGTTGCTTTGGACGATGAATACCGTGTGCTCGCTTCAAGGCGAAGTCGTCGTTCCCCCTCGTCGCGATCGGCTTTGTGACCGCAAATCATTCGATTGACACTAGTTAAGGGGAATTCGGGCCGAGCCGGATCGAAGGTTTCGCGGGCTTTCCGATGTTTGATTGTTAGTGAAGAGAGTGTTCGCCATGAATCGATCGCGGAAAAAACTCAAGCGAATCGCTTTTCACGTCACGGCGGTTTCGTTCATCGTTTTGGCCTCGGAAGCGATCTTCGCCGCGCCTCCAGTCGATCCGACGTACCCGAACACGGCGAACGCTTCCGCAACCGAGCCGGCGGCCTCTTTTTCAACTCGACCGACCGACGCCGCCGACGCTCAAAGCGAACGCCCTAAACGAGGAATCCGCGGCTGGTTGTCGCGTCGCAAGCCCGAAGCGAACCGATCCGGCTCGGGACAAATCGCCGTACCGTCGAACCCCGTCCAGAACGGTCGTCCAGCACAACCCGATATCGCCGCGGCTCGGTCGATCCCGCGGTCGAATCCTCGAAATACAACCCCGGGCGTCGCTCAGCCGACTCAGGATTATTCGTCAGGGAAAGTTGAATCAAGTCGTTCGAATGGTGAGCCCGCGCCGAACCGGTCGACTTACGAGGCTCTCGGGATCGATCCCAGACCGATTCAGGCGTTTAGTTCTCGATCGATCCCGGCGAACGATTCGCCGCGTCCTCGATCGATCGTCGCGACGGTGAACGAGGCGAACCCGCGGCGAGGATCGAATCCCGCGTCGAACGGTCAAAGACAATCTCAATCGAACATGCGAGCGTTCGATCCGCTCGTGTTCCAGATGAAGGCGAACGGGGCGCAGCTCGGCGATTCGGGATTCGGATCGAACGCCGCGGCGCAACCGCCGAACGTCGACACGAGCCCGCTCGCGTCGCCTTCGAACTTCGCCGCGGGATCGAACGAGGTATTAAGCGGCCGACCGATCAGCCTTCAAGCCGCGCTTTATGGAGCGGTGACGGGGAATCCCGATCTCATCGCGCTTCGGCAGGGAAACGTCGCGTCGGCCGAGGCGGTCGAGGCGGCCAAGCAGTTTCCGACGACGCTCAACCCGACGCTCTGGATCGACTTCCGACCCGTCAACCTCGTTCCCCCGGACACGTTCGGCGGCGGCAGAGCGGGGAGAAACGTTCCCAAAGGGTATCAAGTCGGTAAACAATATATCTATGTTTCTTGGCGTCAACCGATCGAGCTGAAACATCAGACGACGCACCGCGCCGCGATCGCGCAGGCGGCTTACGATCAACAGCAGTGGACGGTCGTACTGGCCGAGATGACTTCTCTTGTGCAGACATACCGATTTTATCAAACCGCGGCGTATCGTCGCGAGAAGCGGCGGATCGCCAGGGATCTGGCCGATTTCAATCAAAAGTTGTTGGAATCATTACATCGACGTTTGGAGGCGGGTCAAACGCTTCCCGCGGACGTGGCGCTCGCCGAGGTCGAGAGCCAGGCGACGATCCAGCAATACGAGGCGGCGAAGCAAGATTACGCGACGGCGCTCACCGATCTGCATAATCAGATCGGCGTTCCCGAGACCGCGGGACGGATCGAGCCGCTCGACCGAATCGTTCTGCCCAATTTAATACCCGAAATTGATGAAAATGCTTTGATACAAATCGCGCTCGGATCGCGCCCCGAGATCTTCGCGGCGCGAGCGCAGACGGAGGGGGCGCACGCGGCGATGCGGCTGGCGAACGCCGATCGAACTCCGACTCCGATCGTCGGTCCCGAATATGAAAGCGACGAAGTCGCGGTGCAATATTTTGGATTTGTTTGGATTCAGCCGATCCCTCTGTTGAACAACGGAACTCCGCTGCTCCGTCAGCGCGAGGCCGAGTATCGCCGCGCCCTGGTCGCTTTGCAGCAGATCGAGCAACGGACGGTCGCGCAGGTGAAGGCTTCGCTGGCGAAATGGAGGCAATCACAAACACTTGTGGAACGGACGAACGGATTGACCGATTCGCTGAAGAAACAGGTCGGATCGATCGAACGGCTGTTCGACGCGGGTCAGACCGATCTCAACAAACTGTATCAGGCGCGACAGAGGTTGATCCAGCTCGAGAACGCTCGGCTCGACGCGATCTGGCAGGCGACACAGGCTCAGGCTGATCTTCTGCTGGCTCTCGGCGCGCCGACGTTGATCGCATCGCTCCGCGGCCGAATGGAAAACGGCGCGGAGGAATCGACCGCGACGACGCCTCCCGCGACTCCCGTGGGAGTCTCCGCTAACGGAAAACCGGGCGCTATTCGCGATTCCAATCCCGCCGCGACGGGAGGCTCGCCTTTTAACAACCCGCAGGCGCCCGCCGAGACGCCCCGGTGACGACGAATCGACCGAATCGTCGATTTATCTTCGAGCAGTTATTTCAATACAACATTTAATCTTTTACATAATTACTTACAATAATTAATCTTTATTTATTTTTTATACGCTTCGGGGCCGACCGCGGCGGGATCGGCGCCGATCGAGACCGCTCCTTGATTTTGCGCCGGGAAATCGGCGGGGACGAGCGTTTCGGCCGCTTTTTTGGCCGCGGCGACGAATTCGGGGATCTCGCGCGCGTGCGAATCGGCGTCTTTTTGCACCCGAAGCCATGAGTCGGAGTCGGCCGGGGCGTCGGTCGAACCCGCGACCCAACCGGGGCCGGCGACGTCGTACACATTATCCGCCGCGTTCCAGATCAGGCTCGTTCGATCGAATTTCGCCGGAGAGTTCCACCCCGCCAGGATCTTCACCCTCACCGCGTTGTTCTTGAATTCGATCGTCGCGGGATCCTCGGCTGAAAATCCCTCGATCGCGAGCGCCGAGGGAGCCATTATCGAATTGTTATGCATAACAAGCTCTCGCTTGTTCTTACCACGATTTGAAGGTTCGTACCGCGCCCGCGCGACCCACGACGCGGCGGGGTCGCCCGAGTCGCCGCCGATCAAAACGCATCCCTCGACCCGCGCCTTCGATTCGGAATAAAGCTTTAAATCAAATGCATGACCGAACCCTTGAATGAAACAATTTTTTGCTTCGAACATCCGTCCCTCGGCGACGACGACGGTCGATCCCGCGAGCGAACGGTTCGTTCGGATCGAGCAATAACGAAGCGTCGATTCGCCCGAAGCCTCGACGAGCGGCGGAGCCTTATCGACCTTTTCGGGGTATTCGACCTCGATCGTCAATCCTTCAAGGAACAGTTTGCCTCCCGGTCGAACGCGAAAAACGGGCTCGCTCGACAGCGGTTTGAAGATCAATTTCGGCTTGATTCCAGGAGCGGGACGAATCGTCATCGCTCCGTCGGGGATGAGGAACGATTCTTTGGAGGAAACGACGACGGGTTCGGGATCTCCCACGACGAGTTCAAAAGCACGACCTCCGCCGCGGCTGAACGCCTCGTCGAATTTCCAGACGACCTCCTCATAACCGTCCGAAAAGCGGATCGCGAGCTTGGGAGGCGGGCCTTTCGGCTCGTCGTCTTCTTGCTGAATTTTCCGCAAATTCGACGCGAGATCGACGGGTTTATCAATCGATCGCCATGATTGCATCGCGACGATCAAACCGACGACAAGAATCAGAACGACGGCCGCCGATCCCGCGTAAATCAGTGTTTGCCGTAGCCGCGCGGCGCGCTCGGGATCGAACTCGGCTTTGGCGGACGGGCGTGAGGGGGTTTCGTCGTGCGCGTCGTCGGGCTTTTGCTCGTCGTCGGCCGGCGGAGAGGTTTTGGGTTTCGGCTTTTCCTTGCTCCGAGAGCCCGAAGACGAAAGAGGATCGACGTCGGTCGCGGCGCGCTTCGAGCCCGGAATCGCGCTCGATCCCGCGGCGATCGAGGCTTCGTTTTTCGGCCCCGAATCAAAATTGAGCGAGAGAAACGGCGAAGCGCCCGAAGCGCCGGCGGTTTTAGCCGGGGTGTCGAGGCCGATTTCGGTCGGCCAGACGAAATCCGCGGGGTCGCGAACTGGGGCGGCGGGTTCGGCTTTCGGGGGTCCCAAATTCGACGCCGATCGCGAGCCCGCTTTCGATGTCACGGTCTCCGTAACCGCCGCGGGCTGGGAAACTTCGGGCTCTTTTCGCGGCGCGGGGGACGTTTCGGATTCTTTGACCGGGCGCGGCGCTTCGGCGTGCTGAAGTTCGCCGCTGGTCGATTTCAACTCGGCGGGAATCGGTCGAGATTCGGCGACGGGAGGCGGTGTATCGAGCGGCTTATTAAAATCAATATTTAAAAATGATAATGGATTTTTCCCTCCCGTTTCGACGGCGGTCGGAGGAGGCGCGACGAAGAGCGGGTTCGAGGGGAGCGCGGCGCTTTCGACCGTCGCGGTTCCTGTCGCGCTCGTCCGACCGACGTCGGGCGTATCGAGCGGCTCGATGAACGGTTCGAGCGCGCGAGCGACGTCTTTGGGGGTCGAAAAACGCTTGGCGGGATCTTTCATCAACATTTTCGCGACGACGCGCTCAAGCCCCGCGGGAACGTCGGGAACGATCTTGCCCAACGGTTCGGGCTCGGTCGCCTGATGCGAATACAACTTCTCGGGAAGACTCGCGACCGGAAACGGAACCTGACCCGCCAGCATATGATATATTGTACATCCTAGCGAATAGATATCGCTGCGAGTGTCCACGTTGTGCGAATGTCGCGCCTGTTCTGGAGAGATATAATCAAACGTACCGACCGTTGCGCCGTCGCGGGTGACCGCGGCGTCCTCCCCCAGATCGATCGCGAGCCCGAGGTCGGTCAACTTGGCGACCCCCTCGGGCGTCACAAGGATGTTCCACGGGTTGACGTCGCGATGAATCAGGTCTTTCTGCCGCGCGTGCTCGAGCCCGAGGGCCACCTGTTGAACCAGACGCGCCGCGGTCGAAGGCGAAAACGGACCCGACTCGTTGATCATCTGTCCGATCGTTTTCCCCTCGATATATTCCATCACCAGATAACAACGACCGTTCGCCTCCCCCTCGTCGTAAATCCGCACCAAATTCTCGTGCTGAAGCTGAGCCCCGACACGCGCCTCACGCTGAAACCGCGCGATCGCCCGCGGATTGTTCGTTCGCTCGGGTGAAAGCACTTTAATCGCCACCCGCCGATTTAATCGCGTATCTCGCGCCAGATAAACCCGACCCATTCCTCCTTGCCCAATTAAGCTTAATAGAATATATTTATCAATTTGAAAACCGGCGACTCGCCCGCTCATCAATTGCTGCGCCTGCCAGAGCGTGAGATACCCCGATTCGACCGTTTGCCGCGCCAGCCGACGATCGATCGCGTCTTCGGTACGCTTCGCCTCGGGAATGAGATCCCAACACGACTGCAATTTCTCCGCGTCGATCAATCCGCTGCGTAAAGCCGATTGCCAAAATCGGGACGACCGGGGCTCGATCATGTTTCTTGATTCCGGCGATAAGAGTCGTTCCACCATGCCGCGCTCGCTTGATGTAAAATATTATACAGGCCGAAAGAACGATACACTCCGGTTCTTTGCCGATCGTTCGACCCCGTCAAACCGTTCTAAACCGCGGATTCATACCCGTTCATTCCACCGGAATCCACATACGCGAATCCAATGTTCGAGATCCCGTTCGGGTCGCCGCGGCGTTCGTCCCACGTTTCATGAAACCCCGCCGGAGCGGGTTCGGGTTCGATACCCAAAAAGTTTAGCACCGCGCGCGTAATCCGTTCCGAAGCCCAGCCGTCGCCGTAAGGGTTGGCGAATCGACCCGGTCCGATTCGACCCGAAGTCTCCTCGGGACGATCCCACATTTCGTCGACCGCGTCGACCAACGCGTCGCGATCGCAACCCACAAGTTTCACGAGCCCGGTCTCAAACCCCTCGCGACGCTCGGTTCGCTCGCGAATCACGATCACACGCTTGCCGATCGCCGGAGCCTCCTCTTGCACGCCTCCCGAATCGGTCACGATCAACCGCGATCCCCGCATCAACGCCGCGAAATCGGCGTAGCCGACGGGATCGATCAAAAGAATCCGCTCGCGATCGCGCAACCGATCGATCAACGCCCCACGCACCGCGGGATTGGGATGAACGGGCAGAATCACGCTCAAATCGACGCGACGGCGCGTCAGCTCGACGAGCGCCGAACAGATTTGATCCAAATGTTCGCCTTGATGTTCACGTCGATGCGCCGTGACGAGAACATACGCCGCGGTCGGCGGCTTAATCGGCAAACGGTTTGACCGAGAATCGAGCGACCAAATCGCGTCGACGACGGTGTTCCCGGTTAATACGATCGACGACCGCGCGATCCCTTCGAGCAAAAGATTGTCAACAGCTTGATGCGTGGGTGCGAAATGTAAAGTCGCGAGCCGACCGATCAACACGCGATTCATCTCTTCCGGAAACGGCGCGTATCGATCTCCGGTCCGCAGCCCAGCCTCGACGTGCGCGAACGGCGCGCGGCGATAAAAAGCCGCGGTCGCCGCGGCCAAAACCGATGTCGTATCCCCTTGCCCTATGATCAGATCGGGTCGATCTTCGGCGATTAGACGATCGAGCCCGGCGACCCCCGCGGCCAGAACGTCGGCGAGAGTTTGCCCGGGCTTCATCAGCTCGAGATCGTAATCCGCTCGCAGATCAAAATCGGCGAGGGCGCGATCGAGCAGCTCGCGATGCTGCCCCGTCGCGATCAAACGCGTTTCGAGCCGATCTCGCTCACGACGAAGCCGCGAGACGAGCGGAGCGAGCTTGATCGCCTCGGGGCGAGTCCCCACCACGCACCAGACGATCCTTCTCATCGCTCGGCCTCCTCGCCTCGAACGTTCCCGATCCGTCGGCGGCGGAATCTTACCACAAAACAAGGCGAATCGACCAACCCGATCTCGCGAGCGTCGAAGCGAAGTTCGACGGAACCAACCGAAACACGCGTTTCGCCGAAAACGCGGCGGGCGACCAAAACGAATGATCGTGTAATTTTCTATAATTTTCAATCAATCTAATTGAATTGCGGAACAATTATTTATTGAATTAATCGGCTTCGGAAGACGGTCCCGGGTCGAGATTGAAAATCGCTTGAACTTCGAGACGAAAACCGGGCAAAACGGCGCCGCCGTCGAGAATGTCGTCTCCAGAGTGCGTTGTGAACGCTTCGGCGCTCGTATGTACCCGAACGGTCTTCTTTTTTGGGTCGACGATCCAGACGATGCTCGTTCCCGCCTCAAAATACTCGCTCAACTTACGTTCGATCTCGACCTTCGTATTGCTTTTGCTCAAAACCTCGACCGCGAGATCAGGCGCCAAAGCCGGAATCGGCTCGCTCGGACGCTTGCGACCGGGAAGGCGATCCCAGGAGATGAACGAGACGTCGGGGTAACGCACCGTTCCGGGTCGAAGCCGATGCGGCCCATCGGCAGGTAAGACGATCCCGAGTCGCCGAGGACGGATAAAACCAAGTAACGCATACAAAATCAATCCGGCAATCTCGGATTCGCCGAAGCCCATCGGTTTCTCCACCAAGGTTCCGTCGACGAGTTCGCAAATCGCTCCCTCTTTACGCTCGTTCGTCCTAAGCAAATCACGCTCGGTCGCCGTTCCAGGAAGCGGATTCCAGCGCACCCGCTCGGCCGGAATATCTCCCAGACTCTTCAGTAAATCGGCGACCGTCGCGATCGACGGATCAAGAACCGAGCGACGACGACCGCGTGGCTTCTTCAAAGTCGTTCGATCGGACGAAGACACGGTCGACATATCCAGCTCCTTGAAGTTTATTTTCAAGATAAATGCTTATTCATTCAAAAAATACATCATCCCTCTTCGAGTTCGAAGATCTCCCTGAGCGGAAGACGAAAACCGGGCAAAACCGCGCCGCCGTCGAGAATGTCGTCGCCAGAGTGCGTCGTGAACGTATCCGCGCTCGTATGAACCCGAACGGTCTTCTTTTTTGGGTCGACGATCCACGCGATGCTCGTTCCCGCCTCAAAATACTCGTTCAACTTACGTTCGATCTCGGCCTTCGTGTTGCTTTTGCTTAGCACCTCGACCGCGAGATCGGGCGCCAAAGGCGGAATCGGCTCGCTCGAACGCTTCCGTCCCGGAATCCGATCCCACGATATGAACGAGACGTCGGGAACGCGAACGAGACCGGGCTTGAGACGAAGCATCCCGGCTTCTCCCAAAACGATCCCGAGCTTTCTTTTAAGAACAAACGCGAGTATATGGTGAATCAAGATACATGCGATTTCCGACTCGTTCGCCCCCATCGGTTTCTCCACCAAGGTTCCGTCGACGAGTTCGCAAATCGCTCCCTCTTTACGCTCGTTCGTCCTCAGCAAATCACGCTCGGTCGCCGTTCCAGGAAGCGGATTCCAGCGCACCCGCTCGGCTGGAATATCTCCCAGACTCTTCAGTAAATCGGCGACCGTCGCGATCGACGGATCAAGAACCGAGCGACGACGACCGCGTGGCCGATTCAAAGTCGTTCGATCGGACGAAGACACGGTCGACATATCCAGCTCCTTGAAGTTTATTTTCAAGATAAATGCTTATTCATTCAAAAAAATACATCATCCCTCTTCGAGTTCGAAGATCTCCTTGAGCGGAAGACGAAAACCGGGCAAAACCGCGCCGCCGTCGAGAATGTCGTCGCCCGAGTGCGTCGTGTACGTATCCGCGCTCGTATGAACCCGAACGGTCTTCTTCTTGGGGTCGACGATCCACGCGAGACGCGTTCCCGCCTCAAAATACTCGTTCAACTTACGTTCGATCTCGGCTTTCGTGTTGCTTTTGCTCAGCACCTCGACCGCGAGATCGGGCGCCAAAGCCGGAATCGGATCGCTTGAACGCTTGCGACCGGGGAGGCGATCCCAGGAGACGAACGAGACGTCGGGAACGCGAACGAGTCCGGGCTTGAGACGAAGCATCCCGGCTTCTCCTACAACAATCCCGAGCTTTCTCTCGCGGACGAATAATAAGATCGCCGATGCGACGACGATCGCAAGCTCGGATTCGCCGAAGCCCATCGGTTTCTCCACCAAGGTTCCGTCGACGAGTTCGCAAATCGCCCCCTCTTTGCGCTCGTTCGTCCTAAGCAAATCACGCTCGGTCGCCCTTCCAGGTAGCGGATTCCAGCGCACCCGCTCGGCTGGAATATCTCCCAGGCTCTTCAGTAAATCGGCGACCGTCGCGATCGACCGATCGGCGACGTTCGTTCGACGAGTTCGAACCCGAGGCTTCGTGAGTTCGGCGGTTTTCTTCGTCGGCGCGGTCGACACGGCGATCGCCTCCCGTGATCGAATGGAACGATTTAATCGATGAATTTTACACCAATTCAATCGGTCGGCCAACTCGGCGGAAACGAATCAACTTCAACAAACAAATTGCTCTAATAATTGATTAAACAAATGAATATCGATGAGTAGAAATCAATCGCCGAGCTTGTTTCGATCTAGAACGGCGGTTTCAGGCGTAACCGTTCGGGTGAGTCGAGTGCCAGCGCCACGCCGACGCGACGATCGCGTCGATCTCGGAGTATCTCGGCGTCCAGCCGGTGTCGCGACGGAGAAGATCGGCCGCGGCGACGAGCGCGGGAGGATCGCCGGGGCGACGCGGCTTCTCCACCGCGGGGATCGGCTTGCCCGTCGTTCGACGAGCCGATTCGATCACCTCGCGAACGCTGAACCCTCTCCCCGTTCCCACGTTGTAAAATCGCCCCGTCCCGGGCTCGATCCGTTCGAGAGTTAAACGATGCGCCTCGGCCAAATCGTCAACATGGATATAATCGCGAATACATGTGCCGTCGGGGGTCGGGTAATCGTTTCCGTAAATCGCGATATGATCACGTTTACCAAGAGCGACCTGGAGCGCGATCGGGATCAGATGCGTTTCGGGGTCGTGATCCTCGCCGATCGAGCCGTCTTCGGCGGCGCCGCTCGCGTTGAAATAGCGGAGCGCGACGAAGCCGAGACCGTACGCACGCGAGTAATCGGCCATCGCGCGTTCGCACGCGAGCTTGGTGAAGCCGTACGGATTGATCGGACGTTGCGGCGTATCCTCGGTGATCGGCACGCTTTCGGGAACGCCGTACGTGGCGCACGTGCTCGAAAAAACAAGCCGCGAAACCCCCGTCCTACGCATCGCCTCCAATAAATGAATCGTACCAATCAGATTGTTTTCATAATATTTCGCGGGTTCGATCACGCTTTCGGGAACCGAGGCGAACGCGGCGAAATGCATCACCGCTTCGATCGATTCGCGCGCCAGCAACTCGGCGAGGAAATCGACGCTCGAGAGATCGCCGACGGTCAATCTCCCCGCGGGAACCGCCTCGGCGTGCCCCAACACCAGACTGTCGAGAACCGTCGCCTGGTGACCCGAACGATTCAACAAGCGAACCGCGTGGCTGCCGATATAACCCGCTCCGCCGATTACTAGAACTTTCATGATTTGATCAACCTTGATCTCTTCGTCGATTCGATCGAGACGATTTCAAAATTCACTTTTCCGATCATGTAATCAATCGCGGAAGTTCGCGATCGATCGTCGCGGCCTTACAACGCCGTGCGGAAGTATTCGAGCGTCTTCTTCAATCCGTCGCCGCGATCGATCTTGGGCTCCCATCCCAATAGCGACCGCGCGCGACCGATATCGGGACGACGCCGTTTGGGATCGTCTTGCGGAAGCGGCTTGAATACGATTTCGGATCGACACCCGGGAACAAGCTCTTGAATCTCGCGAGCCAGCTCAAGAACGGTGATCTCGGAGGGATTGCCGACGTTCACGGGCTCGGAGAAATCGCAGAAAAGAAGCCGGAAAATCCCGTCGACAAGGTCCGATACGTAACAGAAACTGCGCGTTTGACCGCCGTCGCCGAAGATCGTCATCGGCTCGTTACGGAGCGCCTGCCCCATGAGCGCGGGAAGCACGCGACCGTCGTTGAGCCGCATGCGAGGTCCATACGTGTTGAAAATTCGGACAATTCGCGTCTTCACACCATGATGACGGTGATACGCCATCGTGATCGCCTCGGCGAACCGCTTCGCCTCGTCGTAACAGCCCCGCGGACCGATCGGATTGACGTTCCCCCAGTAATCCTCGCGCTGCGGGTGAACTTCGGGATCGCCGTAAACCTCGGACGTGCTCGCGAGCAAAAATCGAGCGTCCTTAAGCTTCGCCAGCCCAAGCGCGTTGTGCGTCCCCAACGAACCCACCTTGAGCGTCGGAATCGGATGCGCCAGGTAATCGAACGGGCTCGCCGGACTCGCGAAATGAAGCACGTTGTCCACACGCCCGTCGATCTCGATCGGCTTCGAAACGTCGTGCTCGACGAATTGGAAACCACGATCATTCATTAAATGTTCAATATTTCGCGGGTTGCCCGTCAGCAGGTTGTCGACGCAAACGACTTCGTGCCCCTCGGCCCGCATCCGATCGCACAAATGAGAGCCGACGAATCCCGCGCCCCCCGTGATGACCGTTCTCAAGATGTTTCCCCTCGTCGACTCAATCGATCTCAGTCTCCCACCGCCATCAGCCTAGAACGGATCGAACCGATTCGCAACCGAGAATCGCGTTTCGACCCGTCGCCGGAATCTCGGTCGGTTCATTCGAGCAGATCGGACATTTTGTAAGATCCCGCGGGCTTGCCGATCAAAAACTTGGCGGCGTCGAGGGCGCCGCGCGCGAAACCGTCGCGCGAAAGCGCCCGATGCGAAAGCTCGAGCGTCTCTCCCATCAGCCCGAAAACGACCGTGTGTTCGCCCGGATTGTCGCCCACGCGGAGCGCATGTACGCCGATCTCTCCCCTGGGACGCTCACCGACGAGCCCCGAGCGTCCGTGTACGATCGCGTTGGAACCGATCGCCTCGGCGACGATCTCGGCGAGCCGAACCGCCGTCCCGCTCGGTGAATCCTTCTTGAAATGATGATGTCGCTCGACGATCTCAATGTCCGACTCGCGTCCGATCGCCCGCGCCGCGTCGGCGGTGAGCTTCATCAACAAATTCACAGCCCGACTCATGTTCGGCGCCGCCAAAACCGCGATCGACCGCGCGATCTCGGCGAGTTCGGCTTTCTCCTCGGGCTCGAGCCCCGTCGTCCCGACGACGAGCGGAACCTTCCGGTCGCGGCAAACCCGCGCCAACGCGAGCGTCGCCCCGGGCGTCGAAAAATCGATCCAAACGTCGGCGCCGAGCGGTATTTCCGCGGTCAGCTTCGTACCCAGAGAGCCGCACCCGAGAATCAGTCCGACGTCGTCCCCCAGCCGAGGATGATCGGGACGATCGACCGCGGCGACAAGCGTCAGTTCGGCGTCGGCGCGAATCAGATCGATCAATCGCGCCCCCATTCGCCCCGACGCTCCTTGAATCCCCACCTTGATCATTCGATCGGACACGAGCGATTCTCCCCGTCGAACGCCTCGCCGAATCGGCGAAACGCCGCTCCGTTAAATCATAATCGACTTACAAAAATACACACTTGAATGTTCATATAGTTCCGACGGAGCGTCGAACTCAACTCTCGGGCTCGCCGTAAAGCGCGATCGCGCGGACGATGTCGTCGATCTGGTTGGCGACGACGACGGGGCGGTTGGCGAACCCGGCGCGACGCACCCCGCGACTTCCCAACACCGAGTCGAACAGCTCCTGATCCCCCGCGTGGTAAGCGACCGTCGCCGTCGGATCCTTGAGTTGATGACCCGTCAACACGCAAACGACGGTTTCATCAGGCGATATGATCCCCTCTTCACGCAAGCGTTTCGCCCCCGCGACGCTCGCGGCGCTCGCGGGTTCGCAACCCAACCCGCCGGCGCCCACGCACGCCTTGGCGTCGAGAATCTCCTGATCCGAAACGCTTCGCGCCGTTCCGTCCATCACGTCCAACGCGCGCAAACATTTCTTTAAGTTCACGGGCCGATTGATCTCGATCGCCGAAGCGATCGTCGAAGCCTTTGATCCGGCCGAATCGAGTTCGGAATAATAATCGTTCGCCAAACTCATATCGGGACGACCGTCGTTCCAACGCAACCCGCGCTCGTTATACAACTCGTCGAGCGTCCGCGCCCCCGCGGCGTTGATCACCGCGAGACGCGGAATCCGATCGATCAAATCCAACTGCTTGAGCTCGAGAAACGCCTTGCCGAACGCGCTCGAATTCCCCAAATTGCCCCCGGGAACGACGATCCAATCGGGTATCCGCCCGTTCATCGCTTCAAGGATCCGATACATGATCGTTTTTTGACCCTCGAGCCGGAACGGATTGACCGAATTCATCAGATAAACGCCGAGCCGATCGGTCACGTCTCGCACCCGCGCCATCGCGTCGTCGAAATCGCCGACGATCTGAACCGTCAGCGCGCCGTGATCGAGCGCCTGCGCCAGCTTGCCGTAGGCGATTTTCCCCGTGCCGATAAAGATGATCGCGCGGAAGCCGAACGATGTCGCCGAGCAAAAAACCGCGAGCGCCGCCGAAGTGTTCCCCGTACTCGCGCACGCCACCCGCCGTGCTCCGACGATCCGCGCGTGCGTGAACGCCGCGGTCATCCCGTTGTCTTTAAAACTTCCCGAAGGATTGAGCCCTTCATATTGCAACAGCAATCGGCCGGGGTTCAAACCGATGTACGACCCCACTTTGTCCGATCCGCGCAATAACGTTTGCCCCTCGCCGATCGTGACGATCGATTCCTCGGCGGCGAACGGCAAAAGCTCGCGAAACCGCCAAACCCCCGAAAAATTGAGCGGATCGGACCGATCAAGTCGGGTCGAATCAAAAGGGACGCGACCGGGAATCGGCAACCGATCCCAGTCGTACGTAACGTCCAAAAGATCGCCGCAATCGGGGCACGCGAATAGCGTTTGATCGACCCCGAACGTCGCCCGACAATCGGCGTTTAAACATTGTTGGAACGCCGTATCGGTACGGGTCTTGGCGACGACTGGCATCGGATCGGCTCGGTGCTGGTGTTGATCACGCCCGACGAATCGATCATCCGTCCAAGGAGGCGCGACTTATCGTTAATGTAACGGTTGATTCGATAAGTCGCCGGCCCAAACAAAGCCTTCGAATCGATTTCGCCTAAACGCTCGCGTTTCCTATCGAAATCCTCGCGTCGATCTCAACGGCCCGGCGGCCGCACGCCGAAAGACGCTTCGCTCGACCGCCGATATCGACTTATAAATTAAAACCTGCCGCACGGAGGGGTCGGTATTTCGCCTTCAACAAGCCCCTCGCGATCGCGTTCGATCGTTTTGGCGTCGCCCGCGTGCTGCGTCGCGGATCGACTCGCCTCGACTCGCTGATAAACCTCTTCGCGATGAATCACCACGTCGGCCGGGGCGTCGATCCCGATCCGAACCTTGTCGTTCTGGATACGAACCAAAGTCACCACGATTTGATCGCCGATATGAATCCTTTCGCCAACCTTCCGGGTCAGAACCAGCATGTTCGCGCTCCTCAAGCCGCCTCGTCAAATGTCCAGAGCCCGCCCGGCTCTCGGTTGATCACCCGTTGTGGTCGAATCGTCCTCTCCGACGACCGATTCCCTGAGCGATACACAAGCCTTTACGTCAATCCATGCATGGCGTGACAGATCGAGTCGCCGGTTCCGACGCAAAGCGCTCGCCGAGATTTCACGATCGCTACGTTTCGTCGCCTCGCATCGACTCGCGTCGCGTACAGGCTTGAAAACAAGAACTCGTCGCGTTCCAAGTATCGAATTCTTAAAAGCTCGGTTGACTTTACCCGTATGATTTTGAAAGCATCACTTTCGAGTGAAGTTTGTCTAAGAGGATCATTGAAAAATCTTGACGGTTGGCTCTCAATCGTCTAAGTCAATAAGACCGATTGTTCATCGAGCGTTCGATGATCCTTTTAAGTGGTTAATTCGCTTCGATCTCCATTTTTCACCGAGGAACCGGAATGGCCCGCACCGCCGCGTCGACCCGCTCCAATCAAACTCCCGGCGCCAAACGTTTGGCAGACATTCGTCGAGTCGCCGATCTGTTAAAACGTGTTTCCGACCCCACACGGGTTCAAGTGCTTTTATTGCTCAACGAGCAAGAGCGAAAAGTTTCCGAACTCTGCTCGATTCTGGGAACTCAGAGCCCTCCCGCTTTGAGCCATCACCTCAGCTTGTTACGTCACGGACATTTGATCGAGCCGATCCGCACCGGTAAATTTCTCGTCTATCGTCTGACCGAGGCCGGCGAATCGCTCGTCAACGTCATCGAAGAGGTCGTTGAATAACGATCGTCGCCGATGCGAATCGCCGAATTCTCTCCTGAAAGGTCCGATATTTTCCTGAGTCGCGTCTTTTCGGATCGACGACACGATCGTATCCTTCGGAGATTCGTCATTCCCCCCCAAACGATCCCGATCGACGACGATCTCTCCCGGTCGAGGCTTCGGCTTCGGCCGAATTTTTATTCGATATAAATGCATACATGACTCACAGTTTTGAATTCGAACCTCGCGAGATCCTCGGCGTTTCGGCGACCGCGACGCTCGCCGAGGTTCGATCGGCTTATCTCGAGCGATCGAAAAAGCATCACCCCGATCACGGCGGCGACGACTGGGCTTTCAAACTCGTACATCGTGCTTATGAAATCTTGAGCACCGATCGCGTGATGAACCGAGCCGTCGCCGAGATGCGCGCCTCCGCTCCCGTCGTCCCCCCGTCTTGGAGCGCCGAACCCAAGCCTCGCCTCCGCGATGCGATCGACGAACGGATTCGCAAAGGAGTCGAAGACGCTCTCGACGATCCCGCAAAACTCGTCGATGTCGAACTTTATTGCCTCCGATTCGAAGTCGACGGATCGTGGACGATGCTCAATCCCCACGCCGCGGCCGAGCGCAACCTCAGTTGCTCGCTCAACGTCGTTTGGCCCTCGAACGATTGCGATCCGTCCAAACTAGATCCCGATGCGATCGCCGCGATCCAAACCGACCTGAGCGAAGCGTTCGCGCACGTCGAGAACGACCCGCGAGCCCTCTCGGCGCGGGCCGCGGTCGACGCTTCGTCGTTCGACGGCTGGGCCGGCTTTTCCACCGCGACCGAAGCCTACGAAGCCTTCCAAACGCTCCGCCGCGCCCTCGTCGAACGCGGCCTCGGCGTCAAACAATGGACGCGTGAAATTATCCTTCCGCGTCAATGGCGATAGCTTCATCGCCAACAATCATATCTATATACTATACCTTTCACTCCGAGAGAATCCGCCGAAGAAGATCGAGCCCCGCCGCGATATCGCGGATCCGCGCCGCCTGATCGCCGACCTCGCGTTCGATGATCAATGGCCCCGCGTATCCCGTCGATTTTAAAGCCGCCGTGAATCCGGCGATGTTCACCTCGCCGCGACCGAGCGGAACCTCCTCGCCCCACGCTCCAGTAACCCGCGGCCGAATCGCGTCTTTCACGTGCACGCTCCGTATCGATCCCGCCAGCAGCTCGACCGCCGCGATCGGATCGCCCATGTTATACAACAGCATGTTCGCGGGATCAAAATTCACTTTAATGTTTGGACATTTTAACTCGTCGAGCGTCGTCTTAAGCAGGCTCGCGGGTTCTTGCCCCGTCTCGAACGCGAGCACCACTCCCTGTTCCGCCGCGAGATCCCCCGCGAGCGCCAACGTATCAAGAAACGCCTTGCGGTCGGCGTCGCCGGGTTCGGGAATGAAACCCGCGTGAAGAGTCAAATCAGTAAGCTTAAGCTCACGTGTTCGCGCCAGTCCCCATTTCAGCCGTTCGATCCGTTCACCCCGGGTCGCGGGATCGCCGAATCCTCCCGTCGCCTTGATCGTCGCAGGGCTCGTGTAATCCTCTCCCGCGAATCCCAGCATCGCTCCGCTCAACTTGATCCCCGAAGCGAGCGCCGCCGCGGGCATCGAGTCCCCCTCGATCCAGGAAGCGTGATGCGGATCGCCGCAAGCGATTTGCGCCGTGTTCACTCCCAGCCCGTCGAGCAGCCGCTTCAATTCGGCCACGCTCGAAACCTGTAAACTCCAACTGCAAACCCCAAGCGAAAACGGCGGAAGATCGCTTCGAGTCGACGCCGTTTCAGAATGTGTTGATATCGCCATATCTATTAATCTTCCCATCCGGACTCTTCAATCGATCGACGCGGCGACGAGGATCGAACAATTCCTCGGTTCGAGGGTTCGATCCCGAACAATCGATTTTAAGCCGGACTTCCGCCGCGAGCGAACGAAAATCGGCGTGATCTCGGCGAATCCGCCCCGAACGCGATTCACACGCCGGGGCGTACGCCGCGAACGAGAACGGAAAGAAGCGCGTCGAATCGTCGTCAAATTTCAAATGTCGTATGCGTTCCGCCGCCGAACGACGAAAGCGACGGACGACCCAACACGACGCGGTTTCTACCCAATTTTTTGGCTCGATACAAACAAAGATCCGCCGAAGCGATCAACGACGGAACGTCGGTCGGTTGATCGGGTTGAGCGCAAACCAGCCCGACGCTCGCGGTCACCGGAATTCGCTCGCCCCTCGGGCCCCGAATCGTTCGCTCCTCGATATCGCCTCGAATCCGTTCGGCTCGATCGGTCGCCTGATCCGCCGACGATACCGGCAACGCCACGATGAACTCCTCGCCGCCGTACCGCGCCGCGAGATCCTCGGAACGAGTCGATTGCCGCAACGTCTGCGCCACCTCGCGCAGCACCACGTCCCCCGTATCATGCCCGTACGTGTCGTTAATCGATTTAAAATGATCGATATCCAACATAATCAAAGCTAGAACAAGTTGTTTTTTAGCTGCGCAAGTATGTAGAACAAACACTTGGTCGTAAAAATAACCGCGGTTATACAACCGGGTGAGCGGGTCGCGCACGGCGCGATCGAAAAGCTCGCGCTGGAACCGTTCGTCGGCGGCGTCGGGCCGGACGATCTTGACGACGACCGTCGCGCCGATCTGGATCCGATCGCCGTCGCGCAACTTGACGGGCTTTTGTTTCTCAACGCGGTTGCCGTTGAGATACGTTCCGTTCGTGCTCCCCAGATCGGTCAGTTTCGCCGCGCCTTCGCTTTCGTGCGCGATCACCGCGTGAAACCGCGACACCGTTTCGTCGTTGAACTGAATCGAGTTGTCGCTCGATCGACCAATCCGATTGATCCCCGGATGAAGCATCACGAGAGCCCCCGGAACGCCTCCGTTTTGAACCAAGAGATAAAGCGGGCGGGGATCTTCTGGGCGACACGTGTCGATAACCCGGCGTTCCCTCGCCAAATCGCTGAGGAATGTAACCCCTTTGTCGTCCATGTTTTTCGAACCCCTCGGAGAATGTTTGATCGCTTCCAAAGCGACGACCGGCGCGCCATGTTGGAATTCCAAAACCGACTCCCGCTAGCAGCCTAGTTCGCCGCACACGATTGTCAATTTTTCTACGTCGGCCGAAAGCCGAGGTTGCATGTCATGTCGACAAAATTCGGCCTCGAAACCGACATCCATGCTCGCTTGAAAGCGAACCGATTCTTCGATCGCGGATCGTTCCATCAATCGCCGATCGATTCCACGATCATGAAACCGATCACGAAATCGACCGAGAATCGGAACCCGGCCTCGTCGATTGAAACATGATTTTTATATACTTACAAATAAAAACTCGTTACTCACGATCGCGGTCGGGATCGGATCGATCGCTCGACCCGATCTCAGCGCGGATCGCCCCAAAGAACGAAGGTTCCCCACGACTTCACGGTCGGCCGCTTCGCCCCTCCTTCGCCTTTCGCTCCCGCTCCTCCGCCCGCGGTCGTCGAGCCGCGCATCAGTTCAAGCCGCGCCGCGCGGAACGCGTCGACACAAGATTGCTTATTCACATAAAGGTTCTTAAGGTAAAGCGATAGAAACATCTCGGTAGATTCGGGGTCGTCGCCGCCGAGCGACGTGACGACGCCGCGCGCCCCCGCGGCGACGAACGCCGAAGCCGCGCCTCGAGGCGTGCGGTCGAACTCCCCCTTCGGACCCGCGACCGGAGCGATCACGATCGCATCCCGACCCGAAAGATTCCAATCGGCGATCGACTCGACCGTCGCGAACCCGAGCGATCGATCCGCAAGCGGATTATCGTCTAATTGGTTTTTAATCATGTTGAATCCAGAAAGCGTTAACCCCTCCAAAAGCGCTCGATCGTAACCGACGATTTCACGCCTGGTGATCGATTCGAAGGTGACGAGGCCGATCGATCCGGGAGGCGAATCGATCGCCGACGCGAACTTCCCCAAACCCGTCAAACCCGAGGTCGCGATCACGATCAGTTTCGCGTCGGCCGCGGCCGATTCGATCTTGGGACGCGTCGCCGACCCGCCCGAAAGCTCGACGACGGGCTCGACGCCGCTCGCTCGAACCGCGTTCGCGATCGCTTTCGCACGCTCCGCGGCCGCGCCGTCGCGCGAAACCTTTTCACCCGTCAGAACCAGCGGCGATGTACGCGTGGAACCCGCGGTCGCGTCGGTCTCGGACGAACTCTTCGAAACAAGGTCGGAGGATTCGACCGCGGAATCGATCCGATCAAAATCGACGTTCGCCGCGATCACCGCCCCCTTCGCTCGGCGATCGACCTCGGCCCGCGGAGCGCACAAAAGCACGGCCTCGGGAATCATCATAAATGCATACTTTTCGATTAAGTACGATCCCGCGGCGGCGCCGGGAAGCGCGTCCCACAATACGCCGTCGATCGCTCCGTCGGGCGATATCAATATATAATCGGTTCCTTGAATTTTTGATTCAAGCGGCGTCCAGACGCGTTTTTTGACCGCCGCGAGTTCGTCGGTCGGGTCGCGTCCCGGCTCGAAGATCGCGCGGCGAGCCGCTTCGATCGCGCCGTCGATCGCCGCAGCCGCTCCCAGTTCCACGCGTTCGATCGCCCCCGCCGGCTTGAGCACAAACGCCGCGTATTTCGGCTCGCGACCGATCGACTTACCGTCGTCGATCGGCTCTTGATCTTCATATAAAACAAAATCAATCAACACCGATTTTTGAGGAAGAGCCGCGGCCGCGACTTCAGGACGCGAATCCGCTCGACCCGCGGTCGATCGTCCCGCGAGCTCGGCTTCCAATCGGCCGCGCTCGGCGACACGATCATGTATATGTTTCATTTTATTTTCGATTTCGTCGCCGCCGACGAGTGCGAGTTCGGCGTAAGCCGCCGAAAGCCGCGTTCGCACCCGCGAAGCCGCGGCGATCAAATCGCGCGCCTTCGAATCGCGATCGAGTCGTCGCCGCGCGACCGTCGTCGCGAGCGGAAAACCCTTCCACGAAAGCACATGCTTATAAATCTTCGCATCTTGATCTCGCATCGATTTGGTGAGCGAGAGCGCGAGGTCGACCGCGACCTTGCGGCGACGATCGATCGCGACGCTTTGTCGATCGACAAGAGCCGGTCCCGCTTTGGCGACCGCCCCCTCGAACAATTCGAGCGATCGCTCGACCTCGTCGAGCGCTCCGGCGGCGTCGCCCGAACCGAGAGCGATCAGCGCGAGATCGAGCCGATTGAACGCGACGCCGGGATGCCCCTCGCCAAGCGTGTCGCGACGAATCGCGAGCTCTTCGATCGAAAGTTTGCGGGCGCGATCAAAATCCCCCGCTCGGGCCTTGAGCGCCGCGAGATCCCCAAGCGCTCCCGCATAACCGGGCCCGCGCGTCCCTCGACCTCGCGACCGCAAATCTCGAACCTGATCGAGCCGTGATTCGCCCCGATCAAACCGTCCCGCGGCGACCTCGATCTCGCCCAAAACCGCCAATGTGTTTATATAATCAGGATGCCGATTTCCGAGCGCGTCAAACCGAATCGCGAGCGCGCCGTCGATCGCGTCGCGCGCCGTCGCGTAATCGCCGCGATCCAACGCCGTCGTTCCCAGGCCGAACAACGCCGCCGAGGGCTCGCCCCGGTTCTTCACCTTGATCGCTTGATAAGCCCCCGCCGCTCGTTCAAACAACGCCTTCGCGTCGTTCAGCCGACCTTGCTCATGATAAACCGACGCCAAATTCATTACGCTTATTAATGTGTTAACATCTTTTGGTCCAAGAGTTTTCTCGCGAATCCGCAACGCCCGTTCGTAATAAACCCCCGCCGCGGCGAGATCCCCTTGAGCCCGCGCCGTGCTCGCGAGATTCGTCAATCCCGTCGCGGTCGAGGCGTGTTCGCCGCCGAGCCCGCGCAGCCGTGTCGCCACCGAAAGCTCGAGCAACCGTCGCGCCTCCCCCAAAACGCCCTGAGCCCGATAAAATTCGGCCAGATTCGCCAGGCTCACCGCGTAATCGGGCGAACGTTCTCCCAGAACCTCCTTACGAAGCGCGAGCGTCTTTTCAAACAGCGGCTTCGCCGCGGCGAAATCCCCTTTCGCCTGCAAAAGCACCGCGAGATTGTTCAGGCTCGTTAAATACGCGGGATGACGCTCGCCGATCGATTCCTTGCGGATTCGGAGCGCCTCCTCGATCAGCTCGCGCGCCCCCGTGAGATCGTTCTGCGCCCATAACAACATGCCTAGATTGTTCAGGCTCGTCGCGTAATCGGGATGCTTGATCCCCGATTCCTCCTTCCGCCGCGCGACCGCGTGCTCAAGCAGCAACCGCGCCGTGGGGAGATCGCCGATCTCCTGTAACGACGCCGCGACGTCGTCGAGCGAATCGATGAAAATCGATCGCCGATCGGTCGAAAACTGAATCGCGAGCGCTCCCCGGATCAAAGCCTCGGCCCCCGCGACGTTCCCCATCTTCTCGTCAAGAAGCGCAAGATTGATCATGCTTGTCGCATACTCGCTCGAATATTCTCCCGCGGCTTCCTTGCGAATCGCCATCGCCTCCTGGAACAGCCGCCGCGCCTCGACGAAATCGCCGCGATCGAGCGCGAGCTTGGCGAGATTATCAAGCGCGTTCGCGTAATCGACATGTTTCCAACCGAGCGCTTCTTTGCGAATACGCGCCCCCTCCTCGAACAACTCGCGCGCCTTCTCGAGCTTCCCCTGCGCTTTGAACAAAAACGCGAGATTATCGAGATTCTTGGCGTAATCGGGGTGACGCTCGCCGAGATTCTCCTTCTCGATCCGCAAAGCCTGCTCGATCAACGGCTGAGCCCCCGCGAGATCCCCCTGCGACCACAACAACCGACCCAGATGATTGAGCGACGCGGCGTAAGCGGGATTCTTCTCGCCGAGCGCCTCGCGGCGGATTTCGACGATCCGGCGGGTCGCCTTCATCACGTCTTGCAGCCGACCTTCGGCGGAAAGTTTGGGGATCTCGTCTTGCAACTTTTTGGCCTCGGCGAGCTTCACGTCGGCTTCGCGCCGAGAGCGATCGCGCGCCTCGCCCGCTCCGCGAAACTCCGAAACCGCCGGAGTCTTCGCGTCGGGTCGCGGCGAATCCTGCGAAGCCGGCAGCATACAAACAAGCACACCAAACACGTAATTCATGTGATTACATCTCGCGATAAGCGAACGCGCGTGGGGAAAACGCGTGCGAAGGGCGAATCTCCCGCACCAACTTTCTTCTCGACGCCGTGACGGCTCGGGGGTATCGCGCCCATCCAAGATCCTCATTCCGGATTCGTCGTTCTCGCGGGAGAGCGAACGACGTGATCGGCCAGGTTTTATCAAAAGCATTTTATCATCCCGCCGCGCCGATTGCGATCGGATTCATTCGCCGATCGAAGGCGAGACTCGGTTGAAACCCGTTCAGCGACGGGGAAAGCATGCCGGGGCGTGGGAATGATAAGGGAGGGAGAACCGCCGTGCGAGATCATTTTATATAAATACTAGATATACTTAATTCCGGCTCGATCGGCGACTCGCACTCGGAGGCTATCCTGACAAGGAAACCCCATATACCGTGGGTTTTATCAGCGAACACCATATCGGGAGGGCGAAACCGAAATTGGACGGGCGTTCACGATATCGTTTGGGCGAAACCCGAAACTGGGAGGGCGAATCCGAAATTAGACGGGCGATCACTATCTTGGACGGGCGATCACGATATCGTTTGGGCGAAACCCGAAATTGGGAGGGCGAATCCGAAATTAGACGGGCGATCACTATCTTGGACGGGCGATCACGATATCGTTTGGGCGAAACCCGAAATTGGGAGGGCGAACCTCCTGGTGAGCCGCATTCTGATGTTTGAGATTATTGACCGAGAAAA
The DNA here is from genome assembly GCA_021791715.1 of Planctomycetota bacterium. GTDB lineage: Bacteria > Planctomycetota > Planctomycetia > Isosphaerales > Isosphaeraceae > JAKBCQ01. The sequence continues at coordinate 23,088 of JAJYWB010000046.1, read as the reverse complement.
CAGCCTCTTCGACGGAGTTCACGAAAAGAGGATCACCCGGAGGTTCTCCCTCCCAGTTAAAATATTCGACGCCTAGATTTTTAACATTCATTGATATCATAGGAAAACCTAGACGAAACCGGTCGAATCGAGCCGATACGACATCGAGAGCTATTCCGGATAGCCTCTCATTGAAAATCGCTGTTCGATAATCGGATTCGGCCCACGGTATAACTAATTAATATCTTTGTTTATTTATAAAACGCGTGTTCGTTTGTGATTAATCCTCGATTATTCGTGAGCTCCAGCCAATCGGAGCGCCTCTTTTCGGATCGAACCGACGACCCTCGAAAGATGAACTACGCTTGTTCGGGAAGGGTTATTTTCAAGCCGCGTCGATGTCTCGAGCGGAGCCGAGTCGCCATGCGATCTTCATCCGAACAAAAGAATTCGCCTTCATTTTGGCTCCTACTTCTCATCGCCTGGGGCGTCCCGGTCGCTTGCGGGATGATTCTCCTCGGCTTACACGACGCGACGCCGGGCGCCGTCGGCAAGTCGCCGAACACATGGCCCGAAGATACGCGAATTCCGCTCGATCGGACCCTCCCCACGCTGATCGTCTTCGCTCATCCCAAATGTCCGTGTCTCGCGGCGAGCATCGAGGAACTTAATCGCATCGCCGCCAAAACTTGTGGAAAATTGCGAATCGTCGTGATGTTTTATCGACCGCGATCATCCGACGATTCCTGGACACGTACCGCTAACAGTAAGCGCGCCGAGGCGATCCCCGGAGTCGTCGCGGCGATCGATCCCGACGGCGTCGAAGCGCGCCGCTTCGGCGCAGCGACGTCGGGACATGTCGTGCTCTTCAATCGCGACGGAGTTCGGCTTTATTTCGGCGGAATCACCAATTCGCGCGGGCACGCGGGAGATAATCCCGGCGGCGAAGCCGTCGTCGCGTCGACCCTTGAAGGACGAATCGCGCCGACGTTTCAACCTGTGTTCGGATGTCCTATTTTCAACGATTCCAATGCCTCCGATCTGGCGTCGGCCGTTCAAAACGTTCGTGATCAAGGAACACGGTGATATGTCGAACGAACATAAGATCGTCATTCGATCAAAAGAATTGTTCGAGGGGGAGCTCGCGACGATCAGGCGCAGGACCGATCGACTGTTCGCGATTTTGATGGCGATCCAGTGGGTCGGGGGAATCGTCGCGGCGTTGATCGTTTCTCCCTGGGCGTGGGCCGGCGAAACGAGCGCTCCGCATATCCACGTGTTCGCCGCGATCTTTCTCGGCGGAGCGATCGTCGCCGCGCCGATCGCGCTGGCGATCTTCAGACCCGGCGCCGCGACGACTCGGCAAATCATCGCCGCGGCGCAAATCCTCGAAAGCGCACTCCTCATCCACTTGACCGGCGGAAGAATCGAAACACATTTTCATATATTTGGTTCTCTCGCATTCCTGGCGTTATATCGCGATTATCGGGTGTTGTTCCTTGCGTCGCTGGTGACGGCGGTCGATCACGCGGTCCGCGGATTCCTTTGGCCTCAAAGCGTTTACGGGGTTTTAACGATCGAGCCGTGGCGTTGGGTCGAGCACGCGGGCTGGGTCGTCTTCGAGGACGTCGTTCTCGCGGTGTCGATTCACCAGGGCCTAGGACAGATGATCGAGCTGGCGCGTCGGCAGGCGCGGATCGAGGAGCACCGCGATCGCGTCGAGGAGGAGGTGCGCGATCGAACCGCCGAGCTTCGCGACCGCGAATCGATGATTCGTTCGGTCGTCGAAAGCGCCGCCGACGCGATCTTTTGTTTTAATCAAGATGGACAAATCCAATGCGTCAATTCCGTCGCGACGAGAATGTTCGCTATAACAAAAGAAAAATTAATATTAGAAAACATCCGAAACATTCTTCCCGCGCTGGAGTTTCCCGATCCGACCCGCGGGGCGGAAAATCGGCATTGGGAATCCGCGGCGATTCGCGATCGCGAATCCTTTCCCGTCGAGGTCGCGATCGCGCGAATCGACTCGTCCGTACCGACGCTATTCACCGCGATCATCCGCGATCTTACCGATCGCAAGCGAGCCGAAGAGGCTCTCAGGCGTTCCGAGGAGCATTTCCGAGCCGCGTTCGATTACGCGACGACGGGCATGGCGCTCGTCGCACCCGACGGACGTTGGCTCAAGGTGAATTGCGCCCTCTGCGGAATCACCGGTTATTCCGAAAAGGAATTGCTCGCGACCAATTTTCAATCGTTGACCCATCCCGACGATCTCGAACGCGATCTCGAACGCGTTCGTCGCCTGATCGACGGAGAGATCGACGGGTATCAAATGGAAAAACGATATATTCATAAAAATGGACAGGTCGTCTGGATTCATCTCGGCGTCACGCTCGTACGCGACGAAAAATCCGCTCCATTATACATGATTTCACAAATTCAGGATATCACGATTCGCAAGCGAGCCGAGGAGCAAATTCTCCGCGCCAAAGAGCTCGCCGAGAACGCGAATCGATCGAAGAGCGAGTTTCTGGCGAACATGAGCCACGAAATTCGCACTCCGATGAACGGAATCATCGGCATGACCGAACTCGCGCTCGACACCTCGCTTACCAGGCAACAACGCGAATATATCGAATTGGTGAAGATCTCGGCCGATTCGCTTTTGAACGTGATCAACGACATCCTCGATTTTTCCAAAATCGAGGCGGGAAAAATGACTCTCGAACACATCGATTTCAGCCTCCGTGATTGCGTCGAGGGGACGCTCAAAATACTCGCCTTACGGGCGCACGCGAAGGGGCTCGAACTCGCTTGTCGGATCGGTCCCGACGTTCCCGATTCGGTCAAGGGAGATCCCAATCGGATCCGGCAGGTGCTCGTGAACCTCGTCGGCAACGCGATCAAATTCACCGAACGGGGAGAGGTCGTCGTTTCGGTCGATCGCGGCGATTTGAAATCTTCAGATCACAATACAGTTGATATTAATGCATCCGATCGTTCGCTCGTTTTGAAATTCCACGTACGAGATACGGGCGTCGGAATCCCGCGCCGCAAGCTCGAATCGATCTTCGATCCGTTCGAGCAAGCCGACGGGTCGACCTCGCGGAAATTCGGCGGTACGGGCCTGGGATTGTCGATCACGCGGAAGTTGATCGCGCTTATGGGCGGAGAGGTGCGAGCCGAGAGCGAGATCGGTCGAGGCAGCGAGTTTCGCTTTGATATCAATCTCGAGATCAATCCCGAAGCGGCGCCCAAACCCTTCGAGATCGATCCCCAGGCTCTCGACGGCTTACCCATCCTGATCGTCGACGACAATCTCACGAATCGAATTATCCTCACCGAGGTTCTTTCTTATTGGAGAGCCGCGCCGACCGCGGTCGAGGGATACGTCGCCGCGCTCGCCGCGATGCGCGCGGCTTCGGCCCGCGGCGAACCGTTCGCGCTCGTCATTCTCGATTTGATGATGCCCGAGGTCGACGGTTATGAACTCGCCAAACGTATTCGCGAGTATCCTGATTTTTCACATGTGACGATCATGATCTTATCGTCCGACGGCGAAACGGGCGACGACGATATTTGTCGCGACCTCGGAATCGCGGCGCGGCTCTCCAAGCCGATTCGCCAGTCCGAGCTGTTCAACGCGATCATGACGGTCCTTGCCACGAGTCGCGGAGGAAGGCTGAGCGAATCGAGCGCCGAACCCGCGGTGATCGCGTCCGATCCGCCTCGAAAATCGAATCGTCCGCTCAAGATCCTCCTCGCGGAAGATCATGTGATCAACCAAATTCTCGCGATCAAGCTCCTCTCGAAGTCGGGTCATACCGTCGTCGTGGCGCCCGACGGCTCGAAGGCCGTCGCCGAATTCAACAAAAACCAGTTCGACTTGATTTTGATGGACGTGCAAATGCCCGAGATGGACGGATTCGAGGCGACCGCGGTGATTCGCAGCCTCGAGGCGGATCGGGGCGGACACATCCCGATCGTCGCGCTCACGGCGCACGCGATGAAGGGAGATCGCGAACGCTGTCTCGCCGCCGGATTCGACGGTTACATCTCCAAACCGATCAATCCGGTCGAACTCAATAACGAAATCGATCGACTCGCGAATCAATTCCGCGCCGAATCGACCGCGGCGGAGGAAGTCGCCACGCCGCATCAAGATCTCATTAAAAGCAACGACGTTGCGAAATCGATCGACGCATCGGACGGAAATTCATGTAAAGAGTGCGCGATCGATACGGGCGCGCCGCCTTTTGAAGTCTCGAAGGCGATGCGATGTGTCGCGGGAGACGAAGAGCTCTTCCGCGAGCTTTTGGAGCTTTTCGTCGACGACATGCCGAGAATGCTCGACGAACTGCGCGAGGCGATCGATTCGGGATCGACCTCCGATATACGTCGTTGCGCGCACACGATCAAAGGCGCGGCGTCGCATCTCGCCGCCGAACCGACGCGCGGCGTCGCCGAGGAGCTCGAGATGATCGGCGAATCGACGGCGATTCTCGGCGTCGAATCGCTTTATGATAAACTCGTTCACGAATCCGATCGGCTCAAACAAGCCGCCCGCGCTTATCTCGACGATCGGCCGAACGAGACGCCGCGCGCCGCCGAACTCGTCGGTCCGGTACGCTAAGATGAAATTTTACAATAATATTCGCAGTCTTATATCATTGATCGACGACGATCGATCGGCGTTTTTCGTTAGCGTTAAGAAAGGTTATTCATGAACACCGCGTTGATATCCGAGGATTCCGCCGAGGTTTCGGCCGCCGCGTCAGGCGTTCGCGATCGGCGATCGGTCGTTCTCGTCGTCGACGATTCTCCGTTCGACCGAAGATTAACCGCGGGATTGATCGACAAGCTCGAAGATTTCTCGGCGCTCACGGCGCGAGACGGAGTCGAGGCGCTGGCGAAAATCGATTCCGAACCCGTGTCGATCGTCCTGACCGATTTGCAAATGCCCACGCTCGACGGCCTGGGGCTTGTGGAACGGGTTAAGAGTCGTTATCCGTCGATACCCGTCGTCATTATGACCGCGTGCGGCAGCGAGGAAACCGCGATGGAGGCGCTGCGTCGCGGCGCGGCGAGCTACGTTCCCAAAAAATCGCTCGCTCGCGATCTCGTCGATACGATCCGTCAAGTTCTCGTCGTCGCCGAACACAAAAAACGCCGCAACCGGCTTCACGCCTCGATCGAACGTCGAACGACGAACGTTCGCCTCGAAAACGACCCCGACATGATCGATCCTTTTATCCAGATGTCTCAAGATGATTTATCAAGCATGAATTTATTTGATGAGAACGCGCGGATGAGGATCGCGATGGCGTTGCGCGAGGCGCTGGCGAACGCGATTTATCACGGCAATCTCGAGGTGAGTTCGGATCTGCGACAAGACGACGAACGCGAGTTTTATCGGCTCGCCGAGGCGCGGCGATCGACCCCTCCCTATGCGAATCGAACCGTCGAGATTCGCACCGAGATCGATCGCGACGGGGTTCTTTACGAGATCGTCGATCACGGACCGGGATTCGACGTCGCGATCCTCGACCGTCCGTTCGATCCCGAAGACCTGATGCGGATCGGCGGTCGAGGATTGTTACTGATTCGCACGTTTATGGATCGGATGATCCATAACGAAACCGGCAATCGAATCACGCTGATCAAACGCGCCCGCCCGCGGGAAAAGTGAAAAGCCGCGTTCGACTCAGCGATAAACCAAACAACAATCCATACAATTACATATGGATCGCTCGTTTATCGACCGCGAGCGCCGCCTCTTTGAACGCCTCGGAGAGCGTCGGGTGCGAGTGGCACGTCCGCGCAACATCCTCGGCGCTTCCGCCGAATTCCATCACCGCGACCGCCTCGGCGATCATATCCGAGGCGCGCGGACCCAGGATGTGCACGCCGAGCAAACGATCGGTCCTCGAATCCGCCAAAACCTTCACCAACCCCTCGGTCTCGTCCATCGCCTTGGCGCGACCGTTCGCCAAAAACGGGAATTTACCCACTTTATATGTTAAACCTTTACTCTTCGCTTGCTCCTCGGTGAGCCCCACGCTCGCCATCTCGGGCCAGGTGTAGATCACGCTCGGGATCGTATCGTAATCGACGCGACCGGGCTTTCCCGCGATGATCTCGGCGACCGCGATCCCTTCGTCCTCGGCCTTGTGCGCCAGCATCGGCCCGTCGATCACGTCGCCGATCGCGTAAATCCCCTCCACGTTCGTACGATACCGCTCGTCGACCGCGACCTTCCCCGTTTTGGGATCGACCTTCCCCCCCAGCTCCTCCAATCCAAGCTTGTCCGCGAACGCTCGTCGTCCAACGGCAACAAGCACACGATCACATGAATACGAGAGCGATCCTCCATGATTCGTCTCGGCTTTCACGGTCGCTCCGCCGTTCCGCAGCTCGATCCCGGTCACTTTGGTTTCGAGTTGAAATTCGAGCCCCTGTTTGGCGAGGCTTTTGTGAAGCAGGCCGCCGATTTCAACGTCCGCTAGCGGCGTGATCCGGGGCAGAAACTCGACGACCGTCACCTTCGCCCCCAGCCTGCGCCATACCGAACCCAATTCAAGCCCGATATAACCTCCGCCGACGACCAAAAGGTGTTCGGGAACTCGATCGAAACAAAGCGCCTCGGTTGAACTGACAACCGTCTTACCGTCGAACTTGAGAAACGGCAATTCGACCGGAACGCTCCCCGTCGCGACCACGATGTGCGGAGCCTCGAGAGAAACGTCGCCGACTTCGCCCCCACGAACCGAAACCTTCCCGGGAGCGTCGATTTTCGCCACCCCCTCGATCGCCGCGATCTTGTTCTTCTTGAACAAGAACCGAACGCCGTCGGTCAATTCTTTCACAACTTTATCTTTTCGAGCCAACATCGCGGGCAAATCGAGCCCTAAATTGTCGACGCGAATCCCGTGGATTTTGAACCGCGACTCGGCGAGATGATAAAGCTCGCTCGAATCAAGAAGCGCCTTGCTGGGAATGCAGCCGACGTTCAGGCACGTCCCCCCCAAACTCGAACGCTTCTCAACGCACGCGACCTTCATCCCGAGCTGCGCCGCGCGGATCGCCGCGACATACCCTCCGGGCCCCGCGCCGATCACCACGACGTCGTACCGATTCGCACCCGCGGCCATAAAATCGCTCGCCTTCTCTCGATATAAAAGTTAATAATATCGTTAATAAAAATATAAATCGACGGCGAGGCGATCGGCCCGCGACGATCGGTCGAGCTTCTCGCCGATTCGCCGCGATCGATCGCTCACGTCGCGATCACACGTCGAGCATGAGACGCTCGGGGCTCTCGACCTTCTCCTTGATCTTCACCAGAAAGCTCACCGCCTCGCGCCCGTCGACAATTCTATGATCATACGAAAGTGCAAGGTACATCATCGGACGAACGACGACTTGATCGCCGCGCGCGACGGGGCGATTCTGGATCGCGTGCATGCCGAGGATGCCGCTTTGAGGAGGGTTGAGAATCGGCGTTGAAAGGAGCGAGCCGAACACGCCGCCGTTGGTGATCGTGAACGTTCCTCCCTGGAGGTCGGCGACCGAGATCGTCCCTTCGCGCGCCTTAGCCGCGTAAGCCGCGATCGCCTTTTCGATCCCGGCGAACGAAAGCTTGTCGGCGTCGCGAATCACCGGAACCATCAACCCGCGCTCGGTGCTCACCGCGACTCCGACGTCGAACACGTTGTGATAGACGATGTCCGACCCCTCGACCCGCGCGTTCACCGCCGGAAATTCGCGCAACGCCTCGACCGCGGCCTTGACGAAAAACGACATGAATCCAAGGCCGATTGAATGCTTATTTTTAAACGTTTCTTTGTACTTATTCCTTAGATCCATAATCGCCGACATGTCGGCTTCGTTGAAAGTCGTAAGGATCGCCGCGGTGCGCTGCGCCTCGACGAGCCGCTGGGCGATTTTTTGGCGAATTCCGCTCATCCGTTTGCGGGTCTCGCGGGGAACGGCGGTCGCGCTCGGCTTGATCGTCGCCGCGGGCTGAGCCGAGGCGACCGCGGACTCGCGCGGCGGCGAGGCGATCGCCGCGGACGAGGCCGACACATGTTCAAGAACATCGCCTTTGGTCAATCGGCCGCCGGGTCCGGTCGCGGTGATCGCGGCGGGATCAAGACGTTCCTCGGCGACGATCCGACGAACCGCGGGGGAAAGATGAATCTCTTTGGCTTCGCCGCCGTTGACCGAAGCCGCGACCGCCGAATCGGCGCGGGGCGGCGTCGAACCCGCCGAGGCCGCGACTGCGGAGCTACCCGCCGAGCCGTCGACCTGAGCCTGAGCCCCGGCCGTCGCCGACGAGTCGATCACGCCGATCTCGGCGCCGATCGCGACGGTCGTCCCCTCGGCGATTTTCACCCGCAAAACCCCCGAGGAAGGCGCGGGTACGACGTTGCTCGCCTTGTCGGTTTCGAGCTCGAAAAGCGGCTCGCCCGCTTTCACCAGGGCGCCGTCGGCCTTCAGCCAACGCGCCAGGATTCCCTCGGTGATCGATTCTCCCACTCCAGGCACTTTGATCGATACGGTGGCCATCGGCTCGCGTTACTCCTTGCTCGAAAGAGCGACCAAAGGGGTTGATGTAACGAGATGTGGAACCGAGGCGCCGATCGCCGCGGCGACCAACTCGGCTTGCTCGCGATCGTGAACCGCGTGCGATCCCGTCGCCGGACTGGCGCTCGCGTCGCGCCCGACATACTCGAACGATACGCCCATCAATTCGTTCAAACGAGGCGCCGTGAAGAACCACCCCCCCATGTTGTGCGATTCTTCTTGAACCCAAACCCACTCTCGAGCGTTCCGATGCCGCCCCAACGCGGCACGCAAGGCGTCCGCGGGCCACGGATAAAATTGCTCGAGCCGGACGATCGCGACCTCGCGCGTCTTGCCGACCGATTCGCGCCGCGCAAGCAGGTCGTAATACACTTTACCCGAACACACAAGCACGCGCCGTACGCGATCGGGCTCGATCACGTCGTCGATCACCTCGCGGAATCGACCCGAAGTCAATTCGTCGACCGGCGACACCGCGGCCTTGTGCCTCAATAAACTCTTCGGCGTCATCACGACCAGCGGTTTGCGGAAATCGCGCCGCACCTGTCGTCTCAACAAATGAAAGTATTGCGCGGGAGTCGTCGCGTTCACGACCTGAATGTTCTCCTCGGCGCACAGCGATAAAAACCGCTCGAGCCGCGCGCTCGAATGCTCGGCCCCCTGCCCCTCGTAACCGTGCGGCAAAAGCAGCACCAAACCGCTCGATCGACCCCACTTCGATTCGCCCGATACGATAAATTGATCGATGATCACCTGTGCGCCGTTGGCGAAATCGCCGAACTGCGCCTCCCACATGATCAACATCCGAGGCTCGTCGAGCGAATAACCGTAATCAAACCCGAGAACCGCGGCCTCCGAAAGCATGCTATCATAAACACACAATTCGGCCTGATCGGAAGCGATCCGATTGAGCGGAATGATCCGCTCCCCCGTTTTGTAATCGACGAGCACCGCGTGCCGCTGGCTGAACGTTCCCCGCCTGCTGTCCTGGCCGCTCAGCCGGACCGGTGTGCGCTCGAGTAATAACGACCCGAAAGCGAGCGACTCGGCGAACGACCAATCGACGCTCCCCTTGCTCTCGATCGTCTTCACCCGCGCCGACATGATCCGTTCGATTTTGGGATTGAGATGAAACCCCTCGGGAACCGTCGCGGTCGCCTCGGCGATCCGCGCCAGTTCGGTCAACGGCACTCCCGTCTCAACCGGCGCCCACGTGAATCGATTCGTGAACCCAGCCCAAGCGCCGGTGAACGGATGATGCAACGGCGCGGGAGGAGACGAATGATCATGAACCTCTTTGTAAATCGCGGTCAACTTCTCCTCGAAAGTCTCGGCGATCGTCGCGACCTCGTCGGCGGTGAGCTCGCCCGTGAGGATCAGATGTTCGGTGTAAAGATCGCGGATCGAATCGCGGCCGCGAATCTTCTCGTACATCAACGGTTGAGTGAACGCCGGCTCGTCCCCCTCGTTGTGCCCGTGGCGACGATAACACACCATGTCGATCACCACGTCTTGACCGAAAGCCTGACGAAAATCGGTCGCCAACTCGGCGACGTGCACGACCGCGTCGGGATCCTCGCCGTTCACATGAAAAATCGGCGCCTCGATCATCTTCGCAACGTCGGTGCAATACCAGCTCGATCGACTCTCCTGCGGCGCGGTCGTAAAACCAATTTGATTGTTCACAACAACATGAATCGTTCCGCCTGTGCGATAACCTGGAAGCCGCGAAAGATTGAGCGTCTCGGCGACGAGCCCCTGCCCCGCGAACGCCGCGTCGCCGTGAATCAAAAGGGGCAAACCGAGCTTCCGCTCGCGGTCGCCGAACCGCCGCTGCTTGGCGCGAACCCGCCCCTCGACGACGGGATCGACCGCCTCCAAATGGCTGGGATTGGGCGTGAGTGAAAGGTGAATTTTATGATTTTCCGATGTCGTATGATCCGCCGAGAAACCAAGGTGATACTTGACGTCGCCGTCCCCCGCGACGCTCTCGATCGGCATGTTCCCCTCGAACTCGCCGAAGATCATCCCGTAAGGCTTTTCAAGAATGTTGGCGAGCACGTTCAACCGGCCGCGATGCGCCATCCCCATCACGATCTCGCGCACCCCGTCCTTCCCCGCACGCTCGATGATCGCGTCGAGCAACGGGATCAACATCTCGCCCCCCTCGAGCGAAAACCGCTTCTGGCCGATGTAATGGCTGTGCAGAAACGTCTCGAACAACTCCGCGGCGTAAAGCTTAAGCACGATCCGCCGCTTCTTCCGCGAATCCAGCCGCGGTTGATTTCGCGTCGGCTCGATTCGCTCTTGAATCCATGTTCGAATTCTTTTGTCTCGAATATGCATATATTCGACGCCGATCTTGCCGCAATAAGTCTGACGAAGAATCGTCAACAACTCGCGCAGCGTCGACGCGGGGGGATCGGTCAACCGACTGTAAAAGGTTTTGTCGAGATCCGCCTCGCTCAGGCCGAACGCCGCGAGATCGAGCAACTCGTGCGAATCGAGCGGGGGATTGAGCCGTAACGGATCGAGATCCGCGAGATAATGGCCGATCTCGCGATAACCGTCGATCAGGCGAGTGACCGCGGCCTGAAGCCGCGCCGCATCAAAGTACGACGACTCCTGACGATTCGATTCGGCGTCGGGTTCCGAATCGGTTCCGCTCTTCGTCGCCAGCTCGTAGCCCGCGAAAAAAGCACGCCAGGTCTCGTCGACCGACGACGGATCTCGCTGCCAGCGTTGATGGTTTGCCTCGATCAACTCCGAATTCGACCAGTTCACGACCGACGAGCGATTCATTGGACTTGGCCCTGGCTTGAAGGCGACGGCGTTCGCCTTCGTCGTGTTGCCGACACGCGGAACAAGCTTTCCCGCTGCCGAATCAAGGTTTCCGCGACTGCGGCCCCCGCGCGCCGCCTCGACGCGCTCTCGCCGTGTATCGTTCCATTATAGAGCGAAAGGTTCGTGAAAGTCTCCCGCCTTGTGAAAATCGACCGCTCGCGATTCCGCACACGCGGAGCGATCGGCGCCGAACTCACTCCCAACCCGTTTCCACGACGCGAAACGAACGAGATCGACCGAAGGACAATCCAATCGGTCACTTGATTTCGCACTATACGTCCGTTATCGTATGAAACGATCCATCCCTCAATCGAGACCGAATCGATGAACCATCTGTTTTACGGCGATAACCTTCAGGTCATGCGCGATCACCTCACGAACGAATCCGCCGATCTCGTTTATCTCGACCCTCCATTCAACTCGAAACGCGATTACAACCTCCTCTTCAAATCCCCCAAGGGACATCAAAGCGAGGCGCAGATCGAGGCCTTCAAAGATAGTTGGAGCTGGGGCGAGCAAGCCGAACGCGAATACGACGATCTCCTCCATCAAGCCAATACCGATTGCGCCCTGATCATGCGGGCGTTGCGCGCCTTTCTCGGCGAAAACGACATGATGGCATATCTTACAATGATGGCTAGTCGCCTGCTCGAGCTGCGTCGCGTGCTGAAACCGACGGGTTCGCTCTATTTGCATTGCGACCCCACCGCCTCGCATTATCTTAAAATCGTCCTCGACGGAGTCTTCGGCAAAGAGAATTTTAAGTCCGAGATTGTGTGGAAAAGAACGACAAGTCATGGAAATGTCGGACGTGCATACGGAGTATGTACCGATTCGATCTTCTTCTATTCAAAAACATCGAAGTATACCTGGAATCAAGTTCACGCCCCGATGGAACCGGAATATATTAAGAATCGATTCTCTGGACAGGACACGGATGGAAGAGTTTGGCAATCGGTTACGTTGCGGAACCCGGGTCCAAGACCTAATTTGCGTTATGCATACACGGCCTCAAACGGACAAACCTATGAACCGCACGCGAACGGATGGTCTTGCGATATCGATCGAATGAGACGCTACGACGAGGAAAATCGTCTCCATTTTCCAAAGCCCGGCGGTAAACTAAGGCTTAAAATGTATCTGGATGAATCACAGGGAATTAAGCTTCAAAATCTTTGGACCGATATTCCTCCAATCAATTCGCAAGCCCAGGAACGTCTCGGTTTTCCCACCCAAAAACCGCTCGCGCTCCTCGAACGCATCGTCGCCGCGAGCAGCGAAGAAGGCGACGTCGTCTTAGACCCGTTCTGCGGTTGCGGAACCGCCGTCCACGCCGCGCAAAAACTTAAACGCGCTTGGATCGGTATCGACATCACCCACCTCGCGATCTCGCTCATCGAAAAAAGGCTTAAAGACGCCTTCGGCGGAAACTGCGCGTTCGAGGTGCACGGAACCCCCAAAGACCTCGACTCGGCGAGAGACCTCGCCCGCCGCGACAAATATCAATTCCAGTGGTGGGCCGTCTCGCTCGTCGACGCTCGTCCCTACCAGGGCAAAAAGAAAGGCGCCGACGGCGGAATCGACGCAATCAAATTCTTTTATGATATCGACAGTAAAGAGGCGCTCAAAATCGTCGTCGGAGTGAAAGGCGGAACGATCAAGGCCGACGACGTCCGCGCTCTCAACCACGTGCGAGAACGAGAAAAAGCCGAGATCGCGCTCATGATCTCGCTCCACGAACCGACCGCCGGAATGCGGGCCGACGCCGCGGCGGCGGGCTTCCTCACCGGAGCGAACGGCAAAAAATACCCGCGCGTTCAACTGTTAACGATCGAGGGGCTCCTCACCGGCGCCGAACGCGCCTCGCATCCCGATTACGCCCCGGACGTCAACTTCAAAAAAGCCAAACGCGAAAGCTCGGAAACCCAGGGAACGCTGTTGTAATCCAATTTTGATCGCATGCGAGCACGTTACAATCAAAAACATGCTCGCATACCGACATTTAATCGACGCGACCGTCGATTCTTCGATTCATTGAGCCGCGGCCGCGGGGCGAGGGTTCGTCGTCGTCGCTCGCCGCGGAATCGATCGCACGCCGCTCGTCATCGTCGATCGCACGACACGCGGCCGACCCGTATTCCCCAACCCGTACCGTTCGAGCATCGTCGCCTGAACCGCGAGCGGAGTGAGCCCGGCGCCGAACAACGGATTAACATATGGTTGCGACCAAAACATCGCGGGATTCATAAACATCCCGCCGTACGGGAATCCGAACCCCATCCCGCCGAATCCCAAACCTCCATATCCCAAACCCTGACCGTAACCCAAGCCTAAACCCCCCAAGCCGTAGCCCATGCCCGCGTAACCAAGACCGTAACCCAACCCGCCATAACCGAGACCGCCGTAACCAAGCCCGCCGTAACCAAATCCGCCGAACGGATAGCCAAACCCGCCGTAACCAAGCCCATAACCCAACCCGCCGTACCCAAGCCCGCCGTAACCAAAACCGCCGAACGGATAGCCAAATCCGCCATAACCAAAACCGCCGAACGGATAGCCGAATCCACCATATCCAAGGCCGTAACCGAGCCCATAACCTAAACCGAGACCGTAGCCGAAACCGCCGTACCCGAGCCCGCCGAAGCCCCCATAACCCATACCGCGGCCCATACCGCCATAACCCATGCCGCCCATGCCCATGCCGCCCATGCCCATACCCATGCCGCCCATGCCCATACCCATGCCGTGCATGCCCATGCCCATACCGCCCATACCCATACCGCCCATGCCGCCCATGCCGTGCATGCCCATGCCGCCCATACCCATACCGCCCATATGTCCTCCGCCGCCGTGCTGCGCGCGAGCGGTGCTCGCCGGCAAAAACGCCGCCGCGACAAAAAGAACAAAAGCCGTGGCGATCGAACGAACGATTCCGAGGTGATTCATCGTAGTACTCCCCTCGCTCGTCCCCCGGCTTGATCCTGGGCGGCGACGCGTTACCGAGCGTGGTTCCCCGACATCATGATTATACGCTCGCCGAATCAAAAAATCGACCGAGACGCAATCAAATCCTCGGGAGGATTCGATCGCGTCGATCACATCGACCTCAAACTCTCAAACAAGCCGTCGTCAAAATCAATCTTAGATCGATCAATTTAGAACAATGCTACATTGCAACATGACTTCAATTATTTCTTCAAATCACCAACTTTGGCGTCGATTGATTCGATCGCCTTGCGAACCGCGTCGGCGATCCGCGCCGGGTCTTTGCCGCCCGCCTGAGCCATGTCGGGTCGGCCGCCCCCTCCTCCGCCGACGATCGGAGCGACCTCTTTGAGCCATAAACCCGCGTGCAGGCCCCGATCGGTCACGTCGGCGGTCATCCCCGCGACGAGATGAACCTTACCGTCGACCGCCGAGATCAAAAGCGCGGCCAAACCCGAACCCGCCTTCCTCCGCAGCACGTCGACCATCTGTCGCAGATCGTCGGGACTCGTCGCCTCGACCGCCGCCACGACGATCGACACGCCGTTTTTCTTCTCGGCGCGAGCCAATAAATCGTCGGTCGAAACCTTCGGCGCCGTCTCGGCCTTGACCTTCGACGCTTGCTTCTTCAGCGACTTGATCTCATCAAGCAACGCCTGAACACGTACCGGAATCTGAGCCGGTGAAACGCGGAGAGCCGAGGCCGCCGCGGCGAGCGTCTCCTCCTCTTGTCGAACATGATCGAGCGCCGCCCTGCCCGTCAGCGCCGTGATCCGCCTCGTTCCCGCCGACACCGATTCCTCGCCGACGATCTTGAACAACCCCGCCTTGCCGACGTTATCGAGATGCGTTCCGCCGCAAAGCTCGAGCGAATAATCCCCCATCCGAACAACCCGCACGCGTTCGGGATATTTCTCGCCGAAAAGCGCCGTCGCCCCCAGCTCGCGCGCCCGCTCGATCGGCATGATCGACCACGAAACCGCGTCGGCTCTTAATACAAGCTCGTTCACCGTTTGCTCGATCGCGCGAAGCCTGTCTTTCCCGACCGCCTCGGAGTTGGCGAAATCGAACCGCAACCGATCGGGCTCGACTTTACTGCCGGCTTGTCTCGCATGCTTACCTAAATGAGTTTGCAAGGCGTGATGCAAAACGTGCGTCGCCGAATGCGCGCGACGGATCGCCTCGCGTCGCTCGGTATCGACCGCGGCGCGAACCGAACCGCCGACCGTGATCTCGCCGCGCTCGATTCGACCAATATGAAGCGTGAATACGTTTTCTTTCTGTGTATCGATCACGCGAAAGAGAAACGAGTCGTTCTCGATGATTCCGGTATCGCCCACCTGGCCGCCGCTCTCGCCGTAAAACGGCGTTTGATCGAGCACGAGCGCGATCGGCGGGTCGGTTTCCTTCATCGTTCCGGCGCGATCGACGAGTCGATCTTGCGAAACCACCGCGATCACCGCGGCGTCGGCCGCGGTCGTTTCATAGCCGAGGAAAGCGTTACCCGAATGATAATCACGTTTGAGCGCGTCGAGCGGCCCCGCGGTGAAAACCGCCGCCGCCTCGGTCGTGCCGCGGGTCAGCTCGGCGAAATCCTTCATCGCCGCGTCGAAACCCGACATATCGACCGAAAGGTCGTTCTCGGCCGCCAGGCTCGCGGTGATCTCGACCGGAATCCCGTAAGTCGAGTGTAAATCGAACGCGTCGCGCCCCGCCACCACCGCCGAACCCGCGGCCTTCGTCCGCTTGAACGTATCGTTTAAATACTTAAGGCTATTTTCTAAATTCGCCAGAAACCGCTCCTCCTCGTCGCGAACCACGTTTTGAACGTGACGACAAGTCTCGGCGAGCTCGGGATACGGATTCTTCATCACATCGACGACCACCGGAACCAGATCGGCGAGGATCGGTTCGCGACGCCCCGTCATATAAGCGTCGAGCACGCCGCGACGAAGCAATCGACGAATGACGTAACCCTGCTTTTGCGGTCCGGGACGGACGTTTTCGTGAATCGCGAAAGTGAGCGCGCGTGAATGATCCGACATCCGCCTGATCCGAACCCCGTCGCCGCCGCTCGGATCGTAAACCACCCCCAAAAGCTCCGCCGCCGCGGCGACGATCGGCCGAAAAATATCGGTGTCGAACACCGTCGAAACGCCCTGCAAACACGCCGCGGCGCGCTCAAGACCCATCCCCGTATCGATATTCTTTTTCGGCAACGGCTCAAGCGCGTTCACCCCCGTGCGATTGAACTGCGTGAACACGAGATTCCAGATCTCGACTTCCCTGGAACCCGCGCCGTGATAAAATATCTCGGAACAAGGGCCGCAAACGCCGTTCGGCCCGTGCGTCGGCGCACCAGCCGGCCAAAAATTGTCGTCCTCTCCCAGCCGGCTGATTCGATCGCGCGGAACGCCGATCTCCTTCTCCCAAATGTCGAACGCCTCGTCGTCGTCCAGATAGACCGTGATCGACAGCCGCGCCGGATCAATGCGCAAAACCTTAACCAAAAACTCCCAAGCCCAATGAATCGCCTCGCGCTTAAAATAATCGCCGAAACTAAAATTGCCGAGCATCTCGAACAACGTCTCATGAAACGCCGTCCGACCCACGTTCTCAATATCGCCGGTCCGCAAACATTTCTGACACGTCGTCGCCCGCGTGAACGACGGATCCCCCAACCCGAGAAACTCGCGCTTAAATTGATTCATCCCCGCCGGGGTGAACAACACCGTCGGATCGTCGGGAACCAACACGTCGCTCGGCTTTCGCACGCATCCCTTGGAAACAAAAAAATCGAGATACGCTTCCCGCAATTCGTCTGTTTTCATGTTCGCCGCTGATCTATCAATTCTTAAAGAAATACGCGAATTCACGCTTGTTCATTTAATTAACGTTCTTCGGCTCGCGGACGACGACGATTCCCGAATCGGTCTCGATCGGAACGTCTCCTTTGAGCTTGGGCGTCAACGCGTAAAAATCGCTTGGTTTGTTCACTTTCCTCTCGCCCAGTTTAACCACGAGCCGCCCCTTTTTCAGCCCCGCGAGATCCGCGGGAGATCCGGGGACGACCTCGACGATCGCGACCAAACTCTTGGCCATTTGCTGAAGCACTTCCGCGCCGAACGTCGAAGGAGCGAGCGTGCTCGTGTAATCGACGCGGATCCCGCGCCATGGCTCGGGACGATTCGTCGCGATAATATCCCCTTCGGTCGGATATTTCGAGAGGAAAACGGTTTTATGAATGATCTTGTCGTCACGTCGAATCTTCAGCGCCACCGGCTCTCCCACGGGATAAGACCCGACCGCGACGACGAGCGTATCGGAATCGTATACGGGTATCTCGCCGACCTGAAGGATCTCGTCGCCTTTGAGCAAATTGCCCAAATCCGCGGGAGTACCGGGCGTCACGTCCGCGACGATATTCGTCTTACCCCCGAATTCATCGGGCTGAAACCGCAACGTCGGCAAGTTGATCCCCAAAAATCCATACTCGACCTCACGACCTTCTATAAGACTGAGAACCGCTCGTCGACCCAATCGATCCATCGGAATCGCATACCCCGCTTTGGGATCGAAACCCTCGGGATCTCCCGCCGTCGTCGTTAAACCGACCAACTCGCCGTCGAG
Source organism: Planctomycetota bacterium (assembly GCA_021791715.1). Taxonomy (GTDB): domain Bacteria; phylum Planctomycetota; class Planctomycetia; order Isosphaerales; family Isosphaeraceae; genus JAKBCQ01. Next base: position 5,061 of record JAJYWB010000046.1, on the reverse strand, counting down.
ATTCACCACCGGCGCCCCGCTCATCCCCAAATTGAGCTTGGCGTCGAGCTGAAGCATTATCGGATAATTATGTAGTTGCGGAGGCGCGGCGCCCACCCGCGGGGGCTCGACCCGCCGCGCAATGTTCGCCAAAATCCCCCACGCCGCCGAAGCCGCGCCGTCCCGTGCCGCGTTGTACGGATTGCCGAGCGCGATCAAAAACGATCCTTTCCGCAACTTCGTCGAATTCCCCAGCGGTATCGGCTTGAGCTTGGGAGGTTCGTCGCCGAACGGAACGATCACCGCGAGGTCCGAGCGCGGATCCGCGGCGATTATCACCGCGTCGAACTGCCTCCGACCGATCGCGCGAACGCGCAATCGCCTGGCCCCTTTAACGACATGATAAGCCGTGAGAATTTGCCCCTCGTTCCCCACCACCACGCCCGATCCATAATCAAATTGTAAATTGTCGGCGAGATCGTCTTGATCCAGATCGTTGAGCGCCAAACCCTGCCGCATCAACATTTGCATTCGTCGATTACGGAATCCGCGATTCCGAAAATCCCCCTCCACCAACGCCCGCGTCCGATCGGCGTCGGGCTCGGGCTCGGTTCGACCCAATACCGCCGTCGTCTCGCCGGTCTCCGATTTCACCCGCGCGATCGCCACCACCGAAGGCTCGGCGCGCGCGATCGCCTCGACGAACGAATCCTCAAGCGCCGAAACGATCGACCTCGATCCCCCGCCCCCGGGCGCGGAACGCGTGGCGGGCGCGGGAGGCTCGGCGCCCCGCGCGAACGTCGTTAAAATAAGAACAAATGCCAATATTCGCATAAGACACAACCTTATCGGCGTGGATCGCCGCCGCCCGCGACGCGATCCGCCCGGCGCGACGATTTCCATATCATGACGAAAGCCGACCGCGTCGGCAACGCCTTTGAATTCGACCGAAGCGACGCCGCGAACTTCACACGTCTTCAAAACGGCTCGGCTCAACCCTTTCGCCGCGACACCCCGTCGCCGAGGCTTCCTCAAATCGGCCTCGAAACCCCGAATACCCGACGAAAACCGGCCGCCGTCGCACCGCCGAAAAAACAAAGGCCCCGTCGCGGTCGCTCGCGGCGGAGCCTTCGATTCACTCCCGATCATCAACGACAATTACGCGCAATTTATTGCTTGCGCGAATTGTGCTGCAAGTGATCCCAATCCATCCGCGAGAAAACCGAAACGGGGCTTCCCTCTTTCACGTTATCGGGCAATCCCGCGAGTTCCTGCTGGTCGTCCTGGTCGATCTTCTTCATCACCTCGTCGCGCTGAGCCACCAGCACCGTGTACAGGTTCTGATAAAGCGCCCGTTGTTGGGGCGTTTTGGCCGGAGCGAATCGAAGATTGAACATCTCCATAAACGCGAGCAAATCCCCCACGCTGTGAACCGGCTTCTTCTCGATCTCCGAAATGATCGTCTCGACCGCGGGACTCCTCAGCATCCGCACCCCGCCCGCCAGCCCTTTGAGAAACGTCTCCGCGGCCATGTAATCCTCTTTATTATCGGGAGGATTCGCCTTGAACGTATGATACAAATCAAGAACCGCCGTGCGCACCGAGGCGATCGAATCGGGAGTCAGATCGCCGTTGAGATCGAGCCGAAGCGCGTCGTCGATCGCCTTCTCGTAAGCCTTACGCGCCGTCTCATACTTCTTATCACGCAAAGGCATCGGCCAGCCGTTCTCAACCGTCAACTGCTGCAAACAAATCACCACCGCCTCCGAAGCGTACTGAAACGGAATCTCCGATGCCGTACGACTCGGCAACGCCATCGACGAAGTCTTGAGCGAAACCAACCGAACCTTCGGCGCCGTCAACTGCGCCAAAATCACGTTGAGCGCGTCGCCGCGCGTGATGTCCGCGGGATCGGGATGATCCTTCAAACGCTCCGATACCGACTTCGCCGCGTCCGCCTGACGAATCCGACGATTCTTTAAATTCTCATATCGATTCTGATAATAAAGCTGCTCGGCTTGCCAAAGCCCCGCGTTCCAACGCATCGCGGTATCGGTATTGATCGAATTCGCATACGCGTTCGCCAGATCGAACTGACCCAGCCCCATCGCGTACACGCCCATCCCGCGGGCGATGTCGCCGCCTGGAGTCGCCGCCCAACCGTACATCCCATAGCCGTTGTTGTAATACTGAGCCTCGGCCGACGACGCGCCGATCGCCAAAACCAAAGCGACCGCGGCGGTCCCGCAAACACCTCGAAGCATCGCGACCTCCTTCGTGGGAGTGTGATGAGGACTCTCGCCGCATGCCAATACGCCTCCGCTCGACACGGCGACGTGGGAGAGAATTCTCGTATCCATCTAGCATAAATCACGGCCGATTTTAAGCAAGCGTCCAACTCTCACTATTCCAAGGTTTTCACCCGGCTCAATTCGGCCGGCTCGAAACCCCGCCGACACCGCTTACAAGCAAATCACGCGCCCAACACGATCGATCCGTACCCGCGCCGAAGCGGGTCTCCTTCGGCATAATCTATTGGAATCCTTAAACTTGCGACGAATCAAGCGACGTTCCCAGAAGCGTCTCCACCAACCGCCGAGCCGCGATCAAAGCCCCCTCGCTCGAAAACGGCGGAGGACCCGGACGAACCGCGAACGCGCGATCGAACGCGCCCTCAAGACGCAATTCCTCAAATTCGCGCGCCGAAACCGGAGTCCCACCCCCCCAAAGCCGCAACGCTCGATCGAGCGCGCGATGCTCGGCGAATCCCACCCGCGGCGGGTAAATCAACGGCGAACCCGCCGCCATCGCCTCGCAAACCGTCCCATAACCCGCCTTCGCCACAATCGCATCCGCCGACGCGGCCAAATCGGCCCCCGTCCACTCGGTCGGCTTCACCACGTGAAAATTCCGCGGAGATCCCGCCGACGCCGCGTGAAACCCCACAAAATGTATCCCCCGCTCCGCGAAACGCTCAACCCGACCCCAATTCAAATTCGCCTGGCCGTATCTCCCCACATAAAAATATACGATTTTATCTTGATCTTTAATTCCCAACAGCGATTTCAACTCGGTCTTCCGGTTTTTTCCCGGGGTGACGACCATACCGACGTCGATCGTCGGCGCCACCCGACGCATCGCGAGCGCGGGGAGGGCGCGGAAGAGAGTCGTCGCCGAGCGATAATCATTTCGCATGCTTCGTACAAAAGCCATGGCGCCGGGGCCGATCCGCCGCGCGTGCGGATCGTAAATATCGGCCCAGGTGAAATTCGCCAACAAAAACGCGGGGATACCCGCGCGCCGAGCCGCGACGAGGGGTATCGGCGGAGCGTCGCAAAGCGCCGCGCCCACGCGATTCTCCCTCATCCAATCGATCTCGTCGTCGATCCGCTTGTACGCCTCCTCATGAACCGCCCGAGCGTGATCGAGCGTCCCGGGGCCGTCGGTCGCGCGACTGTCCCCCGCGGGATTCAGAGCCCCCGCGTCGGAAACGTAAGCGCCGAACTCCGCGGGTCGAGTTAAACGCTCTCGCCAATGATCAAATAAATTGGAATGACATCGAATATGAATCGGGATATCGTTTGGTATTCGATTCAACACCGCGACGGTCCGATTGAGGTGGCCGAAGCCGTGGCTCGTCACATACGTCGCGAGGCCCGATTGCCGGTCGTTCAACGATCGATTCTCCCATAACGATCTCGTTCTCTTAAGGAGCCGTAAGTTACGGCGATCAACCTTCGAGGTCAAGGTCGCCGTACGCGATCGGGCCGCGACGAAATTCGCGTACCCTGGATTTGTCGCATGATCATATATCAAATACCTGATGCACAAGCGATTTCGCCGCGCCGACCCCCGAGATCGTCTAAGATCGATTTTTCAATATTAACATACTTATGTTTACGTTTATATTTTTTTCGCAATCTTGGTTCCTCACGGTTAACTCAATTCCATGATCTCCGCGATCATATTTTCGCGAGCCTGCGTTTCGAGATTGATGAATCGATGATAAATTCTCGGTCGAGCCGCAAATTGGATCAAGATTTTACGGAGTGCGGCGCGATATTCCGAATCGGGAACCCGCGCGTATTCGCGACGGATCTTATCGCGATTGCCGGATTCTGAGGATTCGATTCAGCCGCACATCGGCTAGAATCGGAGGTTCGATTCGGACGCCGACCGATCTTCAAGTCCCGATACTATCGAGATAAGCTCTGATGATAAATCAATCGACTTAACCAAGGCGATCCGAGACTTCCAAAGATACTTAAGCCGACTCCGTATCTTCATATAAACTTATAACAAGCATTTTTTTATTTCTATTAGATAATGAATTTTGAATATTGAGTGTATACGATATTCTCATTGCAGCTTGTCAAGACGATCATCGAGATCGTTCCTTGGCGTATCGCTCGAGGAACTGATCGACGGTGATCTCGGCGATTTTAAAAAGCGATTCGACAAGTTCATGAACCGTCGTGGCCGGATTTTTATCGATGATTTTCGGCGTATTCTTCCATTGTGTTCGATGAATCTCCTTCGATCGATCGATCGCGATAGAGATACGTGGTGCTAATTTATCAAAATAATTCAAATTCTTTTGATAATCGGTAATATACTTTTTCAGATTATTTCGCACATCATGATAGCCGTCGAAAGAACGGCCGATACGTTCAAAGTGGAGCAGGATCCAGTATTCAAAGCAGGGATTCGACCATGCGAGGAGAAGCTCGTTCGCACTCGAACGATCGATTCCTCTTTCCCAAGAAGGATTATCGATCTTGCGTTCGGCGTCCACGACACACCAGATTTCATCATATTCTGCAACTTTAATGCTACTTTTCGAATCCTTGATTCGATCCTTTCTTATTTCAATCGCCTTCTCGACGACGCCGACGATCTCTGCGCCCTCGCCGACGACCTCGACCTCGACCGTACTCAGTTTAAGCTCCTTCCTGAGTTCGAGTTTCGCACATTCCGGCGCGCACCGCGAACGCTCGCGAGCGATTTTTTCGATCACGTCGACTCATTCTCCAGCCTGGATTTCGGCTTCAATCGCTTCTCAGCCGGCTCGACTGAGAAGCT
>JAJYWB010000045.1 GCA_021791715.1 Planctomycetota bacterium | reverse complement strand
TCGTCAGTGAGTTCATAGCGTTGCGACATTTCTCGGCATCCTTGCCAATTGAAATTGGGGAAAATCCTCAGTTGCAACTGTAACGTGCCAAGCAGAATCCCGCAAGATCATTGTCAACACGACCTAGTCTAAAGAACAAAACTCGGATGCTCCTTATAGCAAGATCCTTCCGTTCGAAATGAGCGCGTGTGGGATTGGGGTAAGACTTCGGGGGGTTTATCGATCGATTCATGCTGGAAACGGCTTGAGGAGGATAGCGAGATGAAAGAGAAATCCTCTCGATGGATTATGGGAACGATCGTGATGGCGAATATCTCCATGCTCGTCACTTATCTCGCATTTACCTTCCATTTCGGATCATTTGGTTCTGGAATACGCTATCTCAACGGCGATCGCGTTCTTGTTTCTCATCCGGTATCCGATCTGGGAGTATTCGAGCCCAAGCAGATCAAAAACACCCGGTTTGTTCTCGTCAACCGAGGATCGAAAGCGATCCAAATCGTCGGATCCAGATCAACGTGCAGTTGCGTGATGACGAGCGACCTTCCCGTAACTATCCCTCCCGGTTCCAAAACGAATTTGGTCGTGAAGGTCCATCCCGGTCAGCCCGAGGGTTCATTTTCCGAGCGGTTGACCCTTTACACCGATCTGAATCGACAAAATACTATCGATTTGACGGTCGAGGGGATCGTTATTCCGAAGCTCGAAAAGCCATCGGTCGATCAATCCTCCCATTCGCAATCGGATCCTTCAAAGGTCGTGGAGCCGACGCAATGAGAACCACTTTCAAGGTTTTATCGGGGCTCTTCTTCATCGCCGCGGCGGCTTGCTTCGCCGCGGGGACGTGGAGTTGGCGGAATGCGATCGAGGAAAACAAAGATCCGCTGACAATCGGATCCACACGTTTCGATTTCAAGGCGGTTAAGGGCGATAAGCTCAAATTCGAGGTCGCTCTTAAGAACTCGGGCAAGAAGCCGATCGAGATCGTGGGATCGACGAGTTTCTGCAACCCGGACGGTTGTATCAAAAATCCTCCGGATCGACTGACGATCTCGCCGCGATCCATGATCAATTTCCCGATCGAGTTGGAAGTCAAAAGTCCGGGCGATCATGAGTTTCCGATGACGATCTTCACCGATTGTCCCAAGCACTTCAAAATCCCCGTGACGATCCGCGGATACGTCCGCGATGTGAAAGAGAAAGAGAAACTCGCGGCGAGTGACGATCGATCCTAATTTGAAAGGAGCATTCGCAAGGAATATCGGATCGCATTGATAGATGTTATCGTTCGGGAGTACGAATCGAGCCGAGCGAAGCATGGAACTCGATAGATACACTCGATCGATGAACCGATAGAAACAATTCGATCTGATCGTATCCGGTCGGATCGTTGGAAAAGAACCGACGGTATCGGTGATTCTGATTTGCTTTCGGATTCGATTCACATACGGTCGTTCGATCGATTCGACGACCAAACCGTCACAAGGAGATTCCCATGGCGACCCTGCTTCGTTGGATCGGCTCGACGTGCTTCGCTTTCGCGTTCGTGGCGTTTATGATCGGCTTTGCGTCGATCGGGACCGTCGCTTTTGCTAGCAACCCGGTATCACAAAACAATTGTAGCTGTTCACAAGCAGACTGCCCTTACAAAGGGATTAATCTTGCGACATTTACTTGTTATGGGTCATGCCCTTATGATCCTATTGATTGCACCAATTGTGAATGTCTTCCAAACGATCAACTCGACTGCTACTGTCGGTGATGGAACTTTGGAGGTAAAAAATTCTGACGTTAGACAGGTCTTGAATCTATCATATCATCGAGGCAAATAATACGATGATATGATAGATTTCAGCGACTATCATTATCATTACGGTATTTGATTTCTAACTAATTCTCGAATCACAGGGAGACCTATGATGAAATCTTTACTCAAGGCTTCTAGTCTGACGGTTCTATTTTTCGTGATTTTGGACGGTACGGTGGATCACGCATGTTATGGCGCCTTTCGGACAAAAAAGTATGATCTTCCTGAGTTCAAAAAAGAATACAATCAAAATATCGATCATATTGTATCAAGGTACAATCGGTTCGTCGCCGATTGTACTTTTAATCATAACATCGTGGAAATGAAGGATATCGATTCTCTGTTTAATCGATCGGAGCAAGACGGTGAAAAACCGTTGTTTCAGAGACGGTTTCTTTATAAAATGAACGATTCACAAATGCAAATTCGAATTCATTATATCTACGATCACAGGCGCAATGATCCAGTCGATTCGATCACGGTTTTCAACGTCGGCAAAGATTACCGATTCAAATTGGAAAAAAAAGGAAGCGGATCGTATACCTTGAAAGAATTCGGTCCGAATATCGCGTTCGAGAAAGATTTAGAAGAGTCGTATCTCGATCCGATTCATTTTCCTTATAAAATTTATAATGTGGAGTTGGATGAATTGCTCAATGATCCCTCATTCGTTTTGAAAAGTTGCGAAGGTATTTTATACGAAAATAAAGATTGCGTCAAAATCGCGTTTGAATTGAATTCTCCGAAAAACAAGGTTCTGAAATCAGGATATTTCATCGTTTCTCCGAACGACGGATGGATCGTTCTTAGAACGGTCTGCGATTTGAAGCCTCCGAACGGGAAGATTTTACCAAGATCTTATGATTGCAAGATCGATTATGCATTCAACGGTAATAAATACCCTCCGATCAAGAAAGTCGACGTCGCCTGGCTCAGATATCGTAAAATTTATGATTTTGAGAAGTATTCTCAAATCGATGTGCCCGATTGGGAATTCAAACTGTCTGCGTTCAATTTGCCCGAGATCGGAGCTCAAGCCGAATCGATCAATCGATACGGCCCGCTCGTTTCGTTCTTCATCATTGGTGCGATTCTCGTCTTAGTCGGATTTACGGTGTTTTACCTCGCGAGAAAATCAAGCGATGCTCATAAAACCGCCTGAAGATTCGATCGATTGTAAATACTCGAATCTATTGATTCCTGATCCGGTGATTCCGTAATGCGGAGATGTTTTCGGATTCGATTCACAGACGGTCGTTAGATCGATTCGACGACCAAACCGTCACAAGGAGTTTCCCATGGCGACCCTGCTTCGTTGGATCGGCTCGACGTGCTTCGCTTTCGCGTTCGTTGCGTTCATGATCGGCATCGCGTCGATCGACCAACAAGCTATTGCGAATCAATCCTTAAGTACAACTTACTGCACTGGATGCAGCTCTGGTGGATGCGGAACCGTGGGCGATGTTGATTGCGCACTTTCTTGCTCGGGATGTCCTGATGACTGTTTCTGCGATTATATTAAAGGCGAGGGTACACAATGCGCATGTCAGACTTATTTTTAATACTCTATTTCTATCCTATAATTTTATAGGAATCCTTGGACATTATCATCTAACGATAAATGTGGGCGTCTTATTAGCGAACGGATCGGGAGATTTTTCTAAATCGGTGCGAACACGAGGATTCGATAATATGATATATAGAAATTTATTTTAGTTCAAACAGATCCCTCTCGTTCGCGCTTCGGGTCGGCAAATTTGCTGATACGACGCCTTTTGTACAATTTTATAGAACTAATATACTCCGAGGCATAATTATGCATTTATTGAAATACGTGTCTTCAGAAATCCATCTGATTATTCTTATGTTATTTTGCGGGTGCAACGTATGCCTCGGGCGACGATCCATTGATAAGGAAGAAGTTCTACATAACTATAAAAATGCTATACCTCAACTTAAATACTATTATTCACATATCTCCGGGTCAGGATCAGCCACGCTATCGAGACGGATCAGGTCCGGCGTATCGAAATTTCCCAAAAGAGAGGATATTCTCGAAGAAAAGACACGAATTATCAGTAATAAATCATTCAAAATGAACGGCGATTGGAAACTTATAAAGATTCAGTATATTGAAACGGAACATGATACTAATGGAAATCGGACACGAGTTATCAGCTCGAACGACGAATATGATTTCATTTTGGATTACCCCTCAAAGTCCAATCCCATTTTGAAGAGCGTTGAAAAACCGCATGCACTCGATAATACCTTTTCATCAGGCTTGGAATTCGTAAGAGCCGTTTACGAGATTGGCTACATCGACGCGACTTTATTATTGAATGATGCATCATTTCGCATTTCTGATCTTAAAGAAATTGATTATCATGGCAGACGATGCTTGAAATTTTCATTTACATGTAGTATTGAGAATATACCATTCAAAAGCGGATGGTTTATAGTTTCCCCATCCGACAAATGGGTTATCCTGAGATCAGCATGTGATATCTATATTAAAAATCAGAATGCGATTTGGAATCAAGGATACGATATGTTGGTCAATTATGAGTTTAGAGATGGAGATTTCCCAATCATTAAGTCTGTCGACGATTTGATGTTCTTAAGGCGTAATATCACTAAGTTAGATCATTTTGAACATCTTGAAGTTCCATTATCCGAATTTAAATTAACCTCTTTCGGACTTCCCGAGATCGGAGTTAAAGCCGAATCGATCAATCGATACGGCCCGCTCGTTTCGTTCTTCATCATCGGAGCCATTCTCGTCTTAGTCGGATTCACCGTGTTTTACCTCGCGAGGAAATCAAACCGAGCAGGCAAAACAGTCTGAAGATTCGATCGTCGCTAAATTCACGAATATATCGATTCATGATGAGGGGTTATTGATCGAAACGTAACCGAGAGATTCCTGGAGCCTAGTGATGAATAGAGATCGATCGCGTGGTTTCACTCTGATCGAATGCCTCGTCGTCGTCGCGATCATCGGCGCGCTGATCGCATTCCTGCTTCCAGCGGTACAACAGGCGCGAGAGGCGGCGCGGCGTACCCAATGCCTCAATAACCTGAGACAAATCGGCATTGCTCTTCACAATTACCACGATTCATTCGATTGTTTACCGATCGGACGAGTCAAAACCTATGACCCGCGTTACGCGGGGCCCAATCCGCCTTGCTCGTCGGGATTCGTCGATAAAAGCTTTGAGATCGAAATCCTCCCGTATATCGATCAATCCGCTCTTTATAACTCGATCAATCAAAGCCTGGCGATCCAAGTCGCGGAGAACGCGACATGCCACACGATCAAGGTCGATTCGTTCGTTTGCCCAGACGATCCCCGCGCAGCCCAGCCGATCTTGCTCAACCCGAACGAGCTCTCGCAGTTCGGTTTGCCGGATTCCTCCGCCGGACCCAGGAGGATGTCGCTCACGAGCTACTCGGGATGCGTCGGCACGACACCAGTCATCGCGTTCCCGCTCCCAAGCAACGGTTGCAAAATTCCCCCTCAATGCGTCACTCAAAGCAACGGATGCTTTAATGACTTACCTCAGATTCGGTTCTCTTCGATCACCGACGGGCTCGCGCAAACGATCTTCGTGTGCGAGAAGGCTACGACGACTTTCGAATTCCTGTCGATTCTCGATCCCGAAAAACCGTCGAAATACGGCTGGTATATCACGGGAAATTGGGGCGATACGCTCTTCACGTCGCTCTATCCACCCAACGCGTTTCGGAAAATCGGCATAGTCGCTCTCGACGCCCAAATTCAATCGGCTTCAAGCTATCATCCCGGAGGTGTCAACGCTCTGCTCGGCGACGGATCGGTCCGATTCATCAAAGATACCGTTCAATCGTGGTCGTTCAGCACAGCGACAGGACGCCCCGCTTCGATGACGATGACTTCGGGTGGATGGTGGCAAGGAATACCGAACCCCGGTATCTGGCAAGCTCTCGCAACGCGTTCGGGAGGCGAAGTCGTCGAAGCGGGATCGTTTTGATCCAATACCAGATCGCTGGCCCTCAGCGCGAATATTAATTCTCATACTAACATGCTAAGTCATTTTTGTTTGATCGGCGCAATTGAGGAGCGATAAACCTCGTGGAACGAAAAGCGATCAGAACATTCGGATCGATCCGAATTCAAGAATTTGATCTCAATATCGCCGCGGTGTCGATTCTATTTTGGTCCATCGTCATTCAATCGTATTCGCTTCGCGAGCTGATCGATCCCAAGAGCGATTTCGTCCCGGATTTCTTCCAAGATTACGCGTCGGCGAGAAATTTGATCGGCGGTTATCCGGTCTATACGAACCATATCGTCACGGCGCCGATCTATCTTAACAAATCGCTCGATCTAAAACGATCGAACGTCTTGCTCAACGCTCATCCGCCGACTTCGGTTCTCCTGGCGGCGCCGTTTTCGCTCTTACCATTCTCCCAAGCTTTTCACGCATGGAATGTCTTTTCATTTTTACTTGTATTAATTAGTTTATTTATTACTTTTCGAGAGCTGCGAATCGAATCAAAGTTATGGACGGTTTGTTTATCGGTCGCGATCTTGACGTTTTGCGGTCCGTTATGGGAGCAAACGCGTCAAGGACAATTGAACGCGGTGTTGCTTTTAGCGATTACGATCGCATGGTCGGCGTATCGTCGAGATCTCGACGCTCTCGCCGGAGTTATGATCGGAACGGCGGCCGCGATCAAGCTTTTTCCGATTCTCTTTATCTTGTATTTCGCGTGGACGAAACGGTATCGCTCGGCCGTATTCGCGGTCGTCACGCTCACATTTTTGACCGCGATCACGTGGATTCTCATGGGGAGCGGAGCGTTTCGCGATTACATCATGATCGTTTTGCCCGATTTTCAATGGTTCCGAGTCGGATGGAATAATTGCTCGTTGGCCGGGTTTTGGAGCAGGCTTTTCGACCCGATTCCGGGAAAAACTCGATTATTCTCACGTTCTCATCCGATTTTACAAAGTCCGATTATCTTTCGATTCTGTTATTCGTTATCGGCGCAAATCTTGGTCTCTATCGTAGCTCTTCGCCTGGGAAGGAACGTCGATCGAGGCGTTCGAGATCCGGGATTCGGATTATGCGCGACGACGATGCTATTGATCAATCCGATATCGTGGGAGCATTCCTTGATCATTCTGATCCCGTTCTTCATTTTCGTGGGTCGTTCAATTCCATGGAGATTTGAATATAAAACGATCTCGTTCGTCACAATCTTTTTTCTCTTTATGATGAGACCGGAATTGGTTTGGAACCTGTGCTCGATGGGCGATCGAATCGCATCACCTTTGGACAATCTGACGATTCTTCCCTTTCAATTCTATGCCTTATTAGGATTTTTATATCTTCAATTAATACTTCTAAAAGAATCCAAAATGGGTTTAACAATTTGAAATAATTGTAAAACTTAACAATAATTAGATTCTTCGAAATCGATCCGACACGCCGATCGATTCCAATCGAGTGTCTGGTCGGTACGATACGGCGATAAAAGATTGAAAAGACCGATCGGATCGCGTCCTTAATTAGATGGGCGCCCGCGATTGCTATTATGTATGTTCTTTATACATAATAAAATTGTATTTTTTATAATGATGATCGACCCGGTCGTCGCTTCCACATTATTAAATCATGATATCTATTATTTTTGATTTTGATTCGGGACTGGTCGTATCTCGCCGAGCGTTTACTTTTCGGAACCGATCGCCGTTTCGATCGTCTTTTGGTAGGGTATGAGAGATCGTCGTCGAATCGTCGATATGGCTCCGGCGTATTCGTCCAATCCTGAAGGGATGGATTAACGAAAGGAGGATGGTATGGAAGTGATCCTCGAATACTGCGCGACGTGAAATTACGAGCCCCAGGCCGTCAGTTTGACGGCGAAGGTGCTGCCGCGGTTTAAAACCGCGATCAAACGGATGACGCTGATCCCCTCGAAAGGGGGCTGCTTCGAGATCACCGTCGGGGGTAAGCTTTTATACTCAAAACTCGCGACGGGAGAGTTTCCCGCCGAAGAGAAAATGATCGCGGCGATCGGCGAGGCGCTTAAGAAGTGACTCCGACCGCCGGGATCAACCGGCGTTCGTCAGTTTATCCATTCACTCTTAAGCGAGAAAAACGTGTTTGGTCGACGCAAGCGATTGACCGATTACGCGAACTGCGCCGGGTGAGCGGGCAAGATTTCCCCCCAGGGGATCGCGCAGGTGCTGCGCGACTTGCCGCCTCGCTCGGTCGATCCGAACCTATTGGTCGGAACCGAAACGCTCGACGACGCCGGTGTTTACCGGATCGCCGAGGGGACGGCGATCGTCCAGACATTGGATTTCTTCCCCCCGCTCGTCGACGACCCGTTCACGTTCGGTCAGATCGCCGCGGCGAATTCGCTCTCCGATATCTACGCGATGAACGCGAATCCGCTCACGGTCATGAACATCGTCGGCTTTCCCGACGACGAATTGCCGATGAGCGTGCTCGCGGCGATCCTTAGCGGCGCGGCGGACCGCGTCAACGCCGCGGGCGCCGTCACCTTGGGAGGCCATTCGGTTCGCGATTCCGAGATCAAATTCGGCCTCAGCGTCACGGGAATCGTCGACCCCAAAGATATCCTCACAAACGCCTCGGCTCACGCGGGCGACGTTCTCGTCCTCACCAAACCGCTGGGAACGGGTTTCGTCACCACCGCGGCCAAACGGGGCGAATGCCCGAGCGAAATCCTCGCCGCGGCGATTAAAAGCATGATTACATTAAACGCAGTTGGACGCGACGCGTTCCGCGCCGCGGGGGGAGCGCGGTCTGTGACGGATGTCACGGGTTACGGGCTCGCCGGGCACGCCGCCGAGATGGCGGAGGGGTCGAAAACGACGATCGAGCTCGATGTTTCCGCCGTTCCAATCATCGCGGGGAGCGAGCGGCTGGCGATCCCTCGCTTCGCAACCCGCGCGAGCGGAACGAATCGGTCGTTTTTAACCGATCGGATGACGATTTCCGCCTCGGCAGAGCGCTCATCCAGGCTGCCGTTCGTGTTCGACGCGCAGACATCGGGCGGGCTATTGATCGCGGTCGCCGCCGAATCGGCGGAGCGTTTGATCGACGAACTGAAGGCGAGGAACGCGAACGCCGCTGCGATCGTCGGTCGCGTGGTCGAACGCCGCGATGCGACGGCGATCGCGATCGTTTAACACGAACGCGAGAGTCGATCGCGCCTCGTCGGCGGAGCGATCGAACGGCGGAAGTTAAGCTTTATCAGGGTTTTACGGCGGACGGGTCGACTCGATTCAAACCGCTCAAATCCGTCGACCGAAGCCCGCGCTCCGTTGGGGTGGTCGCGCTCGGTCGATTCGTGTTAAGGTATGTCCGTTGGGGGATCTTGGACCCGCCGATTCGTCTGATGGTCGAACCCGAAGAGCCGAGGCCGATGCCCGTTTCATCCGTTCCGCCGAACCCTTCGATCAAGGCCGCTTTTCTCGCCTGGTTCATACCAGGGTTGGGACACATTTACCAAAAGCGGTATGGTAAAGGGGTTTTATATTTTGTTTGCATCGTCGGACTTTTCGTCTGGGGGGCGATCCTCGGCGAGGGGAAGATCGTTTATTGGCGGTGGGTGAATCCGATGAGCCGGCCCGACGATTTTCGGCTCACGTACATCTGTCAGTTTTTCGTCGGTCTGCCGGCGCTGCCGGCGCTCATCCAGGGAACGCTTCGATACCTGGATCTTTCGCCGATCTTATGGGGATGGATGGACGTACCGAGCCAGAATGTGATTAACGGAATGTACGCTCGATTGGGTAAGGTTGTGGATATCAGCGTTTTATATACTCAGCTCGCGGGATTGGCGAACGTTTTCGCGATCTGCGACGCGTACGCGGGCCCCGCGGCCGCTTCTGCGGGAGCTTCGAAGCCGGCGACCGCCGCGGTCGCCAAGGAGGCGAAGGCATGACGTTCGCCGCGGCTTCTTCAATTAATATTTATTGGTATGCGTTGCCGATTATGATCGCGATCAGCCTCGTTCACGCGGCGTCGCGGTACGACGATTGGAAGCTGATCGTCTCGCACGCGATCCGGTTGTTCGTGCTGATTCTTTTGATCGTCGTGGGAACGATGGCGCTCGTACTTATTTCCAACACGCAGGTTTAAAGATCAATATCGATACGAGTTTTATAGGCGCTTGTGTTTAATAGATCGCGAATGCGTTAGCGCGAGAGGCGGGGTGAGAATCGGACGTTTTTCGGTCGATTCGGCCGATCACGATCAAAATCGGCGGGCTTATCGCGTTCCGTTCTCGGATGATATCGGGAAGTTCCATCGCGACGACAACCGCGAGATTAAAAAGGATCCGACCCTTGATAATCAAGCAAGCGTAGCGATATTCAGATAACAAATGATATATATTTCTATTTGGGAGGGCGAACCTCCCGGTGAGCCTCTTTCTGTAAACACCCGCGATAAGACCGGTTTTTTGGTAAAGAATCGGTTATATCGGAATTCGGCTCACCAGGAGATTCGCCCTCCCAATTTCGGGTTCGCCCTCCCAATTTCGGCTCCGCCCTCCCAATTTCGGGTTCGCCCTCAAATTCCGCCAAACGTATAATGAATTTAGATGTCGATTTTTTTTGGGAGGGCGAACCTCCCGGTGAGCCTCTTTCTGTAATCACCGGCGATAAGGCGGTCTTTTATATATAAATTCATATATAAGAATATGGCTCACCAGGAGGTTCGCCCTCCTGATTTCGGCTTCGCCCTCCTGATTTCGGCTTCGCCCTCCTGATTTCGGCTTCGCCCTCCCAATTTCGGCTTCGCCCTCCTGATTTCGGCTTCGCCCTCCTGATTTCGGCTTCGCCCTCCCAATTTCGGCTTCGCCCTCCCAATTTAGGGATCAACCTCCCGATTTCGGCTTCGCCCTCAAATTACGCCAAACGTATTATGAATATAGATGTCGATTTTTTTTGGGAGGGCGAACCTCCCGGTGAGCCTCTTTTCGCGCACCCTCGCAACAAGGCCGTTTTTATGGTCAATAAACGCATATATCAGAATTCGGCTCACCAGGAGGTTCGCCCTCCCAATTTAGGCTCCGCCCTCTCAATTTCTGGTTCGGCCTCCCGATTTCGGCTTCGCCCGCCCGATTTCGGGTTCGACAGCCCAATTGACAACGCATCGTGAAATCGCGACGAATTCGCGAAAATTATCGCCGATAACGTCTCAGTCAAACCGATGAAATCTCGCGATCCCAACAGCGATCGCCGGGCTCTCGTTCGTTCTGCGCTCCGCGGCGATCGCGCCGTCTGAAATCGGCGACACGCGTTTCTCGTAATGTCGTGTCATCAAAAGAAAACGCTTCCAACCGATCGACTTATCCGATACGGTACGCGAAGCGGTCTGCAACATCTACGGGCGAGATCCAGGGCGGTTCCGTCGACACAAAATGGAGAACCTTTTGATGTCGCCTTATCGAGATCGATCGATCGAACACGCCGGGGCTTTGGTATGAATTTTTGTCTTCTCGAGTTTTCGCTCAGGCGAATGACGAAAAAGGCGAGTTCATTATCATTCTTATCAAATAGTGATTTATTAATAATATTCCTCCTCGTCGCGGTCTGGTTTCATTGGAGTTCGATACGTCTCAATCTTAACGCGAGCGATTCGGTCGACGTTCGATCGAAGGTTTTTTTCGTCTTCGTCGTGACGATCGTCATCGCGACGATCGGTCGATCGATGGAAGTCTTGCGAAAACTAGCGAGCTTTTTCCCGAACGAACGAAGACAAAAGACTCTTCCGTATCTCTTGATAACTCCGTTAACGAATTGGGAGATCTTATTGGGAATTCTCGTCGGCGAATTGTGGAAGCCGATCTGGATGATCACGGCGACCGCACCGCTGTGCATCTACCTTTCGGCTTACGCCGAATACGATCCCCGAATGGTTCTCATAGGATACGCCTCGATCGTCTCGACGCTTTTCTTTGTCGGATCGTTTTCATTGTTTTGCTCGTCGACGAAAAGCGAATCCGCGGCGAAATCTCAAGGCGTCGCGGGCTTATGGTTGTTTCTCTTGATGTTTTTATCCCCGATGATCGAATTCGGAGGGCCTCGCTCGAATCGGTTTTTCTTTCGGTACGTCGTTTACCCGATCAACGATCGGATTTACCCCCTCAACCCATTATCAATCGCGATCGAACACTACTCGAAATCTCGCAATATATATTATAATGAAATTTGTGCCGGCCTGTTATGGTCGATCTTTTTGCAAGCGACGTTCGGACTGATTTTATTGTCATTCAAGGCTCGACGATTGCGTCTGGATTTTCAGGAATCGTTCGGAGACGCCGCGACGAATCGGCCTTCGCGGCTCGCGGCCTCGATATTCTCGCCTCGAAAGTTTCGAACGAACAAGCGCCGGCGCATCGGTTCGGAAGACGCGATGATCTGGAAGGAAACGAATTTTTCTTACGGAGTGCGTCGAACTTATCTTTGGGGCATGATCGCCGCGGTGCTCTATCTTTCAAACACATATCTTGTACCTTACATGTCTTTGTGGGATGCGGGGTTGATCGGTTCGATTTCACGCGAGTTTTTGCGCTACGGTTCGATCGCGATGTTTTTCGTCACGCTGTCGACGGCGTCGGCGTCGATCGTCGCCGAACGATCGGCGAAAACCTGGGAATCTTTGATCGTCACCGATTTAACGCCTCGCGAGATCATAAGGGGCAAGATCGTCGGGGCGTTTTTATGTTATCGCGCATTCTGGATATTCTTGTTCGTTTTAGCCGCGTTTGTGTGCATGATCGGCGAACTTCATTGGTTGAGTTTGATTCTATTATTATTGGAATCGGTCGTTTTCTCCTGGTTCGTCGCGTCGATCGGCGTGTTCGTTTCGCTGATCACCGCGCACGACGATTCGGCGGGCGATCGACTCGACGAGAGAGCGGCGGCGATCTCAACGTTCGTCGTGATCGCCCAAAATCTTTTGTTTCTTCTTTGTTGTTCCCCTCTCCTGCTCTTCATGAAAGCTCGACGGTTTTTTTATATCGGCTTTATTCCCGCGATCGTTTTCTCGACGATCGTTCCTCGCCATTCCGCGCAAAAAATGCTCAACTTTACCAACATCAACGCCATCACGACGACTCTGGAATCGGCGATCACCTGGATCGCGACGATCGGAATCGACCTGCTACTTTCACGCTACATCTTTCGCGTGAGCGTCGTTCGATTCGACGCGATCGTCGGTCGTCCTCGACGCAAACCGTCTTCATCGCGAGCAAAAGCGGAGAGCAATCCGACGAACATCGAAAGCGACGCGATTCGCTCCGATTGAACGGAATGAATCGATTATTAAGTCACCAGATGTTCGGAATAATAAGCTTTCAGTCTTTCATTTCTTCGGGTTTGATCACGAAGAAGGCGCAGCCGTTGGTCGCGAGTTCGGCCTTCAAGGTGAGCTTTCCCGAGGGGTCGGGTTTGAGGGTGGTTTCGGAGGTCGGTTCGCACGCGGTTTTTTCGGCGATCCGTTCGACTTCGGTTCGGGAATACGCGGGAGGGCCGAATCCGCCGATGAGCGCCTTCAAGGCGGCGTCGCGGACGCGTTGATCTCGCGTCTCTCCCGCGGTTTTCAAAATCGAACCCGCGAATTCCCTCCGCGTTTCGGCGTCGAGCGCTCGGATTTTCTCGATCGCCGCGATTTTGGCGTCGGCGTCGCCGTGTTCCAGTTCTTTCGTCAAGCGATCGACGACGGTCGCCTCGGCTCGAACCGACGACCGTTTCGACTCGATTTCCTTGATCAACCGAAACGGCGAATTATGATCGCGATCGATAAGATAGAGAGTTTGATGATAAGCTCGATTCTTATTCTGTTGATCGATGCGATCGTCGATCTCGACCGTGACGTCGTAGGTTGAATCGGACCTTGATTGCGTATCGCGAGGGTCGTGGGTGAAGACGAGGACTCGCAAAACGCCGTGATCGTCGCGCGAGGCGAAGCCCGCGATCTTACATCCGCCGACGGTTCGTCGGGGAAGAACGTGATAACGATTTCCCATATCGGAAAGCAATTCGAGCGCGTGAAAGATCGGCATCGGAACGGTGAGGTTTCGATCGCTCTTGCCGTCGCCGTCGTCGTCGCAACGGATGATTCGAGTGATCGCGTTCATCCCCGCGAAATCCTCGGGAGGGGGCCAAACGGTGAGGATCGTTTCGCCGAACGAGAATCTAGGATCTTGATCCGCCTGCGCAAGCATGCGATGAACGATGTCGACGCACCAGCTTGGAAAATAACCGTCGCCGCGGTACGCGTCGGCCGCGGCGTCGTCGGGGGGAGGCGCCCAATCGGGGCACGACTCGTGCGAGTTGATCCATAAATTCTTGTAATAATCGGCGTCGATCTCGAGCGCCGTTTTCTTGGCGTGAATCAGCTTCGCCGCCATGATCTCCGATCGATTGTAAGAGTGGATCGAGATGAAATCACACGGGGCGCCTTTACCGTTATGTTCACGGCACAAGGTTTCGACGCGTTTCGAACGTTTTCCGTCGAGAGCGCGGTCGGCGAACGCGGCGTTGAGCCGAACGGCGCCGTCGGCGTTCGCTCGAGGAGAACAATGCGCCAGGAACTCGGATAATTTAAGGTTCACGCCGAAGATCCCGCCGAGTTCGAGCCCGCCGATAAAAACGCGATTCGAATCGTAACCGCGATTTTCGAACGCTCGGAGGATCGCATCGGACGTGTAATCATAAAATTTTTGAAGGTCGTTCCAATCGGCGCGCCAGAAGAGCGCGCCGAGATCGGGCTCGTTGAACACGCTCCAGGTGAAGTCGAGCGAGGCCGCGCCGTAGCGGTCGATCACGTGTCCCGCGATCTTCTCGGCGACCTCATGCCATTGGACGTAATCTTTTGGGGTCGTCCAATTACGACCATCGCGGGAGAGATCGCCGGGGGCGTCGGCGAAGTTCACCATCAAGCGTCTGCCGTATCTTTGATGCGTTCGATCCCATTCCTTATCGAGCCTTCCCCAGTAATAACACGCGGTTCCGTGGGGCGCATACTTGCGCAAGTAACAACCTCCGGGAGGGAAAAGGCCCGGAGCGTCGGGATCTTCGCGATCGGGAAGCGCTCCTTCGTAGGCGATCTTCCACCCCTCGTCGGGGGTCGCGAACGGATTCACCGTCACCGTCGCCGCGGCGTCGTCGACCGATACGACCTTCGATCGCGCGTCGTGCACGCCGTCGGCGATCAAAACCTCGTCGCCGGGATGATAATCGTCGCTCAATTTCCGTTTTGAAGGAATGCCGTATTGTTCATGTCCAAAAAAATCCTCGACGCCGAGCGAAACGCCCTTGTCGTTCGGATTGATCGCGGCGATTCGTCTCGTCTCGCGTTCGCGGACGATGTTCGGCAGATTGTCGGCGAGCAGCGACGGCGGGCGATGATCCATCCCCGTCGGCCAAAAATCGCGCTGATAACTCCAGGCGCGCGGATGGCGTTTACGCGATTGCGCCATCAATTCATAAGTGGGTCCGTAATTTTTTTCTTGCGTGCAGAAGACGACGTTGCAAAGCCCCGAGAAGAACGCTCCGTGCCAATCGACGGGAGGTTTTTTGAGATCGAGCGGAAGCGAGATTCGATGAATCGACGGTTTGGTCTCGGTCGAGAAGCTCCAGGCGCCGGCTTCGGGGGGAGTGTTCAAGCCCGGGCGGTCGCGATCGTCGGCGGGTTGATCGATCTTCGATTCTCGATCGCCCGACTTTTTATCGTTATCTTTTGTTTTTTTATCATGACCTTTAGGTTTGATAATATCGGCGAATACGGTGATCGTATATCGGGCGGAGGGTTCGAGCGGTTTCGCAAGTTCGATATAGATCGCGAGCGAGCGCCCCCCCGAGAAATCTTGTTTGGGAGCGATCTTGCCGGTGAACCCGGGAGCGAATCGGCGATTGGGGCCGATCATCATAACGGATCGCTCTTGATGTTTTCGCATGGAGACGGAGACCGAATCGGGGTCGATCGCGGCGGTTTTGGCGGATTGAGTCGTCGCGAGTTCGAGGTAGAGGCTGGTTCGCAGGGGGACGTCGGTCGAATCTTTGGCGGGCCTGGGGCTGCCGTGCGGGTCTGGCGCGCGTACGACGAGCGAAACGTCGCCGCCGAACGCGGATTCGGCGACGATCAATCCGACGACGATCAGAAGAACCAACGCGGTCGGCTTACGGTTGTTTAACTTCATGATTTCGGCCCTCCGAAAAGCAATATGGTACAGCGACAAAGCCGACGGGGAAAGACGCTGCGGAGGATCGGATTCATCGTCTATAGCATTTCTCCGCGGTTGCATTTAAACTGTTTTAATCAGGTTGGTTGATCCCAGGGACATGATCGTGATGATTGAGAAAGATGTCGAAAACGACGTTTACCCGGTGAGGGATATCCGCTTGATCTTAAAAGCGTGCCAAGCGGACGATCCGCTTCGCCCCGGAGACCCACGTTTGCATGATTTCTCGAGTCTTCGAGGCGGCGACGGAGTCGTCGAGTTGGCCGACACCTTGGAACAGGAAGTCTCAGATAATAAATATCATCACTGTATTATGTGTGGTCATCGAGGTACGGGAAAATCGACCGAGTTGCTCAAACTTAAGAAATGGGCTGACGATCAAGGATTCTTCACGGTTTGGAACGAGGTTGATGTACACTTCGGTTTGGCTGAGCTTCAGTTCTCGGATCTTTACCTCCTCACCGCCGAATCGGTGACGCGAGCGATGAGCGGGGAGAATATGTCGGTCCCGAATAAGGATCTCAAAAGTATCGTCGAGTGGTTTTCTGAAATCGTCGATGAAAGAAAAAATCAAACAAAACTCGATCACGATATTAAGGCCGGCGGAAAAGCGGGACTAACATTATTTTTCAGTAAATTGTTCGCCGAGTACTCGGCGAGTGTGGTCGCCGGATCGGAATATACGTCGACTGTTCGATCTAAGTTTAAGCAGTCTCCGAATGATTTGATGGAGCTCACCAATAAATTGCTTCTGGACGCGGGTGAGATTCTCATCAAGAACGGTCGGCATAAGGGCCTGCTTGTTCTTTTCGACAATCTTGATCGATATCCCTCCGAAACGATCAAAACTTTATTGTTTACGGGGTCGACTCTTGTTCGGAAACTCGCTTGCCACGCGATTTTCACGATGCCCGTCGAGTTGCGTTGTTCGCCTGATCAAACTTGGTGGGATGATTACGACGCTAATGTGATGATTCCGATGCTCGCAATTCGTGATCAATCGGAGGCGTGGAATGACACGATCGGTGAAACTCGATTCAATGAAAACGCCGTCGACGAGATGAGCAGGGCTCTTGCGAAACGTATTGACATTGATAAGCTTTTTGAAAAGACAGAAGACGCCAAATTGATCGTGAAACTGAGCGGGGGTTGCATGCGAGATTTACTTCACCTCGTCGACACATCTCGCCAGAAATCGCGCAAAAGCCTGAAGGATACGCCGAAAAAGTTGACGAGCGACGGAGTCCGAAAAGCGATCGAGGAGTATCGACTGCAACAAACGGAAGGTCTACAAGAATGTGATTACATCCGATTGGTCGCGCTCGCTCGTCGTGATCCGAACTCGGATGTGATCGACGATCATGCAATGAGATTGATGAATCGACGGCGGATTCTGCGTTATCGTTCCGAATCGACTTCATGGATTGATATTCATCCGATTCTGCTTGAAGACCGGAGATTTCAGCGTGACTTCGCAAACGCTTCCCGACTCGTCTCCGAGTGATCTTTCCAAGATCGTTGGAGACTCCGGCGAGATCGAATATGAGCAACTCCTTACGACGATCGAGGAGACCCTGGGGTTTTTCTCGCTTTCGATCGTTGGGAGCGATTTGACGCGGTCCGATCGTGATGACCTCATCCGGAGGTTGCAACACGACATCGATCCGACGCCTTTGATAATAATCCGGCTTACACGTGAATCCTGGAATGCTTTGGAATTGATACGAGAGAATGCACAAGAGCTCAATAATCGAGCGGTTATCATTATCACCGGGATCGAAGAGACCCCGGGGTTTCCACCGGCTGGAGGAGAAGAGAATCGACGACCTCCCGCGCTCGCTGTATTGAACCAAGGTCGTGAGGCGATCCGAAAATACTGTCCTCACCCTTTAATCATTTGGTGCGAGACTTGGTCGTTTCGAGCGATTCGTGAACAGGCGCCCGATTTTTTCGATCACTTTACAGGTCTTTTTCATTTTCATTCAATCTCTCGTCGAGCCGTCGATGAAAACCGTCCCATGCGTAATATCTCGGTTAAAGCGTCCGAATTATCTGATCGTTCGGCGAACGGCTCGTCGGTTATGGTTCT
Source organism: Planctomycetota bacterium (assembly GCA_021791715.1). Lineage (GTDB taxonomy): Bacteria > Planctomycetota > Planctomycetia > Isosphaerales > Isosphaeraceae > JAKBCQ01. Next base: position 29,005 of record JAJYWB010000045.1, on the reverse strand, counting down.
CTTTTATGAAGCCATGCTCATCCATTATCCTAAAGAGTCCCCTGAACGCGTGCGCGCTTTGCTCGGATTGGCTGAGTCGTTACATAATCTGAACGATTCTGGCTTGGCGAGCCGTCTTGTTCGAGCTGAAGGGTTGATTCGTGAGGCGATTACGATTCTTGGAGACGGAAAATCCAAGCCGTTCATTTGGGCGCGGGCACAAAACACGTTGGGATGTATTCTGAAAGATCGCCCCAACGGCGATCTTATTGAAAATCGTCGGAACGCCATCGTTTGTTTCGAAGAGGCGTTAAAATATTATCGCGCAAGCACTAACCCGGCAGAATACGCAACGATATTGAACAACCTGGGCGATGTTTATTTGAGTTTAACAACTGGAGATCAGATTGATAATAAGGCTAAGGCCCTCGATTGTTTTGAAAAAGCATTGTCCTTATTAAATGAGAAAGAATACCCAAAGCTTTGGGCGAGTACTCAATCTAAATTGGGTTCCGCTTTCTCCCTAATGTCTTCGGGCGATCGCGATTACAATCTCCGACGCAGTATCTCTCATTACGAATCGGCCTTACGCATCATGACGGAACGCGATTATCCTATTAGTTGGGCGCGAATCCAAAACTATCTTGGTATTTGCTATGCGGTCCTTCCTACGGGAAATCGCGATGAGAATCTGCTTCGAGCGATTTCATGTTATGAGGCGGCGTTACGCGTTCAGAACGAATCGTCGACCCCGTTCGATTGGGCTTCGACTCAGGTGAATATGGGAAACTCATTCAGTGAATTATCTTCCGGCGATCCATACGAAAACGTATCGCGAGCGATCTGTTGTTACGAGTCAGCACTTCGCGTATATATACTTGCGGATTTTCTCCACGAATGGGCGAGAACTCAATACAATTTGGCTCTAGCTCATAGAAAACATCCCTCTGAGGATCGTAACGATCGCCTCATACAGGCAATCACTCTCTTAATTGAAGTATTGAAAATCTGGACTAAAGATTATTCTCCGAATCTTTGGGCGATGACGCAGAATAGCCTCGGAGCTTGCCACGCCGAACTTCAATCCGGGGATCGCGTGGAGAATCTCATCAGAGCAGTCGAGCATTTCGAGGGTGCTCTCAACGTATTTACCAATTTCACATATTCATATGATTATGTAGCGACCCAATTTAACCTGGGTCGTGCATTGATCGAGCTTTCATCCTTGATTGATGATCCGGTTATGAAATCGCGAGGAGAATCGGCGATTCGATCATCCCAAGAAGCTCACCAAAAATGGGGCTCTGATTATAAAACCGAATTTGACGACTCGATTCTAAATGAAGTCGGATCATCCTCGGTTTAGGGTAACATCTCGGTCGATTCGTCTTTTCGCAATTCGCCAAACCTAGCCAAGGCCATCCCGATCAAATCCTCGCTTCGCTTCGATCAAAAAACCATTTGGCGCGCCGTTTGCTGCTATGATAGATCGCGTGACGTTCCGGCGGAGAAATACTGAACCAAACCGAGTCATTGTGATGTTTTTTTCGGCATTTGTTAGTCAAAGCCCCGATTCGACGGGTCGATCGACCGAGCGAACGGTCGCCGACGTCGTCGAACTCCCCCTGCTGCTGCCAAAAGAGCGCGCCGAGGAGCTGCTGAGACTGTCAAAACGGCGGAATCAAAGCGTCGCCCAAATCCTCCGCAACCTCGTCGATCAGGCGCTCATCGCCAATCCCGAATAAAAGCGAACACGTTTCGCCACGCCGTTTCGGCCATTTCGGCGGCGTCGCCACGACGTATTTCCATCCATTTGTTCACGTTCGACTTGGCGCTGCGGATTGGAGCCTCGACAATACAGGGCCGACCGGAATTCCTTACCGGCCCGATCGGGATTCCAACTTGATGCGCAACACCCCCAAAGACGCTTTAAAACAAATGCATCCCGCGGTCGCCACGTGGTTTCGAACCGCTCTCGGCGAGCCGACCGCGCCCCAAATCCAGGCGTGGCCGCTGATCGCGAACGGTGAAAACACGCTGATCTGCGCGCCCACTGGGTCTGGAAAAACGCTCGCGGCGTTCCTTGCGTGCCTGAATCTCCTTTGGAAACAAACCGAACGCGCGCCGGGCGTTCAAATTGTTTATATATCTCCATTAAAATCGCTCAATAACGACATTGCGCGCAATCTTGAATCGCCGCTCGCTGGGGTCGTCGCCGCGGCGACACGGCTTGGAAGGCGGCTTCGGGATTTAAGCGTCGGCGTGAGGACGGGGGATACCCCTCAGGCCGAGCGGCTTCGGCAACTCAAGAAGCCCCCCGAGATTCTGATCACGACCCCCGAATCGCTTCACCTGATGTTGACGAGCGGGGCGCGTAAAAATTTCAAAACGGTCACTCACGTCATCGTCGATGAGATCCATGCGCTTTGCGGAGACAAACGGGGCGTTTTTTTGGCGATCCTCCTCGAACGGCTCGCCGAACTGTCGGTTCGCGACCGCGAGTTCGTTCGGATCGGCCTGTCGGCGACGCAGCGGCCTCTTGAGGAAGTCGCCCGTTATTTGGGCGGGCTGCGCGTCGAACGATCAGAGAACGGCGAGGAACGGTTCGTCCCCCGAGACGTTAAGATCGTCGACGCGGGGATGAAAAAACGGCTCGACCTTTCGGTCCATTACCCGATTCCAGAGCTTTTTCCGGCCAAATCCGAATCGGTTTGGCCCGCGATCGAGGAACGATTGCTGCGCGAGATCGCGGCGCATAAATCAACGATCGTATTCGTGAATAACCGTCGCGTCGTCGAGCGCCTGACGCGCCGGCTCAACGAACTCGCCGAGGATCGAGCCCTCGAAGATCAACGACAAAGAATCGACCTAAATGATCATCAAACTGAATTTTTATCTCAGAATATAAACTCCGAAGCTCGTGAATCTCGAACGGGAAGCGTGAATACCGGCGACGACGCTTTTTTTGGGGACGGCGTCGAAGCCGCGGACGAGGCGGCGACGATCGCTCGAGCGCATCACGGGAGTTTGAGTTTGGACGAGCGTAGAGGGGTTGAGGAGTCGCTCAAGCGCGGGTCGATTCCGGCGGTGGTGGCGACGGCTTCGCTCGAGCTCGGGATCGACATGGGATCGGTCGAGCTGGTGTGTCAGGTTGAATCGCCCGGAAGCGTTTCACGCGGTTTACAGCGGGTCGGCAGGGCCGGCCATATCGTGGGGATGGCGAGCAAAGGGAGGTTGATCGCCAAAACGCCCGCCGATCTGCTCGAATCGGCGGCGCTCGCTTGGGCGATGCGTCGCGGCGAGGTCGAGCGGCTGAAAATTCCGGTTAACTGTCTGGATATTTTGGCGCAACAGGTCGTCGCGTGCGTCGCGGTTGAATCGTGGAACGTCACCGAATTATATAAATTGATACGTCGTGTTTATTCGTATCGCGATTTAACCGCCGATGCTTTTGAGAGCGTGGTGAGGATGGTCGCGGGGAGGTATCCGACGCCGCCGATCCATGATTTGAGGGCTCGGATTCATTGGGACAGGCTTGAGAATACGTTGCACGCTTTGCCCGGAACGGCTCGGACGGCGATCGTCGGCGGCGGGGCGATCGCCGACACGGGTCAGTTCCCCGTTTACGTGGGGGACGGCGGACCTCGAATCGGCGAACTCGACGAGGAGTTCGTTTATGAAAGGCGGATCGGCGAGAGTTTTTTGTTGGGAACGGCGACGTGGCGGATCGAAGCGATCGAGCCTCATCGCGTTCTCGTGGCTCGCGACGAGGGGTCGGCGGCGAACGTTCCGTTTTGGCACGGCGAGCGAGCGATGAGGACGATCGAGCTGGGCGAGGCGGTCGGGGCGCTTTCAAGAACGATCCAGAACGAAAAAGACGACGATAAAATCACGCAAATACTTATGGATCAATGCGCGGTCGATCGGCGTTCGGCGGAGTTGTTGATCTCGTATCATCGGCGGCAGGAGATTCGCGCGGGGGCGGCGCCGAACGATCAAACCGTGCTGATTGAATCGTTCATCGATCCGACGGGCGATCTCGGGACGGCGATTTTGACTCCGTTCGGCGGAAAGTTGCATCAGGCGTTAAAGATGTGCATACAGGGGGTGATGCGCCGGCGGCTGGGGATTTTGGTTTCGTGTTTGCACGGGGCGGACGGAATTTTGGTTCGACTGCCGAACGTCGACGAGCCTCCGCTCGACGTTCTCGAGGGTTTGACGGCAGAGATCGCCGAATCGCTGATCCGCGGCGAGCTCGCCGAGACGGCGCTTTTCGGGCTTCGGTTCCGGCAGAACGCTTTTCGCGCCTTGCTTACGTCGCGATCCGATCCCGGCAAACGGACTCCGCTTTGGCTTCAGCGGCTGCGCGCCAAGGATTTGCTCCAGATCGCGCGCAAGTTCGCCGATTTTCCGATCTTCGTCGAAACGTATCGCGAATGTTTGGAACAAGATTTAGACATCCCTCGTTTACGAGTATTTTTGGATGCGATTTCGAGCGGAGCGATCAAGGTGATCAAGCGAATCGCCGAGGTTCCTTCGCCGTTCACGTCGTCGCTCGTGTTTCAATTTCAAGCACAGTATATGTATCAATGGGATGAGCCGAGGCCGGCGGATCGGCGATCGGGGTCGGACGAGTTCGATCGAGATCGGCTCGACTCGCTCCTGGCGAACTCGGCTTTGGCGGATCGGCTCGATCCCAGGGGCGTCGGAGCCGTCGAGGGACGATTGCGCGGCGAGGGGCGCGTTCCGAGAACCGCCGACGAACTCGTCGAGCTCTTGCTTCGCGCGGGAGATATGACTCGCGAAGAGATCCCCGTCGAAATTCTTCCGCTTCTGGATTCTTTGATCGATCAAAAACGAGCTGCGCGGATCGATCTCGAGGGGACGGTCGACCGCGTTCGTTGGATCGCCGAGGAAGATCGCCAATTATATCAGAAAGCGTTTGGATACGAACGCGATTTCGCGGCTACGATCGAAATCGTTAGGAGATTTACACAAAATCATCTTTTTGTGGGAATCGACGTTTTGACGTCGCGATATCCGCTTGATATCGCGACGGCGCGCGGGCTTTTGGAGAAGTTGACCCTGGAGGGTTCGCTCGCGAGGGTCGACGGGGGTCGCTGGGGCGACCGTGCGAATTTGGCCGAGGCCGAGCGGGTTTCGGCGGCGATTCGGCGGCGCGATCGGGCGGCGGTTCGCCCCGAGGCGTTCGTCGATTTTATCGCGCGGAGGCAGGGGATTCATCCCGCCTCGAAGCTTGCGGGGGTCGACGCTCTCGAACGGGTGATCGAGCGGTTAGAAGGATTCGCCGTCACAGCCGAGCTTTGGGAGGGGGAAATTTTGCCGCGTCGAATCGCCGATTATCGTCCCGCGGCGCTCGATCGGTTGCTCGCTCTGGGGGGATTGAACTGGCGTTCCGCGGGATCGCTCGATCTCGACCGCGAGCCTCGGGTCGCGTTTTTATCGCGCGATTTCGCCGGAGGATTCCCCGAAGCGATCGACCGATCGGAGGAAGCCTCGACCGATCAAACGCTTGAAGCCAATGATACGCTTGTATTGGAATATATTAGTAAGAAAGGAGCTTCGTTTTTGGACGAGATCGCCGCCGGGACTCGGCTTCGACCGTCGGCGACGGCGCGGAGTTTGTGTCGACTGTTACGGCTCGGCCGCGTGACGAACGATCTGTTCGACCCGCTCCGTCCGGGATATTGGTCGGCGTACGCCGACGAATTCGAGCGCGTGGGGGAGGGTTCGGCGCGGCGGGAATCGAGCCGATCGGCGCGATCTTCGCGGCCGGCGGGCGCTGCGCGGCGACGGACGAATATGCGACCTCAAGGGCGTTGGTATTTACACTTCAGTTATGTGCGAGCGCGAGAGAATCCGAATCTTTCGTCGGACGAGACGACGGCTTCGCTCGAGGCGTGGGCGTGGGCGATGTTCGATCGGTACGGGGTTTTGGCGCGGGAGATCGCCGAGATTGAGCCGTGGGCGCCGCCGTGGCGCGAACTCGTACCGGTGCTGACGCGAATCGAGTGGCGCGGCGAGATCGAGCGCGGTTATTTTGTCGAGGGGCTTTCGGGGGTTCAATTCGCGACGAAAGACGCCGCCGAGGCGTTGGCTTCGTACGGCGATCGGAATCCTTCGGACGCGACTCCTTATCTGTTATCGAGTTTGGATCCCGCGAATTTATACGGATCGGCCGCTCCGTTCGACGTCGACTTTTATTCCGATACGTCGACGCGTCTGATTCGCAACGCGGGTTCTCACGTGGTGATCGCGGCGGGTCGGCCGATTTTGGCGATCGAGGGACGAGGTAAGCGGGTGAGGAGTTTGCCGACCGCGACCGCGGACGAACTCGCGGGGTCGATCGCGCTTTTGTCGAGTCTCGCGGGGCCGAGGCGGCGGATTCTCCGCGTCGAGACGTTCAACGGCGTCGACGCGATCGCCGAACCGTGGGGAGGGCTGCTCGCCGCGGCGGGTTTCGTCCGCGATCCGCCGGGGATGGCTTATTACGCGGGGTGGTAGCCGAACGATCGAAAACGTATAATCGGCGAATCGAGAAGATTCATGATCAAACTCGATCAAAGGCGCTCCGGTGAATTTCACGAAACCTTCATGAACGAATCTGGTCCAATTATGAACACACAACCGCACGGTTCGCCTTCGGGCGGGGATTCGTCGGTCGATCTTTACGATTGTCTGGTGATCAGCGACCTGCATCTCGGCAGCGACGTTTGCCAGGCGCGATTGCTCGAGGATTTTCTCGAATGGGCGGTGCGGAACACGCGTGAACTTGTAATCAACGGAGATATTTTTGATGATCTCAATTTCAAACGATTGACGAAGCATCATTTCGCCTGTTTGAAGATCATCCGCAAGAACACGGACCGGGGCGATCTGAAGGTCGTGTGGGCGCGGGGGAATCACGACGGGCCGGCCGACGTCGTCGGGCATATCGTGGGAGTCGATATCCTTGACGAATATATTTATGATAACGGGCGGATTCGCTTGCTCGCGCTCCACGGCGATCAGTTCGATCAGTTCATCACGCGGCACGCGGCGATCACGGCGCTCGGATGCGGCGTTTATTATTATATCCAGAAGTTATTTCCGAAACGGGCTTCGCGGTGGGTGCGTCGGACTTCGAAGAAATGGCAGCGGAACAGCGGGCTGATTCGCGATCGAGCGGTCGAATACGCGGCGTCGCTGGGTTGTCGGTTCGTGACGTGCGGTCACACGCATTTGCCGCTCGAGGCGAAGATCGGCGATGTTACTTATATCAACAGCGGCACATGGACGGAACATCCTCCGTGTCCGTTCGTTTCGGTGAAGGGGTCCGAGGTTCGGCTCGAGTGGTGGCCGAGCGGGATTGAAGAGAACGGCGCCGGGGCGGAATCGATTGGAGCCGAAGCGATTCGTTCAAATTCCGAGGAAGGCTCGGGAATCGAGGCTCGATCTTCACCCGTTCCGATCGGCGAGCCGGAATTTATCGAGGATTCGCAGACGGAACCGAGCGAGCTTGAGGCGATGCGAATCGTCTCGACGCCTTGAAGACCGCGACCGAATTCACGATCCCCCGAGCGACTCGTTGTCGCGCCCCGCGCCCGCGGGATATGATGGCGTGGTTGTTTACGTCGTCGCCCGAGATCGGTTTCGAGCGGCGCGAGCCTATTTTCTCGGGCGAGCGATCGTCGAGCCCCCCCGAATCGACGCGGCGAACTCGAATGGGTTTTCTTTCCGACGGGAGAGCTTCGCGGTGAATACGTTTCGCACCGAAAAGGATTCGATGGGTTCGCTCAACGTTCCGGCCGACGCGTATTACGGGGCGCAGACGCGTCGCGCCGAGCTGAACTTTCAGATCAGCTCGTTACGGGCGCCGCGGGCTCTGATTCGGGCTCTGGGATTGATCAAAAAATCGGCCGCTCAGGTGAACATGGATTTGGGTTTGCTTCCCGAAGAGCTGGGCGTCGCGATTACGCGGGCGGCGCAGGGAGTGGCCGAGGGAAAGTTCGACGATCAATTCGTGGTCGACGTGTTCCAGACCGGTAGCGGCACGTCTACAAATATGAACACAAATGAAGTGATCGCGGGGATCGCGAACGAGGCGTTGGCGGGGACTCGGGGGGGCAAATCTCCGGTTCATCCCAACGACGCGGTGAACATGGGTCAATCGTCGAACGACGTTTATCCGACGGCGATCCACGTCGCCGCGCTCGAGGGGTTGAAGAAGAATTTGATTCCGGCGTTCAGTCGGTTGCGCGACGCATTGACGACGAAGGCGAAGGAGTTTGATTCGATCGTGAAGATCGGCCGCACGCACTTGCAAGACGCGGTACCGATCCGCCTGGGTCAGGAATTTTCGGGATTCGCGGGTCAGATTGAGCACGCGATCAAGCGGCTCGAAGCGTGTTGCGATTCGCTCAGCGAGTTGGCGATCGGCGGCACCGCGGTGGGGACGGGGATCAACACGCACGCCGAGTTTCCCGAGCGGATGACGGCGCTTTTGAGTCAAGAAACGGGGCTTTCGTTCCGACCCGCGTCGAACACGTTCGAGGCGATGGCGAATCGCGACGCGGCGGTAATGACGTCGGCGATGCTCAAGGCCGCGGCGGTCAGTCTCTCGAATGTCGCGAACAACATCCGGTGGCTTTCTTCGGGTCCGAGGTGCGGAATCGGCGAGATTCAGATTCCAGAACTTCAACCGGGAAGTTCGATCATGCCGGGCAAGGTGAATCCCGTGATTCCCGAGGCGGTGATGATGGTCGCGGCGCAGGTTGTGGGCGCCGACGCGACGATCGCTTGGTCGAACGCTCTCGGGTCGAATTTTCAATTGAACGTGATGATGCCGGTGATCGCGTATAATCTCCTTCAGTCGATCGATTTGCTCGCGGCGGCGGCGGGGCATCTGAATACCAAATGCCTCGACGCTCGCGAATTCTTCGCGTCGAAGGAGATTAAACCTCCCGGAGTCGACCGCGTGCTCGCCGATACGCGTGCGGCGGATTCGATCGAACGGAGCTTGGCGATGTGCACGGCGCTCGCTCCTCGGATCGGCTACGACAACGCCGCGGCGATCGCCAAGGCGGCATTTAAGGGGCGGATCGGTGGGAAAACTCTCGTCCGCGAGGTGGCGCTCGAACTCGTGGGCAAAACGCCCGAGGCGGTCGCGGCGCTCCTCTTTCCGGACGATTCGGACGCCAAGGCGCGGTCCCAAGCCGTCGAGTTGCTCGTATCGAAAGGGGGATATCCCGCCGCGGCCGAGATCGATCGCTTGCTCGACCCGATGAGCCAAACGATCCGCGGCGTCGGCGTCGGTTCCTCCGGAGGGGGTTGAGCCTCGGGGGATACGATCGGTTCGATTCCCGTAAAGTTATGCTAGCCTCGATGCGAAAGAGATCCAAACATGTAATTTTTTAATTCCTGAGAATCGTTGGATTCCGCCTTCGTCCGGCTTACGTGAAGGAGTTCGATCCGCTTCTTAGCGAGGCGTTCGATCGGCTTGATCGGCCGCTTCGAGTTTGTTCGTAGGGGGGCGTACGACCGGTCTTGATAGATGCTTTGATAGGTTTCGCGACGCGGCGGGTAAACGGGACGGGTTTCGATTGGAATGAGGCGTGTCGGGATCGGTTCGGGTTGAATTCAAGGGGAACGGGATATGAGCATCGAGAACGATTTCGACCTCGATACTCCCGAGGAGGCCGAACCGGAGGCGACCGAGGCTCTTCCCGCGCCGATCGTCGTGATTCAGTATCGATATCCGAGCGTTTCACGGTTTTTGATTCCGGTTCTGCTCGTCGCGGTGGGGATCGGGTTATTGTCGATACGCGATCGGTTGCGGTCGAGGCTCGAGCCCGTTTTGGCGAGGTTCGCTCCCAAGACGTCCGAGCCCGCCGGTCGGAAGATTTTCGTGTCGCCGAGCGAGGTCAAAACGGTCGACCCCGTCGTTCTTTGGAAAGATCCAGCCGAAATCGAAGCCGACAAGGCGATCGAATCGGCCGCCGTCGAGCAAACGAATCCATCGGCTTCAAGCGAGAAAGAGAACGGATCGGCTTCCGCGGACGCGTCCAAATCGATCGTCGATACGCTCGTCGACGGTGAAAATCTTTTCAATGTAATAAAAGCCGGCGAAGGAAAACCGGCGGAGACTGATTCAAAGCGAGATTCAACTGAGCAATCTTTGATGAATCCGGTCGACCGATCGAAATCGATCGATCGCGCGTTGAAGCCTGAAGAAACCGCGTCGATTCCCGCGATCGCCGGGGGAGTTCAAACGGGCGAAACGAAAGCCGCTGACGAGTCTCGTGCCGACGCGGGCGAGCCGAGGCGGATTCATGTTCCGCCTCCCTCGGGATCGATTCCAGGGGCTCTTGTGATCATCGGCGATCGCGGCGCGGAACTCGTTCGTCGCGACGCGTTAAACGCGGCCGGCGCGAGGCCTAAGACGCTCGCGAGCAATATGGAATCGAGGGGACGAACGGAGCGGGTGACGAAGCCTGAGAAGCCCTTGAGCAAATTGGGAGCGGGTAAGGGATTGAATACGGCGACGGGCGTCGCGCGTTCCGATTCGGCATTGAAGCCGAGCGAGAAGACGATCGAGCCCGCGGTCGTCAAACCCGAACCAGGGTCGAACGGACTCGCGGCGAACGCCGAGGATCTCCCGCGTGATGCGACCGGAGACAAACGATCGATCCTTGAAGAGATTCGGCGTGACAGCGAACGGAAAGAGGCCGAACGGCTAAAACTGCTCGATCGCAAACAGAACGGGCCGACACGTCAAGAACGTGCCGCCGAGCGTCGCGCTCGCATGGAACGTTTGGAACAGGCGGCGATTGAAGCGGATAAGGAACGCGTTCGCTTTTTTGACGAATTGAAGAGCGTGGTCGACCGATTCGGCGCCCGGTCGGCGCCCGCGATCCGGAAGCTGGAAGAAAAATACGGTCGGCACACTCAACCCGAGATCTCGAACGAGGCGAAAGAGGTGATCGGCCCGAACGTACCGATCGACTCGGCTTCACACACGATCCATCGCTTAAGGGTGATCGGCCTTCCCGAAACGTTGATTCTTGATCATTTGAATGATCGACAAATGACTTTCATGAACGCACGGAACGGTCCGTCGAACGCCGACGAAGCGCTCGTGCGCGCCGCGAGAATCTTACTGAGAAACCCGATCGTTAAATCGTCGGCGGCGAGCGACGGCCGGCGCGCCGCGGCGACCGGGCGAAAAGCGGGTTGAATCGATCGTCGCCGAAAAACTGCATCAAGATATTACGAGATGAACATGAATAAAAATGCTTTTATCGGGTTATTAACCGTCGTCATAAGTTTGAGCGTCTTTTTTCAAGACGCGGTCCGAGGCGACGATTTGGAGAAGTCGCGGAAAGGGGGAGATCGGGATGGAGCGGTCGCGGCCAAGAAGGCGACGACCGACGAGGGCTTGGGATTGCTGCGGAAGGGGGACGAACAGGCCGATCGCGGCGATACGACTTCGGCGGTCGTGAGTTACAAGGAGGGTTTCGAGCGGATCTTGCCCGTGATGCGAGGGCTGCCGTTTCGTCACGAGGTGAAGCGCGACGTCACCTTGAGAGAAAAACTTGCCGAGATGTTGATTAAAGAGATCGACTCTGAAACGCCCCCCGAGGAGTTTCGCGCCGACGAGCTGGGGATGAAGGCGCTGGGGCTTTTGCCTGCGGATTACAAGTTGAAGGATTCGCTCGTGAAGCTTTACACCGAGCAGATCGCGGCGTTTTACGACCCCAAAACCAAAACGATGCACCTGATTCAGGAACCGGGAGCGAAGGCGTTCGAGAAGACCGCGAAACCTTCATTTCTTGATTTACTGATGGGAAAGACAAGCAAGTTCAATAAAGATGAAAATAAAACGGTTATCGCGCACGAGTTGACGCACGCGTTGGCCGATCAGCATTACGATCTCGATCTGTTGCAGAAGGCGACTCACGACGACGACGACGCGAGCACGGCGCTGTCGGCTTTGATCGAGGGAGAAGCCACGCTGACGATGATGGGTGCGCAAACCTCAGACTGGACGGGGGAGCGGATCGTCAATCTTCCGCACGAGAGGCTAAAGCGAACGTTCGAGCTGATGGGACCGATGATGATCGGAGTGGGAGGCGGGAGCCTGGCGAGCGCTCCGCCGATCCTTTCCGAAGGGCTCCTTTTTCCCTACCTCCGAGGAGTCGTCTTTTGCGCCAAATTGGCGAACGACGGCGGCTGGGCCGCGATCGACCGAGCCTACAAACGTCCGCCGCTTTCGACCGAACAAATAATCCATCCTGAAAAGTATGATCAAAATATTGATGTTCCGATGGCCGTCGACCTGGGGGATCTCCCCGTCGGCGGCGATTGGAAAGAATTGGGGAGGAACGTCGTCGGCGAGATGCAGCTCGCGGTGATGCTGCGGAAGCAAAACGGCAAGAGCGCCGCGGCGGGCTGGGACGGCGATTCGTACGCGGTGTTCGAGGCGCCCGACGGTCGTCTCGGGCTCGTTTGGCTGAGCGTTTGGGATTCCGACTCCGAGGCGATCGAATTTCATCGCGCATACGCGCGATTTCAAACGAGCAAACTCGCCAAGGAAGCGGTCGAACCCGACGCCTTTCCCGATTCGATCCGACGCCCAGATCGCGGCGCGGTCCAGATTCTTGAACGCCGCGGCCCGCTCGTCTGCGTCGTCGAAGGCTTCTCCGCCGATGCGGCGAACCGAATCGTCGAAGCCGCTTTCAAAGCCAAGATCGTCGAGAAAACCCCCGAAACCCTCAAAACCAAAAAGAAAAAAGGGAAATAACGATAAGTTATTAATTGAAACGAGAGTTGTGATTTTTCGAGAGAATATTTTCGTAAATAGATTCTAGTTTCTCAATTGATCGAGTCGGATCGCAATTCGTCTCGACGAGGCTTCGCGCCGCGGTTCGGCGATCGATTCGGGTCGATTCGGGGGCCTCGAGGATCTCGATCGTCCGGTCGATCAATCCCGAGTCGTCGTCGGCGATTCCCGCGTGCACTCGGTCGATCGCCTCGAGCCCCTCGACCCCCTCCCATGTGGTCACGATGTCGACTCCCAGAGCCATCGCCTCGATCACCTTCACTTTCATACCGCTTCCTCGACCCGGAGCGTACAGCAGCAAGTCGAGCTTGTTCCAATACGGCATGATGTCGGGAACGTCTTCGACGAGTTCGACGTCGAGCCCTTCGGTAAATTCCGCGAGCGCCCGCTTCGCCTTTCGTCCAACGATCATCAAACGCGCGTCGGGCCTTCGCTTCCGAATCTCGGGCCAAAGGCGTTCGATCAACCTCCTCGCAGCGGTATACGACGGACCCCAGCCGAACGATCCGATCAAACCGACGACGGGTCGCTCGCCGCGCGGCCGAGCCGGCTCGAAACGATAAAGCGACGAATCGAAACCGAGCGGAACGGTTGTAACTTGTGCTTTTTTGTTAATTTCACGTGTTCTTTGGCTTAAGCGATCGGTCAGCGTGGTGATCACGGGATATCGTCTCAGTAAAGCGCGCTCGCCGCGAAACGTCATCGCGCGGCGCAATCGCCCCTCGAACGAAGTCGGTCGCTCGTCGGCGAGATCGATATCGTATAAATAATGAATGTTCAACAAACAGCGGTCGACCCGACCGAGCCCCGTCCATCCGCTCCACAACTGCTCGAGATGAAGCGCCGAGTCGCGCGATCTCGTCAGCTCCTCGACCTCGCCGACGAGCTCTCGACTGTAAAGATAAGAATATGGATAAACAAGAGATTCTAATTTCTTGAATTTTCCGTTTCGGACCGGGGGGCGATGATACCGGACGTCGTACCGATCGGGAGAAAAGAGTTCGCGCGAGCGGTCGGCGTCGGCGGGTTCGGCGACGACGAGCGCCGTCACCCGATGACCGCGATCGACGAGCCCGCGCAACAACGCGTAAAACCAACGCGCCGCTGCGCCGCCGAACGGCAACGGAGCGTCGGGGAGAACCAGAACGATCCGCGACGATCTCATGCGCCGGCTCCCGCTCGACGCATCGAATGGCGATCGAACGACGCGACCAAATCCGCGGCGTAAACCCACGGGTCGGCCTCGAACTCGAGCGTGTGATGCGCCTCCGGATATTCGATCAAAGTCTTATCATCACTTGCGATCATATCGAAATACTTCTTGATTTTTGAATTATCAATAATCCGATCTTTACCCGCGAGCATAAGTAAAACGGGCCGGCGGATTCGCCGCGCCGCGCCGCGCACCTCGTGATCGATCCGCGCGCTCGCGATCAAAAGCGAAGCCGTCGCCTCCCGCAGGCTCAAAGGATCCTCGGCGATGAACGCTCGACCCGTTTCGCTCGCGGTGAAGAGCGCGGGATCGGCGAGCGGTATCGCGAACTTCTTCCGCGGCCGAAACAGCCCCGCCGCCGCGATTTCAAGTTTCTCCCTCGGCGAAACCCCGACGCGAGGCGTCAAACCAGGACAAATCAACGCGAGATAATCCACCAGATCGGGCCTTTGCGCCGCGAGTAAAGTCGCGATCTTCCCCCCCCAACTGATCCCCGCGACCGCGATCCAGGAGGGACGATCCGAACCCGAACTCATTGATTCTCTCCGAATCGATTCGAGCAGCTCGATTTGATCGAGCAACAACCGACGCGCCGAATCGGCGTGGCCCCGATCGAGTGAATTCCCCCCCGATCCGCGACGGTCCGGAAAAACCGCGTCGTATCCCCCCTCGGCGAGCCGCCGGCCTAACCCGCGATACCAGCCCGCGTGGCTCTGCACGCCGTGCAGAACGACGACGAAACCGCGACGCTCGCCGATCGCCGGCCATATCGTCGTCAATATCGGATAACCGTCCGAAGCAAGACGGATCACCGTCTTCGGCTCGATCGTCGAACTCGGTTCAATCATAGAACGCCTCCCTTCGCGTCACCGTTAAACTTTCGAGAGCGTCGCGATCGACCTCGACACCGAGCCCCGAGCCGCCGATCGGCTTCGCCCAGCCGCCGAATCGGAACGTGATATCCGGACGCGTGATATTTTGTAATAATATATGTTTATCATACGATCCTTCCACATACCGGAACGCGCCGATACGACTCGCGACGTGTCGACCCGCCGCCGAAAGGATCCCCGTTTCTCCAGGATGACAACCGAGCTGTAAACCGATTCCGCGCCTCCGTGCAAGTTCGACGATCTTGAGCACGGGGGCGATTCCGCCGCACTTCGACAACCGTACGTTGAAGAAATCGGCGAGCCCCAGCCGCGCTGCTTTTTCGGCGTCGGGATAACCGCATAGCGATTCGTCAAGCATCACCGGAACGCCGAGCCTCGGCCTCAATTCCGCGAGCCTCTCGACCTCGCCGTGCGCGACCGGTTGCTCCAGCGCCGAGGGCTTATACCTCAGCAACGGCTCAACTCGATCGACGACTTCATCGGCGCTCCAAGATTCATTGGCGTCGATTCGTATATCGATCCGGCTACCCAAAATCCTCCGAAATTTCCTCATTCGAGCGGGATCGTCTTGTCCCGTCACTCCCACCTTCACCTTCACCTGTGCAAAATTATATAGCCACATTTTGATCGCGGAGATCGTTTCTTTGCGTTTGGTTTCGGCGGTGATCGCTCCGCTATAGCGTACCCGCGCCGGCGGTCGAGTGAGATCGGCGTCGAGCCGGTTCGCGAACAGTTCGACCGCCGTCCCCAAGCTCTCGCCGAACGATCGAGCGTAAGCGTCGAGCGCCGCGAGTTCGAGAGCGCAACGCGCGGGATTCCCCGTCATCCCGCGCGGGTCCGCGAGCGTAACCGGGAATTCCATCGCGCCGATCCGCGCGACCGCCTCGGCGAACGTTCGCGGACTCCCCATATGCTCCGCTAAATTAAAAGATTCCAAAACGTTCATCGACGATTCGATCGTGTCCCCCGTCACGTACGTTCGCGGAACCCCCTCGCCGTATCCCATCGAGCCGTCGGCGAGCGTCACCGCGACGATCAAGTCGTCGCTGATCGATCGCTCGTGCGAAGCGTGTTTGATCTTCGATTTCAAAGGGGTCGCGGCGTGAAACAATTCAATCTTAACTGGTTTCATAACTTGATACTGTATAAACTCGATGCAATTATATATCGACCGTGATTTTGATTAAAATTGAAGGAGCCCGCAGCCGACGACGAGGAGGAACGCCGCGGCGATCGCCGCCGCGCCGACGCGGAACCGTTCGGAATTCGGCGCTCGTTCGCCGAGCCAACCGACCCCCGCGGCGACGGCGAGGAGGATCGCGATCATCCCAAAGCTGAACGCCGCGACCAGCGCCAAACCAAGCTTCAATCGACCGATCGCGTCGGCGACGAGCACGAGCACGACCGCCTCCCAGCAAGGCACAAGCCCGCCGGCGACTCCCAGCGCGACGACGTTCGCCGACCCTCCGCCGAGCTTCATTGAGGCCTCGTCGTGGAGAATTTCGTAACCCCCCAAAACCCTCCCGAGCCGCCACGCGCCGACGATCGCGATCACAAACCCGGCGATCCGCGCGAGCGCGAGATGGATCGAACCGTAAGCCGTCGTATGCGTTAAAGCAAGGCCAAGAGCGACGAGCAACACCGAGGCGAAATGCGTGATCACGGCGATGAACGCGACCGCCGCCGCCCTCCTTCGACCTCCCTTTCCCGAGAACGACGCCGCCGCGACAATCGTCTTGCCGTGTCCCGGCTGGATCGAATGCACGGCGCCAAGCGCGAAAGCGACCGCCATCAAAGCCCCCCACGAAAGCCCGGTACGTCGATCCAACAGCCAGGTCAGGCTCGAAGTCGGCGAAAATCGCGAATCGCTCGTCGTTTCCGGCGCCGCCTCAATCGAACCGAAAGTCGATCGACTCTTTTCCAACTTGGAAGAATCGACGAATCGCCGCGAAGCCTTTGAGTCGACCCGATCCGCCGACGTCCCGCTCGTCTCGAAATCCACCTCGACTTGCCTTGTTCGTCTTTCCTCCTGATCGGTGAGCTTCCAAACGGGCTGAATCGCGATCTCGTCGACTGATTGCGGCAGGTCGTCGCCGCGCAGCCTAACCCCCTCGATCGGTTTGATCGCCAGCCTACTCGTCCCCTCCGAAGAACTAAAATTGGTATCTTGAACATGTAGTTTGCCGTGATTGGTTTTAAGCTTGGCGCGGAAATGGAAGATGTACCTTGGATGTTCCTCGATCGCGAGGTCGAAGCCGACGAATTCGAGCGGAGTCGCCTCGCGATCGACCGCGACGAGAATCCCTTTGGCGTCGAGCGGGCCCGTTTCTTGGCCGTAGCGCTTGAACCAGGTTTCGCGATCCCCTTCGGGAAGCTTGCCGATCAGTGATTTTAGCTCTTGAGTAAGCGTTAATTCGGCGAGTGAAACTTCATAATCGATGCTTAATGTTTTTGAACCGACGAAAACCTGGATCGATCGATCGACCCGCGCGTTGGGGATATCGTGAGCTTTCGCCGCGGAAGAGAAAAGTAGCAACGCGATCGACAGACGGAGCGTTTTGAGCGATCGATCAATAAAATTTTTCGAGCGCACGGGTGACGACATAAATGACGACGTGGCGACTGACCGGTTTGGCGAGGACGCAGAACGCATGGGCCGAGAGCGCCTTCCGGAGGAGAGTTTCGTCGTGCTCCGCCGAGATCAAAATCGTGGGCAACAACCCTTTGATGCGGCGAACGACCTCCATCGTTTCAAGTCCGGACATTTTTGGCAAATGCATGTCCATCAAGGCGAGGTGGACGTCTTGATGCTGGACGATATCGACCGCCTCTTCGCCGCTCTCGGCGAGAAGGGTGTGAAACCCCTCGGGCTCAAAGATTTCACGCAACGTTTCCCGGGCGATCGGGTCGTCGTCGGTGATCAACAAAGAATAAGGGCGGTCGAGCGTCACCACAAACCAATCTCGCGATTTCACAGAAAGCTTAGCCAACTAAGTATAATATGCAAATAACGCGCCGGCTTCAAGGAGGGGTTGATGATTTGCATCGTGCCGTTAGTAACCTCTGGATGATTCTTGAGTTATGGTGGGGCGACCGGTTACGTATGGCGTTTTGAACGCTTACTTGGATTGTCGGATTTGCCAATTTGGCAGAGTACTCGTGTCGAATTGGCGGCGATCGACGGTCGGATTGGGACGGTAGCGATTCGCGATTCGGCTCGGCGTTCCCGCGAGGCGCGATATCCCCAAGATTCATCGCGAGATCCGGCGACTCTTCGTATTTCATGAGGATAACAAAAATTTTAAACGTGAACGAGCTTGAACCTTACTGAATCGATCCGACTTGATAAAGACAACTTCATAATCTTCTAGAAATATTTATACTACTTATTGACCCGTGTCACCCTCGTTCGTCGTCGGCGTGAGTTTTGGGCGATCGTTAAGATTCGCCCCCGCGGCTAGCCATGCGACGACATCGGCGGCGGGATCGACGGGATTGATCCAAGCGATTCCTTGAAGAACTTTGAAGTCTTGCGCGACCGATCGGAAAAGATCTCGAACTTCGTCGTCGCGAGAAATCACGATCCGATCGGCGATCGACGCCGCTTCAATCAAATGACAATCCTTGATCATCGCTTCCATATTTTTTGTGTTCGCCGCTTTCAATCGGATCTTATTCCGAAATGTTTCGTCTTCAGGAACATTAACGATTTCTATTAGTTTTCGTGCATACATATTTCGACGCCAAGTTCTTGCGTAATTCGATTGATGCTTGTTCCATTCTTCGCGGATCGGTTGAGACATCATCATACGATGACGAACGTCGAGAATCGTTTTAAGACGTTCTCGGCAAGCTTTGGCCGTCGGTTCTAGCGTCTCCGATCCGCCCGAGGATCGAGCGACGGAAGCGTCGATCACCAAGAGTTTGGAACGCCGATCGATCATAGCGCCTCGACCGACAATCGAGCTTCGGCGGCGTCGAGATAGCGACCTTCGGCCGTGAGCGAAGTGTCGCCGAAATCCTCGGGCCAATCGCCGAATCGCCCCGTGGAGTCGAGATCGGCCGACGCCACAGTCGTCACCCCCGTTCGCTTGTCGCGTTCGAACCAATGCAGTTTAACGTCGCGGGGAGATAAATAGCCTTCGGCGACAAGAGTTTGAATCGAGAGCAATAAGAGTTCGCTATGCGTCTCGACGACGACTCGAACGCCTTTCTCGGCGGCGTCGGCGAGCAACTTCGCCATCGTAATCTGGGCTCGAGGATGCAAATGAAGCTCGGGCTGATCGATGTAAACGATCCCTCCCGAGTGCGCAGCGATCAAAGCCGTGATTACGGGCAAGGCTTGCGCCACGCCGATACCGACGTCGGCCAAGTTTACGAGATCGTCCGATCCGTCATGAATGTCCTGATCGCCAAGTCTTGAAACAAAAAGTTCGACATCGGACGCGGTCGAAGGACGCGCTTGAATCTTCGCCCCGAATCCCAGATCCCGCATCGCCGTTTCGAGCCTGTTCTTTTCGTCCGCCGACTCCTTGATCCATTTATTGATCAAGCTTGGGAAATAATGCGGAAACATGCCCGGGAAAAACCGCTCGACCGAGGCGATTGGATAACTTCGAGCCGAATCGCCGCGTCGAGCCGGCACGTAAATCAATCCGAGCAGGTTGAAAATCATATTGGAAATATAAGGAGATGTAACGTCGATCGTTCCGCTTTCGCCGCCGCTCGCGCGCGATAATCGACCCTCGAAGAAACACCGCTTTCTCTTAAACATCAATTTATATTTATTGGTTGAAATTTCACCTGGATCCGCCTCGAAACGACGGATCGAGTTTAATCGCTTCATCAATTCCATCTCATTAACGTAAGGATTAATCGTATAAGTTCCCAAAGGATGAGAGAACTTTTGTGACTTTAAATAAAAAGGTCCTTCTCCAATCCCTCCGCCGACCGAATAATCGACTTCGACCGATTCGTTCGAATCCAAGACCAATTCGACCTGGATCTCGGTTACCGAATTCGAGAGTTCGTGCGACTTCGATCGAAACAGCATTTGATCGATCCGGGTGAAATTCGTGTACGGTCCCGCGATCGCGAGAGCGCCGGGGTCGAACGGAGCCTCGAGCGTCTGTTTCATAAGTAGAAGAGGCTGCATGACGCTCGATTTTCCCGAGCTGTTGGCGCCCGCGAGAATCGTCAGGGGAGCGATCGCGATCGACTGTTTATCGCGGATCGACTTGAACCCCGCGACTCCGATCGATTTCAGTGGAGGTATTCGCGACGGGGATTCGGCTTCAGTATTCATCGGTTCACAATCCTTCCTTTAAGAGACTCAATTCAAGAATACAAAGAATGATTGAGATTGGGAACATGACCGGTTCGAGAATCCTTGTCGCTTTCCCCGTTCCCCTCGAACGAATCGTCGAACTCGTTGACACTTTGGGGACGACCGATCTATCATGGGGGTTCGTTCGAGGTGGTGATTCGACGAAGCACGCCGCCGTTCGCGAGACGGCGGCGTCTGTCTTCCATGATTTCGCGATCAGGAGTGGACGCATGGCGGTTCGCGTGGGGATCAATGGTTTCGGCCGAATCGGTCGACTCGTGTTCCGAGTGTTGGCGGGTCGACCCGAAGAGTTCGAAGTCGTCGCCATCAACGACCTTTCTGACGCCAAGCATCTGGCGATGCTGCTCAAGTACGACAGCGTCCACCGCAGGTTCGCCGGGACGGTCGAGGCCGCCGAAAACGCGCTCGTCGTCAACGGTAAAACGGTGCGGATCACGCAAGAAAAAGACCCCGCGAACCTTCCCTGGAAGTCGCTCGGCTGTCAGGTCGCGCTCGAATCGACCGGCTTCTTCACCAATCGCGCGGGCCTCCAAAAGCACATCGAAGCCGGCGCCGACCGCGTGATCTTGAGCGCTCCCCCCAAAGATAAACTCGACGCCGTCGTCGTCATCGGCGTCAACGATCACACGATCAAGCCGACCGACCGGATCATCTCGAACGCCTCGTGCACCACGAACTGCTTGGCGCCGTTGGCCAAGGTGCTCAACGACTCGTTCGGCATCGAAAAAGGTTTGATGACGACATGTCACGCTTACACAAATGATCAACGCGTGGCGGACCAGATTCACAGCGATCCGTACCGGGCGCGCGCCGCGGCGGTGAACATCATTCCGTCGACGACGGGCGCCGCCAAGGCGGTGGGCGAGGTGATTCCGGAACTCAACGGGAAGCTGACGGGGATCTCGTTGCGGGTCCCGGTTCCCGACGGAAGCATCACCGATTTGACCGCGCTCCTCAAAAAGCAGGTGACGAAGGACGAGGTCAACGCCGCGGTCAAGGCGGCCGCCGAGGGGCCGCTCAAGGGGATTCTCGAATACACGACCGATCCGCTCGTCTCGAGCGACATCATCGGCAACTCGCATTCAAGCATCTTCGCCGCCGATTGGACTCAGGTGATGGCGGGGGATCTCGTCAAGGTGATCTCGTGGTACGACAACGAATGGGGCTATTCGTGCCGCACCGCCGACCTCATCGCCAAGATCGCCAAATTTGGTTGATCGCTGATTCTTTAAGCATGTTCACATAAACACTCCCGCGCCCGTCCGTCGATTCGCGCGGACCGCGCGCGGGAGAACTATTGGACCGGAAGGACAATCGCCTTGGCGAAGCAAACGATTCGCGAAATCGACCTTAAAGGTCGGAAGGTTTTGATCCGGGTCGATTTCAACGTTCCGCTCAAGAAAGACGGCTCGGTCGCCGACGATCGTCGGATCAAGGCCGCTTTGCCGACGTTGAATCACGCGCTCGCCGCGGGGGCGAGCCTGATTTTGGTGAGCCATCTGGGCAGGCCGACGGGTAAACCCGCCGAAGACGCCCCATTCAAGATGGACCGCGTCGCCGAGCGGTTGCAGTCGGTTTTGGGACGTCCCGTCAAGAAGGTGAACGACACGGTCGGTCCCGAGGCGCAAGCGGCGTGCTCGTCGCTCCGACCCGGCGACGTCGTCGTGCTCGAGAACGTTCGGTTCAACCCGGGCGAGAAGAAAGGCGATCCCGCCTTCGCGGCCCAGCTCGCGGGGCTCGCCGACGCTTACGTCAACGACGCGTTCGGCACGTGCCATCGCGACGAGGCCTCGATGGTCGCGGTTCCCGAACGGTTCGAACGTTCCCGCCGCGCGATCGGCTTCTTGGTCGAAAAGGAACTGAAAATCCTCGACGCTCTCCTGGGCAAGCCGAAAAAGCCGATGATCGCGCTGATGGGAGGCGCCAAGGTTTCCGATAAAATCCTGGTCATCGAAAACTTGCTCCCCCGGGTTGATCATTTATTGATCGGTGGAGCGATGACATACACTTTCTTGAAAGCGCAAGGACACGCGACGGGGAAGAGCCGAGTCGAGGAGGATCGTCTCGACGAGGCGCGGAAGCTTTTGGAGAAGGCGGGCGCCAAGCTTGTATTGCCGATTGATCATTTAACGGCGCAAACGCTCGACGCGACGGCGAAGACCGAGGTCGTATCGGGGAACGAGATTCCCGACGGCGCGATCGGAATCGACATCGGTCCGGCGACCGCCGAGGATTACGCGGCTCGGATCGCCGCGGCGGGGACGGTCGTTTGGAACGGCCCGATGGGCAAATTCGAGGACGAGCCGTTCCGTCATGGAACCGAGCGGATCGCGCAGGCGATGGCGTCGTCGGGCGCGATCACCGTCGTCGGCGGGGGCGAGACCGCCGAGGCTGTCGAACAATTCGGGCTCGCCGAAAAGATGGCGCACGTTTCGACGGGAGGCGGGGCGTTTTTGGAATCGCTTGAAGGAAAAACCTTCAATTCCCTTAAGGTCATTCCCGATTTATGATGCGTGCGATACGCGACGCCGCGCCGCGCGGTTTGTTCCCCGCGGCGGGGCGTTTTCGGGCTCGATCGAAACCGTTCGACGGCTCCGTTTCCAACTTGCTCCGCGAACGCAACCCCTTTCCTCGCTTGTGGATCGGGAAAAACACGCGGCGCCAATCGAGGCCGGCTTCCGGCGCGTCCCGCCGGTCCGACGAATATCACATGACTCAGGTCGTCCTCATTCGTTCCGGAGCGACCGTTTACGACGAGCAGCAGCGGATCATGGGGATTCTCGACGTCCCCCTGAGCGACCGCGGAATCGAACAGGCCGAACGGATGGCCGAGCGTCTCCCCGAGCTCCTCGCGGGACGCGATCTTTCGGCTCTCTATTGCGGTCCCGGGGAATGCGTGTTAAGAACCGCCGAGACGATCGGCAAGGCCGTCGGCTTGAGGCCCAAACGGATCGTCGAACTGCGCAATCTCGACCAGGGTTTGTGGCAAGGGCTCCAACTCGACGAGGTCAAAAGGCGGAACGCCAAGGTGTATCGCCAATGGATGGACGATCCGACGACCGTCTGTCCGCCGCAAGGAGAATCGATCCAGGAAGGCTTCGAACGCGTTAAGGCCGCGATCAAGCCGTTGATTCGCAGACACAAAGACGAAACGATCGGGATCGTCGTCGCCGAACCGCTGGCGCGGATCGTCGCGTGCTACCTCAAACGCGAACCGAGGTTGCAATTGGACGATCAATTGCCGGTCTGCCGCTGTGAACGAATTGAAGTATCTCTTGATTTAGATAAAATCGGCGATCGATGAGCCGGGCTGCGGGAGCGAAGGCGGAATGGCGTTAATCGGCGGCGAAACCAAAATGACTCAATCATGGCACGAACACTTTCCGTCGAAGAAGGTACCCGAGGGGGTATGGACACGGTGCGATTCGTGCCAGGCCACGCTTTATCACAAAGACGTCGAACGGAACCTTCACGTTTGCCCGCAATGTGATCATCATTTTATATTAACCGCTCCGCAACGGATCGAACAGCTCCTCGATCCCGATACGTTCGAGGAATGGCACGCGTCGATGACTCCGGGCGACCCGCTCGGCTTTAACGACCGTCGCCCCTACCCCGATCGGATCGCCGCCGAGCAGAAAAAAACGGGGCTCAACGAGGCGGCGATCGTCGGCCAGGGCTTTATCAAAGGAATCCGCACGGTTTTTTGCGTTACCGATTCTTCTTTCATTATGGGAAGCATGGGTTCGGTCGTCGGCGAAAAGCTGACCCGCGCGATCGAGGAGGCCACCAGGCTGTCGTTGCCGCTCGTGATCGTTTCGGGATCGGGAGGGGGCGCGCGAATGCACGAGGGGATCTTCTCGCTCATGCAAATGGCGAAAGTCTCCGCGGCGCTGGCGCGCCATAACGCCGCGGGATGTCTCTATATCAGCGTGATGACACACCCGACGATGGGGGGAGTCGCAGCGAGCTTCGCTTCGCTGGGAGATTTTATCATCGCCGAACCGAAAGCTTTAATCGGCTTCGCGGGACCGAAAGTGATCCAGCAAACCGTGCGGGTGCGGCTTCCCGAAGGGTTTCAAACGAGCGAATTCCTCCTCGAACACGGCTTCATCGACCGCATCGTCCACCGCCGCGATCTTCGCGGCGTCATCGCGCAGTTGATCGATTATGTGCTTCCGTGAAGCGCCCCGGAACGGGCGCGCGGCCGCCCGAGTGATACGATCCCAATAATAGACCGAAACTCGGCCGATATCGGCAAAGTCGTTCGTCGCGATACCGTTCGATTTTACTCGTTTCCGAGCCGGCATATCATAGAACCTTAACCTTATATCAATTAACATATTGGTGATTGTTATTTGGGAGGGCGAACCTCCTGGTGAGCCGAGTTTTGATATATACGTTTATTGATCAAAAATACGGCCTTGTCACGGGTGTTTACGAAAAGAGGCTCACCGGGAGGTTCGCCCTCCCAAACAAAAAGAAATGATATCTATAATTTAATATGTTTGGCGGGATTTGAGGGCGAACCCGAAATCGGGAGGGCGAAGCCGAAATCGGGAGGGCGAAGCCAAAATTGGGAGGGCGAACCTCCTGGTGAGCCAAATTCTGATATATGCGTTTATTGGCCATTAAAACGGCCTTGTCACGAGGGTGCGCGAAAAGAGGCTCACCGGGAGGTTCGCCCTCCCAAACAAAAAAAACGACATCTATGGTTTCAATATATATGACTGAATTTGAGGGCGAACCCGAAATCGGGAGGGCGAAGCCAAAATTGGGAGGGCGAACCTCCTGGTGAGCCGAGTTTTGATATATGCGATTATCGACCAAAAAACGGCATTGTCGCGAGGGTGCGCGAAAAGAGGCTCACCGGGAGGGTCGCCCTCCCAAACAAAAAAAACGACATCTATGGTTTCAATATATATTACTGAATTTGAGGGCGAACCCGAAATCGAGAGGGCGAACCCAAATTGGGAGGGCGAACCTCCTGGTGAGCCAAATTCTGATATATGCGATTATCGACCAAAAAGACGGCCTTGTCACGAGGGTGCGTGAAAAGAGGCTCACCGGGCGGTACGCCCTCCCAAACAAAAAGAAATGATATCTATAATTTAATATGTTTAGCGGGATCCGAGGGCGGAGCCAAAATTGGGAGGCCGAACCTCCTGGTGAGCCGAATTCTGATATATCCGATTATTGACCATTAAAACGGTCTTGTCGCGGGTGTTTACGAAAAGAGGCTCACCGGGAGGTTCGCCCTCCCAAACAAAAAGAAACGATATCTATAATTTAATATGTTTAGCGGGATTTGAGGGCGAACCCGAAATCAGGAGGGCGAAGCCAAAATTGGGAGGGCGAACCTCCTGGTGAGCCGAATTCTGATATATTCGATTATCGACCAAAAAAACGGCCTTGTCACGGGTGTTTACGAAAAGAGGCTCACCGGGAGGTTCGCCCTCCAAAACAAAAAGAAACTATATCTATATTTTAATATGTTTAGCGGAATTTGAGGGCGAACCCAAATTGGGAGGGCGAACCTCCTGGTGAGCCGAATTCTGATATATGCGATTATCGACAAAAAAAACGGCCGTGTCACGGGTGTTTACGAAAAGAGGCTCACCGGGAGGTTCGCCCTCCTAAACACTAAACAAACATATATTCATTACTGAAATATAATGTATTTATTGGAAAATTGGCGCCTAAACCGGTAAAATCGAGCCGAATGGACATCGATAGCTCTTCCAGACAGCCTCTGAGAGACGGATTATGAATATTTCCTGGAACGATCCACGGCCTGAACGCCATCGCTTCACTTCGCTTTCTATTCGCTCGGGATTATCAAACAGTATACGGACAAACGAAAAAGCCCCGACCGCGTGCGATCCCGCGCGTCGAGGCTCTCTTGATTTCAATCTCAAACGAATCCTGCATATCTCCGGGATTAAGACGTCGGGGATCCGCTTCCGCTTCCCGAAGATCCCGAGCCCGATGTCGACGTCGTTGAACTTGAGCCCGAGCCGCTTGAGCCCGATCCGCCGCTTGAGCCTGAGCCCGTTGTCGACGTCGTGCCTGAGCCCGAGCCACTTGAGCCAGAGCCGTTTGAACCAGAGCCCGACGTCGTGCTCGTTGAAGAGCCTGACCCTGACCCTGAACCAGAGCCCGACGTCGTGCTCGTTGAAGAGCCTGACCCTGATCCTGAACCAGAGCCCGATGTCGAGCTGGAGCCCGAACCAGAGCCGGACGTCGGGCTCGTCGTCGAACCAGAGCCTGAGCCGGAACCCGTGCTTGTCGTCGTGCCTGAGCCCGAGCCCGATGTCGAGCCCGATGTCGAGCTGGAGCCCGAACCAGAGCCGGACGTCGTGCTCGTTGAAGAGCCGGAGCCCGACGTCGAGGTCGTCGAGCCGGCGCTCGAACCAGAGCCCGTTGTCGAGGTCGTCGTCCCTGACCCTGATCCAGATCCTGTCGTCGTGCTCGTCGTCGAACCCGAGCCCGAAGTCTTGGTTCCCGCGGGAGGACTCGACGTCGTCGTCGTCGTTGTCGGCGATGTCGTTTGTGTCGGGGCCGGGATCGATTGAGAAATCGCCACGAGCGAATCACCGAAGTTCTGGACCGCCTGACGATCGAGCGCGGGATTCGCTCCATATGTGAAATTCGTCGCGAACGCGTTGATCGCGAGCTTCAGTTGCTCAATCGTTCCCTTGCTGATCACTCCGCCGAGAATATCCGACGGCGAAAGCACCGCCGCGGGAACCGTCGGGCCGGGCCAGATCGCTCGCAGGCTCGTTTCAAGCTGCTGAAGCGCCGCCTGATCCTGCGCGGGATTCGCTCCGCTCGTATACGAATTGGTGAACTGGCTTAAAGCCCCCTCGAGCGCCAAAACGCTCGATTGTGTGAAATTACCATATAAAGGATTCGTGGGAGAAGACGTCGATCCGGTCGCCCCCGAAGAAACCGCTCCCGTCGATCCCGAGGTCGTGCTGCCGGAAGAT
Source organism: Planctomycetota bacterium (assembly GCA_021791715.1). Classification (GTDB taxonomy): domain Bacteria; phylum Planctomycetota; class Planctomycetia; order Isosphaerales; family Isosphaeraceae; genus JAKBCQ01. Next base: position 1,743 of record JAJYWB010000045.1, on the reverse strand, counting down.
GTCGTCGACCCGGTGGACGCGGGGTTCGATGTCGTCGATCCCGTTGAAGTCGAAGTCGTCGTCGCCACCGAGGTGCTCGACGCGGGGGTCGGCGAGCTTGGATTCGTAGCGGTCGTACCCGTGTTCGACGATGTCGGGACGCCCGTCGGATTAGTCGTCGCGGTCGAAGTCGGTTGGGTGGATTGACCGCCGATCGATACGTTCGGATTCGACGCCGATGTATTTGGATTCAAGCCTTGCCTGCGCATCTCCAACCAAAGCATGCGTTCCTGGCGATTCATGAAACGACCGGCGCCCGTACCGCCCGGATGTCCATGAAATTGGCCCGCTCCGTGAAAGCCGCCGGGGTGATCGAGCCGATTTTGCAGGAATCGCTCGTACGCGAGCCTGCGATCCATCTGGAAAATCGCTTGGGCCGACGAGGACGCGGCGTGATCGATGAGCGCGAGTCGTTCGTGAGGCCCGAGCGCCACGAGTCCTTGGCTCAGCAATTGTCGATCTTCGAGCTGTTCCGACACGACCGGCTGAAACCTTAGCTTCCTGCTCATAACCGCTCCCTTGTCCTTTGGGGGGAAGGACTCGACCCGATGCGATTCCGAATCGGAATCGGCGACCGAAATGGGATCTTCGAGACCTCGATCCGTCGCTTATCTTCTTATGATCGGCACGACCGGCGCGATCGCTTGAATCGTCGCGCACGGAATCCAAGCGCATTTCGCGCTCGTTCTCGAAACCAGATCGGTTCGCTTCGTCGCCGGGATAAGCGGTCCCAAACGGAATTCCACGCGATCCGAGCGGACGCGGAGAGGGAATGGGATTCGCCGAATGCGTGTCGAAGTCTTATGGAGAAGCTTCGACGGAGTCTCGACGTGATCGCACCGAAATGCGCGTGCGATCCGCCGCGGAACCGGTCGCGATTGTCTTAACCGAAAATCGCCAAGCGATCAATTTCAATTCGGCTCGGATCTTGGATTTTTCGATTCCACGCGATTAAGACACACGCCGGATAGGCGCCGATCGGCGCCACGGCGAATTCGATTCCATCAAAAACCCCTGAAAACCAAGCCTTTTCAATCCTCTGGAAAGCCCCTCCCAAAAAATTGAGCAAAAGCGAAAACGGGTTTTGCAATCTGAAAGCGCTGTTAAAATCTCATCGTATTTTTTATAATTAATTAAATTAGATATAATTATAATAAAACAAACGAATGGACCTCTCTCGGGCGTCGCCGTCACCGTCCCCGCGTCGTCCTCGGGATTGATTTGAGTCGCCGGAACGAATCTCCCCGAGGGCGAGGCGCCGACCGAGCCGGTATTTGTGAAATTCAACACATAAAAGACGGCTCACCAGGAGGTTCGCCCTCCCATACCGGCGCTCCCTCCCACTAGAGTTCGCCTATCGATTTGGATTCGCCGATTCATGCGGTAGCGCCCGCGAAAAATCAAGATGTATCAAAAAATGGCTCACCAGGAGGTTCGCCCTCCCGGACCGGCGCTCCCTCCCACTAGAGTTCGCCTATCGATTTGGATTCGCCGATTCATGCGGTAGCGCCCGCGAAAAATCAAGATGTATCAAAAAATGGCTCACCAGGAGGTTCGCCCTCCCGGACCGGCGCCCTCTCCCACTAGAGTTCGCCTATCGATTTGGATTCGCCGATTCATGCGGTAGCGCCCGCGAAAAATCAAGATGTATCAAAAAATGGCTCACCAGGAGGTTCGCCCTCCCGGACCGGCGCTCCCTCCCAC
>JAJYWB010000129.1 GCA_021791715.1 Planctomycetota bacterium | reverse complement strand
CGGGATTTGAGTGCGAAGCCGAAATTGGGAGGGCGAACCTCCTGGTGAGCCGCATTATTATGTTTGCGATTATTGACCTAAAAAACAACCTCTTCGCCGGATTTTCCGAAAAAGAGGCTCACCGGGAGGTTCGCCCTCCCAAACAAAATATTTAGTACATACAATTGTTAACATAAATTGTTTTCTTGGTTAATGCGCGCCGAAACCCCTGAATTTGAGCCGATAGGGCTTCGAGAGCTTTCCCGGATAAGACGCCTCGAAGCATGAATTATGCATCGAATCGTGATCATTCTTACAATCGCATTAACCCCGATCCTCGTCGTTCGAATTCCACGTTTCCGATCACTTCGCGGGCTTGAGAACCTTGCCGGCCTTCGACGGCTTGATCGGCGGCCTGGGACGCACGCGGTTGGGTAAAGGTTCGCCCGTTCTCCTGTCGAACTCGTCGGGGCTCGACGTTTCGGGCTTTAAATCCATCGTCTCGTTCGTCCACTCCGATAAAGCGCGCCTCATCTCGGCGAGCGTTCCCGCGTATTTCGGATCGTCGGCCAGATTGCGCAGCTCGTCGGGATCGGCGTTCAGATCGTAAAGCTCCTCGACGGGCCTCGGACTCTCAAAACACCACTCCTGCACTCCGGTCAGCTTCCCCTCGTCATGAAGCTTGCTCATCGCGGTGAAAGTGAGGCTCCGAACCGCGTCGGCGGGAGGCGTGAGAGGATTCGCGATATCATCGTTCTTGATATATTTGAACGTTTCCGACCGCACCGCTCTGCCCCGCGCCGCGTAGTCGTGCCAGTTCCTCTCGCCGAAGATCACGCGATGAACCTTCGCCTTGGGGTCGCGGAACAACCGCGAGATATCCTCTCCGAGAAAGGTCGGACCGGGCTTGATCCCCGCCAGTCCCAGGAACGTCGGCGCGATGTCGATCGTGCTCACAAGGCTTTCGCACCGGCTCCCCGCCTCGATACGTCCCGGTGCGCGAACGATCCAGGGGGTTTTAATTCCCGAATCGTAGAGCGTCGTCTTGCATCGGGGGAAAGGTCTTCCGTTATCGCTAATAAACAAAACATATGTGTTTGCGGAAACGCCTTGGCGATCGAGTTCGTCGATCACCTCGCCGATGTGGTGATCGAGCCTGGCGATTTCGTCGTAATAGAGCGCGAGATCCCGGCGAACTTCGGGGAGATCGGGAAGGAACGGCGGGATGACGACATCCTCGGGCTTGTGCGGATCGGGGATGGCGCCGGGTTGGTAATCGCGGTGCGGGTCGAACGACGCGAGCCAAAGGAAGAAGGGTTTGTCTTTGGGACGATCGCGAAGGACCGGGATCCACTGATCGCAGCCGCTCTGGACGGCGCTCGATCCTTCGGCGGTCATACGAGTTTTGGCGTTCTTATCCGTCGGTAGTTGAAATCCCGCGGTATTCGCGTCGCGAACGACGTTGAACCGATTTTTGACGGCGTTTCCGAGATGCCATTTGCCCGCGGCGGCGGTCCAATAGCCCGATTCCTTCAGTTTTTCGACGAACGTGATCTGTTCGGCCGGCAGCGGCGAGTGCAATTCCTGGGCGTTTGTGTTATGGGGATATCGACCTGTGATCATACTGGAGCGGCTTGGGCTGCACGAGCTGCACGTCACGAAGGCGCGATCGAAGCGCATGCCTTCGCGGGCGAGCTTATCGATATTGGGGGTTCGGATCTTGGGATTGCCGTAGGCGCCGCAATCGTTCCAGGCCATATCGTCGGCGATGATGAGGACGAGGTTGGGTCGTTTTGGTTCGTCGGCGGCGTGGGCTTCGACCTGCGCGAGCGCGAGTACGACGAGCAATCCCGCGGTCAAGTTCAACTTCATCGAAGATCCTCGGCGGTTCTTGGCCAGGGGCGTCTAGTTTTTGTGGGGAGTGGAGCGATTATAACACGACGAGCGAGGATTGAGCCCCGCATAGCCCTTCGAACAAGGATTTTGACGATATTCATGATGGATCGCCAATTGAATGAAAAAATTTACTATGAAATTATTGCTATATGATTTCTTCACGGGCCGTATGACGAACATTGAGAATATAGATGACGTCCTAATGGATGGTATAAAGGAACCTGTGCTTATGATACCGATTTCCATGCTTCTCATATAGTAGCTCATGCAAGGTCGTCGGAAATCGATCGCTCTCTCAGGCTTTCGGAAGCCGGTGGGGATTGGTTTTAAGCGTATCGATCGCCTTATATAGAGCCTTGAGCCAAGTTTCCGCGGCTTTGATCGACACATTCCTGTTTATCAAAACCGCCTGCCTTTATCATTTCATGCTTGGCCTTCGTGGAAAGCTCGATTTGGTAGATCATGAGCCGATATGCTGAATCAGATCTCTTTGAATATCCTCGAAGGCTTGGACCGAAGGTTCGGTACCGCCTTCTCGAACGTCCTCCAAGCCGCGACCGACGCCTTCGAGGACTTCCGCTTCCTCGGTTTCTTCGTGCCTGCGAAGTCACCGGACGGCTTCAGTGATCGCCTCGTTCCTCGAAGAGAATCATTCGATTCGAACTTTCTCCTCGACGAACCCCTCAAGATCCGAGCGAAATTGGGCGTTCATAAAGATAGTCTCATTCGTGATAAGCTTAGAACGGAAATATGTTTCTGTCGAGCGGTTCATTAATCGGATATTCGGTGCATTCAATCACATAGACCGAACGCACTCGCTCGCGCGTCGGGATTGTTGTTCTCATTCAACAGAACCGTCAAATCTCTCTTGACCCCAACACGAAGATAGTTTAGCTCTAAACCATATGGGCGATACGACCGATTCCAAAAGCTTGGAACTGCGGGTTATCAACGACGATCCGCGCGGGCCTTTGGTTCAGCTCGTCGTCGCGTGGCTGCGATTCCAGAACCGGTTCGAAAGACGTACCTCCGAGACGCTCGCGAAACACGGCCTCACCAGGTCGCAATTCGACGTCCTCGCGACCCTTTGGCACGGCGATGGAATCCACCAGCAAGAACTCGCGCAACGACTCCTCGTCACCAAGGGGAACGTCGTCGGGCTCGTCGATCGCGTAAGCGCAGCGGGATGGGTCGAACGTCGACCCGACCCCGACGATCGTCGCGTCCATCGGCTCTATCTCACCGAAAAGGGGCGAGAAATCGTCGCCAAGGCGTTCCCCGATATCGTCGGACTCAACCAAAAGATCTTCGGCACGCTCAACGAAGCCGAACTGAAAACCTTGAACACGCTCGTCAATCGGCTCGAAGACGCATGCCAAAAATCCAAGTGAGTGATCACGTTTTTTTTTGATCGGATCGTTTAAATGTTAACCGTCCTTATCTCAACTTAGAAAGGAGGGAAGTTCGATCGGTCGTCGCGATGAGGGTCGAGTCGGCGATCGGGACTTTTACCAGGGAGAATCGCGATATCGGACTTGATCGTAAAATCGACACCCGAACGGCGTTCCCTCGCCTCGTCGGCGGGGGGGGTATGATGGATTTCGATCATAATCGGAATGGCGTTTGTTCATATCGCGGTTATCGACAACAATTTCGTCGCTCGGCTCGCGCCGAACGGGCGCCGCGATTCGGTCGGATCGGAAAGGCCGACGCCGAGGGAGCGAGCCGAGGAGCGAAAAAGAGTCCGGCGAACGATTCGAGAGGCGTCCGCGGCTTCGCACGCGACACGATAGGATTCTCGAATTCAATATCTTTCAGACTTTCGATTGTCTTTTTATCAAGGAGAAGAACATGTCGGTTCGTATTCGGATCGTCTTTCACAGCCTGTACACGCACGTTTATCAATTGGCCGAGGCCGTCGCGGCGGGGGCCCGCGAGGTTCCCGGAACCGAGGTTTTTCTCGAACGGGTGGCCGAGACGCTTCCCGTCGAGGTTTTGGAGAAGATGGGAGCGGTCGACGCGGGCAAAGCGTTCGCGCATATCCCGATCGCCGATCCGCACGCGCTCGCCGATTCGGACGCGGTGATTCTCGGCTCGCCCACACGGTTCGGCGGAGCGACGGCTTCGATGCGGGCGTTTCTCGACGCGACGGGAGGGCTCTGGGTGAAAAACGCTCTTGTAGGCAAGGTGGGTAGCGCGTTCACTTCGACCGCGAGCCAACACGGGGGACAGGAGACGACGTTAACCAGCATGCACACGTTCTTTTATCATCAAGGGATGGTGGTCGTGGGGGTTCCGTATACCGCGGCGGAGCTGCTCAAGCTCGACGAAGTTTCGGGAGGAACGCCTTACGGAGCGACGACGATCGCGGGAGGGCGCGGCGAACGATCGCCGTCGGCGAACGAGCTTGCGATCGCTCGCTTCCAGGGGCGCCACGTCGCGGGGATCGCGTCCAAGCTTCACGGTTGAGAAGTCGGCCGGATCGGCGAATCGTCGTGTTACGATTCACATCGGCGCGCGCATTTCAAGTGTGCGACGCGCCGACCGAGCCGGCGGTTTTTATGATATTATATAAATTGGGCTCACACGGAGGTTCGCCCTCCCTTAAGATTACCGACTAAGGACGGCTTTTTCCTCGATTTCGACGCGCCGACCGAGCCTGTTAATATTAGGCATTATAATATAATTAAACTGGGCTCACACGGAGGTTCGCCCTCCCTTAAGATTACCGGCCCTGGAATGCGTAATCCGGGAGCGGGACGCGCAGATCGAGCCGGCGGTTTTTATGATATTAAAAAATTGGGCTCACACGGAGGTTCGCCCTCCCTTAAGATTACCGGCCCTGGAACGAGTTATCCCTGAGGGGTACGCGCCGACCGAGCCGGCGGTTTTTATGATATTATATAAATTGGGCTCACACGGAGGTTCACCCTCACTTAAGATTTCCGACCCTGGAAGGAGTTATCCCTGAGGGGTGCGCGCCGACCGAGCCGACGCTTTTTAGAAATTAAAATATCAATTGGGCTCACACGGAGGTTCACCCTTACTTAAGAATCCCGGCCTCGATAGAGTCTTCATCTTTGCATTGTGCGCGCCGTGCGCGCATCTTTTGAGCGAACGGAATTAAAGATTATACTAACCCGAGACGCAAACGAGGGTCCGATCAAATGATTAATGAAATATATTCATGATATTATTATAAGCCCCTCGCTCGCGCGTCGGGTTGGTATGATTGCGGCTCAGCCTCGGTAGGCGTTTGATTCCATCACGCCGAGATCGAATCGAAAGGTAACGACAAGGTCGATTCTCCGTCCGATCGGCGCGGTCGAGCGGGTCGACGACCCGAGGAGGATCGAGCCGTCGAAACGGGTCGAGGCCCGGCGTACACCAAGATCTCGGGGTTGATCGGATCTTGCGACGCGGCGTGAATCGCCACTCGCCGACGCGCCTCTCGAACGACGCGCCTGGCGGCCTGAATCGCCAGCTTGGGGTCGTTGCAATCGGAACTTAAGTGCAGCAAAACCGCGTTCCGCACCGTGCCGCGAACCGATCGTTCAAGGATCGCGGCGAGCAACTCGGCGCCCTGATCGTTCGACAGATGCCCCTTATCGCCGAGGTTCCGCGCGATCAACACCGCGGGGCGGCCCGATCGCTTTTGCAACTCGACGTCGTGATTGAATTCGAGACCGACCGCGTCGACGTTCGCCAGCGCGTCGGCGATCTCGGGTCGCCATGTGCCCGTATCGGCGACATACCCGATCGCGACGCTCCGTTCATAACGCCCGGAACGCGTTTCGATCCGAAAACCGTAGGTCGGTCCGCCGTCGTGGCGAAGCTCGATCGGCTCGACCCGAGCCCCGCTTTTCGCCAAAAACGGACGATCGAGATACGGCTTGATCAGCGATTTTCGCTCGAGCTTGTCGAACCCTTCGCGCGCCTGGAGCGCGGCGATGTGGCCTTCATGACAATGAAGCGTGATCCCGCGGCTCGCGAGCTTACGTAACGTTAACTTATCAACATGATCGGCATGCGTATGCGTAAGCAGAACGCACGCGATTCGGCCGAACGGCGTTCCCACGGCGGTTAATCGATCGGCGAGAGTTTTGGGACCCAGGCCGATATCGATCAAAACCCCCGGAAAACCGTCGGGAGCGATCAACGAAGAGTTACCCCGCGATCCGCTCGCCAAAACCGAAAACCGAACCGGCATGACGCTCGATCCTTCCCGTCTCGTGATCTCCATAATTCCGGCCGTAACGAACTCTACTTTCGAGCCGCGCCGACCGCAAGCCGACGTCTCGAAAATCCGAGCCGCTTTATATAAGAATATTATCAATCAATCTGATCATTACCCATTTTTTATGTATAAATCGTGATATTCTGTTGATTCGCGGACGAGCGGAATCGGCTTTATTCGGCGGCGAATCGAATCGCCTCGGCCGCGACGGCGATCGTTTGATCGATCAGATCTTCGTCGTGCGCCGACGAGACGAACGCCGCCTCGAATTGGCTGCAAGGCCAGTACACGCCGCGCGCCAGCAGCTCCCAGAAGAAGCGGGCGAATCGACGCGTATCGCACGCCTTGGCGTCGGCGTAATTCCAGACGGGACCTTCGTGAAAAAAGAGGGTGATCATGCTGCCGACCCGCTGCACGACATGCGGGACGCGGGCGTCGACCGCGGCTTTGATTAGCCCGTGTTCGAGCCGCTCGGTCAGGCTTTCGAGTCGTTCGTACGGGGGTTCTTCGCGGAGGATTTTGAGAGTGGCGAGCCCCGCGGCGACCGCGAGGGGATTGCCCGATAACGTCCCCGCCTGGAAGATCGGTCCCGCGGGAGAAACGGCTTGCATCACGCTTTGGGAGCCGCCGTAAGCCGCGGCGGGAAGCCCTCCGCCGATGATCTTGCCCAAAACCGTCAGATCGGGAACGACTCCGTAAAGGCTTTGCGCGCCTCCATAAGATAAACGAAATCCCGTCATCACTTCATCAAAAACAAGTAAAGCGCCTTCTTTCTGAGTGATATCGCGGAGCGATTGAAGATAGCCTGGCCGAGGCGGAACAAGCCCCATATTGCCCGCGACGGGCTCGACGAGAACCGCGGCGATCGCTCCCGGATTGGCCTCAAAAAGCCGCGATACGGCTTCGGAATCGTTGAACGGACAAAGGAGCGTGTCGGCGGTCGCGCCGGCGGTTACGCCGGGGCTATTGGGCGTGCCGAGCGTCGTCGCCGACGATCCCGCCTGAACCAACAGCGCGTCGACGTGGCCGTGATAACAGCCCGCCATTTTGACGATCTTGGATCGCCCGGTCACTCCGCGAGCGACCCTGACCGCAGACATCGCGGCCTCGGTTCCCGATGAAACCCAACGCGCCATTTCGATCGACGGAACCGCGTGCGCGACGGCCTTGGCGATCTCGGCCTCGCGCTCGGTCGGCGCTCCGTAACTCGTCCCCAGGGGGATCGCATTCAGCAAAGCGCGTTCGACCGCGGGGTGGCCGTGCCCCAAAATCATCGGCCCCCACGATCCGATATAATCAATATACTTATGATCGTCGATATCGTAAAGAAACGGCCCCGCGGCGCGGGCGATGAACGGTGGCTCGCCGCCGACCGCTCCGAACGCACGCGCCGGGCTGTTGACTCCTCCCGGAATCGTCCGGCACGCGCGTTCGAACGCGGCTTTGCTTTTGGGAAGCGAATATTCGGGTTTCGATCGGGCGGGGGTCGGAGAACTCATTCAAAATCTCTCATGCGGGTTTTCAATGATAAGATATAATCAAGCGTGTTTTCTTGTGATCGCGGGCGCGATCGAAATCGTTCCGGGGCTCGCGGTTTTTATCGTAAAAGCCGCGCCGCGTCGAGCGCGTGATACGTGATGATGAAATCGGCGCCGGCGCGTTTGAAGCACGTCAGCGTTTCGAGAACGATTCGATCCTCGTCGATCCAGCCGTTTTTCGCTGCGGCCTTGATCATCGCGTATTCTCCCGACACGTTGTAAACCGCGACGGGGACGCGAAACCGATCCTTGACGCGGCGGACGACGTCGAGATACGCGAGCGCCGGCTTAACCATAATCATATCGGCGCCTTCGGAGATATCGATTTCGACCTCGCGCTCGGCCTCGTCGCCCCCCGCGGGGTCCATCTGATAGCCGCGGCGATCGCCGAACGCGGGCGCGCTCCCCGCCGCGTCGCGAAACGGGCCGTAAAACGCGCTCGCGAATTTCGCCGCGTAAGATAAAATCGGTATATGATCAAATTTTGCGTCGTCGAGGCCGCGGCGGATCGCGGCGACCATTCCGTCGATCATCCCCGACGGAGCGACGACGTCGGCGCCGGCGCGAGCGTGGCTCGCGGCCTGTTCGGCGAGAAGCCTTAAAGTCGCGTCGTTGTCGACTTCGCTCGACCCGCCGATCGACCGCAACGGCCCGCAATGTCCGTGATCGGTGTATTCACAAAAACATACGTCAGTAATCACGACAAGGTCATTCGTAAGGCGTTTGATCTTTCGGACGGCGCTCTGAACGATCCCCTGATCGTCGCACGCCGATCGTCCCTCGGAATCTTTATGTTCGGGGATTCCGAAGAGCAGGACCGCTGGAATTCCCGCTTCGACCGACGCGGCGATCGGCTCGTCGAGGCGGTCGAGCGAGTATTGAAACTGTCCCGGCATCGACGCGATCTCGCGTTTCAGGTTCGTTCCGTGATGGACGAAGATCGGATAAACAAGATCGCGAACGTTCGGCTCGTGCTCGCGGACGAGATCGCGGAGCCCTGGAAGTCTGCGAAGCCTGCGGAGTCGCTGAATCGGTCGCACCGGTTCGGGCTCGATCATGAAAAACTCTTCCGTTCATGCGGTACGGGATTCAATTTCACTTCGCCGTCAAAGCCGGTATTGTACCGAGGATCGTTCGTCCGAGTCGAACGTCGATCGCGGAAACGATCCAAGAAGCTCGCGGGGAACGCTCCGCGAGATCATCAATCATACTTTTTACATATTGATATTAATTAATTTTCATCCGAGGTCGCGACGGCGAGCCGATCGGCCGAGACGGGATCGGCTTCGTCGAGATCGCCCGGGAGCGGCAGCCGAACCTCGAACGTCGCGCCCCGAACCGGCGTCGCTCGGGCCTCGATCGACCCTCCGTGAGCGACCGCGATCCGCTTCGCGACCGCCAACCCCAGCCCGACGCCGCTTTTAACCGCGACCGACCCCGATCTCGATCGATAAAACGGCTCGAACACGTGCGCCAGATCGAACTCGGAAACGCCGGGCCCCGAATCGACGAGCTTGACGATCGCGCTCCGGTCGTCGCGATCGAGAATCAACCGAACGCGATCACCGACGTTTGTGTATTTGAATGCATTTTCAATTAAGTTATCAAGCAATTGATCAAAAAGCGGCGGATGCGCCTCGACGACGACGCGATCTTTGATCGAAAATTCCAGCGAAAGATCGGCGGCTCGGGGGTGATTCGACCAGCGCTCGATCGCGGCTTCAAGGCGTTCCGCGAGGTCGACGGGATCGAGCCCGGGAAGCCGCGCCTCGGCGTCGGCGCGGGCCAGAAACAGCAGAGCCTCGACGATTTGTCGCAGCCGCGAAGCCTCGGCGTGTACAAGCTTGAGAACGCGTTGATATTCCTCGGGAGAGCGTTCACGCCGCTCGGCGACTTCGATTTGACCCAAAAGCGCCGTGAGCGGCGTGCGAAGCTGGTGCGAGGCGTCTCCCGTGAACCTGCGCTGCCGCTCGAACGCCTCCTGAAGCCGAGAAAGAAGCCCGTTGAACGCTCGACCCAGATCCTCGAGCTCGTCTTTGGAAGCGGGGCAGGGGAGTCGCTCGTCCAGATCGTCGGCGCGCATCGCGCGGGCGCGTTCGGCCATCCGCGATAACGGAGCGAGCGCACGCCGGCCCAACTTGCGCCCCAAAAGCGCCGCGGCGACCCAGATCGCGATCGACAAGCCCCCCAACAACCGGCCCAACTCGCGCAGGCTCGCGTCGAGCGGCCAGATCGGAACCGCGGCCGAGAGGATCAATTCCGAGAAAAACTTCTCGTCATGTTCGTGTTCATGTTCGTGTTCATGTTCTTCCTCGCGTCGTCGCTCACGCCGAACTTGCGGTGCGATCCGCCGGCTTAAACGCCGCCAGCCGCGACCTTTTAAGTCGTGAACGCGGCGCGGCCGCACGCGATCATCGAGCTCGACCGCCCAGAGCGAATCAAGCCCTTTCCCGTGCTGATTGGGAGACCGCTCGATGATTCGACCCGATCGATCGGCGGCGATCCACCGCGGTTCGTCGAGCGAATCGCTCGATCCGAGCAAAATCCGCCGTTCGCGCGGATCCCATTCAACCGCGTGACGCTTCACCTCGGCCGCCGCCGCGAGCGTTTCGAGCGAAGCCGCAAGCCGGTCGTCGAGCCGACGAACCCCCGAAATCCAGGCCAATCCAATCAGCGAACACGAAAACCCCGCCAAAACGGCGGCGAGCGCGGTCAAGAAAAACGCCGATAATCGCCCCGAAAGACTCATTCCTTGAGACCCTTTTCTCTTTGCAACCGCGTCGCTTCCAGGCGTCGACCGATCCCGCTTACACCTCTTTGGCGAGATCGGCCGATTCGCCGAACACGTAACCGCGACCCCGAGCCGTATGAATCAGCCTATGCCCGTGCGCCTCGAGCTTGCGACGCAACTCCATAATATGAACTTCCAACGTATTCGACAATCCGTCGTACGATTCATTCCAAACATGATCATAAATGCGAGTTCGGGTGAGCACTTGCCCGGGATGACGGAGAAAGAAGAGCAATAAAGCGTGTTCTTTGGATGTGAGATCGAGCGGTTTGCCGGCGCGTTCGGCGCGTTGCGTGGCGAGATCGACGCGGACACCCGAGTGCGCGACGACGGTCGACCCCGATCGCTCGACGCGACGGACGAGAGCGCGAATCCTCGCGAGTAATTCGTCGAACGAGAACGGCTTGCCGAGATAATCGTCGGCGCCCGAATCGAGCCCGCGAACGCGATCCGAAACGGCGTCGCGCGCCGTCAAGAACAAGACGGGAGCGTCTCCCCCCGTGGCTCGATAACTCCGCAGAACCGCGAGTCCGTCGGGCTCTGGAATCCACCAATCGAGCAGAACGACGTCCCATTCACCCGATCGCAACGCGTCGAGCGCCGATTCGCCGTCGGATCGATGTTCGACGATGTAACCCTCCTCGCGCAAACCGCGAGCGATGAAATCGGCGATCTTCTCCTCGTCCTCAATTAACAACACGCGAATTCCCATCAGATCAGCTCGCTTGTTAATATACTAATTACACGATTCGTCGGCCTCGCGGCTTTGAACGACGCTTCGAGACCGACGATCGCTTATCACATGTTAATCGTCGTCGCGATCACGACGCCGCTCCCATCTCCTCCCCCTCGGTCCTCGTTCGTCGTCACGTCGGTCCCTCCCGTTGAACCTCCCGCCTTCACGGCTCCTTTCACGAAATCCATGTTCATGCTTTTCGTTATCGCCGTCGTGACGATCGCCTCGCTCGCCCTTGGCCTTCACGCCATGTTCATGTTCCTCATCTTCATCTTCGTCGTCATCCTTTTCGTGTTTGCCTTCGTGACGTTCCTTGTGCTCGCCCTTGGCCTTCACGCCGTGGCCGTGCTCGTGCTCCTCGTCTTCGTCCTCATCCTTTTCGTGCTTGCCTTCGTGACGTTCCTTGTGCTCACCCTTCGCCTTCACGCCGTGGCCGTGCTCGTGCTCCTCGTCTTCGTCCTCATCCTTCTCGTGCTTGCCTTCGTGACGTTCCTTGTGCTCGCCCTTGGCCTTCACGCCGTGGCCGTGCTCGTGCTCCTCGTCTTCGTCTTCGTCGTCATCCTTCTCGTGCTTG
>JAJYWB010000044.1 GCA_021791715.1 Planctomycetota bacterium | reverse complement strand
TTGATATGATTTATTCATCATGCGATCAAAACCTCATATTCAATAGGGATTATCAAAAAAGGCTCGCCGGGAGGTTCGCCCTCCCAATCAGAAAAAACCGATATCTAGATATTTAACATAGAGTGGTTTTATTGGTGAATTTGAGTCGAAATCGTTATAATAGATTCGATCGGCTTTCGACAGCCGCTCGGGATACCCTCTCCTCAATGCCATTTTAACAAACATCATTCCATGGCGATTATCCGCGTGTCGAGCATCATTGGAATTAAAACATCTCTCTCAGCGGTTCACCCTCGCGATCGAAGACTCGCCCGGAAATTTCGAATGATACGCCATATGATTGACGAAAATCTCTCGGCTCGAAAATCCTCACGATAGCGGTCGGCCCGAACGTCGGTTTCGCTCGACCTTGCGGCCGGCGCGGGAGTCGATCGCTCGCCATATCTCCTTCCATTCCGCGCGCGGAGTCGACGACCACGGCAGATATTCGCGGAGAAAACGCAACGAATCGGTCCGCGAGCGCCCGGGAACCTCCGCCAAACTTAAATGAAGCCTCGTCAGGTTTTGCAGCCGACGATCAAGAGGCAAAGGATGCGACTTTTGAACCCCCGAAAGATCGATCAAGCTCAACTTGATCGCCGATCCGTCGGCGGGATCACCCTCTATTAAAATGTTCGCCCCCTTGAGATCACGATGAGATAACGATCTTTCATGCATCGATCTGATTAATCGAGCGAGTTCGATCGTCACGTTGCGGATCGCCGAGCGGCGACGATCGGACGAAAGCGAACCGAATTCGCCGAGACGATAATCGGTGAGCGTGCGGGCCGATTCGAGCTTAACCGTAATGACATACGTTTCGCGAGGAACGCCGAGCGGTCCGGTTTTGGCGAGATACGCGAGATTGCGAGGCGTCGGCACGCCTCTGCTGGCAAGATGTTGGCCGGCTCGCCACGCTCTCATCCCGCGATCGGGACGAAAGACGTTGAAAACGGGCTCGAACAGGTCTCGACGATTGAAACGCTTGTAAACCACCCGCACGGGTTCGCCGCATACGATCACGGTCGCCTCGGCGACGGTCGTCGTACGCGAATCTTTCAAGACGACCGCGTCCGGATCGCGAAACGGTCGATCGGGTTCGTTCATCATCTCTTCAAGCGAATGCGCGTCAAGATCGCGCGCCGCGAGGGCTCGAACGCGGCCGATTCGTTTCGAGACGAAATACCGGCTCGTCTTTTTGCACCGTTCGCCCCAGCGGTTCCAGAGCCGCTCGGCCCAGGCGCGTGTCGATCGCTCGACCGAGCGCGCGAGATCCTTATGATCGGCGATCGCCGATTTCCGAGCGTCTAGATAAGCTAACATAAAGCGATGACGATCGGTTCGTTCGCCGCGGATCCAGAAATAATGGTTGAGGAGCGAGAGATTTTCGATCACGTCGGAACGCGTGAGCTTTTTTCGCAACCGGAGCGCGTCGAGATCGACGAGCGAGAGGACCGGTTCGCCGTCGGCGCCGGTTTGCACCAGGACGTTGCCGGGATGGAAATCGCGGTGCAAAAATCCGGCGTCGTGGAGCTTCGCGGTCATTCGTCCCAGAGCGCGAGCCAGAGCCCTGCGAACCCTCGTCGCCTCGGCGGGAGGCGCGTGCGCGACTTCCGTTTCGACGAACCGATCGAGCGGAATCGAATTCTCAATCGCTCGCGTGATCAAATAATTTTCGAAAAGAACGCCTTTGCGTCGTTGTTCGCCGAGCGCGATCGGCTCGAACGTCGGAACTCCCACGCGGGCGAGCGCGCGGGCTCGTTTGCTTTCGTTTCTTCCCTTGCCGCGGCGCACCCATTGCCGAAGCTTGGCCCGCGGCCCCGGCACCAGATAATGCTTGATGTAAATCGAACCTTCGTCGAGATCGGCGCGATACACCATCCGGAACAATCCCGATTTGACGGTCGTCAAACGCCCCTCGCGCCGCCATTCGTCGAGTTTCGGCCCGGCTTCTCCCAGAATCGCTCCCGTCCATTCGCGACGGATCCACCACCAAACGTCGCCGACGCGGCGCCAAGACCAAGTCGGCTCGCGGAACAATCGATCCTCGGATTCGCCGATCGTCGCCGACAACATACAATATATACCTTATTATCGAATATCTAATATTCACCGTCTAATAACTTATCGACTCGTATTCGAGGCGATCGAGCGATCGGGATTTTCTCGCGAACGGATTGATCGGCTCGAGCGAGCCGCGCCGCGGGAGTCGATTCGATCGGTCGCGTTTTTTCGCGTGATCGCGGCGACGAAATCGGCGCCTCGGCTTTCGACCGAGTAGCTCCGCGCGACGAAATCGCGAGCGCGTTCGCCGATTTTTTTCCGCAGCTCGTGGTCGTTCGTCAAAACGCGAATCACATCGACCCATTCGTCGGGGGTCGACGCGAAAAAGCCCGTTTCACCGTGCGCGATCATCTCGCGATGCACTCCCACGGGGTTGGCGACCGCGGGAAGCCCCGAGGCCATGTATTGCAAGAGCTTGAGCCCGCATTTGCCGCGGCTCCAAAGGTCGTCGGGGATCAAGCTCACGCCGATATCCCCGGCTCTTATCTCGACTTGTTCGGTCGCCTCGGTCCATCGAATTTTGAGCACTTCGAGCGAATCGAACCGGGGAAACCGATCGGCGATCACGCGCAATCGTAACCGCGGGATTTCTCGACCCAATCGATTCCAAATCTCGGCGGCACGCTCGATTCCCTGAAGCGTACTCGAAGACCCCACCCAAACGAGTTCGATCGGTCGATCGGGCCGATCGTCGACGATCTTGGGATCGTAGCCGCCTATATTAATGCAAGTAGGCATGTATTTTGTATGTGACGGATCGGCGCCGTGATCGATCGCGAGGGAGGCGAGGAAATCGTTGCCCGCGAGGACGACGTCGGCCTGTGAGACGGTGCGTCGAAAGCGGTCGGAGCGTCTTTCGTTGTGAAAACCGCGCGGGTCGTAAGAATCGCGATATAAGACGGCGTCGTCAAAATCGAAGATCAGCCGCCGTGCACGGTTGCGAAGCAATCCGAACTGAAACCGATCGAGTAATTTTCGCTGCAGGATCACCTGATCGAAATTCGCGGCCGCGTGGAATTGCGCAATGCGTTTCCAGACGTTTTTGTCCAGGGGCTCGATGACAAGCGAACCCCCCGAGGCGCGAATCGCGGGTTCGAACGCGCGGATGCGATAACGGCAACAGACGTGATCATATCCTTCAACGAGCGCGAGCGTGCGCATCGTCCACCTCCGGTCGCGAATCGTCCCGTCCTGGAAATTCGCGGGGAGTGTAACCGGGGCGATCGGCTTCGACCAGCCGAAATCGGCGAACCCAAACCGCCGCGACGGCTTGAGATCGGCCGAGCGTTCCAACCCCGCTCGCGGAGCGTTCGGGGCGAACCGCAACACTTTGTTTTAACAAGTATTCATGCGATTTCGAGTATTCGAAGCGGGTGAAAGCCGACGGCGTCGGCGGCGACGCAGCGGTATAAGACGCCTCGAATCAATCCCTGGGGAATCGAAGCCCACTGATTGACCGCGTGAGCGTGCCCGAAGACGCAAGCCGAGGCGCCCGCGGCCTCGACGAGCCGGGCGCAGGGTCCTGGGCGGCCAAACCGATCGAACGGCGAGTAATGCCACATCGCGATGATCGGACGATCATCATTGCACAGCTCTTTGGCGTGTGCGAGCGCTTTCTCGAGCGCGGTGATTTCTTGAGGGAGCGAGACTTTCGATCGGGAGTCGCGCCCCGCGACCGTGTGCGATTCGTCTTCGGCGACATAAGGCGCCCCCAGGGTTCCGCAAACGATCACTCCGGGGAGTTCGATCGCATCGCCGCCGACGGCTCTCTGGGAGCGTCTGAGGAGCTTACGGATACGTGCGACGCCGTTCCACCAACGGTCGTGATTTCCCGCGGAAAGTACCTTCGTTCCGGGCAGGCGGTCGAGCCAAGCCAGATCGGCCTGAAGATCGCGGTGATCGCGCGCCATGGAGAAATCGCCGGGTATGAGCACAATGTCGTCGCGATCGACGCACGCCCGCCAATTGGCTTCGATCTTCTCGGTTTGGTCGCGTCTGCGGGGAAATTTCGCCTCGAGACCGTCGGGCCTGGCGAGTGAAAGGTGCAGATCGGAGAGTCCCCAAACAATCATTTGGATTCGATTATCGGGATCGCCCGCCGCTTAAGAAAAGCCTGAAAAAAGCCTTCGCAAACGGCGAGGAGGTATCGCTCAATATAAAACCCCGCCGACTCGTGTCGCCACGAATCGACGGGGCCGGAACAGAGAAGAGGCCGGATTTCAGAAGTTAACCGCTGGTCGGTTAACTCAGGATAATGAGGATCAATATAGACATCGTAAACGAATCGACGGTTTTGTCAAGAAGGGGTCAAGATTATTTCCAAACAAGTCGAACAACGATTTCTTGCGTGCAAACACGACCGATCGGATTTTTTGAGCAATTTCGGCTTGTTTTACCGTCTGAAACGTCTTCTCAATCCCGATTGCGCCTGAACGGGTTTGATATCGTCGGCGATCGAAGCCGCGCCGATCAGCGCGATTTGGTAGCGATGCGGACCCGGCATTCGCGTTCTTGGTAGCTGGTAATAAACGGCCTCCTCGGTTTTGGCGTCGATCAGGAATCCGGGCTCTTCATGGACGTAAAGACGTGCTCTTCCCTCGGGTCGATTATCGACGCGGGTGATCGTCCAGCCTTTTGTCGTACCGTCGCTGTGGGTGATCAAAAGCGTCCGACCTTTGTAACGATCGGGTTGCTCGATCCAATGGTCGCTTTCGAACCAGCCGTGCTCGTTCTCGGTCGGCTCGCGCGTCGAGGCGACGATCAAACCCGAGGGAGCGATTTGTTCCATGCGCATCGATCCCATTTGGGCGAATGTTCCCCCCGCGAGCTTCATCACATGAGGGCCGAGCCGTAGTGCGACGCCGTCGGTCGAGCAATCGAGTTCGTTCATCAGTCGAGCCGAAACGGGCTTACCAGGCGTGAGATTCACGACGAGATACTCGGGTCCGTCGATCGAATCGATCCACAACACGACGACGTCGGGCCCCGATGGAACCAGCCCCACACGGCGTAACGGCTCGATCCCGCTCGCTTTCGGCTCGATCAACGTCGTGAAGATCGTCCGTAACGAAGACCCGTCGGGGGACCTTCTGCGGAGAATCAGCCCTGGTCGGGTTGAATCCGCGACGGGCTTCGACGACGGATCGACCGTTCCCGGCGAAACCGCGGTGTAAACCGACATCGGAACCGATTCGAGCAGATGCAAAACGACTCCGGGACCGTGCTTTCGTTCGAGTCGGAACGTCGCTGGTCGGTCCAGCTCGCCCCGTTCGATCCGTGAAAACCAGCCCATCGCCTGCACGAACCAGCGTCCGTCGTCGGCGATCGAAGTCGGCAGGAATCGAACCTGAGGAGGCGCGAGCGATTCGGCGACGCGGCGAGTTGAAACAAGTGATTTCCATGTATCGTTATTTTCATTCACGGGTCCATGAAAAATCTGGTCGTGTTCAAGTCCTCCTTTAACCTCGAACACGCTTACGGCGTAGCGTGTTTTGGCGCCGGAGGAGACGATCACGGTGTGTCGATACCGCTCGGCGGATTGTTCGTAAGCGTGCTTATCGTCGAACGAGGCGACCTGAAAATCGTGATCGGCGGCGTGGAAGACGATGTCCGAGCCCGCGGCGGGGGCGTGATATCGGGTAATGCTTTCACGTTGATTTAGACCGTCGATCGTGACGGCGTTATGGCTCGCGGTGGTGAGGTTCCAGCCGTCTTGTCGAGGGGGATCGTCGTCGAGGTCGGTGAGCACGGGATTTCCGCCGACTTTGACGCGAAGCGCCAGGCGATTGGACGCGATTCCGCCGAATCCGCGCAACTCGACGTCGAGCGAGTCGTCCGCTTGACCGACCGTCATCCGCGCCAACCCGCTTCCTCCAAGCAACATGGGACGGGGCGGAGGGCTTGGGATTGTCGCCGCGGGCCATGCGGCTCGCTGAATTTCGGCGAATTTCGAATCCGACAGCAGGCTTGAACTCGCCGATCGAGCCAGATGGAGCATCGGAGCGGCGCCTTCGGTCGGATCGCGAGCCTCGGCCAACAGGAGCCGGCCGATCCAACCGTCGATCAGGTTGAGCACGCGAGCCTGAGAGGCGGCGTCGGTCCGATACCACAATCCATCGTGATAAAACCCGCGGTGCGTGAATCGCTCGATCTTCACCTCGGTTTCATTCAAAAGTGATCGATTGCCGAGCAATCGCGCGACCGCGAGGAGCCCGCGATACGCGTATAAATCCTGTTCATCGAGCGATTCGGGCTGACGTCGCTGCAAATTCGCCGAGGCCAAAAACAGATCGCGTTCAATCAACCGCCTGGCGTCGTCGACTCCAAGGGCTCTGGCGGCCTCGTCGAACGCGGCTTCGTCGCGAACGAGCGCGTACGCGATCACCAGGTTTAATGGAACCTCGAGCGATCCCAGATGCTCCCACTTCGCGGTCTGATAATGCGGACGATACGGACCGGGAAGATCGGCTCGCTCCACCAGTTTGGGCTTCCCCGGCTGATCGAAATGCATCGCGTAAGCGGGATAAGCTTTGGCGAATCCGATCAAAATCGAAGCGACGAATCGCGCCAGGCTCGCGTCTTTACTTTCGACGGGCTGTTCGTGAAACCGCGTCGCGGCGTAGAGCGCCGCCTTGCTCAAAAAAGTCCGCGCCGCGTCGTCCCGCTTCGCCGAGAGATAAATCCTCTCGTCGGGGCATAATTGTTTTTCGGGTTCAACGACATGATACGGATAATGATGCCAAACATGCGGCAATACTTCGATCGCGTCTTCGGGCACGGCGCCCGAAACCTTCGCGGGGATCGAGTCGTTGGGAAAAGTCGATTGACAACGCGAGCATTTGATCACTTCGGGCTTACTCGGCGCCCAGGTCCAGGCGTCGTCGAGCTCTCCCGCGTCGCAATTCGGGCACCGACAAAAACGAAACCCCGCTTGTTTGGGGACGAGATCGACCAGCTTTTTGGGCTCGAGCGCGATCAGCGGTTTGATTTCTGGATTCGACCAGAACGAAGCCTCCCAGGCGTCGGGGAGATTGAATTGATCGAACGGAGCGGGAACGTGGGCGCGAGCCGATCCGTTAAAGATGTGCGCCAAGGCGACACAAAGAACGAACCGCGTAAGCCCCTTTGAGAGGAAGGCGAACCGCCGCGGCTCGTTCGTCGGGTTCGTTGGTTTCATCGGGTCGGGTTCCATCCCGGTCAGGGCGCGTTCCTCCGCGCCGGTGTCGATATCGCGATCGCCCTTTTCACTGCGTCTCGAACCGAAATACTGTAAATTCCGATTCGATCGGTTCTCGTATTGAAACAACCGTTACGATTTTCCCTCGCCGACCTTGGCGAGCTGAGAATCGAGCGAACCCGGGGTCAGCTTATAGAGACCGACGGGACCGACCGTCTCACCCTCGGCGAGACGCAAACCCTCGCGCCGCTTGCGAGCCGCCGCGAGTTCATGATCGCGGTGTTCGACACAGCAGACGCCGTAATTTTTCAGTTCACGTGCCGAGCCGTCGCTCCACGGCGCGGCGATTTTATAGGCCGCGGGATGATCGCACCCCGCCACGGAACATTTCGGCACGTACTCAAAGTGTCGTAAACGCATGGTCGCCTCCCCTGGTGGTGAAAAGATCCTGATTCGGGACGGGACATTCCGTTCTTTCGTTTGGATCGACTTACCATGCGCCCGTTAAATTAGCAAGAACGCGCACGATCGACAAGCGACGCTCGCTC
Organism: Planctomycetota bacterium; assembly: GCA_021791715.1. Taxonomy (GTDB): domain Bacteria; phylum Planctomycetota; class Planctomycetia; order Isosphaerales; family Isosphaeraceae; genus JAKBCQ01. The sequence goes on along the minus strand of JAJYWB010000044.1, from coordinate 41,321 downwards.
GACACGCGCGGCGCCGTTTCGGTTCGCCCTCGATTCGTAGCCCGAACGTGCTCGATATCGATCGATTCGTGAGTAACCGTTACGCGTCGACCGGATCAAGCGGAATCAATCCTGCAACAAACAAATACTTACTTCTTCATTTCAGCGAGAGCCGCGAAGATTCCTTTCATGAAATCGGGAAGGTCGTCGGGGGTTCGGCTTGTAACGATGTTCCGATCGCGCACGCAAGCGGAGTCTTCGTAGATCGCTCCGGCGTTTTCAAGATCGTCTCGAATCGCGTAAAACCCCGTGACTCGCCGCCCCTTCAAGCATTTCGCCGAGCAAAGCATCCACGGGCCGTGGCAAATCGACGCGAGCACTTTCCCTTGCCGAGCCGCTTCGACGACGAGGTCGACCATCGACTTATGCCTGCGCATATGATCGGGTGAATAACCTCCAGGGATGATGATCGCGTCGAAATCGTCGGCCTTCACCTCGCCGGCCGAAACCTCGGCCCTGGCGGGATACCCGTGCTTCGAGGCGTAAACCTCGCCCGCCTTGGGGCCGACGATCCGCACCGAGCAACCCGCCTCGCGCAACCGGTAAACCGGATACCAGAGCTCGAGATCCTCGTAGAATTTCTCGACCAGAACCGCGATCCGGAAGCCCTTGAATTCGTCCGACATCGATCTTGCTCCTGATATTGAGAGAAAACTTCGGCGACCGTCGATTTCGCCGTGCGGCTTGATCACGCATTGAACTGTTAATACAATTTTGCGTCAATCGACGATATACAAAAGCATTTTGATCATAAACGAACCTCGACCTTCGCCTTCACTGATCACGCCGTGCCGGCGCGGGCGGGCTCGCGCTCGGCCGATTTGAGTTCGGCGAGGGTGATTCGGATCGCGTCGCGGGTTGAAACCGCGGGTTCGTAACCCAAAACTCGCCGCGCCTTTTCGATCGAGTAATCCAGATTGAGTCCCAGGAACTTGTATCTGGCCTTATTGACGAGCGGAGGGACGGTCGACCCGCGGAGCGTCGCGACCCGCTCCATGACGACCGCGAGCGTCCAGGCGAGCCAAAGTGGAATCGATCGCGTCGGCGGTTTGACGCCGATCTCCTCGGCGACTGCGGAGATGAAATCGCGCTTACTCACGCGTCCGCCGTCGGTGACGTTGAATACCTCGCCGATCGCCCCTGGAACCTCGGCGGCGAGAAAAATCGCTTGCACAAGGTTTTTTACATAAACGCAATTGAGCGACTGATCGCCCGATCCGAAATAGGTCATCGTGCCGATTCTGAGAGCGTGGATCAACTTGGGTAGTACGGTGCGATCGCGCGGGCCGTAGATGAAACCGGGGCGTACGATCGAGACGGGAAGTCCGCGTTCGGTGCGAAATTTGAGAGCGAGCGCCTCGGCCTCGACCTTCGATCGCGTATAACCGTCGAGAGCGTTCGCAGCGGGGGGCGTCGTCTCGTCGGTACCGAAATGATCGCGCCCCTCGTAAACTCCCAGCGAACTCACGTGGACGAATCGCTCCACCTTGGCTTCGCACGCGACTTCGAGCAGCTTGCCGAAGGCCTCGACGTTGAGCTTGCGGAAATCCTCAAGCTTACCCCAATCTCCCACTTTCGCGGCGCAATTGATCACCCAGTCGACGCCTTCGACCCCCTTTTTGAGCGCCTCGATATCGGCGAGATCGCCTTCGACCTTTTCGACGCATTGGCGATCAAGCCAGGCGGTATCGCTCGAGGCTCGAACGAGCGCGCGGACTTGATGCCCCCGGGCTAACGCTTCCTCGACGACGTGGCTGCCGACGAGTCCCGTCGCTCCGGTGATGAAAATCGTTTTGGGGTTCGCCATGCTTGTAAACTCGTGTTCCTTTGAATCGCCGCTCTTGGACTTTTTCGAGCCGCTCGCTATAATCCCTAACTCTAACGCGATCAATCAACCGAATTGGTTTACCACGCCGCTCGGCCGATCGCCACACCGGCGTGGAACAGTGCGACGAAAGAACATAAAACCATGAAAGACGGAATTCATCCCAAGTACGTGGAATGCGTCGTGACGTGCGGTTGCGGCAACACGTTCAACACGCGCGCCACCAAGCCCAAGATCGCCGTGGAAGTTTGCTCGAAGTGTCACCCGTTTTACACCGGGTCGGTGAAATTCGTCGACGCCGCGGGTCGGGTCGATAAATTCAACCGCAAATTCCAGGGGACTTACGGCAAGACCAAGAAAACCAAAGAGAAAGAGCCCGCCGCGGTTTAATCGATCCGCGCCGCGGCGTCGTTCCACCGCGTTCGCGACCGCCGCCGCGGCGCTCGATTTGCGCTTTTTCTTCTTGTTCGATTGAGCCGATCTCGACATAAAGTGATCCCGTGTTTGAGCGACTTCAGTCCGATTACCGCCGCTTCGGCGAGCTCGAAACCGCGCTCGAGGATCCGTCGATCGCGGTCGATCCCGCGCGGTACGCGGCGCTCGCCAAAGAGCGCGGATCGCTCGCCAAACTCGCGATTCCCTACGGCAAATACCTTGATCTTGGCCGTAAAATCGCCGAGGCCGAGCAGCTCCTCGCCGCCGAGTCCGACTCTTCGATGCGCGAATACGCCGAGGCCGAGATCGCCGCGCTCAAAGCCGAACAGACTCGCATCGGAGAATCGCTTCGCGACGTCCTTTACGATCGTCAAGCAGGCGCCGATCACGCCGCTCTGATCGTCGAAATTCGAGCCGGAACCGGCGGAGACGAAGCCGCGTTATTCGCACGTGATCTTTTCAATATGTACCAACGCTACGCCGACCGCTCGGGTTGGAAGTTTGAAACGCTTGAAATCGCGCCGACCGAGCTCGGCGGCTTTCGCGAGGCGTCGTTCGGCATCTCGGGCGAGGGAGCGTTTCGACGCTTGCAGTTTGAGAGCGGCGGACATCGCGTTCAGCGCGTCCCCACGACCGAAACCCAAGGTCGCATCCACACATCGGCGGCCACGGTCGCCGTTTTACCCGAGCCCGAAGAGGTCGAGATCCAAATTCGCCCCGAGGATCTGCAAATCGACGTGATGCGTTCGGGAGGGCCCGGGGGCCAGCATCAAAACAAAACCGAAAGCGGCGTGCGGATCACGCATCTACCTTCAGGACTGGTGATCAATTGCCGCGACGAACGGAGCCAACACAAAAATAAAACGAAGGCGATGCGCATCCTTCGCGGCAGGCTTTACGATCAAATCCGCGAGCAAAACCGGGAACAACGCGATACGCAACGGCGTTCTTTGATCGGCTCGGGGGATCGCTCGCAACGGATCCGAACCTACAATTTTCCGCAAAACCGCATGACCGATCACCGAATCAACTTGTCGCTTTACTGTCTGGACCGCATCATGCTGGGAGAGCTCGACGAGTTGACCTCGGCGCTGATCGATCACGATCGACGCGAGCAACTCGGCGATCTGTAACGCAATCCCAAGCCGTTCGGCGCGAGAGACTCGATGCCCCATAACTCCACAGGATCGGCCGCCAAAGCGGGCTCGACAATCGATCGATCCCCCACGCCCCCCGGCGACGTAGCCGCCGCGCCCCAAGTGAACACCGATCCCGATCGTTGGACGATCGGCCGCCTCCTCGGTTGGACGTCGGATTTCCTCAAGAAAAAAGGCTCGGATAGCCCCAGGCTCGACGCCGAAGTTCTCCTCGCTCACGCGCTCAAATGGCCCAGGGTTAAGCTTTACACGCATTACGAGGAAGCGATCGGCGAAACCGACCGGAGCGCGTTCCGCGACCTCGTCCGCCGCAGGGCCGAAGGCGCTCCCGTCGCTTATCTCGTCGGCCGCAAAGAGTTCTACGCGCTCGCCTTTACCGTTACTCCCGCGGTTTTAATCCCTCGCGCCGATTCGGAATTCGTCGTTCTCGAATTTCTTGAACTGATGAAAGACGTCGCCGATCCCCGCGCCGTCGATGTCGGCGCCGGCTCGGGCTGCCTCGCCCTCGCTTGCGCGAGCCGACATCCGAACGTCGCATTCACCGCGATCGATATCAGCCGAGAAGCGCTCTTAATCGCCGCGCGCAACGCCGAGGCGCTCAAGCTCGCCGATCGCGTAACGTTTCGCCAAGGAAACCTGCTCGAACCCGTCGCGAACGACGAACCGTTCGACGCAATCATTTCCAATCCACCTTATATCACCACGAGTGAGCTTGAGTCGCTCGACCGGGGCGTTCGCGATTTCGAGCCGTTGATCGCGCTCGACGGCGGTCCCGACGGCCTCCGTGTGATTGAGCCGTTGATCGACTCGGCGCGACCGTTATTGAAACCGAGAGGTCGGCTCATCCTCGAAATCGGTTCGAGCCAAAATGAGCCCGTGCGCAGGCTCTTCGACCGTTTCGGCGAATACGAACTCGCCCCCACGATCCATGATCACGCGGGAAGGCCGCGCGTGATCCGAGCGACCCGACGGAAGTAAAAACAAATCCGTCGGTCGCATGTCGAATCAATTAAATGCTCGTGCGAGGTTGTTTTGAAATCATAATCGAGCCCGATCTCGAAAAGCTTACGATCGAGCTCGATCCCGTTCAAACGGGGACGACTACGCTTTCGATTTTGACCGCGGTGTGATATTGCCTGTGTCCCCGGCGACGTCGCACGTTCTTGCGCCTTCGAAACTTCTGAATGATAATTTTTTTGCCGCGAAACTGCCGTTCGATACGCGCGGTGACCTTGGCCCCCTCGATCGTCGGAGCGCCGATCAGCGGCTCGCCGTCTCGTCCCGCGATCAAAAAGACCTTGTCGAACTCGACGAGATCCCCCGCGGCGCCGTCGCGGCGATCGAGCGTCACCCGATCCCCCTCTTGAACCCGAAATTGATGGCTTCCATCCTCAAAAATCGCATACATCGACACGATGCTCCCGACTCGAAACGTTTATCAACCTGGTTATGCGCGAAAACACCAATATACCGTGCCGTGCCCGATCGGGAAAGCCTTGACGAGAAAATTCACTCGACGCGTTGAACAAACCGCCCGATCGTCGGCGTCGGAACGATCGGATTACTCTCTCCAAACGATCGGTTACGAACGATTTCGGCATCGACGCCGAGGTTCGACCGCGCGGCGACGACGAGTCGCGCCGATAAATCATCCGACGCCGACGAGCGAATGATCGCTTATCGACGAGCGTCTAAGAGATCGTGGATCGATCGAGCGGTGAACGATCGAGGAGGTCGAGCGATGAGTTGGATTCGACGGCGAAAGCGGCGGGCGTTTCGGCCCGAGGTCGAAGGCGAGATGGAAACGCGGATGTTGCCGTCGGGATTCGCGGGGCACGTCGTCGGACAGGCCGAGCATATCGCGCCGCGAGAATTCTTCGCTCATCGGCCGCCGACTCACGTTCCCTTCGGCCCTCGGGTCGGCATCCAGTCGTTCTTCGGCGGACAAGGGGCGCGAGTCGCGGTCGGCAACGGCGAGGTCTTTAACATCAGCGTTTACAATCCTGCGAACCCGTTGATCGCGGGCGGACAAATTCACGCCTTTCCGATGTCGGGGGGACGCGTCGGCCTGCTCGTCGCGGGGACGACGCAGCAATCGGTCTTGTCGATCGATCCCCAGCCGTTTCCTCTTCGAGTCGGAACGGCGCACGATTTCGCATATCGCGTCGATAATCAAACACAAACACTCAACATCGGTGAAATTATCGTTAAGAGCGGGAACATCTATCAGATCCTCGGCTATCACACCGCGGATCTTTCGGGGCCGATCATCGTCAACGGATTCGGAACGGTCGATCGGATCGCACTCGATTCGATTTTACCCGGCGGATCGATCGACATCGGCGGGACTCTGAACACGCTCGACGTCGTTCATACCGCGAACTTCGACGGCGGATCGGGATTGTACGTCGGTCGCGATCTCAATTGGATGGATATCGGCCAGGATCTCGATTTCAGCGGCGGATCGGGGATGTACATCGCTCGCGATTTGGGGCTTGTCTCCCAAGGCGCCAAAGGGAGCGATACCGGAGGTCAAGGGGCTCTCGTGCACGGAAACGTGAACATCGCCCCCGGCAGTTCGATGAACTTCGGCCGCTATATCGACGCTCCGTTCACGATTTACGGATCGCTCAACGGCTACTCGCGTGTGAATCCGACTGCGGCGCTGGCGAAGATCGTCTCCTACGGCGGCGGCACGCCGTGATATGGATTCAATGCGAATCACGAGCCGATCGGACCGTCAGCTCGTGATTCCCTTCGTCAAATGCATAAACGCGGTTTCAAGATTGATTTCGTCTTCTTTGAAAAGCGTGAGCTCGAACCCGTTTTCGATGAGGGTTCGCGCCAGGAACGTGTACTGAACGACGTTTTCGCCGAGTCGAACGTTCAAAACGCCGTTCTTATCCTCGACCGACGCGACGTCGGCGATCGCCTCGAGCAGCGCGGCGGCTTCGTTCATCCGCGAGGCGACGGCGATGTTCAAGACGATGTCGGCGCGCACCTGCTTCATCACGTCGACGACCGCTCCGTTGACAAGCAAAACGCCCTGTTCGATAATGCCGATCTTGTTGCAGATATCGGCAAGTTCTGGAAGGATATGGCTCGAAACGAGAATCGTCTTCCCCATCGCACGCAGCTCTTTTAAAAGCCCTCGAATCTCGATCCGGGCGCGCGGGTCGAGCCCCGAGGCCGGCTCGTCGAGGAGCAAAACCTGGGGATTGTGCAACAGCACGCGAGCGAGCCCGAGCCGTTGCGTCATTCCGCGCGAAAGACTCGTCACCAACGCGTCTCGCTTGTATGTTAAATCGACAAGTTCGAGCACCTCTTCGCAAATTTTCTTCCTCGCCGGCCCCTTGATGCGATACGCGGCGGCGAAGAATTCTAGATATTCGATCACTTTCATATCGTCATAAACGCCGAAGAAGTCGGGCATGTAGCCGATTGCGCGACGGATGTCTTTGGCGCCGGTGTAGATCGATTGGCCGCACACGTAAGCCTCGCCCCACGTCGGGTTGAGAAGCGTGGCGAGGATGCGCATCGTCGTCGTTTTGCCCGCGCCGTTGGGGCCGATGAACCCGTAAACGTCTCCTTTGTGGAGCGTCAGGTTAAGGCGATTGAGCGCGTAAAGCTCGCCGTACATCTTGGTGAGATCTTGCGTTTCGATCATCGGACCGTCGGTCGGCCTGGATTCGGCGACGACGGGAGCCTCGGGCGCCGTTGTACTCATACACCGTTCTCGCTTTCGCTTGAAGAAATCATTCGATCAAACTCATCGTTATCTTTAATTTACGTATCTGTATCTCAGTTTGAATCGTTCGCCGGGGGATTCATCGGCAAGACGACTCGGAGCACGGTCGCCTGATCGATCTTGGGGATCGGTTTCCCTTTACCCAAATAGAGGACCGACGCGGGCCGTTCGATCTCGGCGAAAAGAATCGCGCCGTCGAGAGCGAGCCGGCTCGATAAATCAAGCTCTCGGAACAAATGATTCTCGAGGACGGCCGCCTCGGAACCCGCGGTCGAATAAAACATCATCGCACGCACCAGCCGAGCCGAGTCGGCCGCGGGATGCGCCGATTTTTCGACGCCGTTCCCGTTATTGATATTCCGATTCGCGAGCGCGTCTTGCACGTACCCCGCGAGCGAACGATTCTTCGCGGTTTCGACGACCGCGGTTTTTCCCGGGGCGATCGTCCCCAATTCAAAAACTTGCTTGCCGTAAGCGAGATGAACGTCTTTTAGAGGAACAGGTAAAAGATTCTTGATCGTCCCCAATACGCGTTCCCCGCTCGCCGACTCGATCGACGATTCGATGATCGTCTCGCCCCGACCCCGCCAACTCGCCTGAAAACTCCGCGTGCTCCAGATCGGCACCCGCGCGCCGACGATCCGTTCGGCCTCCCCCACGGGCTCGTACGAATAACCCGTCGACGAAAGCCCCAACCGGTTGGGATTGTTCATACCTCCGTATCCCGATTCGGGAACGCCGAACCAGGTGACGATCGTTTCGACCCCCGCGGGATTCGGCGCGGGATCCGAATTCGAAGCCGGAACGTCCGCCTTGGGATCGCGATGGAACGATAACGGCTCGATTCCGATCGAATAATCGTCGTTTCGCGGGCTGAAAACCGTGAACCAGCTCGTTCCGCGCATCAGCCCGCTCGTCTGATCGATATCCACGGCGTCTATCTTGTTCACGCGTAGATCGGTCCCCTTGATCGAATACGCCGCGATATAAGCGATCGCGCTCACGCTTAAAACTATGATCGGGAACGTGATCCAGGTGAATTCCATGCGCTTCACCACTTTACGCAAAAACAGATAATCGCCCGGACCGATTAAAAGAATGTAAAGAAAGATGAAAAACGCGACCCACGCGAACGGTACGAGCTTAACCGCGGGAAACGATTCAAGACCGCCGCGGAGCGAAGTCGAAAGATCGGAGACGTTCGAATACGAGATCCGCCGCGCCGGACCTCCCATCGCCGCGGTGTAAGCGTAATTGGACGTTTGGCCGGGCGATCCTTTGAGATCGATCGTTTTAAGCCAGAACAAATTGCGATCCTCCCAAGCCGAGAACGGCTTCAGGTTGACGTCGACCGCGACGACCGTGACGCGACCGAATCCGCAAGGTCCGCGCACCACGAGCGGAGTCGTCGGATCGGCGTCGAGCGTCTTGCCGCCTCGCCCCGGAACGAGCGCCAGTTTCGTCACCGTCACCCGCGGACCTCCCGGAGGTTGAATCGGCTTCTTCGAAGCCGCGTACGTTTCCAGCGCGTCGAGATCGTTCAGTTGGATCGACCCCTCGGGAACCGCGGGAAGAATCGAAGCGAACGGACCGTCCTTCACCGCTCGCCAGTTGCTCCCGACCGCGACGACGAGATGACCGCCGTTTTTCACCCAATCAATCAACGGCTTTTCACGCCCAGATCCAAGCGCCGCGATCACGTCTTTATCACCCGTATCAATCACGATCGCTTGCGCCGATTCATAACCATACCACCGGTTCGGCAGCGGATCGATCGGGTTGAGCTTGATCGGCAGGAGCGACCTCCCCTGCGTCGAAGGCGAGCCGTTCGCGATCGCGGCGTCGACGCGAAACCCCGGAAGCTCGGCGATTCGTTCGACTCCTTGCGGATCGCCGAACGTCAACACCAACACTTCAAACGGTTCGAGAGGAGAGACCGAATTCATCGATTCTTCGTTGAAGTTTAATCGATACGATCGCATGTTCTCGTCGATCGCCCGGGCCTTCCAGTTGTCCAAGATCGTCGACCCGCAACGGACGTACATAGAAACGACCGCCGATCCCCCCGCGGGTACGTCGATCGCTCGGCGGACGAACGTCGGCGTGTCGTCGTCGTCGGGAACCCCAAGCTCGACGATTCCCGTGAATCGTTCGCTCCCCGCGCGAAGCTGAAGCCAAACCGGAGTCCAACGACCGACCTCGAATCGCCCCCCAAAACCCACTCGAACGTTTTCGAGCTCGATCCGAGGCGCGGCCGCCGCGCGGGCCAAACCGGCGGTCGCGAACAACGCGAATATCATCGTCGGCGTCACCGAGACGACCGCCCCTCCGATCGATCGTTTCAAGTGAAAAATCATAGCTTTTGGTATCTTCATGATAATCATGATCACTTAAAGATGATGACGCTCCGGCGAATCGACCCGCGAAGTTCCCGCCGCCGATCGACGTCGATCACGGTTTTTCGGCGGGGTCGCAAACGCAAGGAGACGCACCGCAACCCGGACACGAGCCGCCGTATTTATCCCATATCGCCTGTTCGAGGTCGACCCCCCGGATATTGGCGAGCGTCGCGAGCCACGCGATCACGTCGGCCATTTCGAGCGCTAATTCCTCTTGGGTACCCGAGCGAAGCGCCGTCGCGAGTTCGCCGAATTCCTCGGTAAGCCACAAGAACGTCGCGGCGTCTCCCCGAGCCAGATCGCGCTCGCCGTACATCGCGCCGATCCACGTTTGAAGCTTGGAAAGAGTGATCCCCTCAATCGGTTTTCGGCTCATCGATGTCTCATCTTACAAAAAGCGATGGCGTCGTGCCAGAAGGCCGACGTTCTATCCCAATCGATTCGGTCTCCGCCGGAGTCGCGAACGACTTCGTGCCGGATTATAATCGAAACTGTTCCAATCCGCTCGTCCGTCGAGTTCCATTCAGAGGAAGCGAGCCGACCGATGACCAAAATCCTCACCGACAAATCCCGACCCGACGTCTCGACGCAAGACGACGACGTCTTCTATCCCGAATCGGACGGCGAGCCAATGGGCGAAACCGGAATCCATGTCCTTTCAATTCTCGAATTGATGGCGGCGATCCAAATGGTGCGCATCTTCATGAAGCGCAAGGACATCCACGTCGCGGGCGACATGTTCCTTTATTATGAAAAGGGAAATCCCAAAGCCAACAAATCGCCCGATGTCATGGTGACGTTCGGAATCGACGGTACCGACCCGCGACGCACCTTCAAAACGTGGGTTGAGGGAACCGCTCCCCACGTCATCTTCGAGATCACCTCGGATAGTACATGGAAGATCGACGTCTACGAAAAACCGATCCTTTACGCCTCGCTCGGGGTTGAGGAATATTATATCTTCGATCCCGTCGACGAATGTCTTAACCCGCGTTTTCAAGGCTTTGAACTTGTCGACGGAGCGTATCGGCCGATGAGTATCGAGCCTGACGGAAGCATCGTGAGCCCCCGGCTCGAATCGCGGATGATTCCCGAGGATTATCGCCTTCGCCTCATTCACCTGCGGAATCATTTCAAAATCCCTTTTATGGACGAGATGCTACCGACGATCAACGATATGAATCGACAACTCGATGAATCCGAAAAAGAGCGATTGAAAGCGAACCGACGAGCCCGACAAGAAGCCAAACGAGCCGAGGAGGAAGCCAAACGAGCCGAGGAGGAAGCCAAACGAGCCGAGGAGGAAGCCAAACGAGCCGAGGAGGAAGCCAAACGAGCCGAGGAGGAAGCCAAACGAGCCGAGGAGGAAGCGAGACGCGTGAAAGCGCTTGAAGCCGAAGTCGCACGCCTGCGTTCGCTGCTCGAAAATCAGGCGAATCCCGACGCTTAAAAATCGATCTCCGCACTCCCGATCGAACCTCGCGTTCGCTTGAATCGCGGCGAACGCGACGATACGATCATCTCAGTCGACTGTCGTCTCAAGCGATCGGTCCCCCCCTCTCCAGTTCTTTCATCGGAGGATCGTCATGAATGCGATTTTGGCGCTTTTGATCGTGACGGCGCACGCGGACGCGACCGTCAAACCCGGCGAAACGATTCGGATCGAGGGGAAAGTCGTCGACGCGACGGGGAATCCCGCCTCGAACTGCGATCTTGTCGTGTCTACATTCGATCATGCCAATCGTATGTCGAGAAAAGCGATTCATATCGCCAAATCGGCTCACGACGGCGCGTTCGCTTTCGACCTCGTCGTCCCTCGAGACGAAAACGAGTTCAACGAAACGGCCACCGTCTGGGCTCTTCACGACGACGCGTCGATCGCGGGATACGCGTTTTACTGGAAAAAACCTCCTGAAAAGCCGATCACGATCAAGCTCGGAAGAAAGAATCAAGATGCGATCGTCGTTCTCGATTTTTTCGGCAAACCTGTCGAAGGCGTGCGCATCGCTCCGATCGTTCTGCACGTCGACGGATTACCGTCTAGGATCGACGTACCTCCAAAAGAACTCATCAAGCGGCTTGGAGCGACGACGAACGCGGAAGGGAAAGCCTTAATCGAACACGCCGATCCGTCGACGACCTCGTTAATCGAGGCGGAATCGGCACGTTTTGGCAAGCAACGAGGCGCCGTGCCTTCTCAAGGCAAACCTTTTCGGTTGGAGCAAGTCGGTCGCATTCGAGGACGATTGAAAGCCGACGATCCCAAGGCGGTTCAAGGGCGTATCGTAATCGTTAGTAACGATCAAAACCGCTTTACGAAAGAAAACCCGAAATCGAGTATTGAAGAGTTGATCACCGATCGAGAAGGGAATTTTGATATCCCCGAATTCATCACGGGTCGGTTCAGTATCCGCGTCGATTTTCAAGGAAACTCGAACGAATATCGCGCACCTCGATTCTCGATCAGTGGAATTCTCGATCCGGGGGAGACGATCGATCTCACGATTCCTCTCGTGGGCCCCCCGAAACTTCGGCCCGATGCGCTCGCCGGACGAATTCTCGATTCCAAGGGCGATCCCGTTCCGGGCGCGACCGTCTTTTCGCGCGGAGATACTTTCAAAACCTTATCCGATATCACCGATCGCGACGGCGCGTATCGTCTCGAAGGCGTTCCCCGCGGTCGAGCGTTCCTTTTCGTTCGTAAACCTGGTTATCGTTTCGGCGGATCGGTCGTACCCGTGGATAAATCCGTACTTGATCTCATGATTCGTCGAGACGACGAAAAAATCGATCGACCGCTCAAAACCCTGCCGACTCCGCTCGACGCCAAGGAACGGTACGAACTCGCCCGCAAAGTTCTCAATCCGTACATCGAGAAATTATCGAAAAAAATCACACAGCCGGAATTAAATTACGCTTTAAGCATCGCCGCCTTGTTCGATCCCGAACGTGTTCTCGACCTCGCCGAGAAGAACGTCTTCAAAGACGAGGGATATAACGACATTCTTCGCGGTCTGGCCGCGAAAGGTATGACGAGAACGGACGTCGACGAAGCGCTCGCGGTCGTCGAGTCGATCGGCGATATTGGAAATAAGACGTCATCTTATAAAGATATCATCGATAGTTTGCCGGTCGATCGGCGCTCAAAGAAGTTGGAGATATTGGCCCGCGCACGATTGCAGGCCGAAAATCAAAAAGATCCGATGCAAAGGATCGGCGCGATCGCCTGGATCGCCGACCTTATGTTCGATCTGGGAGAAGACGCGCAGGCGACGAAAATTCTTGGCGATTCGATCGAAACGGCGCGAAAACTCCATGACGAAGAAGGTTTCACGATCGCGATCTTCGCAAAAACATACGCGATTTTGGATGCCGCCACGGCGCTCGATCTGATCAAGAACATCAGGATTCCGCAGTTATCAGAAGACGCTCACGGCAGGATCGCGCACGAGATCGCCGCGCGTCACCCCGAAGAGTCCGAACGCATCCTCTCCGATCTAAGCGATCCATTCATGCGCGATCTCTTCTCAATGCGTGTCGCGTATCGGATGGCTCGGCGCGACTTCGATCGAGCGCGGAGGATCGCGTCGTTGATTAGACCGAACTCGGCGAGAGCCTACACCCTCGGCGTCGTGGCCGAAAATCTCGCGCAATCCAATCACCAGATCTCGGTATCTCTAATCAAAGAAGCTTTTGATATTCTGGAAAAAAGGGTCGAGCAAGGACCCCAAATCGGCATCCCCGATCAGGAACCCGAGGATGTCGCCGCGGCGCTGATTTCGGTCGTTGAAAAAATTGATCCGACCCTCGTCGACGAATTTTTCTGGCGAGCGATCTCGTTTCGTACCCTGGGAGAACGCGATTATGAGCGAGAAAATCGCGAGCGATCCGATTCGTTCCTCGCGGCGATCCTCGCCCGTTTTAATCCATCGATCGCTCGCATATTCATCGAACCGATCGACGTCTCGACGATCGATCCTTTTCTTTACTACGCCGAAAATCCTTTGACAGCGCTGATGTCGATCGATCCGCGAAGGACGATCGATTTGCTCGATCAAATTCCCGATCCCGATCGTGTATCGAAGATGGATTTCAAAAACCAGGCGAGGATGACGTTCGCTTCGATGTTGACGCATCAGGATGAGGAATATTGGAAATATATCGTTTCGCATTTCACAGGCCTATGGATTCCCGACATCGAAAACTTGTCCGCATATCCATGAACACCGCCGGTGTCGCACGATCGATCGATCGTGCCGGCCTTCTTAAGGTTTTTTTCTCAGGAAGCTCGCCGAACCACGATCGCGTTCGTCGTCGCCGGTCTATGATTCGTCGTCCCAAAATCGCCAAGACGTCGATGATCACGAATCGGGCGATACCGATCGCGAACGACCGTCATCCATCTTGTAACTCAATTCGCGAAGGCGCTTGAATCCGACCGAATTCGGTGATACGATCGGAAGATAGCGACTTTTGTCGCTCGAGGCGCGATCTTCGTCCGCTTCCGTTCTCTTATCGGAGGGTCGTCATGAAAGCCTTTCTTGCTCTCTTGATGTTGGCGACGCACGCGGCGGCTCGCGTCGAGCCCGGTGGAACGATCAGGATCGAGGGGAAAGTCGTCGACGCGGAGGGAAATCCCGCCGCCGACGCCGAGATATTCATCACCTCCGTGGATCGGAATCAACCCGATCGCCGAAAAGCGACCAAATATCCCAACTCGCGTGATGACGGGTCGTTCACTCTCGATCTCGTCGCTCCGCGCGATTCGAAGGACTTGGAACTTCCGATCACGATCTGGACGCTGCGCGAAGATACGTCGATCACGGGATTCGCATTCTTTTGGAACGACCCTCCCGAGAAGCCGTTTACGATCAAGCTCTCACGAAAGAATCACGAAGCGATCGTCGTCAGCGATTTCGTGGGAAAGCCGGTCGAAGGAGTTCGAATCACTCCGACAGGTCTCTATGTGGATGGATTACCGGAGTTCGCTTCGGAGCCGCCCGAAGAACTCGTCGAGCGGCTCGGAGCGACGACCGACGCCGCGGGGAAGGCCGTGATCGAACGAGCGACGCCGAAATCGATCAGGCGACTGCGAGCGAAATCGGAGCGTTTCGGCGTGCAATACGGCCGCTATCCGCTCAAAGGTAGAGCCTTTGATTTGGCGGAAGTCGGTCGGATCCGCGGCCGGTTGAAGGCCGACGATCCCAAGGCCGTTCAGGGACGACTCGTCAGAGTTGAAAGCGTATCATCACCCGATGATAACGCTTATTCCAAGACGGCTTCCGAGATTGTTCGCAGCGATCAGGAAGGGAAATTCGAGATACCCGCGTTTATCCGCGGCGAGCTATTCGTCACTCTCGTCGATCGACGAGGCGATCGAGATTATCGTGATTTTCGATTGGGAAGTTCCGGAATCCTTCTTCCAGGACGAACTCTTGATCTCGTGATTCCGCTCGCGACATCTCCCCGCTATCGATCCGAGGCGCTCACGGGACGGATCCTTGATTCCAAAGGCGATCCCGTTCCGACGGCGACCGTCTTTTCACGGGGAGACACGTACAAAACCTTGACCGCCGTGACCGATCAAAACGGAGCTTATCGGCTTGAAGGCGTTCCAAAGGGTCTTGCTTTCGTGTTCGTCCGCAAGCCGGGTTATCGTTTCGCGGGAGCGGTCGTTCCACAAGATAAAACGGTTCTTGATGTTATGATTCGTCGAGACGACGAAAAACCCGATCGTCCGCTGAAAACCCTGCCGACCCCGCTCGACGCCGAGGAACGGAACGCTCTCGCACGCAAGGTGATCGAACCGAATCTCGAACGATTACTTCAAGAAGGCGTAACCCCGCGCCTTAATAATTGCTTGAGAATAACCGCGCTAATCGATCCCGAACGCGTACTCGACCTCGTCGCGCGAAACGTTTTCAATAACGAGGGATACGACGACCTCCTTCGCAATTTCGCCGCGTGCGGCTTTATGAACCAAAACGTCGACGACGCGATCGCGGTCGTCGAATCGATTCACGATATAAGAATGAGGATCAGCGCATATTATTACATGTGGACATATTATCCAAAGAAAGATCGCGTCAAGAAACTCGAGATGTTGTCGCGAGCTCGGTTGCAGGCTGATAATCAAAAAGATCCGATCGAGCGAATCGTCGCGATCGGACGAATCGCCGACGCCCTGTTCGATCTGGGAGAAGACGCGACGGCGACCAAAATTCTCCGCGATTCGCTCGCCGACGCGATCAAGCTTCCAATCGACGGGCCCGGAGAAGGCGCTCGCATAACATTCGCCGAAGCCCTGGCGTCGATCGATCCGCCGCTCGCGCTCGAACTCATCAACAACATCAAAAACATATATAATTTAGAAGATGCTCGCGGCGAGATCGCGCACCGGATCGCGGCGCGTTTTCCCGCCGAATCCGAACGCCTTCTCTCGCTCTTAGGGTATTCTTTTACGCGCGAGTATTTCCCGATGCGTGTCGCGTATCGCATGGCGCCGCGCGATTACGACCGCGCGCACAGGATCGCGTTTTCGATCCCGACCGAGAAGATGCGCGCCTACACGCTCGGAATCATGGCCGAAAATTTAGCCGAATCGGATAACAATCTCGCCAAAAAACTTCTTCAAGAAGCCTTCGACACACTCGAAAACATCGTCGGTCACGCGCCCCAACCCTCTCGGCTTCCCGGCGAACCCGCGGAGATCGCCGCGTCCCTCGTCGCCGTCGCCGAAAAAATCGATCCCGCGCTTGTCGACGAATATTTTTGGCGCGCCGTCTCGATCCGAACCTTGCCGAGATCTCTCTACGAACTCGAGCGCCATTTAAAAACCGACTCCATCGTCGCGGCGATCCTCGCTCGATTTAATCCCTCAATCGCTCGCTTACTCATTAAACCGATCGACGTTTCGACGATCGATTTTTCAAGGATCGAAACATCCATTTCATTGTACGCTTTGGCGGCGATCGACCCGCGCGGCGCGATCGATCTTTTCGATCAAATTCCCGAACCCGACCCGAACGATACGCATCATTTCAAAAACGGCGCCCGATCGACGCTCGCCTTGATGTTAGCGCATCGCGACGAGGAATTCTGGAAATATTTCATCTCAAATTTCGCCCGGCTTTGGATTCCCGACGTCGAGAACTCCTTTCGATATCCGTGACCACGCGGCGATCGCGAACAAGTTCTTCTCGTGTTACAATTCAAGCGGCGTGCGTTCTTCCGTCGAGTTCCATTCCCAGGAAGCGAGCCGACCGATGACCAAAATCCTCACCGACAAAACTCGACCCGACGTCCCAGAAAATGACGACGTCTTTTATCCAGAATCGGACGGCGAGCCGATGGGCGAAACCGGAATCCACGTCCTTTCAATTCTCGAATTGATGGCGGCGATCCAAATGCTGCGCATCCTCATGAAACGCAAGGACATCCACGTCGCGGGCGACATGTTCCTCTACTACGAAAAAGGAAACCCCAAAGCCAACAAATCGCCCGACGTCATGGTGACCTTCGGAATCGACGGAACCGATCCCCGAAGAACCTTCAAAACATGGGTCGAGGGAACCGCTCCGCACGTGATCTTCGAGATCACCTCCGATAGCACCTGGAAGATCGACGTCTACGAAAAACCGATCCTTTACGCCTCGCTCGGAGTCGAGGAGTATTATATCTTCGATCCCGTCGACGAATGTCTTAACCCGCGTTTTCAAGGCTTTGAACTTGTCGACGGAGCGTATCGGCCGATGAGGATCGAAGCTGACGGAAGCATCGTGAGCCCCCGGCTCGAATCGCGGATGATTCCCGAGGATTATCGCATTCGCCTGATTCATCTGCGGGATCGTTTCAAAATCCCTTTTATGGGAGAGATGCTACCGACGATCGATGATATGAAGCTTAAAATCCATCAATCCGAAAAACAAAGATCGCAAGCGAAACGACGAGCCCGCGAGGAAGCGAAACGAGCCGAGGAGGAAGCCAAACGAGCCCACGAAGAAGCCAAACGAGCCGAGGAGGAAGCCAAACGAGCCGAGGAGGAAGCCAAACGAGCGAACGCCCTTGAAGCCGAAGTCGCACGCCTGCGCGCTCTGCTCGATAAAAACGGGAATACCAACGCATAACTCGATCGTAGCAATCACTGCGACGATTTTTCCGTCTCGCACTCGATTCATCCGAGAAGGCGACGCAAAGCGGTTCTGACAATCGCCGATTTTTCCTCCTCGCTTGCATCAAAACCGAAGCGACGCTATGATCGAACCGGTAACGACGTCTGTCGTTATCGGCTCGTCGGATTTCGCCGTTCGTCGTCTTCTCGCCGGAGTATCGGCATGAACACGTTCCTAGTTTTATTGGCGTTATCGGCTCAACCGGGACCGATCGCGAAACCGCACGAGTCGACGCGAATCGAGGGAAAGGTCGTCGACGACAAAGGTAATCCCGCTGCGACCGCCGAGGTTTTCCTTGTTCCCTTGATGTCGTCCGTTCGGCTTGATCCCGATCAAACCAAGACGATCGCCGATCCGAATGGATTGTTCCATTTCGATCTCGTCCACGAAACCGACGTGACTTTAAGCCGTCAGCCGATCGCGATTTGGGCGATCCGTGCCGACTCCACCCTCGCCGGTTTCGAATTCACCCGGAAAACCGCGCCTCAAAAGCCGATCACGCTCAAACTCGGACCAAAGAATACCGAAACGATTCTGATTCACGACCCTCTCGGCAAGCCCGTCGCCGGAGCTCGGGTCATTCCTTTTTCAGTTCAAATTCCAGGCGCTTCTCTATCTCAACCACTTCCCGATCGGATCAGGGATCGACTGAAAGTAACGACCGACATCGACGGCAAGGCGGTGATCACGACCGTTTCGCGCGAATCGCTTTCCGTTCTCATCGTCGAATCCGATCGATTCGGCTCACAATTGGGAAACAACCCGCCGCGCGATAAACCGTTCGTCCTGGCGCCCGTCGGACGCGTGCGGGGACGATTAACCGCCGACGATCCCAAAGCCGTTCAGGGAAGGCTCGTTCGCGTTTTCGGTCGATCGATGCGGGAGCAAGGTATCCAGGTAAAACGATCGCAAGCCGATGTTCAAACCGACTCCGAGGGGAAATTCGAGGTTCCCGCCGTCGTCGCGGGAGTCGTTGAAATCGCCGTGCCAAACGTTCCAAATAATCTGTATCTCACGAAAACTCCTTGGACCCAAAACGTTCTCGCCGAAGGGAAGACGCTCGATCTCTTGATTCCGCTCGAAGGCCCTCCCAAATCGCGTCCCCACGCCGTCGTGGGAAAAATGCTCGATTCCAAAGGAGCTCCGGTCGCTGGAGCGACGGTTTTCACGCGCGGAGATACTTTTGAAACATTAACCGTGGAAACCGATCGCGAAGGTACGTATCGGCTCGAGGGAGTTCCGATCGGCCGAGCGTTCGTCTTCGTGCGCAAGCCCGGATATCGCTTTACCGGTTCGATCGCGAACAACGATTCCGATATTCTCAATTTCACACTCGTTCGATCCGACGAAAAGCCCGCCGAATCGATGAAATCGCTGGAAACTCCGCTCGACGCCAAGGAACGAAACGCGCTTGCGCGAAAGATTCTTGATCCTTATCTTGAAAAGGCGATCAAAGGAGGGCTTCAACCGGGATTGATGAAATCGATGGAGGCGACGGCTCGGGTCGACCCCGAACACGCGCTCGAACTCGTCGATCAGAAGTTATTTAAAGAAGAGATGCTCAACGAGATGATCCGCGCGATCGCGGCGATCGCGATTTTGGAAGAAGAAGGAATCGACGACGCGCTCAACATCGCAGAATCGATCGGCGATCCGTATGCGAAGATGACCACGTATTTTATGTTAATCGATCGGATTCCGGGCGGCGATCGCAAAAAGAAGCTCGAAGTTGTTTCGCGAGCGCTCCTGATCGCCAAGAACCTGAAAGATCCCGTTTTTCGGCTGATCGGAATGAGCCAGGCCGCGGATCGGCTTTTCGATCTGGGAGAAACCGAACACGCGACCAAGCTGCTTCGCGACGCTCTCGCCGACGCGGAAAAACTCCCCAATGCGGCTTTTCCCGGTTTCGCCCGCTCGATGTTCGCCGAGGAGCTTTCGGTCATCGACCTACCCGCGGCTCTGAATATGATCAAAGATCTGACCGATAAGTTTGAATTCGATCGGCATCACGGTAACATCGCGCACGAGATCGCGGCGCGGTCGCCCGCCGACGCCGAACGCGTTCTCGCGCTCGTTAAAGATCCCAATCAACGCGATCAATACGCGGTTCGCGTTTGTTATCGAACGGCTCCGCGCGATCTCGACCGTGCGCGAAAAATCGCCTCGACGATCGGCGACGAATCGCTCCGCGCTTACGCACTTGGAATCATGGCCGAGAATCTCGCGGCGACGAATCGCACTCTCGCCATATCATTACTGAATCAATCGTATGATCTGCTCGATCATTGCGTGAACAATTCGGCACGCAACGATCGCAGTTTGACTCAACCCGAGGACGTCGCCGCGACGCTCGTCGGAAGCGCCGAGAAAATCGATCCCGCGCTCGTCTCCGAATGCTTCTGGAAAACGCTCGCGCTCAGATCTCTCGGCAAAACCCCGGCCGATCGGACGCGAAGTAAAAACATCGACGCCAAAATCGCCGCTCCTCTCGCTCGATATCATAAGGTGATTGCGCGATTGCTGATCGAGCCGATCGACCCCGCTTCGCTCGACGACTGGAATCCGTTGATCGCGACGGCGGCGATCGACCCGAGGCGAGCGGTCGAGCTGATCGAGCGAATTCCAGAGCCCGCGGCGAACGATTATCAGGAATTCAAAAACCGAGCGCGGGTTGAAATCGCGCAGGCGCTCGCGCGAAAAGGGGAAGTCTTCTGGAAATACATCCGCTCGCACGTTTCTTATCTTTGGATTCCCGACGTCGAAGATCTAAATCCGTTTGAATGATCGCCGCGAGCGATCCGATCGACCGATCGTCGCTGTAACACGGAGCGAATGATCGCGGCGAGCGATCCGATCGACCGATCGTCGCTGTAACACGGAGCGAATGATCGCGGCGAGCGATTCGATCGACCGATCGGCGCTGTAACAGGGCCGAATTATCGCCGCGAACGATTTGATCGACCGATCGTCGTCGCCACTCGGATCGGTCGAGGCCTACCTATTTGTTTATAACAACTTTATAATATTAAATCGACGCGGCTTATCGGAAACCTCTCAAAAAAACGAGCGCCTCGAGATCGGGCGAACCGTCTTTTGTATGACGATTCGCCGATCCAGGGCGCTCGCGATCGAGCTTACGGCCGATCAAACGATCTCGATCATTTGGGGTCGAGGTTTTTCGACAGCTCTTCAGCGCTCACCTGCGAGGGGAAACCGTTCGAGGGAACTTCGACCTTCGCGGTCCAAAGGATCGCGTTCAAGACGAGCGTGCGAAAATCGTTGTTTCCCCAATTCTTGTGGAAATGAGCGCCCGTGAATCCGAATGATCGACCGCCGTCGGAACGTTCGGTCGCCCAAGCCAGCGTTTCTTTATTCGGTTTATCTTTGGGAAGCATTCCCGTGAGGATCGGGGTCACTCGGGGATCGCTCGGACGGAAACGAATGCGATAATACCATTCGTCGCGGGCCTGGAAAGGAGCGACTCCGCGGGTGATCGGGTGCGATTCCGCCGGCGTAACCGCGATGTCGTTGTGCGGGTTCGTCGAATACCCCGTCTCGTAATACCCGCCGAGCCAATCGAGCATCTGATCGCCGACCTTCCCCTTGGGGAACTCGACCGCGTAATGCAGGCAAACGAGACCGACTCCCTTATCCATCAAGCTCTTCATCGTTTCCATACGTTTGCCTTGAATCATCGGATGCCCCGATCCGCCGTCCATAAAGAAGACGACCGAGCGCGCGCCCTCGAACACCGATTCGTCTTTGGGCCAACCCCCCGCGACGAAAACGGGTTCGACGTCGGGGATCTTTTTCAAACACTCGACGAGGAGTTTGATTCCGGCGTTGAATTCATGTTCTCCTTTGCCGTGGCTTGGTCGTCCCGCGATGAGGACGATTTTGACTTTATCGGCCGCGCGGGCGGGTTCGGCGGTGAGGAACAACGGGGCGATCGTCAGGCCCAGGGCGCAAAGCAATTTCCACATGATCGTTTGTCCTTAAAATAACGGCGGTGGAACGAACGAACCCCTCCCGAATGCGGGAGGGGTCGGCGGGTTTTCACTTTTTGTCGAGGCGATCGATCAGACGAGCTTGGTGACGCCGGGGACGGCGATCGGCTCGACCGCGATCGGTCCGAATTCGAGCTTCTCGGGCATGTGCGTGTACTTGGAATTGAGAGCCTGCTCCCAGGTGACCTCTTGGCCCGTGTAAGTCGACATCCGCCCCATGATCGCCGTGAGCGTGCTCTCGGCGACGGTCTTAAGCTCGTTGAGCTTGGGACCCGTGCCGCGAATGCTCGCGATCAGATCCATGTGCTCTTGAACGTACGGGTCGCGCGTTCCCTGCTCGCGGAACCGCCACTTCGTCGCTCCCGTGATCCGGTGATCGCGGTTGTTGCTCGAACCGTGCCATGCGCCCTTCGTGCCGACGACGTCCTCCGAAACATTGCCGACCGTGCCGTCAATCTGGCGAGCCATCGACAACACGTGAACATCGTTCGGGTACGTGTATTCGATCGCGAAGTGATCGTAAATGTTGCCGAAGATCGGATCGGTTCGAACCTGCCTGCCGCCGAGGCCGACCGCCTTGACGGGATGCCCCTGCACCGCCCAGTTGACCACGTCGAGATTGTGAACGTGTTGTTCGCAGATATGATCGCCCGAAAGCCACGTGAAATACAACCAGTTGCGGATCTGCCATTCCATATCGGACCAGCTCGATTCGCGCGCCCGCGACCAGAGCGACCCCTGGTTCCAGTAGCACCGCGCCGACGTGATCTCGCCGAGTTCGCCGCCGTGAATGCGCTTCATGCTTTCAAGATACGAAGCCTGATGCCGCCGTTGCGTTCCGGCGACGATCGAAAGCCCCTTCTTGGTCGCGCGTTCGTACGCGTCGAGAACCGTTCGAATGCCGGGGCCGTCGACTCCCACCGGCTTCTCGGTGAAAATGTTCTTCCCCGCGTCGACCGCGGCGGCGAGCATCATCGGTCGGAAACCGGGAGGGGTCGCGAGAACGACATAATCAACATCTTGCGCGATCACCTTTTTATACGCGTCGAACCCCGTGAAGCAGCGATCCTCGGGCAGGTCGATGCGATTCGCGTGCGATTTTTTGAGGAATTCGCGGCAGCCGTCGAGCCGATCGCGGAAGAGGTCGCCGAGCGCGACGATCTTAACCTTGGGGTCGGCGGCGAGCGCGTTGTCGGCGGCGCCCGTGCCGCGACCTCCGCAGCCGATCACGCCGATCTTGATCGCATCGTCGCCGGCGGCGTGAACCGCGGGCGCCTGAAGTAAACCCGTTCCCAGCACGCCCCCGACGGCTGTCGCGGTCGACGTCGTCAAAAAAGCGCGGCGCGAGGGCGCGTTAGCGGACGATCCACCTGGCCCGGTCATGATTGATTTCTCCTCGGTATTGTGCGGAAAGGGAGTGAATGACCCGACGCCTCGCTTGGGTCGATTTCCCTCGGTGGGGTCGAATCATGTCACATCCTACCGGCTTCCTTTCTTCTTGACCACAAGCGAGCGCACCCCTTTGAGATTTTCGGGCTCGACCGCGGCTCGAACCACGCGAAATCCCACGAAAGTCGCGTCGGTGTGCCACCAGATGCTTTGCGGACGCTGAGGATCCTGCATGCTCCATTCCTTATCCGAAGCCCGCCGCGCCGCCGACCGGAGCCGATCGGCGTCGTCGTCCCACGATCCACCACGCGCCGAATAAGGGTATTCGTCGGGCGTCGGCGCGATGAACGGATCGAGCGGAACGCGATCCGCGGGAATCACTTCATAAGCGTTAGGCTTATATAAATCCACGCACCATTCCGCCACATTGCCGTGCATATCATAAAGCCCCCACGCGTTGGGCTTCTTTTTCCCCACCTTCATCGGCTTCTCGGCGTTGTCGACGAACCAGCCGTAATCCCCCAATCGCGCGGGGTCGTCGCCGAAACTATAAGCCGTTTTCGAACCCGCTCGGCACGCGTATTCCCACTCGGCCTCGGTCGGCAGCCGATAAACCTTGCCGGTCTTCGCCGAAAGCCAGCGGCAATACTCCATCGCGGCGTGATGCGTCATGCAAATCGCGGGATTCCCCGAATGTCCCAGGCCGAAAGTCATGTCCGCGTACGGCTTGGTGGGACGCGTCACCGCGTCGACCAGCTTCTCGGTCTCGGGCTTCACCGCGGAATTCTCGGCGCGACGTTTAATATCAAGTGAAAACGCGAATAAATCAAATTCATCCCATGTCACTTCATATTTACCCATCCAGAGCGGCTCGATCTTAACGCGTCGCACGGGTCCTTCGTCTTCGCGCCGTTTGGCCTCGGTCGCGGGCGATCCAAGATCGAACTCTCCCGCCGGGATCGGAATCATCTCAAATTGAACGTCGGAACCCGGAATCGATTCGACGTAAGGCTTCATCTCGGGCTTGGAATCGTCCGCCGCGGCGAACGAAAGCGTGGAAGAAGCGATCGACCCCAAAATCAAGCCCAATACCAGCGGAAAGCCGGTCGTCACGCGCTGCCGAGTGAGTCGCACCTTTGGTATGCTCCAATGATTGAGAAAAATCAGGACCGTACTCACAATGCTCGATTCCAAGACGAATTATGACCGAGTTCGCGGCGAATTTCGACCGACAGCCGCGCCGAATCCGCGGAAATCGCTCGCCGATCGACACTCCTCGAACCGACGGTCGCAATCGATCGCTCGTTTCATCCTTGCATTTACGTTTGTCTTGTTCGCGATCGCTCTCGAATTCCAGGCGAAATCGATCGCGGCCGACTCCAAACTCGTTCGGCTTGAAGAATCAAGGCCGAGGATGGGCTGTCCGTTTCGGATCGTCGTTTACGCGGCGAATGAGCCCGCGGCCAAAAGCGCGATCGACGCCGCCTTCGACCGTGTTTCCAGGCTCAATCAGGCGTTCAGCGATTACGATCCCGAGAGCGAGCTGATGCGGCTGTGCGCGCGTGCGGGAGGTCCCGCGATCGCGGTGAGCGACGATCTATTTAAAATTCTTGATCTTTCGATCGAAACCGCGCGAATCTCGGACGGAGCTTTCGACGTCACGTGCGGGCCCGTCGTGCGGCTTTGGCGCAGAGCGCGGCGCGATCGCAAACTTCCCGATCCCGAACTTCTCAAAAACGCACTTGCCAAGGTTGATTGGAAGGCGATCGAACTGGATCGCGCCGGGCGAACCGTCCGCCTGCTTAAACCCGGAATGAAGCTCGATTTGGGAGGAATCGCCAAAGGCTACGCGGCCCAGGCGGCGCTCGTCGAGCTTCGGAATCGTGGAATCGACCGCGCGCTCGTCGCAGCGGCGGGGGATATCGCCGTAGCCGATCCCCCTCCCGGAACCGAAGGCTGGTCGATCGCGATCGCGTCGCTGAATCCAACTCGTTCGGCTCCGCCCGCTAAAATTCTTTTACTGAAAAACGCGTGCGTTTCAACCGCTGGAGACGCCGAGCAGTATGTGGAAATCAACGGCAAGCGTTATTCACATATCGTCGACCCTCGAACCGGGCTCGGAGTCGTCCGCCGCGCGAGCGTGACGGTGATCGCCGCCGACGGAGCGACCGCCGACAGGCTCGACACCGCGGCGTACGTCATCGGCGAAGAGGCGGGAACGAGGCTGATCGACGATCACCCCGGCGCCTCGGCGCTCTTCCTCACCGAAGAAAACGGCGCCGTTTCGATCAAAACGACCCGCCGGTTCGCGGCGATCAAAACCCTCGATCCGAACGGAAGCACGATCGATCACGCCGCCGATTCATCGAGGTTCCAACCGCCCGCGATCAAGAACCGCGAGCCGAACGAGATCCTTACGAATCGAGAATCACTCGCAAAACGATATTCTGATATACTGATACAAGGATCGCCTTATGATTTGGCGCCCGCTCGTTAAAAAACGGCGCGAATCGCCGCTGACGGATCCTCGATCGCTCGCGCTGACGTTGATCGTCCACGCGTTAATTCTCGCGGCGGCGTCGCTGGTGGTGACGGGGGGGACCTGGCGCGAAGAACCCGACGAGTCGACGCCGCTCCGCGGCGAGATCGGCCCGGTGGATAATCGAGTCGTCGAGCGATCGGGAGGCGGGCGTCCCGGCGATCTCGGCGACTCGCCTCGAATCGTCCCCGACGGATCGGCGAGAACCACCGATCAAGATTATTTAGCGCGATTAAGCGACGCCGCGTCGCGATCGCCGGCTCAAGCCTTGCCTCGAACGGACCTCGATCCGACCTTGAAAAACCGGCTTGAACAAAGATCGGCGATCGGCGCGGGGCTCTTCGGCCTAGAAGGCTTGGGCGGCGGAGGGGGCTCGGGAGGCGGCGCGGGAGGGGGCGTGGGACGCGGAATCGGCCCCGGGACGACGTTCTTCGGCGCACGCGAACGAGCGAGTTCTTACGCCTACGTGATCGATCGATCGGGAAGCATGTCGCTCAACGAATCGCTCGGGGTCGCCAAGCGTGAGCTTCTAAACAGCCTTTCAAGAATTGATGAGAAGTCGCGGTTCGGCGTCGTTTTTTATAATCTCGAGCCGACGGTTCTGGTCGATTCGGCTGGAAATCCGACTCTCATGTCCGCGACGCAATCGAACAAGAATCGGACGCGAGAGCTTTTGGACAAGATGGCGCCCGCGGGGGGAACCGATCACGTGCTGGCGCTCCGCGCCGCGTTCAAGCTCCACGCCGAGGCGATTTTTTTCCTCACCGACGGCGACATGATGACGCAAAAAGAAGCCGATATGATCGCCGCCGAGGCCGGCAAATCGCGGATTCACGTCGTCGAATTCGGCGTCGGCCCGCCGCTCGGCGGCGCGCGTCCGCTCAAGCGACTCGCCGCGGCGGCGGGAGGATCCTATCGCTATATTGACGTCGATTCATTTAAATAATTATACAATACTGAATTTAGCTATTCTCGAGTAATTATATAGATTTTTCGCATGTGACTGTGAAGATTGCTCGATCAATACCGCCCCGCGCTCAGCGATGTGGTTATCCGGTAAATCGATCACGGCGATATCGACTCGATTTTACGGCTTTCGGCTCCAGGCACGCCAAATAAATATAATAATTTAATATACCATTATGATAGATTGTACCATTTTTGGGAGGGCGAACCTCGAGGTGAGCCTTTTTTCATAATCACCCGAGACGAGACCGTTTTCGGAGTGAATGAAATATTTACAAATATAATGGCTCACCAGGAGGTTCGCCCTCCCAATTTCGCGATCGCCTCCCAATTTTTCGCGATCGCCTCCCAATTTTTCGCGATCGCCTCCCAATTTCGCGATCGCCTCCTAATTTCGCGATCGCCTCCCAATTTCGCGATCGCCTCCTAATTTCGCGATCGACCTCGATTCCCGACGAATCCGCGGATTGCTTTTCGGATTGCGTCTCAATCGGTTTCAATCGATCGGCGGATCGATTTGATACGTGAAATCGGCGCGATCGTCTTCTCTCATAAAATCGGCGCGATCGATTTCACTTACAAAATCGGCGCGATCCGATCGCGATTTCTCCTTGCGCGGCGTTCGAGCCGGCGTTTCACGCTCGATTCGCCGACAGATGAAGGATGAACCGATCGCACGATGCGATCGATCGATTCGCGGCGAACCGAGCGAAACGGACGTCCTCCATGCGCCCAGTATCGAACCGATTTCATCACGCGCCATTCGAACGAACGCGCCGAGCGGTAAGGCCTCGCGTCGAATCGTGCGAGGAACGCGTGCTGCTACAAGGATCTCAATTATATATCAATAGTATTTCAGTCGTACGTACCAATTCGCAAACGCAAACCGCCGAATTTCAGGTGTCGTTAAGCCCTCCCGATATTCAACAAACCGTAACGGTAAACTTCTCGACCGCGAACGGAACCGCGATCGCCGGGCTCGATTACATTCCGGCGAGCGGAACGCTCACGTTCCCTCCGGCGACGACGACCGAAACGGTGGACGTCACGCTGATCAGCAAGCCGGGAGCGGGCGGGATCGATCAACCTCAAAAGTCGTTCTTCGTCAACCTCTCGGGCGCTCAGAACGCGACGATCAACACGGGAAGCGGTACGGGAACGATCGATTACACGCAAGCCGCGGGAGTCGTCGAATTCACAGATCCGTTATATCAAGCGAATTCGATCGGAGGCGTCGCGACGATCGGAGTTTCGCGTTACAACGGGTTCGCCCCGGGCGCGTCGGTCGATTACGCGACATCGAACGGAACCGCGACCGCGGGAGTCGATTACACGGCGACCTCGGGAACCGCGACGTTCGCTTCGGGACAAACATCCACATCTTTTCCCGTGACGATCCTTCCCCGGATCGAATTACAAGGATCGAAAACGGTTAATCTGACGCTCTCGAATCCAGCCGGAGGCGCGACCCTCGGCCCGGTCAATCCGGCGACCCTTTCGATCCAAAGCGCCGATCCGCTCATCGTCACCAACACCTCCGACGCGGGCCTGGGATCGCTCCGCGAGGCGATCCTCTTCGCCGATTCGCTCTCGACTCCCAACGAGATCACGTTCGACATCCCTGGAACGGGTCCATTCTTTATATCTCCACATTCTCCCTTGCCCGCGGTCACTGGGTCGACGACGATCGACGCGACGACGCAACCGGGATACGCGGGAACGCCGATCGTCGACCTCAACGGAGCGGCCGCGGGAAGCTCGGACGGACTCGACCTAAACGGCGGAAACGAAGCGGTGAAGGGGATCGCGATCAACGGCTTCTCAGGGTCCGGGATCGTGATCGCTTCGTCAGGGAACGACGTGATTCAAGGCGATTGGATCGGCGTGAATCTATCGGGTAACGCCCGCGATGAAAACGGCGGCGACGGTATCGCAATCGTCAATTCTACAAATAATCAGATCGGTGGAACCGCGCCGGGCCAGGGAAACGTCATCTCGGGGAACGGATACGAAGGAGTTGAGATCAACGGTCAAGGAGCGACCGGGAACGTTGTCGAGGGGAACCTGATCGGCGTGGGACGCGACGGCTCGACGCCGATCGGCAACGCGTACGACGGCGTCTTTATCGATCAAGGATCCTCCAATTTGATCGGCGGAACGATCGCGGGAGCGCGAAACGTGATCTCGGCGAACGGAGCGGTCGGCGTGCAAATCCTCGGCCCTCAAGGGGGCGGAAACGCGATTCAGGGTAACCTTATCGGCCTGAACGCGGCGGGATCGAGCGCGATCGGTAACGGTTACGACGGTATTTATGTGGATAATTCGCCGAATAATTCGATCGGCGGAACTTCGGCGGCGGCGCGGAACGTCATCTCAGGTAATCATGAAACGGGTATTCGTATCCAGGGTTCGAACGCTTCGGCGAACGTCGTCGCGGGAAATTGGATCGGAACCGATCTTTCGGGCGAGCGAGGGATCGGTAACGCGTACGACGGTCTCTTTGTATTCAACGCTCCCGATAATGTGATCGGCGGTTCGCAGGCGGGAGCGGGTAACGTCGTCGCCGCGAACGGCGGGAGCGGTTTACAGTTGTACGGAACGGGATCGTCGGGAAATCTTGTTCTGGGAAACAAGATCGGAGTCGACGCGTCGGGGATGAATCCGCTCGGAAACAAGCTCGATGGAATCTTCATCAACGACGCGCCGAACAATACCGTCGGCGGAACGACCGCGGGGGCCGCGAACCTCGTTTCGGCGAATCAACAAGTCGGCATTCAACTCTTCAATCGAGGAACGTTCGGGAACGTGGTGATCGGCAACCTGGTGGGAGCGAACTCCGAGGGGCGTCCCGTTCTCGGCAACGGCTTCGGCGTCTTCATCAACGGAGCTCCTCTGAATACCGTCGGAGGGGCGGGAGCGGCGTCGAACAGCGTCGCGGGGAACCGGCGCGGAGCGTTCGTCCGCTCGGGCTCGACGTCGGGTCCGATCGTCACAAGCGTAACTCCGATCGTCGAGAACGAGATGCTCACGGGCGTTCTGGTTGGATTCAACCAAACCCTCTCGGCGAATCGCGCTCAAATAACGCGCAATTATTATTTGAAACAACTTGGGAAAGATCGGCGCTCGGGAGGATACATTCCGTTCCAAACCGCGGTTTACGACCCGATCGGCCGATCGGTTCTTTTAACTCCGTCGCGTTCAGCCCCGGCGTTCGGCGCGTATCGGTTTGGGATCGACGGTCGACCCAATCACGGCGTTACGGGATCGAACGGGCGCTATATCGACGGCGACCGCAACGGCCTTCCAGGCGGCAATTTTATGACGGTGATCGCACTCGATCCCGCGACGACCCCGACGAGGAAGCGTTAAAATCCCCCTGATCGGTACGATTCGATCAAGTCGAGCGATCGATCCGACCGATACAAGAGGATGTGTCGCTTCGTCGTATCCATGAAGCGGCGGATCTCGAGGCGTGCGCCGGCGATTCCGGCGCGCCGTCGGGCGGGGGGATTGATGTCGAAACTCTTTAAGATTACTTGTTTTATGGTGACGATCGCGATCGTTACGACATCGCCGAGTTCGGCGTTGTGGGCGGGTATCGACGATCCGGCGGCTTCGCCCGATAAGTCTTTGAAACCAGAGCCGAAGCCGCGCGGGATTTACTGGCCCAAGCGTTGGAAGCGGAGCCGGCAAGATCGGCCGGCCGTCGATCGAGCGGTCGAACGAACGCAGGCGCCTTCGACCCCGCAACCTCGTCCGCGCGGCGTGCAAACGACGCGGCCTGGAGTGTCCACCGAAATTCAACCGCCGAACGCTCCCGCGGCGCCTTCATCGCCTCGCGCGGCGGCGCCGGCTACTTCGAGCGCCCCTCGTCCCACAGCGCCGGGAGCGCCTCCTGCCGCGGCGCCGGGCGCTTCAACTTCGCCTTTGGGAGCGAATCGATCGCAAAGAACGCCCGCGATAAGCGCTCCGGATTCGAACCCGACCGCGCCTCCTCCCGGAAGCGATGCGCCGCTCGATTTACCGCCGCTTCCCCCGCCGACCTCGAGTTCGACCGCGACCGTCGCTCCGCCGGTTTCAACCGCGCTGGGATCGACCGCGGCGGCGGGAGGATTGGGAGCTCAATCGAACGTCGCGGGGCTCGGATTCAATTACGTACCGCTGATGATGGGAGATCAACCGCCGTTTTTGATGCGAGCCGTCGTCGACCCGTTCACCCCGCACGCCCCCCCCGCGCCGATACCGGGCAGACCCCCGATCCCGCCCCTGCCGACCGAACACGCGCGCAACGTCACCGCGGTCGTTCCCTGGGCCCGAGGGTTTAAAATCGCCGACAACATGAGCCCGCGACCGATGGATCGCATATTCTTCACATTTGATTATTTTAATAATCTTGGCGGTCAATATAATCAACATTTTGGAAATAACATAAGGAATCAACAAGTATTTCAAGAAATGTTTGGATTCGAGAAAACGTTTTGGAAGGGAAAAGCCTCGGTCGGCGTTCGTTTGCCGCTCAACACGCTGACCGCCGACAGCCCTTACTCGGGGATCGGCGGAAGCAGCACGGCGCTCGGGAACATGACGTTCTTCACCAAGTTCGTTCTCTGGGAAGACGCCAAAGGCGATCTCGTGTCGACGGGCGCCGCGATCACCGTTCCCAACGGCCCGGGATCGTTCGCGGGCGCCCCCTACGCGGTCGGAATTCGCGACGTCCAGCTTCAAAAATATATCGGATATATTTATAACTGGAACAAATGGTTCGTGCAGGGGTTTGAATCGATCGACGTGCCGACCAGCTCGCAAGACGTGACGATGCTGTACAGCGACATCGGCCTGGGTTACTACTTATACAAAAATACCGACCCTAATTCGTTGATCACCTTCGTCGCGCCGATGTTTGAAACGCACGTGAACTTGCCGCTCGATCATATCGGGGCTTATCGCTTCAACGACCCGTTCGGCACGCCCGACGTCGTCGATCTCACGTTCGCGACGAGCGTGATGTTCAACCGCCGCGCCGTGCTTTCGATCGGTTTCGTCAACCCCGTCACCGGCCCTCGACCGTTCAACTTCGAATGGCTCGTTCAGTTCAACTGGTTCTTCGGACGCACGGCGCGGTCGCCGATCGTCACCACTCCCCCCGTCGTCGGCTCGTGATCGACTTTCGGGCGAAATCGCTTATAACATCGTCGTTCGCGTAATTGATCCGCGAATCGACGGCCCGACCCCGTTTGAATTTACATCACTTAATATCTACAATCGAATAAGGTTCGGCGGATGAATCCGATTCTTCGAGGTATGATTTGTAACGAGGCTTCGCTTACCGACGACTCGGCGGACCCTCGACTTCGGCCGATCACGCTCCCGCTCGATCTCGCCGCGGCGATCGATTTCGCGGCGCGAAGGATCGACGCGACGCCGCGATGGCGGGTCGAATCGATCGATCGATCGGCGCCGATCGCAAAGCTTCACGCGACTCGGCGCACCCTCGTTTGGCGCTTCGTCGACGACGTTCGGCTCACCTTCGAGCCCGATCCCCAATCGCGAGGAACTCGCGTGAAGGCGACGAGCCGGTCGCGCGTCGGTAAAGGAGATCTCGGCCAAAACCCCAGGAATCTTCGCGAACTCGTCGCGGCGCTCCGCCTCGAATCTTAGCCGTTATAATTATATTTAATTTATTGCAATTTTGTTGGTTTTAGATTCTAGAACCTGCGAAACTCGTACGCGGGATTGGCGGGATCGAAATCGAGATCGGTGAGCGGAACGTCGATTGCGAGATCGTCGTATCGATACATCTCGACGAGCGGAAGCGGGCCGTCGTCGTTCCCCTCGCGCCAACCGTAATTCGTGATCTGATAGGGAATATACGTTTCGGGGTCGTAGAAGATCTCGACCTCGGCGTAAAGATGCACCCCGTCGGGCTCGGGATGCCTGTGCAACGATCGAGGTCGAACCCTCCCCTTGAAATCGGTCCCCCGATCGAGAATCGTCACGGCGCGATCGTCGTTCAGATCAATTTGTCGAAATTTGATCAGTTTTTTGATCAAGTTCGCGGGCCCCGCCTCGGTGATCGGATGCCGGCTGCTCGCGAGCGCGACGGGATGATCGGGGGGAACGACGATCCTCGGCAGCAACATCCGCGAAGCCCCGCCGTAATGCCCAATCAACTTATTATCGCGCTTGCCGGCGACATAAATCACCTCCTTCCCGCTGGAAGGATGCAGATATTTGAGATAAACCGAGAACGGCTTCGATCGCACCTTGATTCGCATCGTCTCCATCGGCCCGAGCTTGCCGTCGATCCGTTCCCGCTTGTGAAAAAGCGCGGTCAACCCTCGAACGCGATCGATCCGCTCGCCCGCCTCGATCATCACGCGAAGCAGCAAGCGTTTCGCCTCCAACCCCTCGAGCCGATCGCTCGGCCAGACGATCGGCGAATCGGCGACCGAGCGAAGGCGATCCGACGTCCGATCTCGATCGGCCGTCGTCGAATCTTTATGCGTGGCTGAAGATGTCTTCACATCGTTGGCCGATTCGGCTTCGAGCGGCGGCGTGAAATACCAGCTTAACGCCGAGATCGAACAGCCGACGACCAGGAGAATCGCCCCAAAAATCCGTAGCGATCGCGGAAGACGACTCCCGAGCCGCCGCCCGGAGTTTGGCGCCGTCCCCGCCCGCTCGAAAACGGGCGTGCGATCGACGGTCGTTCCGCCCGGGCCGGAGCCCTCGGCGTTTGGAGTGGGATCAAGCTTTCGCATGGGTGGATCGTCTTGAGATCGGAGCCGAGCCGAGAGTTAATACCGTTCGCCGGGAGTGAAGTCGATCGATCGCTCGATCGATCGGCATATTCAATTTGACCTCCACGAACGCGGACGTCAACCGATCCCGGCAAAATCAAGCATATTCTCGACCCCGAACGACCGACGACTCGCGCCCCTCGCCGGCGCCGGAAATCGCGTCGTCCGGCCGATTTCGCTCGGCTCACGATGAACGCGCTCGGCCTTTCGTAAGCGATTCCAAGGTTTTTCGGCCACGCTCGAAGCTTCGCCGCTTTCCTTCGCGTCGCCTCGTTTCCGACCGGTCGAAGCCGCGGCCACTTTCCTTGAGCCGCCTTGTTTCTTACGATAGGGACGTTGCTGCGAAGAGAACCGGATCGATCGGGAATCGAGATAGTCGTCGAATCGCCCCGGCCGTCGTTCGACGGATCGAGACGGCGCGATTCTCCTCTTGAGGTAAGATGCTTTTATGAATATGACGCAAATTGAAGCGGCGCGACGCGGCGTGACGACGCCCGAGATGGAATTTGTCGCGGCGCGTGAGAAGCTTTCGCCCGAGCTCGTACGTTCCGAGACCGCTCGGGGGCGGATGGTGATTCCCGCGAATCGCGAGCATCTCAAACGCGGGCTCGAGCCGATGGCGATCGGAATCAAGGCGAAATGCAAGATCAACGCGAACATCGGCAATTCGGCGGTCACCTCGGATATCGACAACGAACTCGCCAAGCTTCGGTTGGCGGTCGAACTCGGGTCGGATACCGTGATGGATCTTTCGACGGGCGGCGATATCGACGCGATCCGCGAGGCGATCATCGCGCATAGCCCCGTTCCGGTGGGAACCGTGCCGATCTATCAGGCGGTTCAAAAAGTGAAAAAGGTTGAGGATCTTACCGAGGAGGATTTTCTCGAGATCGTCGAGCACCAGGCGCGGCAGGGTGTCGATTATATGACGATCCACGCCGGCGTTCTTCGCGATCACGTTCCGCTCACGACGCATCGGACGACGGGGATCGTCTCGCGCGGCGGGTCGTTGATCGCGCTTTGGATGATCGCCCATAAAAAGGAAAACCCGCTTTACACGCGATTCGACGACTTGTGCGACATCATGCGCGCCTACGACGTGACGTGGAGTCTGGGGGACGGCCTTCGGCCCGGTTCGATCGCCGACGCGTCCGACGCGGCGCAATTCGCCGAACTCCGCACCCTGGGCGAACTCACCCGCAGGGCGCGCGACCGCGGATGTCAGGTGATGGTCGAGGGACCGGGACATATCCCGATGGATCAGATCGCGCTCAACATGGAACGCCAGGCGATCGAATGCGACGAGGCGCCGTTCTACGTCCTCGGTCCGCTCGTCACCGATATCGCTCCAGGATATGATCATATCACTTCAGCGATCGGCGCGGCGCTCGCGGGCTGGCACGGAGCGAGCATGTTGTGCTACGTGACTCCGAAAGAGCATCTCGGCCTTCCCGAGGTCGAAGACGTTCGTCAGGGGGTGGTCGCTTACAAGATCGCGGCGCACGCCGCGGATCTGGCGCGGCATCGACCGGGCGCTCGGGATCGCGACGACGCGCTTTCGCGGGCGCGGTACTCGTTCGACTGGGAATCTCAATTCAACCTTTCGCTCGATCCCGCGACGGCGCGGCGAATGCACGACGAAACGCTGCCGCAAGAGGCGTTCAAAACCGCCGAGTTCTGCAGCATGTGCGGCCCCAAGTTCTGTTCGATGCGCATCACCGAGGATCTCCGCGAACTCGCGGCGAAATCGGCGAACTTGGTAACACTCGGATCGATCGAATCGCCCGCCTTATCGGCGCACTGACGAACGCGATCGAGGGCGTTTCGAAGCCGATCGGTCGCTCCGCCTCATCGAAATCGGTCGCCGAGCTTCACTCCAAGCTCGGACGGCCGATCGCGGATCGAAAGTGAAAAACCCTTAAAAATCCTTTCTTTTTGAATAGAGCAAGCTCGCCCGCACGCATTCTCTCCCGGCTTTTTTTTGGACTTTCTCAAAAATAATCCTTGACTTTGAACTCCCCGAGGGCGAACATCGGCGTATTCGTCGCGAGGGGTTCTCATTCATCTTTTTCAAGTACGTGGGATCGACTCGCGACGAGTGATCGGCTTCTCGCGGTTTATGCGTTTTATCATTAGTTGTTTGATCGCGACGCGGTTCGGCCGTTTTGGTTCGATCGCGCGCGGATTTCGTGCGAAGCGATTTCAAATCGGTCGATTCGGTTGTTGTTAGCCGTATGTGATCGATTTGAAATCAAGATCGTTCCTCTCTTGTATAGGTACCGGATCGTCGATGCTTGCTTGATCGCGATTCGGGTCTTTTCCATCCGTTTTGGGTCGGCCTTCGATCGTCAAGATCGGGAGGGTCTTCATATGATGAGTGCGAAACGACGGGGTTTCACCCTGATCGAGCTGTTGGTCGTGATCGCGATCATCGCGGTTTTGATCGCGCTACTTCTTCCGGCGGTGCAACAGGCGCGCGAGGCGGCTCGGCGGGCGCAGTGCACCAACAACCTCAAACAAATCGGCCTGGCGATGGCGAATTACGTCAGTTCGAACGACGCCTACCCGCCGTATTACATCTCTCCCGACTGGAGCAACCCCCAGTCTGGAGAAGCCAATTTCTCGATTCACGCACGGCTTTTGCCGTACATGGATCAATCCGCGACCTACAACGCGATGAACTTCAACTTCGGCGCCCGATGGAGCCCAAGTTGGGATGGTGGAATTCAACAAGTGTCGGGTTACTCAAACAACGTACCCAATCCTCCCGATAACGGCGCCGCGGGCCAGATGAACGGCGTGATCCAGATGACCGCGGTCGTCACGGCGATCAATTCGTTCCTTTGTCCGTCGGATCCCTATATGGGTGGAAGCGGCATGTATGTTTTGGGATATCCCAATCCCACCAACCGATTGGTCGGAACGTTCAATTATCCGACCAATATCGGGCTCAATCGCCACGCGAACAACTGGCGATTCAACGGCCCCGCGTACCTTCCCGGCTGGGACGGCGCGCTCAACAATCCCGTGATCAAAATGGCGTCGTTTCTTGACGGAACGAGCACGACCGCGATCTTCAGCGAATGGGTGAAAGGCCCCGCGACGGGCGCTCCGTGGGCGCCCAACGTGCTGGGGATGGTTTGGGGCACGACGACCTCCGATTCATCGGGGCAATTCGTCACGAGCGGTCTTCAAGGGATTCAGCCGTATTCCGATTACCTCAACGCCCAGATCTGTAGCAACACGGGTTACAACTGGAACTGGGGATGGAAAGGCGAATGGTGGATCCACGGCGGAAGTTGCACCTATTCGCACACCCAGCCCCCCAACCGTCGCGCCTGTGTTTATAGCGATATCGGCATGGATTGGCGGGGCGCTTCGCACATGATCGGCGCGAGTTCGCTTCATCCCGGCGGCGTGAACGTCCTCTTCGCCGACGGCAGCGTGCGGTTCGTCAAGAGCAGCGTCAATTACATCGTTTGGTACGGAGTCGCGACATACGCCGGCAACGAGGTCGTCGATATGTCGGGGCTGTAAACCGTTTTTTCCGCGGGTTTCGATCGCGAACACGAAACGATCGAACGGTTCTCGACGACGCGCCGCGAGCGATTACAACGGCGCGTCGTCGATCTTGTTCTTATCCAATCATTTTCAGGGAGATATTCAGCGATGCGTTTCAAGTTTGTCGTTCTCCTCGCCGCGATGACGATCGCCACGTTCACCTTTCTGGGTTGCTCACAGGACGACAACCAGGCCGGCGCGGGCGGCGATACGAACAAGGTGCTCGTTCCTCCCGGCACTCCGAGAGGTCCTGGTGATATGCAGAGTTACGTACAACAGCAACAGGCTAAAAGCGCCACCGCCGCGGGTACCGATTACGCCGAGGGTAAAAAAGGCGCCGACGTCGTCATCAAAACCCCCGCCGTCAAAGGCGCCACGCCCAAGAAATGAGTCGACGAGCTATGTTCTTTTAATATGATTACGAGCCCGGCTTCGTTCCCGAAGCGCGGGCTCGTTTTATCGATCGCGGTCGGAAGTCGTAAAAATCAAGCAAGCTATTGGAATGCGATATCTCATTCATATTCACGTGATTAAAATCTTTCGCGTGCCGAACGGCGACTTACGATCAAATCGAATCAGCAAGCCGATTGGTTTGATATTGTGCATCTGGATTTGTCTTCATATCGGTTGTGATCGAACGACCGAAAACCTCGAGAACGAAGCCGAAGTCGCCGAATCGAAAGCTCACGCCGACTTCAAGAAACGAGGCGAAACGAGTCGTCCCAGGGATCGTTCCGTAAGCGACTCGTCGACCCCCTCGACGAATTCGATCCGGTTTCGCTCCGCCGGCGCCGAAGCGGGGATCGACTTCAAGCAAACGAGCGGTAACAGCGCCGAGAAGTATTTTCCCACGATCTACGGTTCGGGAATCGCGATCTTCGATTTCGACGGCGACGGCGCGCTCGATCTCTTCTTCGCGACGACCCGCGAGCTGCCGCTCGATTCTCCCACAACCTGTCGAGGCAATCGGCTTTATCGCAATCGCGGCGACGGAACTTTTGAAGACGTCACCGAACAATCAGGGCTTGTTCATATCGGATTTTGCCATGGAGTCGCCGCGGGGGATTTCAACGGCGACGGTTTCATCGACCTTTATATCGCGGCGCTCGGACCCGATTCCCTTTATATCAACGACGGCTATGGGCGTTTTTATGATCAAAGCGCCTCGTCCGGGGCGTCGAACGACGATTGGTCGGTCGCCGCGGCGGCGTTCGATTTCGACGGCGACGGAAACCTCGATCTGTATGCGACGGGCTACGGTCGCTGGGCGATCGACGCCCCCAGGCCGTTTTGCGGCGATCGAACCAAAGGAATTCGCGTTCACTGTTCGCCGCATTCGATCGAACCCGTTCGACACGCGCTTTATCGCAACCGCGGCGACGGAACGTTCGAGAACACGACCGAGGCCGCGGGGATCGCCCGCGACGACGGCAGAGGGCTCGGAGTCGTCGCCGCCGATCTTGATTCCAACGGCAAAATCGACATCTATATCGTTAATGACGAATGCCCTAATTTTTTATTTCTGAATCGGGGCGACGGCCGATTCGACGACGTCGGCGAACTCGCCGGCGCCGCTCGTAGCGATACCGGGGGCGCGATGGCGGGAATGGGGGTCGACGCCGAGGACATCGACGGCGACGGCGGGCCCGAGCTGTTCGTCACCAACTTTCGAGGCGAATACAACACGCTTTACCGCAACCTCGACGGCCGATCGTTTCAAGATGTGTCGGCGCGTGCGGGGATCGTTCAGGATAGCCTCCCGGACGTCGGCTGGGGATGCGCCCTCGCCGATTTTAATAGCGACGGTCGGCCCGATATGTTCGTGTGCAACGGACACGTGGACGATAACCTCCAGCTTTTGGGTGAGGACGTTCCGCAGGCCGAATACGCCAAGATCTGGCGGAACATCGGCGACGGTAAGTTCCGCCTTGTCGCCGATCCCGGGCCGTTTTTTCGCGAGCCGAGGGTGGCGCGGAGCGCGGCGTTCGGAGATTTAAACGACGACGGAGCGATCGATATCGTCGTCGGCCTGCTCGATTCCAAACCGGCGCTTCTTTGGAACGAATCGCGCCGGCTCGGATCGTGGATCGGCCTCGATCTGATCGGTCGCAAATCGAATCGAGGGGCGATCGGAGCACGCGTCGTCGTTCATACAAACAAAGGCATGATTACGCGTCAGGTAAAGGGAGGGGGAAGTTATCTCGCTTCGAACGATCCCAGGTTGCTGATCGGGCTGGGGGCGATCGACCGAATCGATCGCGTGGAGATCGCCTGGCCGAGCGGGATCAAGCAAACGCTCACCGAGGTCGTGCTCGACGCGATGCGCGTGGTACGCGAGGTTGAAGCGATCGAGAACGAGAACTCGCATCGCGAGCCGATCCGGTAGAATGGAATCGGTTCGCACGAACCGGACGAATCATGCGCGATCTTCGGCGCGTTTTTCTATTGAGATTCAAAGACTTGAACAGAAAAGCGACGACCGGGCTATTGTTGGTGTTGGGCGCGATCCCGGTCGCGATCGGCGTCGCGTTGCGGTCGTCGGGACCGGGAGCGTCGCCCGTCGACGTCGACGCGGTTCCCGAGCTGTTGCGGGCGGGACGATTCGCCGCGGCCGAGCGAACCGTGAGGATGTATTTGAGCGAACATCCCGGTCAATCTTCGGCGCGGTTGCTGTTGGCTCAGGTGTTGATCTCGGCGGAACGGAGCGACCCCGATCCCGCCGCGGCGATTCGTACGCTGAAATCGGCTCGATCGGGAGATCGCAAGATCGAAGCGGCGATCCGCTGGACCGAGGGGAAAGCCTGGCAAATGCTCGGCGGACTCGCCGAGGCCGAGGCGGCGTGGCGGATCGCGATCGACCGCGATCCGCTTAACGATCAAGCGTTTGAAAGTTTGTTAGAACTTTATTATCTTGAAGGACGAGAATCCGATACGCGCGAACTTGTATCGCAAAGGTTCGAGATCGAGCGCGATAAGCGGAAGCTCGGCAAGTGGTGTTTGTATCCCGTCCGTCGGCTTGTGATGGAGCCTTCTCCGGCGCTTGTGCTCGATCGGCTCGGCGCCGCGGCGAAACGCGAGCCGGTCGATTTTCATGCGCGGCGGGCATACGGTTTGGCGCTCGTTCACGACGGTCGAGTCGAAGAGGGTTTGGGGATTCTCCGCGAGACGGTCGAGCGCGACCCGCGTTCCAAAGACGCGTGGATCGCGCTTTTGACGGGCCTTGACGATTCGGGTCGGCCCGACGAGTTCGCGTCGACGCTCGCACGGCTTCCACAAGAGCACGCGGTCGATCCCGCGTTTCTGATCTTCCAGGCGCGGGCGGCGAGCGATCAAGGCGATTTTGAAGGGGCGGCGAGGGATTATAAACGCGCCGAGCGGGCAGGTTTTCGCGATCCCAAGACGACGTATCGGTTGATCCAGGCATTGCGTCGAAGCGGTCGGGTCGACGAGGCGAAAGAGGTCGATCGCCGATTTCTCGAAGACGAGGAGACGCGAAAGACGCTGAAGGCGCTTTATAATAAAGCGGTCGAGTTCGCGGGTCGCGCCGAACCCGAGCGCGACGTCGAGGTCGATCGCGCGATCGCCCGGGGACTTAAACGATTGGGTTTTCAGCAAGACTCCGAGCGGTTGCTCGCGACGATCTCGCAATGAGAGGATTTTTGTAATGAAGACCGCGGATCCAGCGGGATTGAGCGGATCTCATCAATCGGTAGGGAGAACGACCAATCGGGAGAGTGAAACATTCAGTGAATGGGTGAACCATGAATCGAGAGGACGAAACAATTGGGAGGGAGAACGATTCGTTGTGAGGACGAAACAATTGGAAGGGCGATACAATTGGGAGGGAGAACGATTCGTTGTGAGGACGAAACAATTGGGAGGGAGAAACAATTGGGAGGGCGAACCTCCTGGTGAGCCATTTCCTTATGTGTTTTTATCAGGAGAACTTTTTTCGTATTGCGAAAGGATCCTATGATATGCGGCTCACCGGGAGGTTCGCCCTCCCAAACAGACGCCCTTCCAAAAAACTTCAGAGGGCGAAACCGAATGCCACACGGCGATTACCTGATCGACACGGTGAATACTCAATATGGGAGGGCGAACCTCCTGGTGAGCCATATTCGAAAATGTCTTTATCAGGAGAACTTTATTCGTATTGCGAAAGGATCCTATGATAAGAGGCTCACCGGGAGGTTCGCCCTCCCAAACAGACGCCCTCCCAAACAGACGCCCTCCCAAAAAAATTCAGAGGGCGAAACCGAATGCCACACGGCGATTACCTAAT
>JAJYWB010000128.1 GCA_021791715.1 Planctomycetota bacterium | reverse complement strand
AACGCGAAAATGGGAGGGCGAACCTCCGGGTGAGCCGAATCATGATGTTTGCGATTATTGACCGAAAAAAAGGCCTCTTCGACGGAGTTTTCGATAAGAGGCTCACCGGGAGGTTCGCCCCCCAAACAGAAACAATTCGGCGCGATTTGTGGGCGAATCCGAAATCGGGAGTTCGAACGCGAAAATGGGAGGGCGAACCTCCGGGTGAGCCGAATTATGATGTTTGCGATTATTGACAAATAAAAGGCCTCTTCGACGGAGTTTTCGATAAGAGGCTCACCGGGAGTTTCGCCCCCCCAAATAGAACAAATCGATATCCGAATATCTAACATATATCTGTTTTATTGCTGAATGGACGACGAAACCGGTAAAATCGAGACGATATGGTTTTAGAATGCTTTTCCGGATAGCCTCTTATATCTTTCGTCGATTTTCGCGTCGGCCTCTGGACAAATCCAATCGAGAGTGGTATCAAAAAACAATCGACCTGAATTTCTCGTTGCGGGGCGAAGCTCATCCCGCAATCTGATTGATATAATTCCATTCATTGAATCTTTATGATTCAACGACGTCGTCCCGCGCGCGTGAGGTTCTACCATGGCGATTGTTTTCGAATGCGAACTATGCGGCAAGTCGCATCAAACGAGCGACGATCTCGCGGGACGTCGCGCCAAGTGCAAACAGTGCGGCGCTCCGATCACGATCCCGGGCGCTCCCGCCAAGGCGAAACCCGTCCCGCCTCGACCCGCGACGTCGAACTCGGCCGGCTACGCTCAGGCCGCTTCTAAGCCGTCTTCGTCGTTCGCGGGTTTCGACGAGGAAGATTATCTCCCCCCTCCCAAGCCGATCCCGACACGTGTGAAATCGAGCAAAAAACGACTCAGGGAAGTGGCTCAAAGCGATTCGTTCCGCCACGGACTCACGTCGATTTTATTCGGTATTGGCGTCTTCATCCTCCCTTTCTTCGGTTTGCAGTGGCGCATCGTCAATATCCTTCATCCGCTTCTCCAACAATTATTCGGCGTGGTTATCATCGCCTTCGGCGTACTCCAGATATTCGGCGTGAAGCCGCGTTGGATCTTCGGCGGAATGCTGATCCTCGTGCTCGGGTTTATGATACTTGGATTGTTATTGCCCGGGATGAATCGACCGAACGGCGCCGCGCCCCCTCCTGGTTTTCAAAACCCACCCCCGGGTTTAGGCGGGCCGAACGCTCCGCGCGGATTCGTTCCACCAGGCTTCGGCGGGCCGAACGCGCCCCCGGGCTTCCCTCCGCCGAACGCGAACGCCCAGGGACGATCCGAAGTCTTGTACGCGTGGATCAAACGCGCGCGAATGGCCAAATCGCTCGGGCCGATCGGCGACACCCCCGGAATCGAATTCAAGATCGATTACAAGCTTTTTCCCAATTCCAGTTATTTAGGTAAACAGGTTTCCTGGGTGATCACATCATCAAAAGGCAAGCTGAGGCTCGAGGAAACGCTCGAACAAGAAGGAACGC
Source organism: Planctomycetota bacterium (assembly GCA_021791715.1). Lineage (GTDB taxonomy): Bacteria > Planctomycetota > Planctomycetia > Isosphaerales > Isosphaeraceae > JAKBCQ01. The sequence continues at coordinate 10,722 of JAJYWB010000128.1, read as the reverse complement.
TCACGGGGTTCATCAAAGATCTGACGTTCGCCGACGGTCCGTTCACGAATCAGCTCGAGGCGAAGAAGGGGTTCTTATTCGGCGGGGGGACGTTGCGGCTATCGAATCTGGTCGAACTGTCGGCTTCGATCGACGACGCGGGTCCGATCGTCAAAGAGGCCGGTTCCGATCCATCCGCCGCGGTCGATATCGCTCGGAACGACGACTCGGGAGCGAACCCCGAGCCCGCGCCCGTCGTTCCGTCCGCTCCCAAAAACACGCCCCCCGTCGGGCCTGGATTCGGTCCGAACAATCCGCGTCCAGGACGCCCCGGGCCGATCCGCAAGGCGCAAACCCCTGCGAATCGGCTCGACGGGATGATCGAAGATTTGAAGAGCGGCGACGAAGGTAAAATGCGCTTCGCGGCGGAGCGGCTCCGTCGCACTCCCGCCGTCGCCGACCGCCGCGCCGAGGTCGCCAGGCTGCTCGAATCGATGATCACCGGCGCAGACGAACACTCGAAAGGCGCCGCGATCAAAGCGCTCGCCGCGTGGTGGACCCCGGAGAGCGTTCCCGTTTTAATCAATGTTCTTAATACACAAAATGCTTTTCATCGTTGGGATGCGATCGATCTTTTGGGAAGAATCGGCGATCGGCGAGCCGTCGCGCCGATCGTCGATCGGCTTGATGAAGACTCGATCAAGGCGGTCCCGGCGCTGATCGCTTTCGGCTCGACCGCGGAGCTCGAGGTGCTGCGTGCGCTCGATCATCCCAAATTCAAGGTTCGGTTCGACGCTTTAAGAGTCCTTAAAGAGATCGCCACCGAACAGAGTTTGCCTCGGCTGAAGCGCGCCTCGCAAAACACGCAAGACATCCTCGTCGCGAAATTCTCGGCCGAATTGATCCAGACGATCGAAAACCGGGCGCGTTCCTCGAATCAAAAACCCAATTAATCACGGGCGATTTTCGAAGCAATCGGCCTGTCCAACGCGCCGACGAAACGCTCGATTCGATCGATCACTTAGCTTGAGATCGAGTCGTCGTAACGTTTGAATTTCGCTCTCTCGGTTTTTTTTGGAAAATCGACGCAAGAGAATCGAGCCGGCGGCAACTATCTTACCGTGGGAATCTGAACGGCGTGGCGAGAATTGTCTTTCGATCGTCGTCGGATTCGGTAAACTAGGTTAGTCACATTGTCCGAGCCGCTTCCGGCTCGAATCGAGAGTCGCCTTGATATCAACTGATGCGATGTCATCGGAGGGAGTCGTGATGCGGCGCGTAACGATTGTGAGAGGTCTGCGTTCGGCCAGGCGACGTCCGGCGATTTATCTCGCCGGTCTGTTCTTTGGATTCATCGGGCTCGCGACGGCTATCGGAACGCCATACGTTTCGGCGGGCGAGAAGCCCGTCAAAGGGAAAGCTGCGACCGCGAAATCGGCGGTATCCGATCAAGCCGCGGCGAAAGCGTGCGACAAAGAAGAGGCGTGTTGCTGCGACGAGGTCGATCCCAAAGCCGTCGCTCGCGGCCGCGCGATCTTCCTTCGCGAGTGGCTGCCGAGCGACCCTCGTTCGCACGGCGGCGACGGCCTCGGACCCGTGTACAACGACAGTTCGTGCATCGCGTGCCACAATCAGGGCGCTCCAGGCGGAGGAGGCCCGCTTAGCAAAAATATTGATATCTTGAGCGCATCGCTGATCAATACGCCGGGGATGATTCCCCCCCCGCAACAGCCGCAAATCCCTCCGCCGTCGCAGCATCAGCCCCCGCAACACGCTCAAACACGGCAAGACGTTCAACAGGCGCAAGCCGCTCAGCAACCCCCCGTCGACGTCGCTCCGCTGATCGCGTTTCATTCGGGCTTTAAGAACGGTCGAACCGTCGTTCTGCACAAGTTCGGAACCGATCCGGGTTACGCGCAATGGCGTGATCAAATCTCCGCGATGAGCGGCGGAGCGGCGGGAATGTCGAATCAAATCCAATTCACAGGATTTCAGCCGTCTAATGTAAATGTAATGAGCGAGATTCCTCAATCCGCTCCAATCGCGGCGCCTCCTTCACAAACCGTCGTCGTCGCCGCTCAAGCCGACGGCCGACCCGATGCGCCTCCGGCGGGAATGAGCAACATCGAGATAACGGACTTCAATCCGATTCCAAACGACCAGATGGTTGCGGGGCCAGCTCTTCAAGACGGCATCGAGGTCAAGGGTAACCTGGTTTTTCCTGTGCCGTCCAATTTCAATCCAAGCTCGAATTCGGGTTCGACGAATGTCGGGAATTTCGTCGTCCGGCGTTCGCAGCGCAATCCGTCGTCGTTGTTCGGAATCGGCCTGATCGACTCGATCTCCGACAAGGCGATCGAAGCCGCCGCGGCCCAAACCTTTAAGGATTTCCCCGAGGTCAAAGGGCGCGTCAGCCGGCTCAAGGACGGTAAAATCGGCAAGCTTGGATGGAAAGGACAAACCGCGAACGTCGAGGAGTTCGTTCTGAACGCGTGCGCCAACGAGGTCGGCCTGGAAGTTCCCGGCCACAAACAGGCTCTCGTGCCGCAGGCCGAGGCTTACAAACCGGGCGGGCTCGACCTGACCCGCGGCGAATGCGACGACCTGATCGCGTTCGTCAAATCGCTCCCCGCGCCCGCTCGCACCGAGCCCGCGAGCGAGTTCGAGGCGAATCTTCATAAGGAAGGCAAAGCCCTGTTCGCGTCGGTCGGCTGCGCGACATGCCACACGCCGAATCTCGGAGGCGTTGAAGGTTTATATAGCGATTTATTGTTGCATGATATGGGCGCCGAACTCGCCGACGCGGGTTCTTACGGCGATCCCGGAACCGACCCGAGCGACGGCGACGACTCCCCCTTCGGCCCCGGTATGACGTTAACCGCGAACGGAGGAGCGGGCGCAGCCGAGGTGAACGCCAATTCATCGGCGCCCGCGCGGCCCGCCGCGCCCAAGGGGGCGAATCGGAACGAGTGGCGGACGGCGCCGCTTTGGGGTTTCCGCGATTCGGGTCCTTATCTGCACGACGGCCGAGCCCAGACGATCGAACAAGCCGTCGCGGCGCACGGCGGCCAGGCTTCTCAATCAACGCAAAAGTATATGCAACTGAGCTTCAAAGAGCGGCGGAAGATCGAGTTCTTCCTCAAATCGCTCACCGCTCCCGTTGATAATCCCGGCCGCGTCGATCGGATCGCCAAAGCCGATTGATCGGTCGAAGCGTTCGATCGTTTGAGAAGCGAACGTTCTATCCGAGCCGTATTGATCTCCTGATATCGATACGGCTTGGTGGAACGTCGACGCGAGACGGATCGTTCGAGTCCGTCTCGGCGCCGACCTCGATCGTCGTGTCAAAACATGTTCGCGCATATTTTCAATCGATTCGCGCCTTGGCGATCTTTGAATCAAACCCCAATGGATTGAAGGTGATCATCATGCGTCGTCGGCTTTCGATCGCCGCGGTTTTCGTCTGTTCGTCGTTCTTCTCCTCGATTTGTTCGGGCGCCGCTCCGACGGGGCATGAGAAAGGAATCGCCGCGGTCTCGTTTTTTCCCGATGGAAAGCGGATCGCGACCGCGGGGCTCGACGGAATCGCCAAAATCTGGGAAGTTTCCTCGCGCAAGCCGACTCTTGATTTGATCGATCCCGCCAAACCCGATAAAAAACCGCGTGAATTCCTCGGCATCGCGATTTCCCCCGACGGATCGACCGTCGCCGCGGCGTGCTCCGACAAATCGGTAAGGCTCTGGGATGCGCAATCGGGCGCCCTGCTCGCGACGATCCGAGGCCACGGTTACGACGTCACCGCGGTCGCGTTCAGTCGCGACGGTAAAACGCTCGCGTCGGCGAGCCGCGATAACTTCGTCAAACTTTGGGATCTCGAGCAAATCAAAGGCGATCGTCGCTTTGAACCTAGAATCGTCCTGAAAGGCCATTCCGATTCGGTCTGGGACGTCGCTTTCTCGCACGACGGAAAATCGATCGCCACGGCTTCCGCCGATATGAGCATTAAGATCTGGAACGCCGCCGACGGCCGAGTGAAAACAACATTAAATGGTCATACAGGAACGGTTTGGTCGGTCGCGTTCAGTCCCGACGATAAAATCGTCGTATCGGGAAGCGAGGATCAAACGATTCGTTTGTGGGATGCGCGGCGCGGCGATTTCATCCAGGCGATTCCGAACAAAACCCGCGCGCTCTGCGTGGCGTTCAGCGCCGACGGCAAGACGATCGCCGCGACACGATCGCCGAGGAACATGCAAGAAAGCGCGTCCGCGCCCGACGCGATGATCGTCTTGTTCGATCGGTCGACGTTTCAAGAAGTCGGTCGGCTGATCGGCCCGATCGATTCGATCCGTTCGGTCGCGTTCAGCCCAGACGGTAAAACGATCGCCGCCGCGGGGCTCGATCGGACGATCACGCTCTGGAACTTAGCATCGCGTTCGTGGAAAGCGACCTTGCACGGTCCCGTCGCTCAAGGCCATGAAGATATGGCGGTGATGAGTCATTCGAGTTCGATCCGAGCCGCGGCGTATTCTCCCGACGGTCGCTTCATCGCGAGCGGAGGAGACGATTCGATCGTCAAGCTTTGGGATTTATCCACGCGTGATGAACGCTATGTTTTCCGTGGACATACCGGCGCCGTTCGATGCGCGGCGATCTCTCCCGACGGCAAGCTGATCGCTTCGGCGGGAGACGACCGCGTGATCCGCCTTTGGAACGCCGAAACGGGAGAGCCCGCGGGCTTATTGAAGGGGCACACCGCGACGGTTCGAGCCGTCGCCTTTCAACCCGGTTCGACACCGCTCCTCCTCGCCTCGGCGGGGGACGACGCGACGGCTCGGCTTTGGGACGTCGCGTCCAAAACCGAAAAAGCCCTGCTCGCAAGGCACACGAGCGCCGTGAACGCGCTCGCTTTCAGCCCGAACGGAGAAACGCTCGCGACTGGATCGAACGATACGACGATCAAATTATGGAATGTTCCCGCGAAAATCGATCATGAAATCGCGACTTTGGAGGGGCATGAGGCCGCGGTCACGGCGCTCGCGTTCACCCGCGACGGCAAGACGCTCGTCACTCGGAGTGCGCTTTGTCAATCGATCGTTTGGAATATCGACAAAACGAAATCCAAGATCAAGATGAAGACGAACGATCGAACAACCCGTAAGGAACCCGTTGCACCGATCGCGATCATGCCCGATGAAAAACACTTTCTCACTTCGGATATCAGCACGCTCTCAAAAATTGATATCAAAACAGGTAACGGAGTCGATTCTGACTATTTCATCTCAAATCAGAGGGAAATCCACGAAATAAAGATCGCTCCCGATGGATCCGAAGTCTTGATCGCGGGAGACGAACGCAATTTGAAATTCGTTAAACTAGATAGATTGTTCACTTACAAGAAGCCGGTTTATGTTGAAAAAGCGTTGTTTTCGATCGCCGCGTCTCGCGACGGTAAAACGGTCGCCGCGGTGAATAGAAGAGGTCAGGTTCTTGGATTTGACGTTCAATCCAAGATGCAATTTATCTTTATGGGAAACTTCGATCTCAACGGCAAGCCGTTTTTTAGTCGTAGCGGCAAACTTCTCGCCGCGGCCGCTCTGAACGGCGTCGTCGTGATCTGGGATCTCGATAAAAAAGTCGAGAAGCTGCGATCGATCGAGGCGATTCCGCGGATTTCGTCGATGTCGTTTTCTCCCGACGATCGGACGCTCGCGGTCTGCGCGGAAAGCCCCGTGATTTTCCTCCTTGGTGTGAATTCGGAGCGTCAAGTTAAAAAGCTCGAGGATCCCGCGAAAACCAAAGTGCGATCGGTCGCGTTTAGCCCCGACGGAAAAACGCTCGCGTCCGCGGGAGACGACCGCGTCGTCAAGCTTTGGGACGTCGCGACCTCGAAGGTTCGCCTCACGCTTACAGGACACGTTAAAGAAGTGACAAGCGTCGCGTTTTCTCCCGACGGATCGACGATCGCGTCGGCGAGTCTTGATCGGTCGATCCGGCTCTGGGACGTCGAAACCGGTCGGCTCGTAGGAACGATCCGCGGAGCGCGTCGTGGAATTCTCGAACTTGCATATTCGCCAAGTGGAAACATGCTCGCTAGCCGATCGATCGGCGAACCGACGATCGACCTCTACGACCTCTCCGAAAAACGCTTGAGCCGACGCATCGTCATCCCGGTCGTCGCTCGATCTCGCGGCCGACGAACGATCCATATGTTCGCTTTCGCTGGTGAGGACGACAGGATCGTCACGCTTTTCGACCAATCGTTTCAATCGTGGGATACGAGCGCGACAAGCCCCGAAGTCGTCGCCGTTCCCGTTCCGCCCAAAGGAAATCAGAAATTTTTATACGAAGGACATCAAGACGTCGTCAGGTCGGTCGCCTTCAATCACGACGCGTCGCTTCTTTTCACCCGCTCGGACGATCGTACATTGAAGGCATGGGATCCTCGATCGGGGAGTTTGATCACGACTAAAAATGCATTTTTAAATGATATGAGTTTGGAGGCGATCTCCTCCGCTCTAGTGGGAAACGGAACCGAAGATTGGTACGCCGCGGGTAACAACAAAGGAAATATTCTGATTATTTTAATCAATAACGGAACCATAGTATCAACAAACAAGCATCAGGTCGCGAGCGATAAGAGCGTGATCCGATCGATCGCGATCGCGCGCGACGGCAAGAAGATCGCCGCGGCGATTCAGCCCGAAGGGGTGAAATTTTTCAAACGCGATGGATTCGCTTTGTCCCCGATTCACTCGGGGCGGGTTGACGCCAATGTTGAAGTCGAACAAGCGGGCGCCGGACGAACGGAGAATGCGATCAACACCCCGGCGCGCGTTCCAAACGGAACGAACTCACAAATCGGCGAACCCGAATACGTCGTCTTCTCACCCGACGGATCGACGCTCGCCTCGGCTTCGCGGAACGGCGAGGTCGGTTTGTGGGATGTCGCCACCGAAAAACGGCGATCCACGCTCACGCACGGCGCGGCGATCACGAATCTCGCGTTCAGCCCGACGAGTAAAATCCTTGCGGTTTCAACACGTGAATCATCACCTGAAAGCCGTGACGATCGTCGCTCGCTGAAAGCGTCGATCGTTTTGTGGGATGTCGCGACCGGAGAACGCGTCGGCACGCTTTTAAGCCACGCGGGATCGATTGAAAGGATCGCGTTCAGTCCAAACGGCGATCGGATCGCGGGTGTCGGCGGCGAACTCGGGGTCGTCGTCTGGGATGTCGAATCGCGCGGAATCGTTTATGAAATCCCCGTCCAAGCCGACGGCCAAAACGCCGCTCACGCTCTGGCGTATTCTCCCGACGGCAAACGGCTCGCAATCGGCGACGACCTCGGCCCGGTTCGCGTCTTGAACGCGGCCGACGGATCGGAAGTCGCCGTTCTGTCGGGGCATCGCGACCGCGTCGAAGCCGTAACTTTTAGCGCCGACGGCAAGCTGATCGCGACCGCGAGCCGCGATACCACGGCGCGGGTTTGGGACGCCCCAAAATAATCGACGCGCTGCTTGAAGACCAAATCCCTCGTTTCGCTTACAATCGAACTCGGTGGAAGTCTCGAGGCGAGGCGAACAGGGTTCATGCTATGTCGATTCGTAAGCCGGCGTTCGGTTTTCTCACCGCGACGTCATTCATTTGTTTTATTATATGTTCTCCCAAGCGAGATCGAGCCGACGAGCCGCCTCGATCCGAATCCGTCGCGAAACCGTTGAATACATCGAAGCCGTCGGTTCCGCAAAAGGCTTTGGACTCGCCGAAGACCGGGGATCCTCAAAAGCCCTCGGATTCGCCGAAGCCGTTCGATCCGCTCGCGTGGCCTTCGACCGTCGCCGACGCTCGTCCCTGGACGCGCTGGTGGTGGCTCGGCAGCGAGGTCGAAAAAGATGAAATCACCCGGCTGTTAAAGCAATACCGCGAGGCGGGAATCGGCGGAGTCGAGATCTGTCCGATCTACGGCGCCAAGGGACAAGAAAGTAAATATATCGACTTTCTTTCGCCCAAATGGATCGAAACGCTCGCGCACACGACGACCGAGGCGAAACGTCTCGGCCTCGGAGTCGACATGACGACGGGGACTGGTTGGCCCTTCGGCGGCCCGAGCGTCGCGCCCGCCGACGCTTCGTCTCGTATCGTTATGCGAGCATACGACATCCGCGGCGGATCGAGGCTCAACGACAAACTGCCCGATGGAACGATCGTCGCGATCCGCGCGGTAAGCCCCGACGGATCGCAAATCGATTTGATATCAAAACTTAAGGACGGCCGATTCGATTGGGTCGCCGATCCGGGAGTTCGAAGGCTTTATGTGATCGCCAAAAGCGGCCCCGTCCAAAAAGTGAAACGAGCCGCGCCCGGCGGCGAAGGGTGGGTCGTCGACCCGTTCTCAACAAAAGCCCTCGAACATTATCTCGCGGCTTTCGACCGCGCCCTCGAAGGCTTTAAAGCCCCTCCGCCGCGGGCCTGGTTCCACGATTCGTTCGAATATTACGGCGCCGATTGGACCGACGACTTTTTCAAGGAATTCGAGAGACGTCGCGGCTACGACCTCCTCGGCAAACTGCCGGCGTTTTTCGGCGAGGGTTCCGAAGAGATCGCGGCGCGTGTTAAATATGATTATCGAATGACGATCTCGGATCTTCATTTAGAATTTATCAAGAAGTGGGCCGATTGGTCGCACAAGCGCGGCGGTTCGGCGCGGGATCAGGCGCACGGCGCCCCGGCGAATTTGCTCGACGTTTACGCCGCGGTCGATATCCCCGAGACCGAGATTTTCCGAGCCCCCGCCGATTCGAGAATCCCGCTCGTCAAGTTCGCGTCGTCCGCGGCGAACGCGACGGGGCGACCGCTCGCTTCGTCGGAATCGTTCACATGGCTCGGCGAACATTTCGAGGTATCTCTGGCGCAGGTGAAACCCGCCGCGGATTATTTGTTTTTGTGTGGAATCAATCACATCTTTTTCCATGGTATTCCTTACTCGCCCCCCGACGCGTCGTGGCCCGGCAGGCTCTTTTACGCCTCGGTGAACTTTGGCCCGAACGGCGGCCTCTGGCGCGACTTGCCCGCGCTAAACGCTTACATATCAAGATGTCAATCGGTCCTCAGATCGGGACGCCCCGCGAACGACGTTTTGCTTTATTTCCCGATCCACGATTATTGGCAATCGAGCCGAGGCTCGCTCATCCCGTTGCCGATCGCGGGATCGTGGCTGACGGGAACTCCGTTCCAAAACGTCGCGACGACCCTTTGGAACCGGGGATACCCGTTCGACGTCGTCTCGGATCGTCTCCTCGGCCTAGCTGAAGTGAAAAATAATCACATCATTTTAGGCGGCAATTCTTATCGAGTCGTCGTCGTGCCGAACTCTCGCTTCATGCCCGATTCCACACTCATCAAGCTTGTCGAACTCGCACGCGGCGGCGCCAAGATCGTCTTCGAGGGAACGACGCCGACCGACGTCCCAGGGCTCGGCGATCTCGACGCTCGCCGCGAGCGATTGCGTCGAACGCTCGGCGATTTGGGGGTGAAAGCTACCGCATCCCCGACGATCTTCGCCGCCAAGCCGGATCAGGGACCGCGTGCCGTAACGATAGGCGAGGGATCGATCGTGATCGCTCAGAAAGTACAGGAAGGGCTCGAAAAGACGGGCTCGCCTCGCGAGACGATGACCGATTCCGGGCTCCGATTCGTTCGACGCGTTCATGATCTTGGCTATGATTATTTTCTTGTTAATCGAAGCGATCGTGAGATAGCGGCGTGGATTCCGCTCGCGGTCGAGGCGGAATCGGCGGTTTTGCTCGACCCGATGATCGAAAATCGGTCGGGCGCCGCGGCGCTCAGACGCTCGAAAGAGAGAGCCGCGCAGGTTTATTTGCAAATGGCGCCGGGAGAATCGCTCGTGTTGCGCGCGTTCCGGGACCGAGCGATCGAAGCCGCGCCCTGGAAATATCAAAAGATCGCCGGCGATCCGATCACGATCGAAGGAACATGGAAGGTCACGTTTATCGACGGCGGACCCGTTTTGCCGAAGGAATTCGAGACGAAATCGCTCGGCTCGTGGACCGATTCGGGGGATCCCGAGGCCAAGCGGTTCGCGGGAACCGCGGTTTATCGCATCGAGTTCGACCGTCCCGAGCGAACCGCCGACGCGTGGAGGCTCGATTTGGGACGAGTGTGCGAGAGCGCGCGGGTTCGGCTTAACGGACGATCGCTTGGAACGTTGTTCGCGGCGCCGTTTCAAGTCGATTTCGCGAACGACGCGTTGACGCCGGGCAAGAACGTTCTCGAGATCGAGGCGACGAATCTCGCGGCGAACCGGATCGCCGATCTCGACCGTCGCGGAGTCGACTGGAAGTCGTTTCACGAGATCAATTTTGTGAATCTTGATTATAAGCCGTTCGACGCCTCGAAGAAGCCGATCCATCCGTCTGGTCTTCTGGGGCCCGTGAGGCTGATTCCGCTGGCGAAAATGAATCCATGAAATCGTCGAGCCTCCGCCTCGACGACGCACGATCGAAATCCGATCAATCGCATCGAGGTTATCCGGTAAGATATTCGCATTTACCGTGGAATTCTAGGGTGAACACGAAATTGGAAGGGCGAACCCGAAATTGGGAGGGCGAACCCAAAAGTGGGAGGGCGAACCTCCTGGTGAGCCGCATTATGATGTTTACGATTCTTGACGGCCCGGAACGGCCTCGTCTCGGGTTTTTTAGGAGGGCGAATTCGAAATCG
>JAJYWB010000043.1 GCA_021791715.1 Planctomycetota bacterium | reverse complement strand
CGATTGAAATTCCATATGAACGAGATGCGGTTCCGACGATTCGACCAGGAGGATCTTGTCGGCCTCGGATGTGACCGTCGAGAGATCGGTGTTGACGATCCCGATCGGCCCGTCGGTTTCGATATCGAGCAATGCGAGCCACGCCGCGGGATCGCGCTCGACCAGCTCTTTCATTACGACGTCATACTTTTTCGCCACAGGAAACCTCCGGTTTATGAATGCGAAAGGTATTGGATGCGATCGAATCGCCGCGCCGACGTTCGATCGTTTCGTCGGGCGGTGCGCCGGGGTGATCTTAATCGATCGCGTGGAAGGAATCCTGATAAATCCGAATAGCGATTTATAGTGAAACATTTGTGTAAACAATCAATAGAAATTATGATAGATATTCTTTCAGTCGGCTCGATCTCGCGGCTGCGACTCAATCATATAGGCATAATAAAAATTGGGTTCGCCGGGTGGAGCGAGCCTTGACGATCATTCGAGCGGGAAGGATTTACCGCGTGTGCGAAGCTTCGGCCTCGTGCGAAACGTCTTTTTCCACCTGATGAAAGAGCGTCGGGCTTGTTGAGGCCGAAACATGCGGCGCCGGCGGGGTTTTGTGACGGTTTGTAGATCGACTTCGATTCTCATTCTTGACGCGCGAAATTGCCAAAACCTGGAAAAGCGACTTTGGGAGGTTGGGGCTGGAAATCGCCCCGATCGCGTGGCAAACTCTTTTTTCCATGATTCTTGTGAGCCGTTTCGGCGAATCGATCCTGTTTCGGGCGCGAATCTTGCATTGGACGGCGGAGTATCGCGTGGTGTGGGAACGATTCAATCGGATGGAGAAAACGCCTCGAATCAACGATTCGGGCGGCTTGGGCGCGACGACGACGCCGACACGACGGGATGAGCCCGTTTCCATGCCGCGCAACATGCGGTCGCTTGCGCATCGTTCGTTCTCCGCGCGGAGCGGTGTAACGGAGGGCGAACGCCGCCGCGAAGGGAGGAGTTTGACGTGGCCTCGCCGTTTAACCGGACCACGAATTTGTGGGTTGCTCGCGTGCTTGTAAGCGTTCCGCTGGCGTCGATCCTTGGCGTCGTGGGGCTTTATTATTACGCGGTTCCCGAATACACGAGGGTCGGATATCAACCGACGCAGCCGGTCGCGTTTTCGCACAAGCTGCACGCGGGCGAGCTCGGCTTCTCGTGCGTGTATTGCCATTCGCATGTCGAGGAATCGCCCCAATCGAACGTTCCGCCCACTCAAACGTGCATGAACTGTCACCAGGCGGTGAAGGGAACGAGCCCGCTGCTGGCCCAGGTGCGTGAAAGCTGGGCGAGCGGCGAGCCGATCGCTTGGAATCGCGTTCATATGACTCCCGATTACGTTTATTTTAATCATTCGATACACGTGCGACGCGGGGTCGGTTGCGTGAGCTGCCACGGCAAGGTGAACGAGATGGAGGTCGTGCGGCACGACCAGCCTTTGAGTATGAGTTGGTGTTTAAGCTGTCACCGCGAGCCCGAGAAGGCGTTGCGTCCGCTCGCCGAGGCGACGAATCTCGACTGGCTTCCTCCCAAGGGGGAGACGCAAGAGTCGATCGGGAAACGAATCAAGACCGACTCCGGAATCAACGCTCCACAACAATGCTCGGGGTGTCATCGATGAGTAATGATATGCACAGCGGTATGGGCTCTTCGACGCCTACCGGGATCGCGGGGAAGGCGTATTGGCGGAGTCTCGACGAGCTCGCCGACACCGTCGAGTTTCGTGAATTCGTGGAGAAAACGCTGCCGGGGCATCATCAAGAGCTGCTCCGCACGGGGGGCGGGATCGACAGACGTCGTTTCCTCCAGTTGATGGCGGCTTCGCTGGGACTCGCGGGGATGGGGACGGCGGGATGTCGGCGCCCCGAGGCGCACATTCTGCCTTACACGAAGGCGCCCGAGGAGGTGATACCGGGGCTGCCGGTTTATTACGCGACGTCTTTGCCGAGGCCCGGCGGCGGTTTTCCCGTGCTCGTGGAAAGCCATGAAGGCCGGCCGACGAAAATCGAGGGAAATCCGCTTCATCCGATCACGCGAGGGACGACCGACGCGTGGGCTCAGGCTTCGATCCTCGATCTTTACGATCCCGATCGGTCGAAGACGATCCTCGATAAAGGCGCCGAGAGCGATTGGGATCGATTCGTCGCTCGGCTCGAACCGATCGTCGATTCGCATAAAAACGACCGGGGACGCGGCCTTCACATTCTTTCGGGCGATCTCCGCTCGCCGACGATCGATCGGCTGCGCCGCGAACTCTTGAAAATCATGCCCGAGATGAAATGGCATGTTTATGAGCCGATCGGTAAGGAGAACGTCGCGGCGGGGGGGGCGATCGCGTTCGGGAATCGAACGACGCCGACTTATCGAATCGACAAGGCCGACGTGATCCTCACGCTCGATTGCGACCTGATCGGGCTCGAAGACGACGGCGTGCGCCATCAGCGCGGTTTCGCGGCCAAAAGGCGGGTCGAGAAGCCCGGGGATTCGATGAATCGGCTTTACACGATCGAGCCGAAATACACGACGACGGGAGGAATGGCGGATCATCGCTTGCGGATGCCGGCAAGTCATATCGCGGCTTATGCTTTGGCGCTCGCGGGAGAGATCCTCAAGCGAACCGGCGGCGACGCGGGGAAGGATCTCGTCGCCGCGGCGGCGGAATCGAAGGCGAAGGTCGAGATCGATCGAGCATGGATCGAAGCGGTCGCCGCGGATCTTCTCGCTCACCGAGGCGGTTCGGTCGTCGTCGCGGGAAGGCGTCAACCCCCCGTCGTTCACGCGCTCGCGCACGCGATCAACGACGCGCTCGGAGCGGCGGGCTCGACCGTCGTTTATCACAAAGAAGACGCCGGCGAATCGGGTTCGATTCAAGATCTTGCTCATGCGATCATGAATAAATCGGTAAAAACCTTGATCGTTCTGGGATCCAATCCCGTTTACGACGCTCCCGCGGATCTCGGTTTCGGCGATCTGTTGCGCGGGGTCGAGCACACGATTCATTGGGGTATGCACGTCGACGAGACCGCTCGAGCGTGCGCCCATCATGTGAACGCGGCGCACTCGCTTGAATCGTGGGGCGACGTCCGCGACGGCGAGGGGGTTCTCGCGATCCAGCCGCTGATCGATCCTTTGTTCGGCGGAAAATCGGCGATCGAGCTGTTGGCCGCGGTTCTCGGACTTAAGAAGAAAACGCCGTACGAGATCGTCCGCGAGACGTTCAAAGAGTTCGCGCTCGAGGGAGATTATGAAACCTCGTGGAAACGCTTTTTGCACGAGGGGCGGATCGACAAGGAGAGAGCCGAGCTCAAGAATCCAAGCGTGAACATCAAGGCAGTTGTAGACGCTTTGAAGGCTTCTCCGCCCCGCGTCGACGTTTCGGAAACGAATTTGGAATTGACGTTCGATCGCGACGCGAAGGTCGACGACGGCCGGTATGCGAACAACGGCTGGATGCAGGAGGCGCCCGATCCGATCACGAAGATCACGTGGGACAACGCGGCGACGATCGGCCCGGCGACGGCTCGCAAGCTCGGGGTTGAAACGGGAGACGTCATCGAGCTGGCGGTCTCGGGGCTCGAGGTCGAGATCGTCGCGCTCGTTCTGCCGGGTCAGGCCGACGGTTCAATCGCGGTCCCGCTCGGCTACGGTCGTACGCAAGCTGGGAAGATCGGAAGCGGAGTCGGCTTTAATACGTATAAGATCCGTACGTCGGCGAATCCCGATTTCGTACGCGGAGTGAAGGTTCGCAAGACGGGTGAGCGTTACGAATTGGCGCTCACGCAAGATCATTCTCGGATGGAGGGGCGCGACATCGTTCGCGAGATCGACTTTCTCGATTATCGTAACGGCGAGTCTTCGGCTTCGGCTTCGGATTCGGCTTCGGAACATCGTAAGCATGAACATCCCGATATCCAGGAACGCCCCGAGTTTCCCGGCGAATATCAATGGGGGATGGCGATCGACTTGAACACGTGTTTGGGTTGTAACGCGTGTACGATCGCGTGCCAGAGCGAGAACAACGTGCCGATCGTGGGGAAGGGGGAGGTGATTCGCGGACGCGAGATGCATTGGATTCGTAACGACCGTTATTTTTCGGGAGACGAGGACGATCCCGGGATGGTTCATCAGCCCGTCGCGTGCGTTCATTGCGAGAACGCCCCGTGCGAGGCGGTGTGTCCGGTGAACGCCGCGGTGCACAGCGACGAGGGGTTGAATCTTCAGGTTTACAATCGTTGTGTAGGAACGCGCTATTGCGCGAACAACTGTCCTTACAAGGTTCGTCGATTCAACTTCTTCAATTACAACGAGCGTCCGCTCGACGAGTTGAGGCTCGGCCCGCTGGCGGCGAAGGGGACGCCCGAGACGCTGAAGATGCGGATGAACCCCGACGTCACGGTGCGGATCCGCGGCGTTATGGAGAAATGCACATATTGCGTTCAGCGAATTGAACGGGGGAAGATCGGAGTTCGGACGGCGGCGGGGGATTCGAGCGACTTGAAGATCCCCGACGGGACGATCGTCCCCGCGTGCGCCCAGGCGTGTCCCTCCGAGGCGATCGTCTTCGGCGACACGTCCGATCCGACGAGCCGCGTTTCGAGAATCAAAAAGCAATCGCGTGATTATGAATTGTTAGGTGAATTGAACACGAAGCCGCGGACGACTTATCAGGCTCGGCTGAAGAATTTGAATCCCGCGATGGCTTCGACCGCGTCGGGCGAGGAGAAACGTTCATGAGCGCCAAAACGACGTCCGTATCGGGTTCTCCTCCCGTCGCCGAGGAGCACGATTTCGCGGCGCTGACCGAGATCGTGTCGGGAATCGTCGAATCGAAAACGCCCGCGTGGTGGTGGCCCGCGTTCGGCGTCGCGTTCACGATGCTGTTGATTTGCGGGGCGATGATCACGTATTTGATCGCCACGGGGGTGGGCGTTTGGGGGCTCAATCAGCCCGTCGGTTGGGCTTTCGACATCACCAACTTTGTTTTCTGGATCGGCATCGGTCACGCGGGGACCTTGATTTCGGCGGTTTTGTTTTTGTTTCGCCAGCACTGGCGGACCGCGATCAACCGATCGGCGGAGGCGATGACATTAATCGCGGTGATGTGCGCGGGGATGTTCCCTTTAATACATCTTGGTCGCGCTTGGCTGTTTTGGTTTTTGATCCCTGTTCCCAATGCGAACGCGATCTGGCCGAATTTTCGCAGTCCGTTGTTCTGGGATTTCGCGGCGGTGAGCACGTACGGCACGGTGTCGTTACTCTTCTGGTATACCGGGATGATTCCAGACCTGGCGACGCTTCGCGACCGCGCGACGACGCCGATCAAGCAATGGCTTTTCGGGATCTTCGCGCTCGGCTGGAGGGGCTCGGCGAGACACTGGCGGCACTACGAAATGGCGTACATGATCCTCGCCGGGCTCGCGACTCCGCTCGTTCTCAGCGTGCACTCGATCGTCAGTATGGATTTCGCGATGGCGAACCTGCCTGGCTGGCATTCGACGATCTTCCCCCCTTATTTCGTCGCGGGGGCGATCTTCTCGGGGTTCGCGATGGTGATCACGCTCCTCGTCCCGGCCCGAGAGCTGTTCGGCCTGAAATCGGTGATCACCGATCATCATCTAAACAGCATGTGTAAAATCTTGCTGACGACGAGCCTGATCGTCGGCTACGCGTACGGCGTCGAGGCGTTCACGTCGTGGTACAGCGGGAGCGAATTCGAACGCTACGGCGCGGCGAATCGAGCGTTCGGCTTCTACGGCTGGGCGTACTGGCTCACCGTCGTTTGCAACGTGTTCATTCCGCAGATCCTCTGGAAAAGCTCGTACCGAATTCGACCCTGGCTGATCTTCACAGTATCGATCTTTGTGAATATCGGCATGTGGTTTGAACGATTCGTGATCATCGTTTCCAGCCTGCATCGCGACTTTTTGCCCTCGAGCTGGGGCGTTTTCATTCCAACATGGGTTGATATGTTGCAGCTTTTGGGGAGCTTCGGCCTGTTCCTCACGATGTTTTTGTTGTTCTTGCGATTTTTACCGATGATCGCGATGAGCGAGGTGAAGGGGATATCGCCGCTTGCGCATCCTCATCCGCACGCGCAAGCGCACGTCGTCGACGAGCGTTCGACCGGGGGTCGGCGGGGCGAATCGAAAGGGGGACGATCATGAGTCGGCGCGACGAGCCCGTGTTTCATCGCGACGAGTTCGAGTTGTTCGGCGCGGTCGCTCGGTTCGACGATCCCGGGGCTTTGCTCAAGGCGGCGGAGGGGGTGCGAAAAGCGGGTTACGAGCGGTTCGACGCGCACTCGCCGTTTCCGATCCACGGGATCGACGAGGCGATGGGGATGAGACGATCGCGATTGCCGTGGGTCGTGCTGATCGCGGGAGCGACGGGTTGCGTTTCGGGCTATTTGCTTCAGTGGTATACGAGCGCGATCGATTATCGATTGATCATTGCTGGTAAACCTTATAACAGCATTGAAGCGTGGGCGCCCGTCTGTTTTGAATTGACGATTCTGCTTTCGGCGTTCGCCGCGGTGTTCGGCATGCTCGCGTGGAACGGGCTTCCCCGGCTTTATCATCCGCTTGTAAGGCACGAATCGTTCACCCGGGTTACGAACGACTCGTTCTTTCTTTCGGTCGAGGCCGCCGATCCCCGTTTCGATCGAGTGGGGACCGTCGAGTTGCTTATGAGTTTGGGCGGTCGCGAAGTCGCTTTGGTGGAGGGTTGATCGATGCGTCCCGTGATTATCACCTTTTTATTACTTACGCTCGCGACGGTCGGCGTGCTCGGCTTTCGTGGTCGTGTGAACGAAAACCGACCTCTTATGCTCGTCCCTGATATGGATTTTCAGCCGAGGTATAATCCGCAGTCCGAGAGCGTTTTTTTCGGCGACGGCAGGACGATGCGCACGCCTCCCCCGGGGACGATCGCTTTCGGCGGGAACGATTATTTTTCGGATTCGGGTCGGCCCCGGCTCGACCCCGATTTCGCTCAGCTCGACGATCGATTTTATCGCGGCAAATCGGGAAAAGATTTTATCGCCAAGGCGCCGATCGAGATCGACCTGAAGGTTCTGAAGCGAGGCCGGGAGCGGTTCAACATCAATTGCTCGCCGTGCCACGGTCGCGTCGGCGACGGCAAGGGGATCGTCACGCAGTACGGGCTCGTCGGCGTGCCGAGCTATCACGACGACCGTTTGCGGAAGATCACCGACGGCGAGATTTTTCATGTGATCACGAACGGCAAAGGTTTGATGTCTCCTTATCAATATCAAATTAAGCCCGCGGATCGGTGGGCGATCGTCGCGTACGTGCGTGCGTTGCAGTTGAGCCAAAACGCGACATTGGCCGACGTTCCCGAAGAGCGACGGGGCGAGGTGAAGCCATGAGCGATCTTGGATCGGGGAATCGAGCGGCCGAGACGACGGGACCGAAGGCGACGCGGATCGCGACCGTGATCGCGGTTCTCGCGGCCGCGGCTTCGCTCGCGGGGGGCGCGTTCGATCCGGATCGGTTCGCGTTCTCATATTTGGTTGCGTACACTTTCGCGACTTCGATCGCGCTCGGCGCGCTTTTTTGGGTGATGGCGCATCACGCTTCGAGCGCGGTTTGGTCGGTCGTGGTGCGAAGGCTGCTTGAGAACACGGCGCGGACGCTCCGTTGGGCGGTGCTTTCGTTCGCGCCGATCATTTTTCTGATTCCCAGGTTGTACGCGTGGGCGCGGCCGAGCTCGACGGTCGATCGCGTGCTCGAGCTCAAGCGCGGGTGGTTGAACACGCCTCGATTTTTGATCGCGGCGCTCGTTTGTCTGGGATCGTGGGCGATCCTGGCCGAGCTTTTGGCGCGGCTTTCGATCGAGCAGGACCGGACGAAGAACCCCGATCTCACGCGTCGGATGCGTGCGATCAGCCCTCCGGGGCTCGTTTTGCTGGGGATCACGACGACGATCGCGGCGTTCGATTGGTTGATGTCGCTCGATTATCACTGGTATTCAACGATCTTCGGCGTGTACTTTTGGATTCAATCGATTCTGGCGGCGCTCGCGGCTCTCACGCTTTTGATCCTGGCGCTTCAGGCGGCTGGATATTTGCGAGATTCGGTTACAAAAGAACATCTTCATGATCTCGGCAAGCTGACGTTCGGCTTCGTGATCTTCTGGGCTTATGTCGCTTTCTCTCAGTATTTTCTGATCTGGTACGCGAATTTGCCCGAGGAGACCGCGTGGTATCTGAACCGGCGCGTTCCCGGCTGGAACGGCTGGAATTACTTGTTGATATTCGGCCATTTTGTGATTCCGTTTTTCGTCTTGACGCCGCGGACGACGAAGCGAAGCCCCGCGACGATGGCTGGGGTCGCGGTGTGGCTGCTCGCGTTTCATTATCTGGATTTGTATTGGATGGTGATGCCGAACCTCACTCCCGTCGCGCCGGCGATCTCCTGGCTCGACGTATCGACCGCGGTCGCGCTCGGCGCGGGTTTGGTCGCGCTCGTTTGTCGCGGTTGCGAACGCTCGCCGCTCACGCCCCAGGGGGATCCCGCGCTCGCCGAATCGATCGCTTTCAAGAACACATAAGAGAATGAGAGGTGTCTGTAGATGCTTACGAAAACGGTCGAACCCGCGATTGAAGACGAATTTGATCGACCTCCCAAGCCCTGGCCGATCGCGACGCTTCTCGGCGTGGCGGTGAGCCTGTTGTTGTTCGTCGGACTCGCGCTTTTGATGTACGCGCTGACCGCGGAGGAACGGAACAAGCCGATCGAGGAGAAGCCCCCCGCCGAACGGCTTAAAGAGCTGCGAGCGAGCGAGGACGAGGTTCTTTCGACGTATCGTCTCGTCGACGCCAAGAAACAAATCGTTCGAATTCCGATCGATCGCGCGATGTCGCTTTACGCCGAATCGGCCTCGAGGTCGAGCTCGGCCGAAAGCGATCAAGCGAAAAAAAATGAAAGCGTGAACAAGCCATGACTCTCAATTATATCGTCTTCGCGGCTTCGGCCTTGCTTTTCGGCGGTTCGGCGGTCGTGGCGCTCGCGTGGGCGATGCGCAAAGGCCAGCTCGAGAATTTTCAACGGGGCGCGACCTCGATCTTCGACGCCGACGAGCCGATCGGTCGAGTGACCGATTCGTTCCCTGGACAAAAACCGAAACCCGCGGGAGGCGCGACGAAACGATCATGAGCGATACGCGGCGAGAAAAGAGTTCGTCTCCCGCTTCGCCCGCCCCCCGCGGCGGGAAAGCGATCGGACGCGCGTCTGATCGAGGCGGGTCGGTCGAGCGGCCGATCGACCCCGAGCGCGCCGCTCGGCGTCGCTTTCGCGTCGACGAATCCACGCGCGTGCCTGTTCTCACTTTTTTCACGGGCGGGGCGTTCTGGTTGCTCGCGGGTTCGATTTTGGCGTTGCTCGCATCGATCAAGCTGCACACTCCCGAATTTCTCGACGGAGCTTCGTGGCTGACTTTCGGCAGGGTGAGGCCGGCGCATCTCAACACGATGATTTACGGCTGGGCTTCGCCGACGGGGATCGGCGTGATTCTTTGGCTTACGGCGCGACTCGCCAAGGCCGAGCTTCGATTTCCCAGGCTCCTGGTCGCGGCCGCGGTCGTCTGGAACGTCGCGGTGTTGTGGGGAACGATCGGGATCCTTCGCGGCGAGGGGACCTCGATCGAGTGGATCGAGTTTCCGCCGTATGTTCCGCCGTTACTTGTGCTCGCGTTTTCAATCGTCGCTCTTTCGGTCGCGACGACGTTCCACGATCGCGGCGAGGCGCATGTATATGTTTCGCAATGGTATATTTTCGGCGCGATCTTCTGGTTTCCTTGGCTTTATACGGTCGTCGAGCTTTTGATGGTGTATCGGCCGATGGCGGGATCGCCCCAGGCTTCGGTGAATTGGTGGTTCGCGCACAACGTTTTGGGGCTTTGGCTCACGCCGATCGGTTTGGCGACGATTTATTATTTGATTCCGAAGGTTCTCGGCAGGCCGGTGCACAGTTATTATCTCAGCATCGTCGGGTTTTGGTCGCTCGCTCTCTTTTACAATTGGGCGGGGGCGCATCATTTAATCGGCGGGCCGGTGCCCGCGTGGCTCGTCACGGTGTCGATCGTCGCGAGCATGATGATGTTGATTCCGGTGGGGACGGTCGCGATCAATCACCATTTCACGATGGTGGGGCGGTTCGCGATTCTCAAGTACAGCCCGACGCTGCGGTTCATCGTCTTCGGCGCGATGAGCTACACCGCGGTGAGCGTGCAGGGGTCGTTTCAATCGTTGCGCGATTGGAACGAGGTGACGCATTTCACGCATTACACGATCGCGCACGCGCATTTAGGCGTTTACTCGTTCTTCACGATGACGATGTTCGGCGCTCTTTATTACATCATGCCTCGATTGACGCGTTGGGAGTGGGCCTCGGCTCGATTGATTCGCGTTCATTTTTGGGGTACGGCGGGGGGCATGGCGATCTACTGGATCGGGCTCACGTGGGGAGGGGTTTTGCAGGGAGCGGCGATGAACGATCCCAAGGTTCCCTTTCTTGATATTGTGAAGATGATGATACCTTATCTTTGGTCGCGGAGTTTGGCGGGGGTTTTGATGACGACGGGGCACGTCGCGTTCGCGGCGCTTTTTACGATGAACATGCTTCATTTAGGCAAACGAAGGTATGAGCCGACGTTGCTCGACGATCCGCGCGAATACGCGCGGTTGATCGCGTCGCCGCCGGCGTGGGAGGAGACGCCCGCGTCATGAATCACGCCGCGACGATTTTTGTGGGAGTGATGCTGACGTTCGCGTCGGCGTGGCTGGGGCTCGTGTTCTTGCCGTATGTGCAGCTTGGGAACATCGAGCCCGCGGCGATCGAGGGATCGACCGACGCGTATCCCAAGCCTCTGGGCGGGCTCGCGGCTCGGGGGCGAGGCGTTTATATCGCCGGGGGCTGCGTTTACTGTCACACGCAGCAAATTCGCCCCGAGGGTTTCGGCGCCGACATCGAACGGGGGTGGGGACCGCGAAGGACCGTCGCGCGAGATTATATGTACGATCGTCCGCACTTGATGGGAACGAATCGGACGGGGCCCGATCTCGCGAACATCGGCGCGCGGCAGCCGAGTTCGAAGTGGCATCATCTTCATTTGTACAATCCCAGAATCACCTCTCCTGGATCGGTGATGCCTTCTTTTCGGTATTTATATGAAAAACGGAAGATCACGGGAGAGCGTTCGAGGCTCGCTCTCGAACTTCCCGAGGAATGGAAGCCCGAGTCGGGCTATGAGATTGTTCCGACGGACGAGGCGCTCGCGCTCGTCGCGTATTTACAGGCGCTCGATCACACGACCCCGTTGAAGGAGGCGGAAACGCCATGAGCGAACCCCGACCCGCGCGTACGAGCGAGCACGACGATCAAACCGAGGCGCATGAACGCTACGACGTTCAGGGTTTGCACGCTCCGATTCTTCGCGAGCGACGCGACCCGCGCGACGGTTACGAACCGATTCCTCCCTGGCTCGCGGCGGTCTTCGGCGCGCTGATCTTCTGGGGCGGTTTTTATTTGCAGAAGTATAGCGGCGATTTTCGTTCCGATATTTATGATGAATACAAGCCTTCGATGCTTTATGGGTCGACCAAACCCGCGGCGCCGGTCGATCCCGTGGCGCTCGGCAAAAAGCTGTTCACGGGGCAGGGGTGCGTGTCGTGTCATCAGGCGACGGGTAAGGGGACTCCCGGGCAATATCCGCCGCTTGCGGGATCGGAATGGGTTCAGGGATCGCCCGCGCGGATCGCCCGAATTTTGCTCAACGGGCTTCAGGGAAATATCAAGGTGGAGGGCGAATCGTTCAACGGCAACATGCCCGCGTTCGGCGCCAAGTTGAAGGACGATCAGATCGCCGCGGTGCTCACCTACATCCGACAAGAATGGGGAAACAAGGCCGACGCGATCGACGCCGCGACGATCGCCGCGGCGCGCGAGGCCGAGAAATTGCGATCGAATCCGTGGACCGCCGAGGAACTGACCGCGATCACCAAGGAAGACGCCAAACCCGCCGCCGAGGCGCCCAAAGGGGATGACAAAACGAAAGCGAGCGGCGACGCCAAAGCCAAAGCGAAAGGCGATTCGAAAGAAGGGTCGGGAGGCGATTCGAAAGCCAAGGCGAGCGGCGACGCCAAAGCCAAAACGGCTGAATCCGCCGCGCCGAAATCCGCTGAAGCCAAGAAAGCGGGGGGTGAACCCGAGAAAAAGTGAAAAAACATTGGTTTTTCGATTCGATCGTTTGGATCGATCGTTTGCGAACGATCGATCCCGCGGTGTAAACTCGGTTTTATCGGACGAGTTTCGGATCGCCCGCGGAGGCCGAAGATGAGGTCGCATTCGACTCGAATCGACGCGTCGGTAATCGCTCGCGAACCCGATCGACGCATCTTGAAAATCACGCGACGGCGCTCGCCGATCGGGCTCGTCGTCTTCGTTTCGGTTTGGCTCGTCGTTACTACCGGCATGCTTTGGTTCTATTATGAGCATGTTTTGCATTACAGCGAAGCGACGGGAGAGATCCGGTTTTTGTTCGAACATATCGCGACGACCGACGAGGAAAAGCGGATTCAAGATCAAGCAATCGCGGAATACATTCATCGGTCGATCGAAACGGAGCGCATTCAAGCGTTTCTTTCGAATGACTCGGAAATTTTCCGATACGCTCCCTGGCTTTTGAGTCTCGCCGATCCAGCCGAGACGATTCACCGAAACCTTCGTTTCGATCCCGTCGTCGATCGGTTCTCGACCAGAGTTCATTTGAAGTCGCCGCGTGCACGAGAAGCCCAGTACATAATCGGATGGTATTATCATTTTCATTCAAGTAATCCTGGTACTTCAAAAATTCCGAACGAGTTCGGATTTAATAAGCGAATCGATATATATCATAATTCTCGACTCGCCATCGGCGCGATCGCGCGCGAATACGCCCGGGCGATTTCGACGATCGTCAAAAAAATCGAGAGCGACGATCGACGCGCCGGTTTGAACCGCGAACGTCGAGAGGCGATCGTCGACCGAACGAACCGGGAAATCACGCTCGAAAACTTTCGTCGCGATTTGTTCGATAAGAAAGCCAATATGATTAAACGATTGTATCCCGAAAGATCGTACAACCGCGATCTCGATAAGATCGCCGAGTCGATTCGGGCGCGGAGATCGTATGAGCGGGCGCGTCGAACCGAGCCCAAGAATTCGGTTTTGCTTCAGGAGTCGCTGAATCAATGGAATCGAGCCGAATATGAGCTGAAGCGGAGCGATAAGGAACGCGTCGAGGCCGATATCGCGTGTGGAGCGGTCGACGCCGACGATTACGAACGCCTGGGTATACATATCAAGAAAATAACGGATATTATCAAGCGATCGCAAGGCGAGCTTCTCGCCCCCTCTTCCGGATCGACGCGGATCTCTCGAGAGATGATCGCGAGACGCGGCCGGATCGCGCTCGAGCATCTCGATCGGATCGAACGCGAACGAGTAAAATGGATCAAACCTTTAAAGGCGTGGATCGAAGACGTCAGGTCTTCTTTTATCGTAGAAACATATTCCACCGACGTTCGCGATCCGACACGGCTCGAACGGTTGCAAGCCCTCGAAGGCCCGGCGCTCGGCTCGTTGATCGCTCTCGCGACCGTGCTCGCGTTTGATCGACGCCTCCGCATAAGATGACATTTGAATGACCGAATCGGTCGAGTTTCGCTTGATTTCTGATCTTAGGTTAAGGTAACGTCGGATTTAACCTTTGTTGGATATCGTTCCGTTCAAACGGGCCGGGTCGATGAAAAACACGACGATGCGCGGCGTGAAGGCGTTTTTGCTCGCATCACTTTATGTGTGTATGTGTTTTTGCGCTATCGCTTCCGCGGTCGCCGCCGGAAACGACGAAGCCGAGACGTTTTTTGAGCTTAAGGTGCGTCCCGTCCTCTCCAAAACGTGTTTTCCGTGTCACGGCGGCAAGAAGACGAGCGGAGGATTGCGGGTCGATTCGCGTGAGTCGTTGCTGAAAGGCGGCGATCGGGGCGCGGCGCTCATTCCAGGCGATTTCGATCGCAGTTTGATCATCCGAGCCGTTCGGCATGGCGATGAGGAAATCGAGATGCCGCCCGGCAAAACGCTCCCAGCCGCGGTCGTCGCGGATCTTTCGCAATGGGTCGCTCGCGGAGCGTATTGGCCCGAACGCGGCGACGCGAAGGCCGATTCGTCGTTTCAAGCCGAACGACACTGGGCGTTCGAGCCCGTTCGCGCGGTCGATCCTCCCGCCGATCCCTCGCATTGGTCGGATCATCCGATCGATCAATTTCTTATGAAAGCATGGAAGGATCGCGGTCTTCATCCCGTCGCCGACGCCGATCGTCGGACGCTCATCCGTCGCCTTTCTTTCGACCTGATCGGTCTTCCGCCGACTCTCAAAGAGATTCATGAATTTTTGTCTGATAAATCTGTAAACGCTTATGATCGACTCGTCGAACGGTTGCTCGCTTCGCCGCGTTACGGCGAGCGGTGGGGGAGATATTGGATGGACGTCGTCCGTTACGCCGACACCGCGGGGGACAACGCCGATTACCCGATCCCTGAGATTCGGTTGTATCGCGATTACCTGATCGACGCGTTCAACGCCGACAAGCCTTACGACGAGATGATTCGCGAGCAGCTCGCCGGCGACGTTTTGGCCGTGAAAGGGGCGCGTGAACGGTACGCCGAGCGCGTGATCGCGACGGGGTTCCTGGCTCTCTCGCGACGATACGCGACCGGCCCCGAGGAGTTATGGCACCTGACGCTCGAAAACGCGATCGAAACGACGGGCGAGGCTTTTCTGGGATTGACCCTCCGCTGCGCTCGATGTCATGATCATAAATTTGATCCAATCAGTACAAGCGATTATTATGCGCTATATGGTATTTATGCGAGCACGCGATTTCCTTATGCGGGATCGGAGGAATTTCATTCGAAAAAGTTTCCTCGCGATCGATTCGTTCCGCTCGTTCCCGAGGCCGAGGCGAAACCGAAGCTCGAGGCTCGGCTCAAGCGAATCGGAGAGATCGAAGCCGCGTTGAGGGAGATCGCGACGAAGATCGAGGCGGCCGCGAGTGTCGGAGCGAAAGACGCCGCTCCAAAGAGCCTTGTCGCGAAAGACACCGCTTCGAACGTCATCGCAACGAAAGAAGCCTCCGTGCCGAACAAAACAGAGAAATCGTCGTCCGATCGATCGGCGGATTCCTCAAAAAACCCGGAACATGAACAGAATTTGAAGAAACTTGAGGCCGACGCCAAGCGGTTGAGGAGCGAGTTGGAGACGCTGAGGCGATCGGGTGCGCCGAGCGATCTACCCGTCGCGTACGCGGTTTGGGAGGGTTCGCCGCACGACGAGGCGATCCAGCTTCAAGGCGAGCCGGCACGGAGGGGAAAAATCGCGCCTCGGGGAGTTCCCGAATTTTTGAGCGGATCGAAGCCGACGGTGATCGAGAGCGGTTCGAGCGGCAGGCTCGAATACGCGAATTGGCTGGCGAGCCCCGAGAATCCATTGACGGCTCGGGTGATGATCAATCGAATCTGGGAGCGACATTTCGGCCGCGGGATCGTCGCGACACCGTCGAATTTTGGACTTCGCGGCGACCCGCCGACGAATCCCCAATTACTCGATTGGCTCGCGGCGCGGTTCATCGCCGAAGAGTATTCGATCAAGGCGATGCATCGGTTGATCGTCACGTCTCGTACTTATCGACTCGCGAGCTTCGCCGACGCGTCGAACTCGGCGATCGATCCGGAAAACCGGTATCAATGGCGGTTCAATCGACGTCGGCTCGACGCCGAGGCGTTGCGAGACGCGATGCTTTTTGTCGCGGGAACGCTCGATCTTGGACGACCGGGCGCTCATCCGTTCCCGCCGATCGATCAATGGGCGTGGACGCAGCATAACCCGTTTCGCGCGGTTTATCCTTCGAATCACCGAAGCGTTTATTTGATGACGCAAAGATTCCAGCGTCATCCGTACCTGGCGATTTTCGACGGTCCCGACGCCAACGATTCGACGCCCGTGCGAGATTCTTCGACCGTGCCCCTCCAGTCGCTATATTTCCTCAACAATCCGTTCGTTCTCGAACGTGCACGCGAGTTCGCCGAGCGGCTGTTCGAGACCGAAGCCGGCGTCGACGATCGCGAGCGGATCGCACGCGGTTTCGAGTTCGCGTTCGGACGTTCCCCGAGCGAAGCCGAAATCAGCCAATCGCTCGCTTATATCAAGCGATTTGAGGACGAAACTCGCGCTCTCGGATCCGACGCCGAGGCGAAAACCGAAGCCCGGACGAGCTTTGCGAAGCTTTTGCTCATCTCAAATGAATTCTTTTATATCGATTAATTATTTGTCCGAGAGAGGGTTCGATGCGCGATCGAGACCGAGCCGAGATGAATCGACGGTTATTTCTCCGGCGGGGTGTTTGCGCGCCGGCGATCGGCGGGATCGCGGTTCGGAATATGCTTGTTGAGACGGCGCGGGGCGAGGGGGGCGGATTGCTCGCCCCGCGGCCGACGCGTTTCCCGGCGAGAGCTAAGCGTCTTTTGTTCATTTTTTTAACCGGCGGTTTTTCTCATATCGATACGTTTGATGAAAAGCCGGCGCTGCGCGCGGACGCGGGGAAGACGGTGACGGTCGCTCGCCTGAAACGAACGACGACGACGCCGCTTCTGGCGTCGCCTTTTGAATTTCGCTCATTCGGTCGATCGGGTTTACGGATCAGCGAACTCTTTCCTCATTTGGGAACCGTCGCCGACGAGCTTTGCGTGATCCGATCGTTGCACACCGATATCGTCGAGCACTTTCAGGCCGTGCTCGCGATGCACACGGGCTCGGCCACGGTTCCGATGCCGAGCCTGGGCGCGTGGCTAAGTTTCGGCCTCGGCACGTTCAACGCCAACCTCCCGTCGTTCGTCGTGCTCGCCGAACAGATGACCTACGCGGGTTCACAGATCTGGGACAGTCGATTTCTTCCCCCGGCGCACCAGGGAGTGCGGATCGTCCCCGGCGCCGAACCGATCCCCGATCTCCATTCCGCGGCGCGATCGGCGACGCTTGCAGATCTTGAAAACATGATGCTTCGCGATTGGAATGAGAGGCACTCCGCGGCTCGGCCCGACGACGCCGATTTGAAGGCGCGGATTCAGACGTATGAAACCGCTCGGGGGATGATGCGCGAGGCGCCCGAGGTTTTCGATTTTTCCCGCGAGTCGGACGCGACGCTCGAACTTTACGGAGCGAACCGCGGCGACTCTCGATCGTTCGCGGCTCAGTGCCTGATCGCCCGCCGCCTACTGGAACGAGGCGTTCGCATAGTCGAGTTGATCGACACGGGTTCTTCCAATAACTGGGACTCACATGGAAACATGAACGATCATAGGCCGAAGGCGAAGCGAGTCGATCGTCCGATCACGGCGCTGATTCGCGATCTCAAGCGGCGGGGGTTGCTCGATGATACGCTCGTCGTCTGCTGCACCGAGTTCGGCCGAACCCCCTGGACCGACGACGAAAAATCGAAAGGGCGCGGTCATCACGCCAAGGCGTTTTCTTCGTTTTTGGCGGGCGCGGGAGTTCGCGGCGGAACGGCTTACGGAGAAACCGACGAACACGGACGTGAGATCGTCTCGAATCCCGTGCATGTACATGATTTTCATGCGACGATCCTGCATCTGATGGGGATCGATCACCGCAAGCTCACGTATCGCTACGCGGGCCGCGATTTCCGACTCACCGACGTTTCGGGCGAAGTTCAACACGCGATTTTGTCTTGATCGACCGGCTCTCGACGTGCGGAGATCGCGCGAGGCGGGATTCTCCTCGGATCGACTTTTATCGATCTTTGGCGACGCGATCGCGCGAAAGGCCGTCGAAATCCCAGTCGAACGAAACGTCGAACGGCTTCCACCACGCCGCGACGCCGATGAACGGATCGGTATGTCTTCCTAGTCCGCCCGCCGAGGGGGGCTCGATCCGGTACGTCAGGCGATAGCGACCCGCCCCCGGAAGCGCCAAATTCGCGCCGTAATGGAGGCCGTCGCGAGCGATCATGGGAGTCATCGGTCCATCGTCGATCGTCTCCCCGTGTTCGTCGTCTCGCGTGATCTTATAACGGATCTTAAGATAAGGCACAAATTCATCTTTGGCGAATCCGTTGGGATTCGCCTCGGTCGCGTGGACGTCGGCCTCGAGGTGAATCACGTCCGAAGCCCCGCCGCCGACCTCGGCCATCCCCTCGACCGAAAGGGGAGGAAGCCAAACCGCCGCGATCCGAATCCCGTTTCGCTCGACCTCGTCGCCGATCGGATGCTCGCGAAAACCGGCGGGAGGAATCGCCGACGCGGGACGATCGACCTTCGATTCACTCGGCCGATTCCCCGCGGACGATTTCGACTTCGAAACCTCGCGCTTCGGATTCGTATCGCTTGTCTCAAGATTCAAAAATATAATAACGCCGACACCGAAGAGAATCGCCAGCGTGACGACGGGACCGATCCATTGTTTAAACACGCGATCAATCTCCGACTTTATCATTGAGGCGATCGTCGATCAGTCGAGCGGGTGACGCCGAGGATTTTACGCGGGAACTTCGGCGCGGGGCGTTTTGGCGGGAGGCTTGGGTCGAGTCGTCGCGGTCGAATCGGCCGAGGCTCTCGTTCCGATCGCGACCGCGAGCGCCGCGAAAGCCCCGAAAAGCAACAATCCTTGAACCTCGATACCCTGGGCGGTGGGATAAAAACCGAGGATCGGCACGCCGTCGCCGAGCGCCGCGATCGGAGTCGTTTTGATCAAACGAGCCGCCTGCAACTCGGCGACCCCCTTTCCCGCGAACACCACGGCCATCACGAAGAGCGTGAAACTCGTGATCTTGAAGAAGAGCCGAATCGGCAATTTGACGCTCGCCGATTTAATCGCGAAATAAACACCCGTTAAAAGCACCAGGCCGACAGCCAATCCCGCGGCGACGCCGAAACGCCCCAACTTAGGCGTTTGAACAATTAAAGCTTGATACATGAGCGCCGTTTCGGCGCCCTCGCGATAAACCGCCAAAAACGAGGTGAGGGCGAGCGTGAGATAACCGCCGACCGACGCGCCCCGATGCGCGCTCCGCTTGAGGAAATCGGTCCAGCGCTTCGATTCGCTCTGAGCGATCAACCAATAACTGACATAAAACAACACCGCGGCCGCGGCGAGCATCACGCCCCCTTCGAGCCGTTCGCGAGCCCAACCCTGAGCCGAGGCGACGAAGCGGTTGAGGGCGAAAGCGGTCAGGCCGCTCGCGATCAGGGCCGCGAAAACTCCCCAGCCGATCGCTCGCATCGCGCCTTTCTCACCCGTTTTGGATACCAGCGCGATCAGCATCGTCAGCAGTAAGATCACCTCGACACCCTCGCGGAGGATCGTGATCAAAGACGCGAGGAACGCCGAACCGAACACCCCGGCGGTCGCCGAGCGAGCGTCCATTCGATCTCCCGCGGCTCGGATATCGCCGTGCAGCTTGTCGAGTTCGCTCTCGAGGGTCGCTCCCTTCAAGCCCGCATGAATTTGACCTCTAAGCGTGTTGAATCGAGCTTCCAATCGCGCGACGTCGATCGGAGCGTACGCCGCGAGGGTGCGTTCGAGCGGCTCGAACGAATCGAAATACGCGTCGGTGAGGAGCGACGACGCCTCGTCGCCGCGTCCCGCGTTCGCCTCACGCGCCACGTCGTCGAACGCTCCGCGTAGCGCGCGGAGCCTCGCGGGGCGATCGGCTCGAGCCTCGGCTACCGCGACCTCGGATTGATCGGTATGTGCGGTCGTCAGATGCGCCGCGTCGACGATCCCTTTGCGGTTCAGCTCATCGCCTGCGCGATGAAGCATAAGCATCAAATCACTCGAACGCTTTTGGAAAGTTTGATCGAATTTTGGATCGGTTCGAGGCGTTCGAACGGCGAGCGCGACCGCGCGGAAGCTTTTTTCAAGCTCGCCGGCTCGTTCAAAGCCGAGATGATCGCGGATCGCGATCTCCATTCCCGAGCCCTCGAAGCGATCCCAATACGCGTCTTCGGCGAGCTTGCGAGCGAGCGAGGAATCTCCCGATTTGGCCGCGACGAGACTCGCCGAAACGAGCACGCCGATCCGATCGATCACCTCGGGCCAAGGCTTGATCGCCGCGGGCTCGCCGGGCTTGACCGCGACCGCGATCGCCTCGAGAGCGATCGTCCCCGCGTCGACCGTCGCGGCTTCGCCCACATTGATATCTTTAACGAGATAAGGCTTCGCGGCCTCTTGCCAAACGTGCAGCCGATACCGCCCGGGGGGAACGTTATCGAGCCGAAAAGCCCCTTTGGCGTCGCAAACCGAAGCCCAGGGCGACGCGCTCACCACCAGATACGCTCGCATATGGTTATGAACATCGCAAAGAACGCGAATCACTCCGGGTTTGTTCGCGGTGAATTCGATCGTTCGTCCGGGCGACATGCTTTCGTTGAAAGTCACCCCCGGGGCTTGCAGGTGAACGTTGTGGGTTTCGGGGTCTTCGTTCGTGAATTTGAGCTTTTGGCCGACGATCATCGCCTGCACCCGCGGCGAAAATCGTAAGCCTTTTTGATGTTCGACAAGTGTTAGCGAAGCGGCGGACGAAGTTGGATTCGCCGACGCGGATTGAGCGGATGAAGCGGCGGTCGGAGCGGCGTTTTGACTTTCGGATCGATTCGGCTCGGCGTCTTCACGCTCGAGATAAACGACCGCGGGGCTTACCGAGGGGGAACAAAGATCGGGAACCTCAACCCTGCCGCGCACTTCGTTCGCGTGCGTCTCGATTGAATAAACGGCGACGATTCCGAGCGAGATCGCGATGAACAACGATCGAAACATAACGCAACCGTCCGGGAAAAAGGATCAGGCGGGTTCAAGCCTCGCGGCGGGAAAGCAATTGAGACTCAATCTCAACACCGACATTATATGCCGCCGGCCGGGTGAAGGTCAAAAGGAATTTTTGCAAAAACCGCGGATCGATCGACCCGATTCTCCTCGTCGTGTCGAGTCGACGAATCGACGACTCGGGAATTGAATCCCCTTTCTTGCCCGATCATAATCGGGCGGCTAATATAAAATTGGACCAACAAGCCGGTCAGGGATGATCCAGCACGCTTAAGGATGGTTTGTCGTGAATGGTCGTATCGCGAGAGTCGCGGTCGGGTTGGGGTTTTTGTTCGTCATTTCTGTTGGAGTGATCGTCGCCGCGGGTTTCCGGGTCGGCCGGCCGACCTATCGTGTCGATAACCCGACGTCCCGCATGCGTCCTCCCTCGCCCCACACCGATCACTCGGCGTTGCTTCAAGGGCCGTTCGCCGACGGCTCCTCGGTTACGAAAGCTTGCCTGAAATGCCATCCCTCGGCAGCCCATGAGGTGATGGCGACCTCGCACTGGTCGTGGCTCGGCCAGAAAGCCGCGATTCCAGGACACGACACGTACGCTCGCATCGGCAAGGCGAATCTGATCAACAACTTTTGCATCGGCGTTCAACCGAACATCTCTCACTGCACATATTGTCACGCGGGCTACGGCTGGACCGACGTTTCGTTCGATTTCAAAAAGCAAGAAAATGTCGACTGTTTAATTTGCCATGATACGACGGGGAGTTACCAGAAGGATCCCGATCGGGGCGGGATCGTCGCGGCGGGCGTCGATTTGGTCGCGACGGCGAAGAAGGTCGGCGTGCCGACGCGGCGTAATTGCGGCTTTTGTCATTTCGCCGGCGGCGGAGGAGACGCCGTCAAGCACGGCGATCTCGACGGCACGATGTTCTTCCCCACCGAACGTATCGATATTCATATGGGAAAATTGGATTTTAATTGTCAGCAATGCCATCGAACGACGCATCATAATATCCCGGGACGATCGATGTCGGTGAGCGTCGACGATTCCAACCGGGTGTCGTGCGTCGACTGCCACGCGGCCGCTCCTCATCAAGACGATCGCTTAAACAATCATATCAAGACGGTCGCGTGCCAGACGTGTCACATCCCCAGGATGGCGATCGAGGCGGCGACCAAGATGTCGTGGGATTGGTCGGTCGCGGGACACGACCCCGAGCCCGGAACCGATCCCCATTTATACTCGAAAAAACGGGGAGCGTTCACGTTCGCGAGAAACGTGGCGCCCGAATATTACTGGTATAACGGGTCGGCCGATCGATACCTGACGGGAGACCGGATCGACCCCGCCAAGACGACGCGGATCAATTACCCCAGAGGGAATTCGCGCGACCCCCGAGCCCGTATCTGGCCGTTCAAAGTTCATCGCGGCAAACAACCATATGATCAAATAAATAAATATTTTCTCGTTCCTCGCACCGAGGGGAAAGAAGGGTTTTGGGACGAGTTCAATTGGGACAAGGCTCTTCGGCTCGGTTCGGAGGCGACGGGGCTGCGTTACAGCGGAAAATACGGCTTCGCGGCGACCGAGATGTACTGGCCGCTTTCGCATATGGTCGCGGGTAAAGAAAAGGCGCTTCAGTGTTTCGATTGCCACTCCGAGCACGGTCGTTTGAACTGGCGGGCTCTCGGTTACGAAGGAGATCCCGCGTTTCGAGGAACCCGCAAGCCGTTTCTCACCGCGGATCGCGACGGGGAGAACGCAAAGTGATTCGTTTCTCGCGCTCAGTGTTCTTCATCTTTGCGACCGTCGGGTTTGGGGTCTTCGGTTCGGTTCGAGCCGCGGATTCGCCGCGGAACGACGCGTCCCTTGTCGATCGCTCGGCCTCGTCCGAAGCGAACTCTTCGAACTCGGAGGCGCCCGCGCCGATTCGTTCGATGCATCCCAAATTCAAAATGCTCGATAAGCTGGGAAAACCGGTCGTTCGATCGGGCGCTCCGATATCGACGATGCGAACGTGCGGAGCATGTCATGATGCGCAATATATCGAGGCGCATAATTATCATGCATCCGCCGGATGGGACGAACGCGTGGAAATCGGTAAAGCCTTGGACGGTCGGCCTTGGGATCTCGGTCCCGGGCTCTTCGGTCGGTGGGATCCTCTAAGTTACGGGCCGAGCGGTCCCGATCTCGAAGTTCGCGATTGGCTGATGAAAATGGGAGATCGCCACGTCGGAGGGGGGCCGGCGCGAGCTTCGGGAGTCGAACTCGATTGTTTTCTCTGCCACATCGCCTCGCCCGATATGAACGCGCGACGCGAAGCGCTGAAGTCGGGCTCGTTCGATTGGGTGAACACCGCGACGCTCGCTTCCACACGTCTTGTGAAAAAAGAAGTCGACGGCTGGAAATGGAATGCGAGTCGATTCTCATCCGAAGGCGAACCGATCGGCGACGAAACGATCCCCCGGCTTTCGACGAGTAAAAACTGCGGTCTTTGTCACGGGCTCGTCGCCGACGCGTCGAAACCGGTCGTTCTTCCCACGAATTCTCGGGTTTGGGGGCTTGAAACCAAAGGACAGATCTTCTCGCCGCAACGTCTTAAAGATTCGGGCTTGAATCTCGTCGGTAAAGATTTGTTGTCGCGATCGTTCGACGTTCACGCGGAACGTTTGCTCGAATGTTCGAGTTGTCATAATACGATCAACAATCCCGCGTTCTTTTCGGGGACGGCGCGCGATCGGCCGAAACATCTTGTATTCGAGCCTCGGCGTCTCGATCTCGGCGAATACCTGGCTCGTCCCGATCATGATCTCGCCAAGGGGAACACGGTGCAGGGGACGTCGGCGCGTCGGTTCGCGGGGACGATGCGCCGGTGCGAAAACTGCCACAATCCCGCGGCGGGGCACGATTGGCTTCCTTATTCGCGTAGGCATATGCGGGCGATGAATTGCGAGACGTGTCACGTCCCGCGCGTTTACGCTCCCGCGCGATCTCAAACCGATTGGACGTTTCCCGATCGATCGGGCGAACCGCGCGTCGCTTACCGATCGGCGGAGGGGGATCCGCATCGCGTCTCGACCCCCCTCGCCGGGTTCGACCCCGTTTTGCTCCCCCGGATCGAACACGACGGATCGCGCAAGCTCACTCCATATAACCTTATCGTTACATGGTATTGGACCGCGGGAGATCCTCCGGCGCCGGTCGACCTTAATATCTTGAAACAAGCGATTTATCAAGAAAACGATTATCGACCCGAGGTGAAAGCGATTTTGGACGACGACCGCGACGGCAAGGTTGAGGCCGCGGAGGAGCGACTCGATACCGCGGCGAAGGCCGAGGTCGTCGCCGGCGTTTTGAAGGCTTTAGGATTGCGAAACCCGCGGATTCGCGGGGAGATTCAACCTTACGGCCTGCATCACGGAACGACGTCGGGAGAATTCGCGACGCGTCGCTGCGTCGATTGCCACGGCGAACGATCGCGGTTGACCAAACCGATCGATCTCTCCGAATACGTTCCGGGAGGAGCGGGCGCGAAGCCCGTCGTCGTCGCCGACGCGAACGTTATATGGAACGGCGAACTCGCGGTCGATCGATCGGGACGGTTGAGCTACGAACCGCGACCGACCGCATCGAGTTATTATATCATGGGACGTGATCGTCGACGATTTGTCGACTCCGCGGGGATCGCGGTCGATCTCGTCGCGCTTCTGGGCGTTCTGATTCACGGCGGGTTGCGGTTTCGCGCGGCGCGAAAGGCGAAATGATTAATGAAACGCGTATATCTTTATACATTGTACGAGCGTATATGGCACTGGTTTCAGGCCGCGTGCATACTTACTTTGATGGCGACGGGGGCGGTGATGCGTCGGCCCGAATGGTTCGGGCTCGCCGATTTTCATACGGCGATCACGATTCACAACGTGCTCGGATTGTTGCTGACGGGGAATGCGTTTTTGGCGTTGTTTTATCATTTAACGACGGGTGAGATTCGTCAATTTCTTCCCGAGCCGCGCGATTTCATCACGCTCGCGGTGCGGCAGGCGAATTACTATGTTCGCGGAATCTTCCGCGGCGACCCGCATCCGTTCGAGCGCGGGCCGATGCACAAGCTCAATCCGCTGCAAAAGATCACGTATCTGGTTATTTTGAATCTTTTGCTGCCGCTGCAAACCGCGACGGGGCTTTTGATGTGGGGGATGGAGCACAGGCCCGAAAGCTTTCCGTCGTTTTTCGATCTCGGATCGCTCGCCGCGATTCACGCCGCGGGATCGTGGCTGTTCGCGGCGTTTCTAATCGTGCACATTTATTTAACAACCACGGGGCCGACCCCCCTGACGCTGATCCGCGCCATGATCGTCGGCTGGGATGAAATCGAGGATTCACATGAGCCGGCAAGCGAATCACATTCCTGAGCCTCCCGCCGAGCGCTACGTCGATCCCTATCTCGCGGGAGTGATGTTGGGCGTTTTACTCTTCGTCTCCAATTACGTGACGGGACACGGCCTGGGAGCTTCGGGAGGGATGAGCCGATTGACAGCGATCGCGGTCGACGCGGTTTCTCCCACGCATGTCGATCACAACGGTTTTTTCGCGGGTTTGGCGCGTCCGTGGCGTTCCGCTCTCAACCACTGGATCCTTTGGACGCTGCTGGGCGCGGTCTTCGGAGCGGCTCTTTCGGGAGCGCTCGCGGGGCGATTTCGCCCTCGGATTTATCGAGGTCCGCGCGTCTCGATTCCCGTTCGGCTCGCCGCGGCGCTCACCGGAGGAATTTTGATGGGTTACGGCGCCGAATGGGGACGCGGCTGCACTTCGGGGCAAGCGCTCTCGGGCGGAGCGGTCCTTTCGGTGGGAAGTTGGCTGTTCATGTTCGCGGTGTTCGCCGGCGGCTACTCGCTCGCTTATTTCGTTAGACGCTTATGGAGGTGAACGATTATGGGTCCGCTCGATCTCGCCAAATACGGCGGCTTTGGAGTCGCGGCCTCGAGCCTCGCGATCGGCTTCGCGTTCGGCTTCATTCTCGAACGCGCCGGCTTCGGCGATTCGCGTAAACTCTCGGCGCAATTTTATCTCAAAGATCAATCGGTGATTAAAGTGATGTTCACGGCGATCGTCGTCGCGACGACGCTGATTTTTTGGTCTTCGGGAATCGGAATCCTCGATTTCGACCGCGTTTGGGTGAATCCCACCTACGTTTGGCCCGGACTTATCGGCGGGATCCTCCTCGGCATGGGGTTCATTATCGGCGGGTATTGCCCGGGGACGTCGGTCGTCGCGGCGTCGACGCTCAAACTCGACGGCTTCGTTTTCTTTTTGGGATGCCTGCTCGGGATCTTCCTCTTCGGCGAAACCGTATCTTATTTTCATGCGTTTTGGGAACACGCGGGATTTCTGGGACGACTGACGATTCCCGAACGGCTGGGACTGAGCGACGGAATCGTCGTTTTGGGAGTGATCGTCATCGCCGTTTTTGTGTTCAGCGGTGTTGAATTTATTGAAGCGTGGATGAATCGCGCCGAGAAGCAGAACCCGGCCGGAATCGAGGATTCCAGGATCGAGGGGGCGAGCGGAATCGCGCCCCGTCGTTCGAGCTTGCCGAGGCTCGCCGCGGGGCTTTTAACCGCGGGGATCGGCCTCGCGGTCGTTTCTCAGGTCGTTCCCAACCCCGCTTTGGAACGAGCGCGGAAACGAGCCGAAGCGCTGATCGCAAGCCGCGAGCGACACATCGAATGCGCCGAACTCCTCTCGCTCATGCAAAATAATCAAATCGTGCTCAATTTAATCGACGTACGCGACGAATCCGATTGGAATTTGTTTCACCTGGCCGACGCCAAACGCGAACCGCTCGCGGCGATCGACCCGGTTTGGATCAAAAAACTGTCCGCCGATTCGATCAAAGTCGTGATGTCGAACGAAGAAGAAGCCGCGAATCAAGCCGCGGTCAAGCTGATCGCGCATGGAGCGCGCAACGTTTATATCCTTGAAGGCGGAATCAACAAGTGGATCGCCGTTTACGGAAAAGGGGAGATCGAGGCGATTTCCGCCTCGTCGGCCGCGGATTCGCTTAGATACCGCTTCGCCGCGGCGCTCGGGTCGCATTACGCCGCCGCCGATCCCGATCCCTGGAACACGCCGATCCCCAAGTTCACCCCCAAGGTGAAATTCGAGAAGCCCGTCGTCAAGATCAGCGGAGGTTGCGGCGGCTGAGATCGATATCGAACGCGACGCGGAACGATCGCGCCCCGGCGATTCTCCGGTTCTCTCTCAAGAAACTTCGATTGTTTTAATCTCTTCGGGTCGAACTTCACATAAGGAGATCCGAGTTTAATTATTCTTAAATATGTTCTGATGAAAGATAAAGTGCATGATAGAGTCGTCGTCCGGCCGATATTTTGGACCCGAGCGGACCGATTCGTTTCGTTTCGGCGGTCGCGCGATTCGCGTCGCGGCGCCGGCCGATCCCGATCGGCTGCTCGACGATCCGTCGGTTCTGGCGCGGAACGCCGCCGACGGTTACGCTCCGTATTGGGCGCAGCATTGGCCGGGGGCGTTTTTGCTCGCCGAGGTCGTCGCCGAGCGGTCTTTGATCGCGGGGACTCGAGCGATCGAAATCGGCTGCGGCCTTGGCCTCGCGGGGCTTGTCGCGCTCGGTCGCGAACTTTTCGTCCATTTTACCGATTACGACGACGCGCCGTTCGCTTATATTGAAAAGAGCGTCGCGTTGAGCGGGCTGGACGCTTCTCGAATGACCGCCGAACGGCTCGACTGGCGATTCCCCCCCGATATTCGCTACCCGCTCGTCCTCGGCGCCGATTTGTTGTACGAAACGGCCAACGCGCCCGTGTTGGCCGGGTTGATCGCGGCGATCTTGGAACCCGGCGGCGAGGCGCTGCTCACCACGCCGTTCCGCGTCGCGGCTCAACGCCTCGAACCGATCTGGGCCGAACGAGGGCTCTCGGCGATCCCGACCGCCGTCGCCGCCAAAAACGCCGACGGCCGACCGATCGAAGGAACCCTCTGGACGATCAAGCTTAAATAACCTCAGATGAAGTTATCATTCGCTTTTAAAAAATCGAAGAAGGAACGTCAATTGACGTTTCGATTTATCGCGCGGAGGATCGAGCGCGAGCGTCGGTTCAAGGCGACGATTGTTTTATCGACGCTGTTTTTGATCGTGATCGCGGTCGCGGCGGTTCCCGCGGGACGCCACGCGGCGCGGGTCGCGTGGACGAGGGCGTTTTGGGAAGCGCGGCGGTGGGCGTTCGGGCTCGCTCCCGATCGCTCCGAGATCGATCGCCTTTGGAAGATCAAACGCGAACGAGGCGTCGACCTCGCGCGTGGTGAATTCCGCCGTCGCTACGCCGAGTCTTCTCCTTCGCTCCAAAATCTGCTCAAAACTTCGGCGATGGACCCCGATTCGGCGATCGTCCGCTGGGGTAATTTTGATCAAACGTTCGTCTTATCTTCACTCGTCTTTGAAAACGACGATACGGGACGGTCGTATCGATTGAGGCCGAGCACGCGATCGATCTGGTTGCGGCAAATCGTCCCTCCCGAAAAAATACCAGGGCTTTTTCTCTTTCAGGTTCCCGATACTCCCGACGTGCGTGCGGCGATCCCCCACACGCAGGCGATCGTCGTCGACGAATCGGTCGAGAATACGAACTCGTGGGGCTGCCGCGGCGGCGAGCCCGATCTGAAGGCGTCGTTCCGCGTTTTAGTTCTCGGCGATTCGTTCATGCAGGGTCTTCTCGTCGGCGACGCCGACGCTCCGCCGAACGTGCTGATCCACTCGCTTGAAGATCGGATGAAGCGAAGCGTCTCGGTGCTCAATACGGGCTGTTTGGGGTATTCGTTCGAACAGTATTATTATACGTTGAAGTATTATTTTGATCGATTCGATCCCGATTTTGTGGTCGTCGGTTTTTTCGCCAACGATTGCGGCGGGGTTTACGATCTGATCGAGCGCGGGCTCGGCGATTTCGCCGAGACGTCTTATTGGATAAGCGAGATCGAGCAATATTGTCGCACCAGGCGTGATACGCCGTGTTTATTTGTGGCTTCGCCCGCGGAGGAGCAGCTCGGGGCGCGGCGACGTCAGGGGAATTATCCGGGCCGAATCGCCGATTTGTTGGGGCAGAGCGGGATGTATTTCCTCGACCCGACCGACGCGTTTATCAACGAGAATCTGAGAGTGACGGCCGAGCTCGCGAGTCGCGACGAGCGCCCGACGACGAGTCCGTTGTTCAATGGGAAATACGGCGACGGTCATTTTTCTCCGCTCGGTTCGCGCGTTTGGGCTCGGGTCGTCGCCGAGCGAATCGATCGTCTCTGGAACGCGAGATCGCACACGAGGAGACAAAGATAATCGGCGACGATCGCATCCTTATATAAAAATATAGATAGATAAAATTTAAATTGTGGGTCGATCGTTTCGTTCGATTCGCGATCGGAGAGGAGATTGTCTCATTCGATTAATATATGTAAATTAATTATGTTTGTAAAAACCCTCGATCGAATGCGAAAAGTCGATCCGAAAAGTATTCCGTGAATTCGGCGGGATATCGTGGACGTCGCCGACTCGGTGAAGCCGCGATCATACCGATTCGGAACGCCGGTGATTTTCTTATGTAAATAGTATGAATTCTTTTAATTGAGCAATTAATTGGAAAATCGATCGCTCGTCGGGCTAATATCATTTCTCCATCGGTTCGCTCAAAAGATGTTCGAACGGCTCGAAGCGGATACCGACGAAGACTCTTAAGTTGAAGCATAAAAATTAATCAATAACTTAGTTGTGTTCTAACACCTTGTCGCGATCCGGTCGATTCGCTTGTCGACCGTCGGATCGGCCGTTATCGAGCAATCGGTCGATTTCCGCGAGGGTCCGCGCCGCGGCGCCTCGTTGCGCCGTGACGAACGTTCGAGCCGCTTGGCCTCGACGGTCGATCGATTCGGGATCTCTCAGATCGTCCAGCAGCGCCGCGGTGAGCTCACGCTCGTTTTTCACGCACCGTGCGCCCCGACGTTCGAGCAACTGCTCGGCGGGACGGCGGAAATTCGTCGTGTGCGGGCCGAAGATCACCGAGGCGCCGTACGCAGCGGGCTCCATCATGTTTTGACCCCCTCGGCCGGGGAACAGGCTCCCTCCCACAAACGCGATCCGCGCCAGCCCCCAAATCGCCGAAAGCTCGCCGACGGTGTCGATTAATATAACGGGAGGATTTGTCGAAGAGAGTGATTGCGCGTCGATTGGCCCGCCGCTTCTGCGGACGACTCGACCTCCGCGCTTCTCGATCATGGCGGCGATGCGATCGCATCGCTCGGGATGGCGCGGAACGAGAATCAGCCGAAGTTCGGGATATTCGCGACGGGCGGCGAGATACGCCGAATACGCCGCCTCCTCCTCTCCCTCCATCGTGCTCCCGGCGACGAAAATCGTTTGATTCTCCGATAACCCCAATTCATCTTGAAGTGAAAGCGTTATTGGATTTTCACGATCCGCTTCGAGGTTGTCGAATTTGACCGAACCCGTCACGCGAACGCGGTCGGCGGGAACGCCGAGGTCGACGAATCGCGCGGCGTATTCGGGCGTTTGCGCGGCGACCGCGTCGAGTCGCTTGAAGGTCGGCCCGAGAGGACCGCGAAGCCTCCGGTAACCGCGATGACTCCGAGCGCTTAAACGCCCGTTAATGATCAACACCCCCACGCCGTTGCGTTTGGCCTCGCGAACGAGATTCGGCCAAACCTCAAGCTCGACAAGCGCCAGCACCGTCGGCCTGATCCGCGCGATCGCTCGACGCACCGCCCAGCTCAGATCGAGCGGAGCATAAAATGTAACAATGTCTGGATATGTTCGCCGCGCGACCGAAAGACCCGTCGGGGTCGTCGTCGAGATGACGATATCGCGATCGGGGCCTCGGCGCGTCAGTTCGGCGACGATCGGCTTAAGCAACAGAACCTCGCCCACGCTCACCGCGTGGAACCAAACGCAGGGACGGTCGCCGATACGTCGAGGCGATCGACCCAGCACCTTCTCGACGAACCCGTCGCGATATTTACCGAGACGAATCGCCCGATACATCAGGATCGGCGAACATAAAACTAGTAAAAACAAGTAAATAATATCGAAAGCCGGCCCCATCCAGGAATCCTTTCCCAAGGCGTTTTTACGCGATCCACAACAAAGTTCGCGTCGGCGCGTGCGATCGGTCGTCGAGCGTATTTTGCTGCAACCTTTGTGCCTTGTTCGCGGCAAACCCCGCGGAATCGCCGAACAACCGCCGATCCGAAGGCGATCGATACGCCGAAAGCGATTCTAATCGCTCTCGAGAGGCTTTCTTAACCCATTTAGGGTAAGAAGGTTACGTTAGAACGTACGATCGCCTGCGAAGGTTTTGGAAGCGATCGATCGATCGATCCTGGGCGTCAAATTCGTTACGCGTCGTTCGTTCGCGCCCCCGTGCGCATGCAGCAAGCCTTGAATTTTTTACCAGAACCGCACGGGCAGGGGTCGTTTCGACCCACTTTTTTGCCGACGTTTCGAACGGGTTCGCGTTTCCGATCGGTCGTCTCCTGACTCGCCTCGATCGCCGCCTGCTGACGGGCGCGGATTCCCCCCGCGTCGGGCTCGGCGTGAAGGCTGCTGACCGGCGAATCGTGGATCGTCTCGGCGCGGTCGAGCTTCCACCGCGATCCGAGATACGAAAGAAAATCGGGGTCGACCTGCTCCATTTTGAACACGAGATCGGTCACGCGATCGGCGACGCCGTTCCACATCTCTTCAAAGATCTTCATTCCTTCACGTTTGTATTCGACTTTGGGGTCGACCTGGGCGTAGCCGCGGAGCCCGACCGACGATCGTAGGTGATCCATCGCGCGGAGGTGTTCCATCCACGCGCTGTCGAGGATTTGGAGCAGCAGCGACCGTTCCATCTCGACCATTTCAGGGCGATGAATCGCGTCGAACGCGTTGAAAACGAGCGCGCGAGCCTGATCGCGGGAGAGTCCGAGGAGATCGTCGACGGTCGTTTCCAGATGCAACTCGTGTGCGGCCCAATCGCGCAATTCGGCGACGGCTTTGGGGCGAGGAGCGATCGCGGGAAGCGCTTTGCCGGCGGATGAAGGTTCGGGACCGTAAGCCGCGTCGATTCGTTGATTGATCTCGGCCTCGATTCGAGCTCCGGGATACGCCTGACGCGCGATTTCAAGGAGCCGTGCTTCGATTTCAGGGCGAAGCATCGAGCGGAGTTCTTCAACGTCGACGATCACGTGATACCGCTGCGTCGCCCACGCCGCGAGCCCTTCGCGGTCGTAACGCGCCTGTCGTCCGGGATCGCGATCGCGGAGGAACCGCGTGAGCGCAACCATCACTGGGAACTCGGCTTCTTTCATGTGATAATTTTTAAGCGCTTCGGAAAGGATCAGTCGACTCGTTTCCTCGCGCGAAAGCTTGGCCCACGGTTCGTAATCGAGCCTCAAGCCGAACTTATGTTGAACCCAGCCCGCCAATGCGCGACGACCAAAATCTTCTTGAAGCGACTCGGCGGCGGGAGAAAGATCGACCGATCGGATCGCCTCGATCGCCTTCTCTTCAACGAATGCGATCAACCCTTCTCGATCGAGCTCGAGTTCGTTTCGACCCGTCTCGGAGTTCCGCACCGCGCGGGCGAATTGACGGAGATCTTTTTCTTTAATGCTCACATCATAGCGGGTGACGATCCAGTTGGTCATCGCCTGCCAGTTCCATTCCTCGGATTCGGCGTCGTCGGGCAGGTGTTCCTCGAGCGCCTCGCGGATGAGTTCGGCGGTTTGCGATTCGGCCGAGGCTTTGGCTTGTTCGCGCGCCTCTTCAAATCCGGCGCCTCGGAAATCGCGCGCGGTGAATTCGACGCCGAGCCGCTCGCCGACCCATTCGGCGAACGCCGAAGCCCCGTAATCCTCGGCGAGATAGCGTTTCGCCGCCGAACGAATCTGCTCGTCGATCATCCGCACGATCGAATCTTTGGGAGGCGAGCCGTCCAAAAGCTGCTGGCGGAACGAATAAATCCGCTTCCGTTGCTCGTCCATCACCTCGTCGTATTCGAGCAGATTCTTACGCGCGTCGAAGTTGCGTTCCTCAACCTTCTTTTGCGCGCCTTCGATTTGCCGCGTGACGAGCTTGCTGACGATCGC
Organism: Planctomycetota bacterium; assembly: GCA_021791715.1. Classification (GTDB taxonomy): domain Bacteria; phylum Planctomycetota; class Planctomycetia; order Isosphaerales; family Isosphaeraceae; genus JAKBCQ01. Next base: position 16,271 of record JAJYWB010000043.1, on the reverse strand, counting down.
CTCGCCGTCCTGCATCCCCATTTTGCCGAGAACGCTCGAAACCCATTCGCCCGCGAACTTCCGCATCAGATCGTCTTCGAGCGAGAGGAAAAACCGCGACGATCCCGGATCTCCCTGGCGGCCGGCTCGACCGCGCAATTGGTTGTCGATCCGCCTGCTTTCGTGCCGCTCGGTTCCAATAATGTGCAAACCGCCGATCGAGGCGACCTCGCGTCCCTCGATCTTCATCGGCTCTTCGTATTTCGACACCGCCTGATTCCAGACGTCGATCGGAACTTCGAGCCGCGTCGGGTATAAAGGTCGACCGTCCTCGTCGTTGAGGATCTTGAGATCGGCCCATGCCATGAATTCGGGATTGCCGCCGAGGATGATGTCGGTGCCGCGGCCCGCCATGTTGGTGGCGATCGTCACCGCCGATTTGCGCCCCGCCTGCGCGACGATCTCGGCCTCGCGCTCGTGGTATTTCGCGTTCAAAACCTGATGCGGAATTCCGTGCTTACTTAAATACTCGGAGAGTTCCTCGGATTTTTCAATCGAGGTCGTCCCCACCAGGATCGGCCTCCCCGTCGCGTGGATCTCGCGAATTTCATCGATGATCGCGCCGAATTTCTCGCGCTCGGTGCGGTAGATGACGTCTGGGAACGATTGCCGAGTGAGCGGACGATTCGTCGGAATCGCCACCACCTCGAGCTTATACACTTTGTAAAACTCGTTGGCCTCGGTCATCGCCGTGCCCGTCATGCCCGCGAGTTTGTTATAAAGCTTGAAATAATTTTGAAGCGTGATCGTCGCGAGGGTTTGATTCTCCTCTTTGATCCGAACGCGTTCTTTGGCTTCGACGGCTTGATGAAGCCCGTCCGACCATTGTCTGCCGATCATCAGCCGGCCGGTGAACTCGTCGACGATGATCACCTCGCCGTCCCGGATCATATAATCACGATCGCGCCTGTATAAATAATGCGCTTTCAACGCGTTATCGATCAGGTGGGGCCATTCCATGTTGCCCGGGGTGTAAAAGCTTTCGATCCCGGCGATTTTCTCGGCCTCGCGGATGCCGTCGTCGCTTAAATGGCACGTCCGCTCTTTTTCCTTGACCTCGAAGTGCGCTCCCTTTTTGAGCAGCCGCGCGATCCGATCGGCCTCGGCGTATTTCCGCACGTCGTCGAACGCGGGCCCCGATATGATCAACGGAGTGCGCGCCTCGTCGATCAGGATGCTGTCGACCTCGTCGATCACAGCGTAATGGAGCGATCGCTGCGCCTGCGACGAACGCGACGGTTTCATGTTGTCGCGCAGATAATCGAATCCGAACTCGTTGTTCGTGCCGTAAGTGATGTCTCGCCCGTACATCTCTTGACGTTCTTCGGAATCCATTTCGGCCTGGATCGCGCCGACGGTCACCCCTAAACCGTTATACAGCGGGCTCATCCATTCGGCGTCGCGCCGGGCGAGATAATCGTTCACCGTGACGACGTGAACGCCTTTCCCCTCGAGCGCGTTCAAATAAACCGCGAGCGTGGCGACGAGCGTTTTCCCCTCGCCCGTCACCATCTCGGCGATCTTGCCGCCGTGAAGCACCATTCCGCCCATCAGTTGAACGTCGTAATGGCGCATTTTCAGATGACGTTTGCCCGATTCGCGACACGCCGCGAACGCCTCGGGCAAAAGATCGTCGAGCGTTTGCCCGCGCGCCAGCCGCTCGCGAAATTCGACCGTTTTCGCCTTCAGCTCGGCGTCCGTGAGCGCCTCGAACGCGCTTTCGAGATCGTTAATTCGCGCGACGGCGGGCCTCATGCGGCGGATCAGACGCTCGTTCGAATTGCCGAAAATCCGCACCAGGCCGTCGGAGATTTCCTCGGAAACCGCGGTGAACGCGTCGGTCGTCTTGTACCAAAGCTCGCTGATCATTTCCATCGCGGGTATCGCCTCGCACCGAAATTCGTGAATTATGATTCCGCCAAGTCGATCGTCACGCCAAGCCGCGCCCGGCGAGCCGATCCTAGCCGCCAAGCGACTTCAATACCGAAACGAAAAGCCGGTCGTTCCGCACTCTCCAATCGATATTAAACGACTAATCATACTAAGTTTACATGAATGCCGCGGCCGCGGTCAAGCCGGTTCGACGCGGCGCCGATCCGTCCACCCGATCTCGCCTTGAATCGACCGGGCGCCGAGGCGAGCCTCACGGCGGTCGTTCCAATCGCCGTCAATCGCTTACCGACCGCTTGCTCAGTCGCTTTCCGATCCTTCGTCCTCAACATGGGACAATCAAGCTCGCGATCCTCGCCTCGAATTCTCTCGCCGATCGTCTCGGAACGGATCGATCGGGCCTCTCGGCTTCGCACGCCGGCTCGGCTTAGACTCGACGATCGTCGCGTTTTTCGCTGTTTGAAGCGATTTTCCCGCCGCCGATCGGCTCGAAAATTGAACGGTCTTGTGCGATTCTCGTTCGCGTGGTTCCATAGGAGCCGATGGCGCCGGGAGCCGACGACGATGACGGACATCGGAGATGACCGACTCGTCGGGGCATCGCCATGAAGGCGCGGCGGTGATCAATTTTCGCCATCACGAGGAAGGAACGTAGGGACGTGTCCACGACGATCGTGCTGGCCGATGATTGCCCCGACCTCCGAGCCGTTTATTCGCCGTTGCTTCGATCCGCGGGTTACGAAGTGCTCGAAGCCGCCGACGGACGCGAGGCGGTCGATCTGGTTCGCGTTCATCAGCCCAACCTTTTGATCCTCGACCTTTGGATGCCGTATTTAAACGGGTTCGAGGTGCTCGAAACCCTCCGCGACGACGGCTTGTCGAATCAACTGAAGGTGCTTATGCTTTCCAATCATTCCGACGCCCGATACCAGCTTTTCGCCTTCAAAAACGGCGCGGTCGAGTTCCTCGTTAAAAACCTGACCTCGCTGAGTGAACTGCTCGCGAGCGTCGAACGCGTTCTCGGCGCCGACTCCGTCTCCGCGTGAATCGATCGATCGCGATGAACGCCTCGAGCGATCTCCTCCAGACGCTCGCCGATACTTTCAACCGTTGATTCCAATCCATCCGAAGTCGGTCGAGCGCAAGTATGAGCGAAGTTTCCGATCCCTTCGATTTTCTCTTCGGCAGGCTGAATTACGAGCGTACGGGAATGCCCCGATCGTCTTCGGAATTGAGACTCGCGCGGATGCGACGCCTCCTCCGAGCGCTCGGCGACCCTCAAGACGCCGCTCCGATCGTCCATGTCGCCGGAACCAAGGGAAAAGGATCGACCTCGGCGCTTATCGCCGCGGCGCTGACGGCTAACGGCACGAAAACAGGACTGTTCAGCTCGCCCCACCTTAACGCGGTCGAAGAGCGTATTCGCATCGACGGAAAACAGATCGCCACGGTCGATCTCGCCGACCTGATCAACGAGATCAGGCCGATCCTCGAACGCATCGACGACGACGAAGCCGCCCGCGGACATCGCCCGTCGACGTTCTTCGAGGTGACGACGGCGCTCGGCCTCCTTCACTTCGCCCGCGCGCAAGCGAGAGCGATCGTCCTCGAGGTCGGCCTGGGAGGCAGGCTCGATTCGACGAACGCCGTTCGTCCCGCGGTCTCGACTTTAACCAATATCTCATTTGATCATACTAAACAACTTGGAAGCACGCTCGCCGCGATCGCCGGCGAAAAGGCTGGAATCGTCAAGCGGAACAGGCCCGTCGTCAGCGGCGTTCGCGGCGACGAGCCCAAACGCGTCATCGAGGCCGCGGCGCTTCGCCGCAAAGCCCCGCTCCGCGCGATCGATATCGATTACTTTTATGAATATATCCCTCCGATCCAGCCGCTTTCAAGGCCCGCTCCTGGGGTCGTCCGGGTGCGCACGTGGCGAACCGCCTGGGATGCGATCGAGCTTCCGTTGCTTGGTTCGCACCAGGCGTGGAACGCCGCGACGGCGCTCGCGACGCTCGACGTTTTGGGAGAGCTCGGGATCGAGGTTTCGGCCGATTCGGTGCGCCGAGGGTTCGCAAGCCTCGAATGGCCCGCTCGAGTCGAGGTGATGGGGGAATCCCCCTGGCTCGTCGTCGACGGGGCGCACAACGTCGCCTCGGCTCAGGCGCTCGCCGAAACGCTCGGGTCGAATTTCCCCCAAACCCGCCGAACGCTCGTCTTTGGAGCTTCAAAAGATAAAGATGTCGTCGGTCAATTGCGCGAGCTTTTACCGATGTTCGATCGGGTGGTGGCGACGCGATATCTCGAGAACCCCAGGGCCGTTCCTCCCGAGGAGATCGCCGCGATCGTACGGGAATTCTCGGCGGTCGATTGTCGAATCGTCCCCGAACCCGAGCTCGCGCTCGAAACGGCGCGCGCGATCACCGAAGCCGATTCGCTCATCTGCGTGACGGGGTCGATCTACCTCGCCGCCGAGGTTCGCGCACTCCTCAAACGACCGATCGGTACGAACGTCGTTCCGCCGATCCTCCTCAAATAATCAGAAAGTTAAGAGATGATAATTTATCAAATGCGATCGGGCGAATCGAACCGGGAGTTAAAAGCATGAATGGGATAACATGGATTCGGATCGGCGCGATCTTCGCCGCCGGAGCGGTGGCGGCGGGTGCTTTCGGCGCGCACGCGTTGCGTGAACGGCTCGACGCTCGTTCGCTCGAGATTTTTGAAACCGCGGCGCGGTATCAGATGTATCACGCGCTCGCGATCATCGCCGTGGGAGCGATCGAAGCCGCCGCGGGAGCTCGCGGATCGATCAGGCTCGCGGGCTGGGCGTTTTCGCTCGGAATCGTGATTTTCTCGGGTTCGCTCTACGCCCTCTCGGTTACGGGAATCAAAAAACTGGGGATGATCACGCCGATCGGCGGCCTCCTGTTTATCGTCGGTTGGCTGGCGCTCGCGGCGATTGCGGTTCCCAAAAGTATCAATACATAAGCGAGCATAAAATGCAAAGTTATATTGTGACGGTGACCGCGGTCGATCGCGTCGGGATCGTTCACGCGGTGACGGGCGCGGTGCTCGATTGCGGCGGCAACATCGTCGAATTGAGCCAGACTGTGATGAAGGATTTTTTCACGATCATCCTCGCGGTCGAGGTCGACGCGAAGGTGACGGCCGACGCGCTTCGGCGAGCGATCGTCGACCGCGGTCGAGCGTTCGATCTCACCGTCGCGGTTTTGCCCGCGGGATCGTTCGCGGCCGCGGCGCCTCCCGCGGCGCCCTCGGGAGAGCGGTTCATCCTCACCGTCCTCGGCGCCGATCATCCCGGCAATATCCACGGGATCGCGGGAAGGCTCGCGGCGCGCGGAGTCAACATCGTCGATCTCCACGCGCGAACCGACGGCCCAAGGTTCTCGATGGTGATGGAGGCGTTTCTCCCCGCCGATCTCTCGCCCGCTCCGCTCCGCGACGAACTCGAAACCTTCGGCCGAAACCTCGGCCTCGAAGCGTTCGTTCAACATGAAAACATTTTTTTGGCGACATCGGAGCCGCGCCCCGTCCGCGTCGGCGCCGCGAGCGATCGGCGCGAAGTCGTCGTCAAATCGTCGACTTAACACAAAGGAGATTGATCGTTGTATCGCACCGAGGACGTTCTTGAAACGCTGCGGATGGTTCGCCAATACAAGCTCGACGTGCGAACCGTGACGATGGGGGTCGACCTCCACGAATGCGCATCGCCCGATATCGATATCTTATGCAATCGAATTCGTGAACGCTTGCTCAAATACGCGGGACGACTGCGCGCGGTTTGCCTCGAGGTGGAAGCGAGATACGGCATTCCGATCGTCAATCGTCGGTTGGCGACGAGCCCGATCGCGTCGATCGCCGCGGCGCAAACCGCCGAGGGATATGTCGCGGTCGCGCGCACGCTCGATCGCGTCGCCGAGCAAGTCGGCGTCGATCTCGTCGGCGGATTCTCTGCGCTTGTACAAAAAGGCTGGACCGAGGGGGATCGCACGCTGATTTCGGTCCTTCCCGAGGTTCTATCAACGACGACTCGCGTGTGTGCGTCGGTAAACGTTGGAACGACCGCGGCGGGGATCAATATGGACGCGATCCAGGCGCTGGGACATGTTCTTAAAAGCACCGCCGAGAAAACCCGCGCGCACGACGGTTTCGGTTGCGCCAAGATCGTCATTTTCGCCAACGCTCCGAGCGACAATCCCTTCATGGCGGGAGCGTTCCACGGAGCGGGCGAACCCGATTGCGTGATCAATATCGGCGTCAGCGGCCCGGGGGTCGTCAAGGCCGCGGTCGAAGATCTGGTATCGAACTCGGCGGTTTCTCCCACGCTCGGCGAGATCGCCGAGGAGATCAAAAGCACGGCGTTCCGCGTGACGCGAGTCGGAGAGCTGATCGGACGCGAGGTCGCGAGCAGGCTCGGCGTCGCGTTCGGCATCGTCGATTTATCGCTGGCGCCGACGCCTCAGGTGGGCGATAGCGTGGGCGAGATCCTTCAGGCGATGGGGGTGAAACGGCTCGGCGCTCCGGGATCGACCGCGGCGCTCGCTCTTTTAAACGATGCGGTGAAAAAAGGAGGAAGCTTCGCCTCGTCGTCGGTCGGAGGGTTGTCGGGGGCGTTCGTCGCGGTGAGTGAAGACTCGGCGCTCGCCGAGGCGGTCGAACGAGGCGATCTCACGCTCGCGAAGCTCGAGGCGATGACCGCCGTCTGCTCGGTCGGTCTTGATATGATCGCGGTTCCAGGCGATACCGACGCCGAAACTTTATCGGCTTTGATCGCCGACGAGGTCGCGATCGGCGTGATCAATCACAAAACGACCGCGGTCCGCGTGATCCCCGTACCCGGCAAAAAGGCGGGGGAACGCGCCGTTTTCGGCGGATTGTTCGGCGAAACCGCGATCCTGCCGATCCACGCCGCGGGAGGCTCGACCGAATTCGTCCGCCACGGCGGCAGAATTCCCGCGCCCCTTTCGAGCCTGAAAAATTGATTTCAAGGGTTTCCCCGTCGATTTGGCAAAATATGCGTATAAGCCATTATTCGATAATAAGGAAGCTCGAAGCCGATATCGCTTTGAGAGACCCGGAGCGATCGAATATCGCTTAGAGACCCGGAGCGATCGAATCCGACTCGGAGGCCAACCGAAACGAAAACCGCATAATCGCTGGGGTTTGAGGGAGAACACGAAATCGGAAGCGCGAACCTCCATGAAAGCCGTATTAGGATATTTGCGATTATTCACTGAAGAAACGGCCTAGTCGCCGGACTTTACTTTAAGAGGCTCACGGGAAGGTTCGTTCTCCCAATTACTAAGAATCGATATCTATGTTCTTAACATAATATCGTTATATCGGTGAAACGGCGGCGAGCCTGTATAATCAAACCGACGGGCTTTCGAAAGCTTTTCCCGATAGCCTCTTACGGACGAAGGCTCGAATCGAATCGCGCCGCCTCGACGTCTTTCCTGTCGTCGCACATAACGCATAAAAACATTTGTTTATATGATTCCCGCCGCGTCGCGGGTCGAACGACCTCCCGGAAACGCCGATTCCGAGCGGACGACGCGTCGAACGACCCGGGATCCGCACGCGGGAAGGCTTACCGCCGTGAAAACGCCTCTTTCATTTCGTGTTCTCGCCGAACCGCCGCGAGGTCGAGTACTCGGTAAAGCATGATCATGCAAAAAGAAAATTTGTATAATGCTTCGGGATAATACGCGGAATTCGGCGAATGACGGGCTTTTTAATCGCGCGAATTCGCGTCACAATGCGGTTTGATGTTCTTTCGTGACTCCATGGTACGAGGCCGGCGCGATGCGATTGGGTTACAATACGAACGGTTTGGCTCACCACCGGGTCCTCGACGCGATCGCGCTATTGGCCGACGAGGGCTATGAAAGCGTCGCGCTTACGATCGACCCCGGAGTGCTCGACCCGTTCGACGATCCAGGGGCGTTTCGCAGGCAAATCCACGATGTTTCGCTCGCTCTCGATCACGCGGGGCTTTCGCGGGTGATCGAAACGGGGGGACGTTATCTCCTAAATCCGAGACGCAAACACGACCCCACGCTCATGGAGGCCGATCCCGATCGCAGAGGGGTGAGGATTGAATTCCTCCGCCGCGCGATCGATATCGCCGACGAACTTCAAGCCGACGCCGTGTCGCTTTGGTCGGGCGCGCTCACCGATACGATCACCGAGGAGCAGGCGCTCGACCGGCTCGTCGAAGGGCTTAAGGTCGTGCTCGAACACGCCGAAAGCCGAGACGTCGTCATCGGCTTCGAGCCCGAGCCGGGGATGTTCATCGATACGATGGCGCGGTTCGTCAAACTCGACGAACGGATTCGCCATCCCCTCTTCCAACTCACGCTCGATCTCGGCCATCTGCATTGTGTCGAGATCGACGCCGAGGCCGATATCGTCACCCGCTTCGGCCCTCGAATCGTCAACGTTCATATCGAAGATATGAGACGAGGCGTGCATGATCATTTGATGTTCGGCGACGGTACGATGGACTTCGCGCCGATCCTCCGCGCTCTCCGCGAGATCGGCTACGCGGGAGGGCTCAACGTCGAACTCAGCCGGCATAGCCACATCGCCGTCGACGCCGTGCAACGATCGGCGGCTTATTTGCTGCCGTATTTAACTTGAAACAAGCCGCGTGTCATTGAAAAAATGAAGACGTAATGATCCCGCGTCGCGTCTTGGTTCGCCGATTCACCTGGTTTTTTCGTCGACGGACGCCGCGGGATCGTACGAGAATCTCCGGCTTTGGCGGAAGAACGTAAGCGGGTTGTCGTAGACGATTTTTCGGATCGTGGTTTCGTCGTGGCCGCGCCGTTTCATCTCGAAGATGAATTCGGGGACGGCGAGCGGGTCGCTATGCCCCCAATCGCCCGCCGAATTGACGAGGACGCGGTCGGTTCCGTAACGTTCAATCATATCGGCGGCTCGCGCCGGCGTGCATTTGGTGATCGGATAAAGCGTCATTCCCACCCAGTGGCCCGCTTCGAGCGCCGGGCGGATCGTGTGCTCCTCGACATGATCGATGCAAACGCGTTCGGCCGCGATCCGACGATCGTCTTTGAGCATGTCGAGGATCATTCGCGTTCCCTGGTATTTGTCGGCGAGATGAGGGGTGTGAACGAGGATCAATTCCCCCGTTTTGGCGGCGAGCTCGAGATGCTCGAGGAAAACCGTCGCCTCGTTTTTGGTGTTTTTGTTCAGGCCGATCTCGCCGATACCGAGAACGCCGCGACGATCGAGGAACTCGGGAATGAGCGCGATCACATCTCGCGCCAATGAAACATTCTCGGCCTCTTTGGCGTTGATGCAAAGCCAAGATCGATGCTCGATTCCGTAAGCGAGCGCTCGACCGCGCTCGTATTCGGTGAGCTGGCGGAAATAATCGCGAAAACCCTCGGGTCCCGAGCGATCGAACCCCGCCCAAAACGCGGGCTCGCTGACGAGAACGCACCCCGCGAGCGCCATCCGCTTGTAATCGTCGGTCGTGCGTGAAACCATATGAATATGAGGATCAATATAACACGTCACGGGTACCGACTCCTGATTCGGAGGGTGTGCGATGCGAACTCCAAGCGATTCGATCGCGCCTGAGCGAACACGAATAAGACGACGATCGACGCGCGAACGATCAACGCGAGCGCGGAGCGGGGGCGAGTTTTTCTCTCCAATTGGGGTCGTATTCGAGCGAGAAGATCCGCTGGATCGTCTCGGCTCGCCCAGGACCCGGTTCCAAAAGCGCCTCGATCGCCCGGCGCAGTTGGTCGCGTCTTCGATCGGGCGAATCCGACCCGCGAGTCGAAGCCTCGTCGAGGCGATCGAGCGCCGCGGCCAAATCAAGAATCCGCGAACGGGTATCAAGAAAATCGCGGTTCAGAATCTCGGCGGCGTCTCTCGGTCGGTTCATGATACGCCTCGTATCGATACGTAACGCGAAAGGTCGTTATTGAGTGAGCTCGGTTATATTTCCATTCTAAAGGACCGCGGCTTCGAATGCAAACCGAGCTAAGGTTTCGTTTCGATCGATCGCGTGAAACCAGGCCGTTCATTCATCGAGTGACGATCGAGGCTCGTTCGCCGGGCCCCGGCTTTGAAACCGACCGCGACGATCAAGCTCGTGAGATTCGTCGATCATTGATCGTCGGAAATCGATACATTCACGAATGCGATCAGATTTAATGCGAGATCTAAAGTCAACATGATATAATTATACATTATATATAACAGAACGTTTGCGCGACGCTCGCGGATCGATATATGTATAGATAATTTTGGGGTATCTTACGAAAACCGGTCGCGTTTCTCGGAGAACGGAGCCGAGGCGATCGATCTTGGGGATGGTTGAGGTTAGCGAAGGATTCGGGCTCGAATCATGATCAATTTCGGTGTACCATGATGATCTTCCCGGTCGAATCGCCGCGGAAGTTCTAATAAATCGTTCGAAGTTCGAGTTCGACGGGGCGAAAAAGCGTCGTGAAGACGTTTTCACGAGTCTGAAATCTCCGCGGAGGAAACGCGAAAATGAGCGTGATATCGATATTGAGAGAGTTTAATCCGTTCAATCACACAAGAATCTGGTGATACGTTCCTGTTGGATTCAGGGCGTGAGCCAATCCTCCAACCTGAGACCGGGGATGTTCCGGAAATCCGCCGTATTGTGCGTTACGAGTGTAAGATCATAAACGAGCGCCGCGGAGGCGATCATCAGATCGACCGACGGAACGTCAATGCCCCTTCGCCTGAGTTCAATTCGGATTCGGCCAAACACGTTTGCACAATCCCGGTCGAAGTCCAGAACGCTCACTTCCTGCAATAGCAATTCATCAATAGCCTTCAGGACAATTGACGGATCAGGTCGGTTGTAAGCCCAAACGAACAATTCGCCCAAGACGACGCTCGTTGTTGACAAGCGGCCGGAATACTGGAAGAAGCGGTGCGCCAAGCCCGACGGTAGGCGCAGGTGAACGGAAAGGATATTGGTGTCCAGGAGAAAGCTCATTCCGGGACCTCGCGCCGAGTTTCTCGCTTGCGGTCCCGATAGATCTCTTCCAGAATGCGATCATCCTCCTCGGTCCACGAATCCGCCAACATCCCCGCGGCCGTTCGCCTTGAACCAGGCTGCCATCCCGGTGGTGGTCCCGGTAGCTTTTTGGGTGATTCGCGCGAACCGATTTCCTCGGCACAAGGACCGGGTGAAGCGGTTACCGTCACGATCAGATCCACGGTTTGACCGTCCATTAGTCCGAGATCTTCGTCGACCTCGATGGTTTTTCCGTGAACCACCCCATGTATTACCTTGATCATCGTTCGCCTCCGATTCGATCAGAATAAAGTTAAAATAATGGTTCATCGGCAAGCGAAGTTTCAAGGCCCTCGATTTTACGTGCCGATTTGATACATTGTATATAATTCTTATAATGAAACACATTGATCGCAACGCCTTCTGAGCCCGTCGGAATCGGCGGTATGGACCGCGATCGGATTGTATCCATCGTCTCGGATTCCCCCGCCCGATCTTAAATCAGTTTATTGGATTCGGCTCGTATCAACAATACTGGTCCCCGCGACGAGGTGATTCCGCACGCCGATTTTTTCAAACGCTCGATGTATCGCCGGCCGCTCGCTATGCGTTACGAAACCGAAACCATTGGGGGGGGGAACGCGTCTGAGAGTTTATCAATCGCTATAGTCGTCGCTGAGAACAGAGACCGATGAGGCGTCGGCGAGTCGTTTTTTTATTAAATCGATCATTGTGTTTTGAACGGCTGTGAAGGAGACCCCGAAATGCCTGAAACGTTCATGATCACGATCACGATCGAAGAGGATCGGGCGAAGCCGAAGGGTTTGATCGATTCGAGGCGAGGGATACCTCGGACGCCGATGTTCCATGAAATCATTTGTAATAACTATAAAATATATGTATGATATTTATGGAGTCGATCACGATCTATGATTGTATCCGAAAGATGTTCCGAGTCGTCGACGGATGGGTTTCGTCGGAGCGTCGGGAGCTTGAAGGTCGTCGTTTGGAATCGCAAATTTAATTATGTCTATTGATCGATTCACCACCCGGCGCGTTCGTCGGCGAACGGACCCGCGGGGGGTTCCGGCTTCGAACTGGGGAGAAGATTGAGGATCGCCGCGGCGAGTTTGAGATCGAGCTGTGTTGTAATCTTGATGTTCAGGGGAGATCCCGGAACGAGTCGACAACGCCCCCCGAACGCCTCGACGAGCCGAGCGTCGTCGGTGGCGCTTTCGGCGAGCGAACTTCGGTTCGCGTAAGCCTCGACGAGCAGGTCGCGACGGAAAACCTGGGGCGTTTGAGCCTGGTAGAGCCCCGAGCGAGCGACGGTTTCAACAGCGAACGATCCCGCGGCGTCGGCTCGTTTGAGCGTGTCGGCGACGGGAATCGCGAGCAACGCGGCGCCGTGCTCGACCGCGGCCGCGAAGACCGCGTCGATCCATTCGGTCGCGACGCAGGGGCGAGCCGCGTCGTGGATCGCGACATAATCGCATGTGGGGTCGACCGCGGCGAGCGCCTTGGCGACCGTGTCGGCTCGTTCCTCGCCTCCTTCGACGACTTGAATATTCAAAAAGGCGACGTTGTGACGGAAGCGGCGCTCGAATAACTCGCGGTCGTCGGGGTTGATCGCGACGATGATCTGGTGAACGTCGTCGCGGTTGACGAACGGTTCGGCCGATCGCAGCCAGACTGCGCGTCCTTCGAGTTCGGTGAAAACTTTTTTGGTTTTACCGTCGAATCGAGTCGACCGCCCAGCGGCGGGTAAAATCAAGGCGAAACGAGCCATTCGAGCCTCCTTTTTGCCGATCGTATTCTTCACGAGCCGGGGCGCGTCGGTCAACGTGAGGTTTGCGATTCGCCGGTCAAGAGCACCCGGGGAGTGCTTTTAAGCGGCCTTCGCCCTTTTTTTCTTGGGGAACTTTCGGGCGATCGGGTTGATTTAGAAGCGTGGAGCGGGTCGACTCCGAATTTTAGTTGTCACGGTCTTGCATTTCTCGGCGTAATAGGGTTGAATGACTGACGTGATGCGTGCTTAGGCGTGAACGAGCATGCGATTCTGGTTACCAACCAGAGCGAGAACAGAGAAGGTATGATTTTGCGGTTAAAATAGGAGTTCCGAAGTCGTCGAATCGCGGATCTTGTTTTTTTGTCTCGGTTTCGTGCGATTCGTCGTTTAGAAGGATGAAACGGTTTGCTTTGATCATTGAAGCGAACCGAGCTGTGGAACGATGGGGAATGCGGCGATCGATCCGGACGGTGGAGGAGATCGGTCGGTCCGCTTCCCCCGGCGGAGCGAGCGGCGAGATTACTCTTTTGATGAACATCCAAGCATACGATCGGCCGATCGTTTCGGCGTGGATTGGATCGTGAGAACGGAGCCGAGAAGCGATACGGCGATTGATTCTTTGTGTGAAGTTAGCGATCCATTCGCGGTTTCGCGATTTTGCGAGCCACCCTGGGAAGTCCGGTCCCTCGGCGCGCTCGGTGATTACCGAGCGCGCGAGGGGTCGGATCGCGTACCAAATCGGGGAGAATGCAAATCGGCGCATTTTTCAATTGGTTATGGTTCACGGGCGGCGTAGAATAAAGAGAGAGCACCAGATGCTTGACTGAGGTCTTTGGGCGGGTTATTTCAGAATCTCGACGGAACGGAGTCGAGCGAATCCGCTTCAACCTCAGCCAAGGAGGGTTTTCATGTCCAATCCCGCTCGTCAAAGCGACGCACGTTTCGAGTCTCTCGAATTGCCGCCTGAATTTGACGATTTATCAGGTTTGATTCAATCCGATTTGCGCGCGATCGTGGCGGTTTTAATCGACCGCGCCGATCAACGCTTGCTGCTGACGCGGCGTGAGCGTGTGGCGTTGAAGAAAAGGCTTTGGAACGGATTGACCGGAGTCGTCAACAAAGCGCTCGAGCCGCTGACGGTCGAATGCCGTTGACGCGACCACCACGTTCTTCCTTTACATTTTCAAGTCGGCGATCGCTTCACGGCGGTCGCCGTTTCGGTAACTCGCGATCATGGCGCGATTGATTTTAGGGCTGACGGGGTCGGTCGCCGCGGTGCGCGCGCCGGTTCTTGCCGCCGAGTTCGTATCGTTAGGGCATGAAGTTCGCGTGACCGCGACCGAACCTTCGCTTCATTTTTTCGATGTCGAGGCGTTGCGGTCGATCGGTCCGGCGCCGGGGGTTCCGGTTTATCGCGATCGCGACGAATGGACGGGATCGCGCTACGAACGCGATTCTCCGATCTTACATATAGAGTTACGTAAATGGGCCGACGCGTTGATCGTCGCTCCCCTCGACGCCAACACGCTCGCCAAATTCGCCGCGGGTATGGCCGATAACTTGCTCACGTGTCTTTATCGCGCGTGGGATTTCAGTCGTCCCGTCGTGCTGGCGCCTGCAATGAACACTTTGATGTGGGATTCGCCCGTGACGCGTCGTCATTTCCGAACGATCCTTGAGGATCGGGGCGACGGTCGATCTCCGCACGACTTTTCGCTCGACGAACTCGATCAAATCTTCGCGCGACACGCGCCCGGGATCGTCGTCGCGCCTCCGGTCTCGAAGATGCTGGCGTGCGGCGACATCGGGGTGGGAGGAATGGCGGAGATCGACGCGATCGCCGCGGCGCTTCGGCGAATTCTCAACGAGCCCTCTTAAGTAGTTAAATAATTATGTGGTTTTAGCTAGATATAAAATTCCAGGCGATCACCACGATTTTTCGCTCGGTTTTTGACGATCTGGAACGCGATCGACGGCTGTCGAGCCCGCGTCTTTCGGACGGAGCGGGGGTGCGACGGCGGGTATTGATCTCTCGGCGCGTCGTTTTTAGAACGGTTCCGGTTCGAGTTATGAGAGAGGTCGATCGATCGTGTATTGGCTCGCGGACGATCGGGCGAAAAAAAATCCCCCGAATCCGAAAAATGGGGCTTGCAAAATGCCCGTCGCGCTACCACAATCTTGGATTAGAGTGAATTGAGTTCGGTTTGGAGTTTGAGAGAAGATATGCGACTCGCCCCGGTACTTCTCCTTTTTTGGCTGTGCTTGCTTCTCAAGGGTTGGGTAACCCTTGAGTCGAAGAGCACGGTCGTTCGCTCCGACCGTGGCGGTCGCTCTCACGGTGCGGCCCAGCTTGATCGTGGGTCTTCAGAGAAAGAGTTCAAGAACACTCGAGGGCGTCGTTTCTTTCTTTCCGAAGTCGACGACGAAAACGATCCGATCAAAACCGTCATCTTAAGCGACCAATCCGCCAATTGTTCGACTCTAAAGCCTCCTTATCTCATCCCCAACGGCACGACTCTCCCCGCCGAAATCACGCTCTTCACTTCGAGTGAAGGTCCCACGTTCTCCTTACGCTGTTGAGCGTATCCTCGCGTCGTTCTCATTCCCGTTCCACGCTCTCGTGCCCGGCTTTTGTCGAGGTCGATCGAGCGTAAACGAACCGGAGATGAGACATACCGACGATTAACACTTGATTGTTACACGGATCGGTTCTTCAACGTGAGAGAATCCGCGGTATTGCGGACACGATCGACATAGATCGCGACCTATGGGCATTGGGGCGTAATCCTTGATGTTCTGGCGATGAATCGTGCCGGTGCGGAAGGCGATCATGAGCAATCGTTGCGTTTACAGGAATTATGACGGCTTGGGGACCCCGTCCCGCGGTCGGGAGAAGCGCTCCCGGGGGGGAAGGCGTGGATTCCGGCCCGGGGCGGGTTCCCCAAGCCCTCGCAAGGATGTGAATCGATTCGGAATGAGTCGAAGCGATGAAACCGTTTCGTCGGCCCGGCGGCCCCGGTCCGCGACCCCACGACGTGCTCCCGGGGGGGAAGGCATGTACAAAGTTGCGGGTCGGGACCGCTTGGCCGACGATCGAAAGCGAGATTATTCAAGATGTTCGGATAAGAAGACTTCTAGTTTGAAGGAGATTTCAGACGCGAGTTTGCTTTTGGAATCGACAGGACTGAGTTTGATTGAGGAATCGTCGGCCCGGCGGCCCCGGTCCGCGACCCCACGACGTGCTCCCGGGGGGGAAGGCATGTACAAAGTTGCGGGTCGGGACCGCTCGGCCGACGATCGAACGCGAGATTATTCAAAAGGTTTCAATAAGAAGACCTTTGTTTTCAAGGAGAATTCAAACGCGAGTTTGCTTTTGGAATTGACTGGGCGGAGTTTGATTGAGGAATCGTCGGCCCGGCGGCCCCGGTCCGCGACCCCACGACGTGCTCCCGGGGGGGAAGGCATGTACAAAGTTGCGGGTCGGGACCGCTCGGCCGA
>JAJYWB010000042.1 GCA_021791715.1 Planctomycetota bacterium | reverse complement strand
TTATCCATATGTCGATTTGAATATTCGCACGAAAAGCCCTCTTTTGTCGCCACCGCGTGCAAGTAGGCGTAGCTTAACTCGGACTCAATATTTTAACTTGTGAGCATAAATCTATATTGCTCATCATCGATTACTTTATCAATCCGAAAGTCGATCCTCCAACAATCGACATTCGACTTTCTCCGCCTATTGGAATCAACGTAAACGGCCTGAAGGTCCCGGATTGTGTCGACTCGGATTCGTCGTTGATCGGCGAATCGTCGACCGACATCAATTCGCCGACTCATCTAGGTCGTCCGCGATGATCACACCTGGAATCGCGTCCGACAAGGCTCGTTTCTGTCATTTTATTACGCTCCATCAGTGAGCCGACGCTTCACCAAGACGACAAACCCGCCTCGTCGACACAAACCCAGGCGACGCAATCGGTTACGATAAAATACTCCCTCGATCCACGCGAATCGGGCCTATTGGATTGTCTACGTTCCGCCGGCCATCGAATCGGTTCGTTTATTGAGCGTCCGGGTTACGGTGAGTCTGGGATCGATCATTCAAAGATCGGCGCGGTCGATCCCTCCATAGCGAACGCCGAGCCAAACCGTCGGCTCGTCGGGCGTGGTCCAATCGACCCGATGCTTTTTGAATGCCGGGATGTTGATAAAATCGCCTACTTTCATGTCGATTAAGCAATCCTCGAACCGCAACCTGGCCGCGCCTTTCAGCACGATCACCCATTCGTTGTCGGGTTGGTCGTACCAGAAGTCGGCCGGCGACGCGTGACCGTGCGAGACGATCCGTTCGATGCGGACGTTTTCGGCTCGGACGAGGATCTCGACGAGTTCTTTGGGGAGATGTTGCGGCAGATCGTCGAAGATGTTGATCACGTTCTCGCCGAGTTTCTCGCTGCTCGATCCGAGGGGCTGAAACCGAGGCGTTTCGCGACCGTCGATCCGCACCGTCTCGGCGAACATCGACTTTGGGCGGACCCAAAGTCCGCGATCTCCGTACTCTTGCCGGTAGACGACGAGTTCTTCGAGCGTCTCGCTATGACGCGCCGTGCCGATCACGGTGTACTCGTTTCCCTTATAGTGCCGATAGCGACCGCGCACAACTTCACTCATGCTCGCATCCTCTCTGGTTAGAACCCTTTCTGATTCTCGGCGTCGACAACGGCGATCCGCAAGGTCTCGCCGTTTTTCAAGATGATGATCTCTCAATTCGGCTAGAGGCATTTAGGCTCCTACACAATCAGATTGTTGACATGGTGAAACACTCCTGATAAAGTACATCACTCCAGGAAAATTAAAGCTAGCTCCTGACATATGAGAAAGTGAATACGCCGAAAATGTCTAATCAAATATCCGGCAAATATGATCGCTACTCATTTAAAACACCTCGCTTAACAGACAAGCAAGTGATCGATAGGATGATTTCGTTCACACACGATTCTAAATTAGTCCGTAAAGATATCAAACTAGAATTAGCGTTTATCAATCCACCAAATACTTTTCAGATACAAGATTTAGACGAATTGACAGATGAAATCCTATCTTCAAATACAATATCTATTAAAGCATTCTTGTTAACCTATGAGAAAGGAATTACCATCATTTTGAATCGCGAATGGGACAATACGAATAAGGCCCCTAAGTCGGATTATGATAACTTTATAATTTCTCCAAATAATCTTGATTCAAATTCATTCCCAATTTCAGAATTTACAAGGTTAATTGCTCTATCTCGAAAGTATTTCGATCCAATAGACACAAAAAGCTACATTGAGTTGATGGATGAAGGATCTCGGCACATCTATGAGGCGAGAGAGAGGGACTTACAAAAACTTGAAAGAATGCAGGAATCTTTCTTCACAAATCTGGCGTCATTCTCTACAAAATTAGAATCAGACAAAAATGTTTATTTCAATCAATTAGATTCTGAGTATAAAGTGCGACGAAACGAATTGGAAAAAGAATTTGTTGAAAAATCTGCGAAATTAAAAGAGAATGAAGAGATTCTAAAAAAATTAAAATCAGAGATCGACGAGCGGGAAAACCGTCAGGCCAGAAGAGACATCTACAAAGAATTGAAGAGCCAACTCGAATCTAGGAATAAAAAATTCGAATTGACCGAGGGAACAAGAAAACTTCGAACTTCTGTTGGAATATTCTCTCTGATTTTAATGCTTCTCTTAATGGGTGGTTTCGTGTATTGTTTTTACAAAAATGTGATTGTTAAAAATACAAATATCAATTTAGTTTCAGTTTTCAGTCAAATAGGATTTGCATTTGCATTCATCGGTATGGCGACATTTTATATTCGTTGGAACCAAAGATGGTTTCAAAAACACGCCGATGAAGAATTCAAACTAAAAAGACTTGATCTTGATATCGATAGGGCCAATTGGCTTGTCGAATTATCAATGGAGTGGAAAAATCTGACAAAGACCGACATTCCATCGGAACTAATCGATAGATTGTCTCGCAATCTGTTTCTTGTAGATGAAAATAAAGAGCTTGATATTCATCCTGCTGAAACCATGCTCTCATCGATATTAGGGAAATCTGGGCATCTTAAGATTGACTTTCCAAGCAATGTATCTATAAGCAGAGATGACAGAGATTCCAAATAATAGCCGTATAATAGAATACCGATATTAATTATTTTCATCGACTAATAGGATTAATTTTGATATTTCATTTCTTGATTCGATTAATTTCGATGCGCTAGCCATTCGGACATGGTTCGTCTTGCCGGCATAGATCCAAATAACGGTTTACGCTGATTTCAATTATACGTGAACAAGCAACGGAATATATAACAATTTCATTTCTATTATATTAGAATGGATTATTAATTTTATTCAAATATTTGCCGAGAATATCAATCATTCATTAAACTTAGTCAGGTATAGATTCAGCCCCATTATCTGGTTCATCCTACTGTTACGACTCTTTCGGGGAACCTGACCGGCGCCGCACGGGTCCTTTGAAGAAGACAAGGAACCTCCAACATACGAGCAAAGACAAAGGCACTTTGGAGATCTTGCCGCGTTCAGCCCAAACCGTTACAAGGGCTTTTACCATACGGATCATACCGTCCCGACCGCTTACTTCGACGAAAAACTAAGGAAACGCGAAGATTTGGAAGTGCGGGACGACCTCTATTTCACTTACCTTCATGATCTCAAAGATACGGATTACCTGAGCATGGGATTAGGGCGGGATTTGGCGTCGGAAACGCGTGATTCCGAGGCTTCGAATAAAGATCTGGAGATTCGATGATCGGCATGACGGAGAGAATTCAGTCGGCCCTGGGAAATGGCGCCGGTGCGTCATTATGGGAGTCGCTGATGGCTCTTTTCCAGGCGGACGATGAGGCCTTTTACCTCCTAGCCTGCGACGGCGCTCGCTCCGATGATCCCGCGTGGCTGGTCGAAATAGCCGAGCTCGCCAAGCGGGTTCGCGATGCGGTTCGCGGCTCGTACCAGGTGGAGAGATCGGTGGAAGGTGTTCATCTCGTCGGAACGCGAGTCGAGCGCACATTCATCCCGCCCAAACTCGCGGATGATGTCATTGAGTTCCTTAGAGCCGTCGACGGCAAGGGGATCGGCGACGCCTTTGGGAAAGATTACGAGGGTATTGTGATCAGCGAGTCCAAGGCTCGCTATCAACTCGGCGATCGCACGACATGGGAGGCGGATCGTAGCGCTTTGCAAAACCGGCTCGAATCCAAGCCGCTTGTCTTGCGCATTGATGAACATGACCTGAAGAACTTGGCAGGTCGACCCGGCTATGTCACCTTCGGTCTGAAGGAGCAGGCACGGAAGACGGTTCTCGCTCCGACGCTGATCTTTCAAGACCTCATGCGTGGCGAAGCGAATCCTGGCAACATGAGCGGCGGGATGGCCTTTTGCGGCAAGCCAAGACGTGGAGTGAACAACTTTGGCGACATAACGCCCGCTCCTGAGGGGATGGTTTTTGTCGTCTATGCCGACGCGGATGGCTATGTATTCGATTGGGACTGGGTGGAAGAGAATCCACATGAATCGGGATGTCCAATTGACTCCGAGAACCGATTCAACAAACCGATCCTTATGGACCGAGACGCCACGCTCCAATTGCCCGTGAATCTACCCGAATCCGTGTTCGACAGGTCCCAGGCATATTATTCGGTTCGGGGCGATTGCATCTTCTGCCACATTGAAGCCGACGAATCTTACGCGTGCCGGATCAACTCGGATTTAACCGTCTTTCGTAGTCTGACCGATCGGAACAAAATCACCGGGTTCAAGATCAAGAACGTCCGTCGGATCTTGGCCGAGGATCAAGAAATCATCCTCGACGACGATCCAGATATCAAAGTTTCAGTACAGACATTCCTCTTGGCGACACTCAGGGGCCATAGAGATGCAAGCGTGCGAATTTATGAAGTTTCTATCGAGGCGTTCAAGAAGGCGGACGATATCCCCAAGGTCCATTTGCCGCACCGAAGGCAAGAACATGTAAACGTTTGATAAATTTAACTTTTTTATAACCTCGATATCTAACTCCGGCGGATCCTTGATTGCCTTGTCTATTCGCCCCGACGTTTTCCCGATCGGTGAATTCTATGACGGGGACGCTGGTTTTCTACCGTCGGCTCGTCGGGCGTGGTCCAATCGACCCGATGCTTTTTGAATGCCGGGATGTTGATAAAATAGCCTACTTTCATGTCGATTAAGCAATCCTCGAACCTCAACCTGGCCGCGCCTTTCAGCACGATCACCCATTCGTTGTCGGGTTGGTCGTACCAGAAGTCGGCCGGCGACGCGTGACCGTGCGAGACGATCCGTTCGATGCGGACGTTTTCGGCTCGGACGAGGATCTCGACGAGTTCTTTGGGGAGATGTTGCGGCAGATCGTCGAAGATGTTGATCACGTTCTCGCCGAGTTTCTCGCTGCTAGATCCCAGGGGCTGAAACCGAGGCGTTTCGCGACCGTCGATCCGCACCGTCTCGGCGAACATCGGCTTTGGGCGGACCCAAAGTCCGCGATCTCCGTACTCTTGCCGGTAGACGACGAGTTCTTCGAGCGTCTCGCTATGACGCGCCGTGCCGATCACGGTGTACTCGTTCCCCTTGTAATGCCGATAGCGACCGCGCGTAACTTCACTCATGCTCGCATCCTCTCTGGTAAGGACCCCACCCCGATTCTCGGCGTCGACGACGGCGATCCGCAAGATCCCGACGTACTGGAAGATGATCGACGATCCAGACGGGATGCGATTCGTTCTCAATCAAAGTCTCGATCTTAATGACGCAATCCAAGGCTATTGAGACAGTTAGGACAATTTCGACGCTTGAAATTCGAAAGTCTGGACATCTTTTGAGTGTCTTTGTTCTAGCATAGATATCGACCATTCCTGCCTGATGGCGACGCGTCCACATTCAATTCTAAGCCATATTGTTGAAGCAATCCATGCCCACAAACCAACTTACGATAACTCCAGTCCTGTGTCATCGATGATCTGAACTGGTTTTAAGTCACGGTGATCCATTCTTTTGATTATCTGACATCTATTCGGATTGACATGGCGCAGAGCTTGAATAAGATAGATGTTAGCTCGGAAAGGGGATCTTTCGAGATGAGGATAAAAATGAGAAACTACAAATGTACCAGGGCGAATGGGTATCGGATCGAAACACCCATCCTACACAGTCTCTGGATTGCAATAAATGTGCCTAATCGTTACATTTATTCCATAGTCATTGAATCTTCAATTGCCATCGAATCGATCTTGCACATTGAGGTTTTAATCCAATGACAGGTCGAAGAATCCTCATCACCGGCGCATCCGGATTTACAGGCTCGTGGCTTACGGAACGTCTCCTTGACGAAGGAGGGCAAATCATCGCTCTGCTATTCGATATGCATCCTGATAGTATCTTTGTTCGAAAAGGATTGATCTCAAGAGTGAAAGAGGTTCAAGGTTCTGTTCTTGATAAGGAACTTTTGATCAGAACTATCGCCGAGAATCATATCGATAGTGTGTTCCATTTAGCGGCGATATCCATTGAAGGAAGCGCATATTCTCGCCCATTCGAATCCTTCGAAGTCAACATTCGAGGAACATACAATCTTCTAGAAGCCTGCCGTGAAAATTCAAAAATGATCGATCGAGTCATCATCGCGTCGAGCGACAAGGTTTATGGCGATACTTCAGTATTGCCTTACACGGAAGACATACCTGTACAAGGACTCAATCCATATGATGCGTCAAAATCATGCGCCGACCTCCTCACTCGATGTTATCATGAATGCTACGGAATTCCAGTAACTTTGGCTCGATTCGCGAACATTTATGGAGGTGGAGATCTGAATTGGTCACGCCTTATTCCAAATTCGATTCGACGACTCTTGAGTCACGATCAACCCGTCATTAATGTTCCAATAAATGATGTCTATAAGAGAGATTTTCTCTTTATCAGGGATCAAGTCGAAGCCTATTTGACTCTATTCGATAAGATGGGAAAGAAGGATATTCAAGGGAGGGCTTATAATTTCGGCATGGGATCATGCCTAATGGTATCAGATGTTGTCGAGAAGATTAAGGATCTTTTGAATCTTAGCCATGTGAAGAACATTGAGCGAGTCGTCTGTCATCGAGAAATATTACATCAGCAGCTTTCGATCGTACGAGCTGAAACCGAATTAGGATGGAAGCCGAAGTATACGATAGATCAGGGATTGGCCGAAACTGTGGAATGGTACAGATGGTTTCTTCGATTTCAATGCTGAGCTTCCTCATTCCGGTCGCCGACTTGCAAGGAGACATTTGAGATGCTATACTCCATTGTTTCCTTCGATCCCCATGGTGTCTCACTAGGTAATGCTTTGACGGAAAAGAAGAGGATTTCTCCATGACTGATCCCTCTAACAAACCGTCCCCGAGTATCGTACTAGATCTTATTCTCGGTTTCCGTCGCTCGAAGACCATGTTTACCGCGGTATCTCTCGGCGTCTTCAATAAACTTCACGATGAAAGGCGAAGTTCATCACAAACTTTATCCAGGATATTGAACCTGAATGAAGACGCGCTAACACGATTGCTTGATGCCTGCGTGGGACTAAACCTACTGAGATATTCCAGCGAAAATGAGAACGAGCTAGGTTTCTATGAGAACACTCCGATCGCGACAACTTATCTTTGTGATAGTAGCCCATTCAACATGAATGGCTATATTCTATGCTCAAACGAACTGTTCTGGGGCTTATGGGGAAAATTGGAAGGAGCTATTCGTGAAGGGACCTATCGATACCAAGAGGCTTTTGGAGCGTCAGGCCCAGAAGCCTTCTCCTCTCTCTTCGCCTCCAAGTCATTCCTCATGGGAATGCACGGCTATGGTCAGATTACGTCTCCGATTCTGGTTGATACAATCGATCTGAAATCTTTCAAGACTCTCGTCGATCTTGGAGGCGGGACGGGACACGTCGCGATTGCTGCTTGTAAGAAATATCCCGATCTCAATGCTAAGCTGGTTGAGTTGCCGGCGGCATCGGCACTCGCTAAGGAAATCATCGCGAAAGAGAACTTGACGGATCGAATTGAGGTTTTGGAATGCAACTTCTTTAACGATGAATTACCCGATGGAGACATCTATTGCCTGGCGAGGATTCTGCATGACTGGCAAGAGGATAAGGTTCTTGAGTTACTGAAGAGAATCTTCGAAAAACTCCCACCAAATGGGGCGTTGATCATCGCCGAGAAGCTTCTAGATGATAACAAATCGGGTCCATACTGGGCACAGATGCAGAATTTAAATATGCTAGTTATTGCTCAGGGGATGGAACGCACCTTTAAGGAATATAAGGAGCTTCTCGTTAACAAGACAGGCTTTGAGAGCCTGATGGCTGCCGTTACCGATTCCCCACTGGATTTTATCCTCGCCACTAAGCCTGGACGTCCAAATGATTTAATCACGGTCCCACGCACGATCAGAGTCCTTGAACCATCTAATGCAGTGAAACTGCGTGAGCGGGAGATAAAACGCGCAGAGCTTCTCAAAAACATCAATCTGGCCGAGCTATTTTTCAAGAATGCTTCGGTCGGCTTCGCTATCGCTGACATGGAAGGTGATTTTATTCAAGTGAACGAGGCATTTGCTGATATCGTCGGATGGCCTGTCGATGATGTGATGCAAATGAACTATAAAGAGTTCACACGCGATATCTATGCTGCGGAAGATCAGCGACAGATGGAAAATCTGAGACTGAATAGGTCATTTGGCCCCTTTGAGAAGCAATACGTTCATCGGGATGGGCATTATGTCCTGGTACAAGTTACACTTAAGATGATGGAGGTTAATCATCAAGATTGTATTTGGGCTCTTGTACAGCGATTGCGAGACCCCTCAGGTATTGCATCTCGGGGTGGCCAAGTGCTTAAGTATCGGGATGGGAGGTCCATCTAAGCCTAATGAATTTCGCCAGAATGATAGCAAATAACCGAATTCGGCTGGATGTTGTTCTAAGTTATCGGTTTGATCGACTTTGCCTTCATTGAACCAATACCCATAGGGTTTATAACTTTACATCGAATCTGAGGAGGTCAACATCCGACGCGGATATCTGTTAAATTCATCTTCCAAGATTCGCCTCGCTTCAGTATGATCTCTACCGAATGAGGTTTTTCCAATTCATTTGAATTAAGGGGAGTTCGATCATGGCTGCGGCGACATTTCGTACGAATCGAATCGACAATCCAAGGGAGCAATCAGAAATGGCACCAAACATTGGGGGGGGCAACCGTGTAGTTTTTACTTTTGACGAGGGCAGCTACAATATGCTGGAGGAGATGAAGAACGATTTTCATTTTTCTTCGCTCGCCGACACTATTCGAGAAGCCATGCGAATCGTCAGCGCCCTCCAATCCCAAGCCAAAGAAGGTTATTCCCAGGTCATCGTTCAGAATCCTCATGATCTTGGACAAAGGCGTCTGGTGATCGATTCACTCAGCCGCATCAATACGAATATGATTCCTCATATACAGGACAAAAACAACGAAAATTAATTGTTTTGCTGCCTAAGTTACGGGAAGAGGATAAATCATTAAATGAGCACTTCATCAATCAATCGTGAATGTATCTGGCTTGGGCCAATTACAAATACAGGAATAATACCTTGTGAAGGGAGGAATTGCACCTATCTCGCCTGGTTAGAACCAGAATGTTTGTTTCATATCAGATGCTTTGACTCTCAGGGGAGTATCGTACTCGACCATGATGAGGCGACTCTTCGACGTCAATCTGATGAACTATCAAGTATACATAATAAGGCAAACCAGATTGTATTACATGAGGAACCGAATCAGAAGATAACTCATGAAGTTATATCAACGGCGCAAAAGATCACGATATCTGATAAGGATAAATTAAAAAGCACTCCTATTTCCACCCAGTTTATCAGTGTCACTGATGTGAAGAAAATTCAATCAATTTACAGTATACCTCTTATAGGATGGAATGCAGGAGCACGTGCCGAGTTTGAAATCTTTCAAATCGCTCATGACAAAACAGCCCGCAGTTATCAGATGAAACATTCTCTCCCATTGAGTTCTACCATTCGACCTCCTGTCGAATTCTTTTGTAATGATAAAGAGTTAAAAGAAAGAATGGAGGATATCGATAAGAAACTAAAGGAAGCCGATCTTTCTCTGAAAGATGTGGAGAATGCTCGTGATCAATTCAATAACAATCCATGTGACGTTGGACTGAAAAATAATCTTGGTGTTAAGACCCAATATGCGAAGCGGAAATTAGAATCTTTAGGAGAATCGTTGTTTCAAACTCTTCTTCCCAAAGCAAATAGACCGTATGATTATAAATTTCATGAAATTTTCTTGGAGTTAGGTATCGACGAATCGCTCTTAAGGTATCCATGGGAGTTGATGATACCACCCCATGTTTCAGATAGAGATCATAAAGATCATTTGTGCATGAATAATTTTATAGGGAGATTTATTCACACTACTAAGCAAGAAAATCATGATCCCAGTAATGGAAATAGTAGGATTTTGACTGCAAATGATAAATTAAAGATCTTAGTTATAGCAGTTTCGGATTCCAGGCTAAACGGATATAGTGATCGTCTTGATTTTATAGAAAAAGAACTGTCCGATATAAAAACGGCTTTCGGTAGCAGGTATCCAAACAGTCTTGATCAGTACCTAACAATTCTCGGAGGCCCAAATAATGTTGTTAATAGAACCACGATACAGAAAACCTTAGATACAGCTAGTTCTGTAAATCAAAATTATCATATTATACACTTTTGTGGACATGTAGATCCCGATAGTGGTCTAATCCTTACTGACGAGATATTCGATCACAATTCAATCATTGAATCATTCAAAGTTCATAAGCCTATTCTTTGTTTTGTAAATGGATGCGAGGGAGCAAATGTGGGCCGATTCGATGAGAGATCCCTTGCTAAGACAATCTTAAAAACAGGAGCGTACTTTCTTGGCAGTCGTTTGATGGTCCGAGACGATGCGGCGGCATGTTTCGCATTACATTTCTATAATGAACTGGTAAACGGAGAATCGATCGGGAGGGCGGTCACACAAGCTAGGAAAAATAGCAAATCACCCAGTGGACAAGAATTCGAGAACTTTGAATGGACTTCCTATGTCTACTACGGGGATCCAAGACTACGATTTCCCTGTAACATTGATTAGTATAGATCATACTATTGATATGCAATCATGATCGATTAAATTGCCAATAGTTCTCTAATCCATCAATTGATTGCCTGAGGAAATATCTCTCATAGGGTGGAAGTGTACGGAGAAGACTGTAATAGATATCGCTCATTACTTCACGCGATCTGGAAAAATATCCGTGGCCCGCCAGCCAGATGTTTTGTAGTGGCGTAACATCGATCGTGTCAACAAATAAAGGGAGTTTCTCTGAAACATAATCATCAATAAGGCCGACTCGATCAGAGCGATTATGGAGATATCTCGATAACTTAAGAACTAAGTCATTTCTTGAAACGTAACGGGTTGTACGCGTGGCAGCTTTTTCGTAAACATTCAAATATTGGTTAAAAGTACGCATGTCGAGATCTGATGCAGCGATGACAAGTTGTTTAAATAGCTGATCATTACTTGTATTTTCCGCATACAACTTTCGCAACGCCTCATGGAGACAGAGATGTCCCATGCTATATGCAACCAGATGTATTTGATTGATTTTTAAGCTTTCCTTTAGAAATCTGAGATATTCAATCAGATATTCGGCGCTTGCTCTTGCTGAGTCAGAATCTGAAATATATCCTTGTGGAGTAATTGATCCTTTTGAAGGCCAACTGAAAAGAGCCATCACATCCGATCCTCTCAGATCTGTTCCAATCTTTGCTGCACGAATGGCTGCGCCTTCGAAGGTCACGCCGAATCCGTGCAGATAGACAATCGCGCAAGGATCCGAAGAATTTTCTATATCGGTCAAATATTTTTGATATTCCTGTTGATATTCCTGATTGCTGAGGATACGAAAATTACTGAATTCAGGTGACGGACGTACGGTATCGGTTATCCAACTGCGATACCTCTTAGCAAGGTTAAGTCCTTTCGGAATCCGAACTTGACAGAGACCGGTATGCAGTTGCTGAACATATTCGCTTCCAAAACTTGCTTTTGAATGATCACTATTGATAGGATTACGGTTCGTACCGAACCAGATTTTACAATATTCATCATCTCCTTGTCGTTGTTCTTGTATCTCTTCAGGAGAATCCGTTCTTCGACTTCGAGGGAAAGACTCTAGCGCAATAAGTTCAGTCTCAAAGGATCCACTCTTTGTGATAGCCCGGAACTCTCCTCCTCGTTCGACGATCCTGGGTTGCTCAGAGTATGCCAGACCGAGCAGATCGATCGCTGAGCTGCCGGCTTTAAACGCGGTTCTATAGTTTTTCGGAACTGTATGAGAAAGATACCGGTAGAAATCAGTCAGGAATCCAATCGTGAGGTCGTTCGTAATGGACCATGCTATCCTAATAATTGTAGAGATTGATTGATTCCGATAAAATGCAGCCATACCATCGAAGCATGCGCTAAGGATCAAGCATTGAGGTCGTTTATCGGCATCCAAACTCGAAGATTTCGAGATGGAATCAGAGTTTCTTTCCTGTGTTTGATCATCTGATGATGCTAGAATTTGCATTAAGTCATCGAGATTGAGCGATTTTTCCCAAATAATTACATGAAATTTTTGAACAACGAGACGGTTAATTATTTCCTGGACACGAACAACCGTTATCACCTCAACTCGTCTCCTGATGAAATCGTTAGAATCTCTCAGAAATGTCCGGAGAAGATTAGCCCCACTTTCGAGCCTCTGCCGCCGATCGGCCTGGTCTGATAAATCTGCAAAAACAATTAGAACGGATTGTTCGTCTGGAACGGATTGTTCGTCTGGAACGGATTGTTCGTCTGGAACGGATTGTTCGTCTGGAACGGATTGTGCGTCTGGAACGGATTGTTCGTCTGGAACGGATTGTGCGTCTGGAACGGATTGTTCGTCTGGAACGGATTGTTCGTCATTTATTTTAACTGCATATGAAATTCCAGAATCTATATCACTGTTCAAAAATATATTATCAGAGTCCCCCAATATTGCATAAATCGCTTGAATCAAGCCGTGAGATATATCCGATGGTTCCAGAATCGGAAGGACAATAATAGTATTAATACTATCAATTCTATTATTAAACTTTCCATGAGCTGAAGTCATACTTACGATCCTCAATAATAAGATGGTGTAGAAATTTCTTCCTTTTTCATGCTTCAGTACTTTTCCTTGTTCTCGGTTCACGTAGAGACCAATAAGTTATAATCAGCATGAGGTCAGAACTCAAACGAAAAGTCGTAATTTTGCGAGATGAAACGGTCCGATACTATTGGAGGTGAAAAAGGATCGGCTACCGACAGCACCATTCACGAATGCAACCTTGCATCAAACCTCTATACTCGCTCAAAATCCTTTGTCATCGAGAGGATTAATACGTTCGGATTGGTTTGGTCTATTTGAATTATGCCCGATAAACTGGACAGGAATATGGAGAGCTCAGCGAGACTCTCTGCGACTTCCTATAAAAAAAACATTAAATGAAAGTCTAGTTCCACAATCAACCCCACGATCATCGTCATTACAAAATAAACCCTAACTGCATATGATTACAAGGTTTATGACATTTTAGGACGGCAAATCGACCACTAAGGCGGCTAGGGATACATGTTGCGATTTTCCACCAGGAGGCGTTCGGAGGCCTCCGCGGCGTTGAGCTCCGCGTCGGCCGAAACCAACACGAGAGACGGGGCTTGCTTCCGCATTTCAATCGCGGACGACAGTTGCACGGCGTCGTAAGCCCGCAGAGCGTGGCGCTCAATGAGAATTGCCGCTTGATTGATGACCCCCGTCGATATTTCGATGATCCGATATTGGAGGGTCAAATCGCATCCGAAATCCAAGAGAACGGTCGAGGCGTCGCGCGCGGTAAGCGACCCTCCTCGAACACGTCGAATCACAGCGGAGATCGTTTCCATCTGGGTCATTCGCGAAATAAAAACCGAATGTCCAGCCGTAGGCGACGTCAGAGATTGAACCCAAGCCATACCCGTCTCAAGGACATAACGTTTAACAAGGGCACTCGTATCCAAAAAGTAGAGAGCCACTTCAACGTCTCTCGCTGATCACGGTTTCCGACAAAGGCGCCCCCAGAATCGGAACGGCCTTTCGATCCAGATCGGAGGTCACATCCTCAATCGGCGGCTTGATCTCGCTCAGCAAGCCGGCCTCGATCAATCGGAACTGAATCGCCTCGTCCGAATCAGCCGACATCGTCGCATCAGCCTGGCGACGACTTCTCAATTGCTCAAGAAACGCCCGCCACGCTTGCGAGAGTGCGTCGTCGATCGATCCGAATCGCCCTCGATTCACCTCGGCCATGAGGGAGTTTTCCACATCTTCTGGCAATTGTATGATCATGATTCGGAACCTTTCCTATTGTATCACGAAATACTAATCATGCCAAGGCGTTCGGTGAATCAACATCCCGATTCCCGCTCGATTCTCCAATCATATTAATAATGTGCGTTTGATATGGAACTCATGCTGAAACCTTTCGATTCACATCCCATAACCGACTTCCTGGTAGGGCTCTCCAGGCCGGCGCGGGCGAATGCGGATCGAGACGGTTTGATCGAGACGCTTGAGGAAATCCAGCAGGTTGTCGGTCGTGAATCGGCTGAAACGCCCGCTCATCCGATGCGAAACCTCGGGCTGCTTGATGGCCGGAAGAGACTCGATTTCCCGCGCCTTAAGTTCCCTATCCGAAACGAGCTTATGGATGTGGAATCCCAATTGCGCCCGAGCATAAAGCTCGTCGGCGTCGTCAAGCCACAGATCGGCGAAGACGTTTCCCGAGCCTTCTTCATACTTCGTGTCTATTTGCCCGCCGGCTCTCATCTTCTGCTAACTCCTTCGCCTCATTGCTTTATACTGATTCGGGGCGATCAAAACCAGCCGGCCGCGGCCGCATGAAAACCAGCGAATCGGGTTCGCCCAAAGCGCCGCTTCACCAAGAAACGCTAGCCTGCTCGGCGTCGATCGCCAAACCGTCGCTCGATACGTCGAAGCCTTCCAAAAGGCTCGAAATCCAACGCACTCTCCTCATCCAAATCCTCCCGACCCCCTACCCTGCAAAACCAAAGCGACCGACACGATCAACCGCAAACCGCCCAATTTTAACCTCGCAAAAGATGATCGAAGAAAATCGAAAAATTTTCCAGAATTCTCCGAATAAAGTGTCACGCTCGACGTATATTATAGAGAGACCGAAATTCGATTCGAAATTCCAAACGTCACGCTCGAAAAACAAACTCCAAAATCCACGCTAAAACTTAACTCTCACTCGGCTTACCCAAACCATGCGAATTCACAAAACCACGCGGCGGGCGTTATCGATTCCATCATACCCGATCAAGATCATTCGAGCGAACGGCAAAGCGTCGCTTTGCGTGGCGGTTGAATCAAACGACGCCAGTCCTTACAGACCCCCTAAACCTCCCAAGATCCGATTGGCTTCGCTCGGCAGTTTTTCTCGTACATCAGGGCGGATAAGAAGTTACGTAAAAAACTCGCGGCCGCCGCCCGTCGATCGGTGATCGCGCGAACGTCGGCGTGAAATCGAATCGGTTCGTTCGATCTCGAAGATCGATCGACCAAGAATCCACAATCCGCAACGTCCGATGACCCGAACGCTCGAGCCGTTCGTGTCGCTCTTTGACAATTCGCAATCGGTGTCTGATGTGGGGGCGTCGTCGCCTTCGCGTCGATCGGTCTCCCCGCCGATCGAAACCGTGACGACGCTCCCACACCCGGGAGTTGGGCTGCGCGACGATCGACCACGAGATTCGCAAGGCGAGACGAGGAACGATGTAAGAGGAACAAGGAACGGAAGGCTAGAATCGATCTTTTCGCGATGATTCTTCACGGCGATCGATGATCGAACCGATTGCGCCCGCCGGCGCCGCGGAGATCGTCCCCACGGTTGAATTCGTTACAATCGCGTTCCAAAACCGGAATGCTCGCGAACCTGATCGCGTGACGCTTGAATCTAACGTGAAGAGTTGGTAGATAAGAACAATCGAGCCGAGACGGCGACTAGGGTTCGTCGTGTCGGCCTGAGGGATGAAACGACGGCGGCGTAGCTCAGTTGGTTAGAGCAGCGGACTCATAAACCGCAGGTCTCCGGTTCGAATCCGGACGCCGCTAATTTCACGCATCTTCCATCATCCCCCCTCAAGTCGCCTCAAAACCAGCAAGAAACAAGAGTTATGGCGAGTCTGTAGGACCGATTTCACGCGATTTCGGGGTGCATCCACGCGATCAAAAAGAGTCGTCTTCCAAAATCCCAAAACAACTCAGGCGGGCAAATAGCGGGCAAGGTTTTGGTTTATGCGTTGCCGTTTCAAGGCGATTTATTCGGGGCGTACGTCGAGTTCATCGAGGCGCTTTCGGCCTCGGCCGTTTTCCGTTGATCAAAACGAATCAAAAAACGCCGGAAAAGTCGAATTCGAAGCGGTCAGGCGAATCCGCCGCGGAAGAACTCCTCAGAACACACGGAGCGTTCACATGAATCGACCCGAACAAAACATAAAAGGGTGAACCTACTCGTGATCCGCATTATGATCTTTGCGATGATCAACCGAAATAACGGCCTCGTAGCCGGAGTTTACTTAAAGGGTTTCTCCCGGAGGTTCGCCCTCGAAAGCAAAAAGAACGGACATCTATATTTTTTAAATGTCGTGAATTTATTGGTAGATTGGCGGCGAACCCGGAAAAAGTGGGCCGAAAGGGCGTTTAGAGCTTTTCCGGATCGCGTTTTACCTTATCGCGTGGTCGACTGGGGAAAGTGATCTCGATCATTTGATCTTTCGGGGATGCGAGGCCTGAACGGAGAAATGATCCCAAACTCGCCTTGACGCGATCGGCGAGCATGATTACGGTCCCGCCACCATGTCTACCAAAATCTCATATTTGACGACGGGGCTGGTCGCTCTTGGACTGATCTGGACCTCCCGCGGGGTAGCCCAGGAGTCCGACGTTCGAGCGCGCCGTCCCGTAGCGGCCGCGGCCGCGGCGCCGTCCAAGACGGTGCACCTGTTGTCCGACGGTCGCGTTCTTAAGGGAATTCTCTCGGAACGCGACGATACGCATTACGCGATTCGGCAAAAATTCGGCGGTTTCGATTTCCCCAAGTCCGATCTGGTGATGAGCTTCGGCTCGCTCCACGATCTCTATCTCTATCGACTCAACCAATTCCCCGATAGCGACCCCGACGAGCATTTAAAGCTCGCGCGTTGGTGCCTTA
Organism: Planctomycetota bacterium; assembly: GCA_021791715.1. Lineage (GTDB taxonomy): Bacteria > Planctomycetota > Planctomycetia > Isosphaerales > Isosphaeraceae > JAKBCQ01. The sequence goes on along the minus strand of JAJYWB010000042.1, from coordinate 33,012 downwards.
AAGAGAAATTGACGGACGAAGCGCGCGCCGAACTCGAAGCCGTCGTGAAATACGCTCCCAAAGATCGGATCGCGCAGGCGATGATCGCAAAGCTTGACGCCGACGCCGAACGTGTCGCTTCCAACCACGACGCCGACGTCGTTAGAACGAGCCTCGATCCCGCCGCGGCCGCGCCCCCCCCGGCGCTCGATCCCGTCGCCATCCAGGCGGCCAAGCGAGAACTCGGCGTCGCCGACGTTCCCGTCGTCTTCGATCTCCCCCCTCCCCTCGCCGTTAAACGTGCACAAGAGTTTTCAACGATTATTCACCCGATTCTTCAAAATAAGTGCGCATCTTGCCATAATGAACGGTTTAACGGAGAGTTTCGTTTGATCGAGATCCGCGGCGGTCGTTCGATTCGAGGCGACGAGCTGCGGGTGAATCTCGACGCGACTTTGCGGTTGATCGATCCCGATCGGCTCGAGAAGAGCGAATTGCTCACGAGTTTGTTGATGCCGCACAAGTCGCTCAAACGCTCGATCCTGGGGGGGCAAAACGACCCGTATTATCAAATTATATCGACCTGGGTGAGTAAACTTCGTCCTCAGCGCGGCGCGGAAACGCGTCGAACAAGCTCAGGAGGGGGTTTCGATCCGTCGGTCGGCATGGCGCCCGAAAACGCTCCCGGGCAGGCTCGGGGTCGCGGCGTCGCTCCCGCAGCGGGCTTCGCCGTCGAGCGTTTGCCCAGAGAAGCTCGCGCCGCGATGAACGACGGAAACGGCGCCTCCGAAGCCGATGCGCTCGCGGCGCAGGCCGAGGCCGAACTTCCTCCCGAGCCTAGGCGTCGAACGATGCCGGGGCAAATCCTTCCTGGAAGTTATTCGGGAGTGAATCCGATTCCTCCCGAAGGAACGCAATTCCCGACCAATCAACAACTTGCCGAGCAGATCGCCAAGTCGTACACGCCGAGAGGGCGAGCGCTTTTGCCCGAAGGGATGTACGTTCCCGGCAAGCGGATCGATCCATCCGTCCAAGGCGGCATGCCTGCGCCGCCTCAGGGGGCGGCGGCGCCTCAGTACGCGGGGATGACTCCGCAGGCCGCGGCAGTTCCGCCGAATGCGATGAATCCGCGAGCCGTCGCGGGATCAAGGGGCGCCGCGATCCCGCAGCCGACTCCCGATTTCGCCCGCGTTCCTCGTGGCGATGATGACGAAGACGTGATTCCTCCACCGCGAGCACTACCCGCTCGACGCGGCGGAGCGACGCCAGGCGGACAACCGTCGAAAGCGGCGCCGATCGCCGATCCGATCAACGCTCCGGCGGCCGTCGATCCGTCGCTCAGGACTGCGTCGGCGCCCGCGGTTCCAGGATCTCCAGGTGTTCCCGGAGTTCCAGGCGTTCCGGCCCCTCCAGTCGCGTCCGCTGCGACAACCAAGGCGAAGAAACCCGCGAAAAAAACCAAAATCGATTTAAACGCATATCAGGAACTTCTTATGAACCGCAACGGCGGGAGAAATCCCTGAGCGATCGTCGATTGTCTTGAATAGGAAGGGGTCGATCGCTCACGAGCGATCGGCCTCTTTATCATGTGCTCGCGGATTGAAAACGAATGGAATGGTGAACCGAATCGCGGGGGTCGATCTCGCTCCAACATCGTAGACGGCTTGATCTCGATCGAACATCGTAGACGGCTTGATCTCGATCGAACATCGTAGACGGCTTGATTTCGATCGAACCGAAGGCGGCTTGATTTCGCGAACAGTCTGTCTAAAAGGATGAAAATGGTTTCGATCGATTCGGTCCGGTTGTCATCGACAGGTGTATCATCATGGCGTCGCGAGTTGTTTTGATTACCGGAGGAGCGGGGGGAATCGGATCGGCGACGGCTCGAATATTGGTCGCTCGCGGCGATCGCGTGGTGTTGTTCGGCAGGCGCGAAGAACCGCTCCAAAAGCTCGCGACCGAACTGGGAGATTCCGCGATCGCATATTCAGGCGACGCGACGCGGTTGGAAGATCTCGAAGCCGCGGTCGAACGAGCCGTCGACGCTTTCGGTTCGCTCGACGGCACGGCGCACTGCGTCGGTTCGATTCAACTTAAGTCATTACATTTAACGAGCGTTGATACTTTTGTGGAGACACTCGAGACGAATCTGATTTCGGCTTTCTTAGCTTGTAAGGCTTCTCTCGGCGTGATGCGTAAGCAAAACCGGGGGTCGATCGTGCTTTTAAGCACCGCGGCGGTTCGCCAGGGGATGAACAATCATGAGATCATCGCCGCGGCGAAGGGGGGAATCGAGGGTCTGGTTCGTTCGGCGGCGATGACTTACGCTCGATATGGCGTTCGCTTCAACTGCGTGGCGCCGGGATTGACCGAAACTCCGCTCGCCGAGCCTCTGTTGCGTTCGGACGCGAATCGCGCGGTGAGCGAATCGCTTCACCCGTTGGGCCGCGTGGGTCGCGCCGAGGAAGTCGCGGGGGTTATCGCGTATTTACTCGGCGACGACGCGGCGTGGATCACCGGCCAAACGTGGGGGGTCGACGGCGGTTTGGCCGCGGGAATCGCGCCTCCAAGGATCGTTAGGAGCACGACATGATTGTTAAGATCGATCCCGTCGGGCGCCGTCGGGTTCGGTTGAAAGCATCGAATTACGGGGATCTTCGCGGTGAAGCGAGAATCAATCAGATTTTCATACAAATAAATAATATTTGGTTTTGAGACGATCATGACGCTCGACGCTCCTTTTTTGATGCGATTTTTCGACACGGTGCTGGCGACTGCGGCGGCTTCGTGGACGGCGATTTTGCTGTTTTTTTCGTTCGCGATCGCGCCGATCGTGTTTCGCGTTTTGGAGGCCGAAGACGCTGCGCGGTTCGTGCGGGCGATTTTTCCACGCTATTACGCGTGGATTACCACGCTGACGACGATCGCGCTTCCCGCCGAGGTGTGCGGGCCGCTCGCTTATCCCGAATACCGGAGCGTTTGGGTATCGCTTAAGGCGTTGATGATCACATTTGCGATATTAATTTCGATTTATTCAAGCGAATCGCTCATTCCGGCGATAAACGCGGCGCGAGACGAGGGCTCGGCGAGCAAGGTACGCTTCGACCGTTTGCATCGACTGAGCGTGAGGCTCAATCTTGTGTTATTATTAATCGGGTCGACGCTTCTCGTGGATCAAGCGTTTCGTCCCGCGCCGACGACGTCCGGGATTGTCGAGAAGACTCCCGAACAAACGTTTGAGACCGAGCGTGAACGTTCTCGAAAGCGAATCGAAGAACGAAGAGCGAAGAATCAACCGGTCGAGAAATCCAGACCCTCCGGGATCGATTCCACGCCGCGTTGATTCGATTCGGTGAGGCGTGTTTGCGACGATGTCCCGAGTTCTCCCGGGAGCGGATCGGCGCAAACGAGATGAAACGGCGATGTTTCCTGGTCGAAACCTGAATACGAAGGCGATCGCGGATTTTATCGCGGCGTGCGTTTGAGCCCTGATCACTGGAGTTTCGCGATCGACGCCGGTTAAACTGAAACGGGTATGGAGGTCACCGCGATCGCCGATGCGAAGCGGTTTTCCCCGATTCGATCGATTGGACGCAACGTGGATATACCTTCAATATCGAACCCTCCGATTGAAGCGACCGCCGTCCCGACGCGCCGGCATTGCTCGGAACGGTTCCTTGAAACGATCAAGCCGTTCGATCGCGTCGTTCTGGTATCGCACGTCAATCCCGACCCCGACGCGCTCGCGAGCATGATGGGACTGGAATGCCTGATCCGCAATAAGCTTCCTGGTAAAACGATCATTCTCACGGTCGACGGCATCATCGCTCGCGCCGAGAATCAGGCGATGGTTAAGCTTTTGGCGATCCCGCTGGTGCCGGTTAGTCATGTGAACATTGATGAATCGACGGCGATCGTGATGGTCGATTCCCAGCCGTTCACGGGGCGTCGCGCCAGCGAGGCGGCGCGACCTCACGCGGTTCTCGATCATCATGAAACGCCCGGTTGTGTCGAGGGGGTTCCGTTCCAAGATATACGTCCGCAATTCGGCGCGACGAGCACGATCGTCACGGGTTATTTATTGGAACAAAATTTGGGCGTCACGCCTCGGCTCGCGACCGCGCTTTTATACGGGATCGATTCCGAAACGACGGGATACCCGCGCGAGGCGTGCTCGCAAGACGACGGAGCGCTCATCTGGCTTTTCCCCCGCGCCGATAAAGACCTGCTGGCGCGGATCAAAAACACCAGGCTGCCTCAAAGCTACTTCGCGACGTTTCATCATGCTCTTTCAAATGCGTATATTTATGAAGACGTGGTGTTTAGCTGGTGCGGCCCCGTTCCCCAGCCCGATATCATCGCCGAACTCGCCGATTTTTTCATCCGGTTCGAGAAAGTCACCTGGTCGGTTTGCGTGGGCGTGTTCGATAAGAACCTGAAAATATCGGCGCGGGTAAGCGCGGTCGGATTACACAGCGGCGAGATGTTGCGACACGTCGTCGAAGGATTGGGCAACGCGGGAGGTCACGACAAGCGCGCCGGCGGACAAATCGTCCTCGTCGACGATTCCCCCGAAACGATCGAAGCGACGCTTCAAAAGGTGCGCGAACGCCTACTCGTCGAACTCGAAGTCGAAGAGAGTTCGGGGCAACGCCTGCTCGACGCGAGGCCCGCGATTCCTTCTTAAAATAACATCGACTTAATAACAACTGTTTGTTCAGTGTCGACTTCTTTCGTCTCGATGCAAATTCTGCTTGTTTTCGTCTGCTCGAAACGCCACGATGGACCCGAGTTAAAGGATTCCCACCGCGATCGAGCGTAACGTTTATGAAATCGATCCAAATACGCGGCTTGAAAACACATAATCTTAAGTCCATCAATCTCGATCTCCCGCTCGGTCGGTTCATCGTCGTGACGGGTGTCGGGGGAGCGGGGAAAACTTCGCTCGCGGTCGACACGCTTTTCGTCGAGGGGCGAAGACGGTATGTCGAAACGTTCTCGGCGCGTTCGAGGATGTATCTCGATCGGCTCGAAAAGCCCGACGTTGAACGGATCGACGGCCTTCCCGCGGCGATCGCCGCTCCGCGAGGCCGCTCAAGGGGGTCGGCGGCGGCGACGGTCGGCTCGATCGGCGAAATCCAAGCCCTGCTCGTCTCGCTCTTTGTTCGCAACGGAAAGGTGATTTGCTCGGAATGTGGAAGCGAAGTCGGCCCTCGAGACGCGGCGTCGATCGCTCATAGGATTGATCAGCTTGCCGAAGGCGTCCGCTATCAAATCGCGTTCCCTCTCGAAATCGTCGCGGGGTCGTCGTTCGCCGAGATCGCCGCCTCGCTCGTCTCGCAGGGGTTCGCGCGGGCTCGAATCGACGGCGCGATCGTCGAACTCGATTCCTCTCGATCTGTTAATATAACGATGTCTTCAATCGATGTGGTCGTCGACCGGCTCGTTCGAGGTCGCGATTCCGCCGAGCGTCGGCTGGAATCGATCGAGCAGGCGATGCGGTCGGGATCGGGACGAATCAAAATTCTTTTCGACGATCAAGCCGACTGGGTTTTTGAAAGCGGTTGGAGATGCGGAGGTTGCGGAACCGAATATCGCGAACCCTCCGCCGAACTTTTCACGGGCGATTCCGCAAATCGGCTCTCGAATCAGGCTCTCGCGGTTCGTATCGACGGTCGAAACTTCGCCGATGCGACTTCGCGATCAATCGAAGATATCCAGAAATGGTTGCAGTTTTATCAGTCGGATCCTCGAACACGTGGAATTGTGGAATCGATATTGGATCGAATCGGCGATCTCGTCGATCTGGGGCTCGGTTATTTATCGCTCGATCGCGAGCTCGATTCGCTTTCGCGCGGCGAGGAACGGCGGGTCGCGTTCGCCGCGACGCTCAACCCGGGACTCGTCGGCGTGCTCTACGTGTTCGACGAACCCGCCGCGGGGCTTTATCCGACCGACGTCGATCGTTTGATCGCGCAATTGCTTCGCGCACGTGATCGAGGCGACACGGTCGTCGTCGTCGAGCACGATCGATCGCTGATCCGTTCGGCGGATTATCTCGTCGATCTCGGTCCCGGGGGAGGCGATCAAGGAGGCGAAGTCGTGTACGCGGGACCTCCCGAGGGAATCGAAAACGAACCCCGATCGATCACCCGACGATTCCTCGCGGGTCGTTCGGAACCCCTCCGCGAACGGCCGGGACGCAAGCCGAACGGATACGTTGAGATAAAGAACGCTTGCGCCAAGAATCTTAAAGATGTTTATATAAAGATTCCTCTTGGAGTTTTGTGCGCGGTGATCGGGCCGAGCGGTTCGGGCAAGAGCGCGCTGGTTCAAGAAACTTTGCGCCCGTGGGCGCTCGAAACCTCGATATCGGGTCGGTCGATTTCAGCTTCGCCCGCCTGCGATTCGAGTTCAAGCTCGAGCGATTCAAAATCGACCGCGAAGCTTCGATCGACACGCGAGATCGACTCGGCCGCGTGGATCGATCGATCGAACCCGGGAGTTTCGGAACGTTCGATCACGGCTTCCGTCGTCGGCGCCTTCGGCGAGATCCGAACGGTTTTCGCCGAGACCCAGGAGGCGAAAGTACGCGGTTATTCGGCGAACAATTTCAGCTTTCGTTCGCGCGAAGGCCGATGCCGAGCGTGCGAGGGGCGCGGCGCCGCGATTTTCGATCGACGTTTGCTTGCCGATCTTAAAACGCAATGCGAAACATGTCAAGGAACGCGATATCGAGCCGAGATTCTCGAAGTCCGTTACCAGGATCGGTCGATCGCCGAGGTTCTGGAGATGACGGTTCAGGAATCACTTGTGTTTTTTCGCAATCGTCCCCGATTGCAGGCGCTTTTAAGGCCGCTACGCGACGTGGGGCTCGATTATTTACGATTGGGAGACGCGATCGCCGATCGATCGGCCGGGGAATCGCTTCGACTTAAGCTCGCGATCCAATTCGCCAAATCGAGGGCGACGCTCAGGCGTCCCGCGAAATCATCGACGAGATTATTTATGATGGATGAACCGAGCGCCGGGCTTCATCCGTCCGAGATCGAGAAAATGCTTGAGGTTTTCGATACGCTGATCGCCCCCGGGGGATCGATCGTCGTCGTCGATTCGAATCCGCACATATGGGCCGCGGCCGATTTTTTAATCGAGCTCGGCCCCGGCGCGGGTCCCTCGGGAGGATCGATCGTCGCTTACGGAACGCCCGAAGAGATCGCCGCGGGAACGACCTCGGCGGGAGGAATTCTCGCGGCGATGAAGCTTGTCGATTGTAAAGCTCCGTGATGAGGAAATCGGCTCGATACACGTCGGGGTGATTCGGAATCGATCCCGACGCTCGATTTTTCGAACGTTCGGCGGCGCGGAAAGATCGATCCGATCCTGCGGCGCGAGGGTTTCTCGCGCCTCTGAACCGATCGATCGATCAAAAGTCGTCTAAATTCATTAAGTGATCCAATAAAACGGATCGTGTTATTTCATCTTTATCTTTGATGATTGTTTCGCGTTCGCCGCCCCTTTTTTAGCCGTTTTGGAATTCGGGAGGTAGGGCGGATCGTGTTATTTCTTCTTTTTCTTTGATGATTGTTTCGCGTTCGCCGCCCCTTTTTTAGCCGTTTTGGAATTCGGGAGGTTCGATTGGTTGATTCGACGCACGGCTTCGACCTCGGCGTCCCAATACGAGGGAAGTCGATCGTAGGGATTGGGCAAGACGTCGTCGGTGACGAACACATAACCGATTTTCAATTGCGCGGCGCGATTGATCGAACGAATCATCGAGTCCTCGGTCGCAACCGCGTGCGACTGCACACAAAATCGCGATCCCGAGAACCGCGACGCCCAATCGGGGGGCTGAAATTCGGCGAAGCCCCTCTCGCGTTCGAACAAGCAGATGACGTCAGATGCGGGCGCCGCGGCGTATTCGACGGCGCAAAGCGATCCGGGATTGGTGACGACCAGCGACCCTGGAATTCTATTGTGAACGTACTTATATAGATCAACGTAATAGGCGACGTCGCGAGCGTTCGGGCTTTGTTCGTCGAAATGAAAGCCGGTGATATCGGGATAAAAGCGAAGAAAATCTTCGATCTCGCGTTTCACGCGATCAAGCGGCTTGCGCGCGTATTGCGTTCCGATATACCCGACGAGCGTAACGCCGGCCTTTCTCGCTCGAGGCAGAACCGCCGCGAAATTGGTGTCGACGTGATCGCCCGGCCCGCTCGCGGGATTGACGATCGCGACGATCGGCGCGACTTTCGCCGCGGCGATCAGCCGATTCCATTCGCGCAACCCGGGACCAAACGGATAATAATATGCGGGGAGCCAGATCTTCATGCGAACGGCTCGGTCGCTCGCGACTTCGCCCTCGTCGGCGCTGACGCCGAGCGATCGAGACGATACCGCCGCGATCATGCAGAGAATCGTCGACGCGGACGCCACGATCGGAAAAAGCTTCGTTCGAAGCGACGCACGAATCAATCTCTTTGGGCCGTCAACAACATCACATTCTAACATTATTAGAATCCTTTGTGTTTACAATCCTCGGCCGATCGCCGAAAAGTCGAATCCGAACGCTCGCCTTTTGATTCGAAGCGAACGAACGATCGAACGGTTCATTCGGGCCAAACGAGAATCTCGGAAAGCCCGCTCCGCGCCTTACCATTATGCTTAAATACAACCCGAATCTTCGATGTTTTGATCGGAGGAAAGCGAACCTCGTTGATCGCGCCGCCGGTCGGTCGAGGGGGATTTTTTTCGGCGCCCTCGATCGCAAGCCACTTCGACCCGTCCCAGCGTTCGATTTTGTAGGATTCGGGGGGTTGAACGCCGCCTCGGTCGTCGTAAATCGCCAATTCGACCCGCGCGATCGATCGTTCGCCGCCGAAATCGACCTCGAGCGAATCGCTCGCGTTCGGCGATTCGTAAGCTGTCCAGCGATCGGGAGGATTGGGTCGGAATTGAATCAAGCCGTTATTCACACGTTCAATCTTGTCGAACTGCGATGTAAAAGATGCGGAAACTTTCGGGTAAGGTTGAGTTCCGGGATTGAACGCGAGATTTCCGGTCGGAGGGGGCGCGGGATCGAGCGATTGCGCCGAGTCGCCCCAAACCTCGAATTCGGAGAGCCCCGAGCGATCGGTTCCATGATGCGTAAAAATCACCCGAACTTTTGATGTTTTGATCGGATCGAATCGAATCACGTTCGCGCGTCGTCCGCGGGGAATCTCGGGCGTGCGCTTTTGATTCGCGATCGTTTTCCACGAGTCGCCGGTCCAATATTCAAGATCGACGCGCCGGGGAGGGATGATCGTTCGACCGTCGTCAAGAAGATACAACTTCACGGTATGAATCGATCGCTCGACGCCGAAATCGATTTCCAGATCGACCGTGGGAGACGGAGAATTCAAGCACGTCCAACGATTGGGAGGATCGACGTGATACCAACGGACGCCGTCGATCGCGGCCGCGGTCGAGGTTCCCGCCGCGGTGTACGAAGCTTTAAAGCGTGGATAATATGTTCCATCATTGTTAACGGCGAGGTTCACGTCGTTCGCCTCGGTCGCTCTCGAAGAGATCTCGGTCGCTTCATCCAATTTCGCGAACGTCGGTTCGAGCCGTTCCGAAGACGCGATCTTGACGCCGTCGGAAAAGATCGAAAGCCCTTTCCCCAGGCGGTAACGCGTACCGTCTTTGTCCCAGATCACGCTTAATCGATGTTTTTTATACATAACGTCGTCGAGCGCGAAATACGGCCACGATTCGGGAGCGAGCGGGCGAACCTCGACCGTCCGATCCTCGCGCGGTCTCAGCCCGACGAGCCCGGTGATTATTAAATCGTTATAAGACGAATGAAAATAATGCTCACTATGATTATACGTATCGTGGCCGCTCCACGAACCCGTGTCGGGGTTCGCCGCCTCGGCGATATAAGGCTCGCCGTTCTTCCGCTGCGTGTGCGTGTAAGCGAGCAAGAGTTTAAGATAATCGCTTTTTGTAACGATATCTTGTGAATCGTCTTGTAAAAGATTGGCCAAGGCTTTAAGCGTTTGCGAGGTCGCGTACGGCCACGATTGCCCGCTCCAGACGCAGCAGGTTTTCGAGATCGTAAAAAGCGGGTCCTTGCGTTCGGCTGTCGTCGGGCCGAAGGGGGCGAAAAACGAATCGCGATCCATCAAATACCGCCACGCGCTCTCGAAGCCCCGATCGGGAAGGTTGAAACACCACGGAATGTAGCCGATCAGTTCCCGTCCCCGGTCGCTTCCGGCGAACTCCCCCGTTTGATACGTGAGACTCCCCGCCTTAATCGTATGTCCGTTTTTTGTTTCATTGTTTTTATACATATGAAAAAAGAATGTTCGTTTGGGATCCCATAATTTGGTTTGAACGTTCCGTTTGAGCGATTCGGCTTTGGCGCGATACGCCGCCGCGGTTTCGGCGTCGCCGGCGCGGTCGGCGAGCCGAGCGATCGCCAAAGCGTCGGCGTACATGTAAGAGTTGAGCGCGGGGCGAAAACCGGGCGCTCCGCGGAACCAATCGACCGTTTGACGGCTGTTGATATTCGTTTCCATGCCGTCGTCGTGGCCCGATTGCCAAAACAGGCCGACCTCGGGGTCGAATCGTTCGCGCTCCCACCCCTCGTAGTTCGCCTTCAGGTCGGCGACCCACGCCTTGGGATCGGCGACGATCGACGGATGAACGAGCCCGAGGCCGAAAATCGCCGACGCGAGCCAGGTGCTGTACCTGCGAGGCTCGGCGCCGGGCGTGTGGAACCAATACCGCGCGTAATCGCCGGCGTAACGCGGATCGCGAAGCCACCGCGTTTCGTCGATTTGATGACCCGCGGGACAACTGATCGCTCCGTATGTTCCCGACCAGGGAGGCCGATCGATAAATTCGGTGAATAAATAACCCGTTTTGGTCGATCCATACGTGAGATGTTTTGTGATCAACTCCCAACGGTAATAATATGTTGTATTAATCGCTTGATCGGGGCATTCAAAAAACGGAACGTTCGCCTTGTACCAATCGTCGTCGAGGTCGTCTCGAAAGGTTTGCGCGGCGAGGAGTTTATCTTTATCGAGAATCGGCGGACGAACCTCGCCGGCGTGAGCGCCGCCGAGAGCTTCCGCGCGCACGAAAGCTCCGACGCAAATCAAGGCGAAGATCGCAAGTTTTCCGTAACGATCCCTACGCATCGGATTCAACCCATTTCCGGATTAAGCTTGAGAAAAAAGGTTCGAGATCGAGATTTCCGCCCGAGACGATCACTCCGACTCGGAGGTTTTGGACCGGGATTGAACCGTTGAGAATCGCCGCGATCGGGACCGCGGCCGAGGGCTCGACGACGATTTTGAATCGTTCCCAAACGAATCGCGTCGCGTCGAGAATCTCACGGTCGGTCGCGACGGCGATCGTTTTAACGAGTCGAGAGATGATGGAATAAGGGCGTTTGCCGAGCGAAGTGCGCAGGCCGTCGGCGACGGTGCGGGGATCTCCCGAAGGGAGGATCGTTCCCGCGGCGAGCGAGCGACGCGCGTCGTCGGCGGCGGAGGGTTCGGCGCCGGCGACGTTTGTGCCCGGAGATTTCGCCTCGACCGCGAGCGCCGTGCCGGCGAGCAAGCCCCCTCCCCCGACCGGGACGACGATCAGATCGAGCGGACCCGCCTGATCCAAAAGCTCCCACGCCGCGGTCCCCTGCCCCGCGATCACGCGCCAATCGTCAAACGGATGAATTAGCGTATAACCGTGACGAGCGATTAAATCGGCGACCGTTTGTTCGCGCGCCGCGAGCGTCGGCTCGCACGCGACGACCCGAGCGCCGTAGCCTTCGGTCGCGGCGCGCTTGATCGCGGGAGCGGTCGAAGGCATCACGACGCACGTTGCGACGCCCGTCGTTTTGCCCGCGAGCGCGACCGCCTGCGCGTGATTTCCCGACGAATGCGTGATCGCCCCCGCGGCTTTCTCGGCGTCTGAAAGCTGTAAAATCGCGTTCATCGCGCCGCGGAATTTGAACGCGCCGACGCGCTGAAAATTCTCGCACTTAAGGAACAAACGCCCGCCGCATCGATCGTCGAGCGCCTTCGATGTGAGCACGGGCGTCTGATGAACCCACGCCCCGATCCGCTCGACCGCTCGCGCGATCTCCTCGCAAGAGATCGATCCGATCGACTCCGACGCGCCGCTCATCCGATCGACCCTCATCAATGAAAATATCAGGCGTTCAAGGATCTTTGATTCACTTGATCTCGCTGTAATCGAGCGGGTCGAGGAAGACCGATTCGACTTTTTTGACGAGAACGCCGTTCTTGTGGCTTTCGGCGAAAACTTTTTTCCACTCGGGATCCTCGCCGAATTCTTTCCACGCCTTTTTGGCGGCTTCTCGGCTGGGGAACGCGAGCAGATAAATCATTTTATCGCCCCGACCGTCTTCTTTGGTTTGCGGCTCCCAGAAACCGATCGGAGTCATCCCGTGGTTGCGGAAAATCCGCACGGTGTGATCGCGGAAACGTTTGTGCAAGTCGGGCATTTTGCCTTCGTTCACATAATACGTTCGCAACTCGAAAACGCGAGCGGGAGCGGGAGTGTCCGCGTGCGATCGCGTGAAAGCGATCGATCCCACAAGTAAAACCGCCGCGGCGAGCGTTCCGTAAATCGCGTATCGCCTCATGATGATCGACTCCGGTGTGATCGTTTCGGGGCCTCTAGGAGTGACGAATCTGCTTTATAGACGCGATCCGCGCCGAACTCAAGCGGCGAGCGGTCGATTTCGAATCGCGCCCTCGCGTCAACCATTAATAAAACGATTATACTAAAGTATCATCACATTCATGGAAGGCGACGAAATCGACCCGCCGCGAGGAACCGATCGAGAGCGAGCGCCGCGATCGCGATGAGGATCCACGATTGATAATGTTCTTGATAGTGGATTTCTATTTTTCCGGAAAAGGGGCTTTTTTCGAGGGAGTCGAGCGTTTGGAAGATCGCTTCGAGCGCGGCGGAATCGGTCGCGACGAAGGCTCGTCCACCCCCCGAGATCGCGATCTTTTCGAGAAGATCGAGATCGGGACCGTCGGTTTCTCTTACAAGATCGAGCCCCGCGGTATCGGCTTGGCGGCGCCGTTCGACCCCCGATACGGGGCCGATCGCGATCGTGTGAACGACGACTCCCAACCGATTCGCCAGCGTCGCCGCGACGATCGGACCGAGCGGTTTCGATACGCCGGGCGAATCATGACCGTCGGTTATCAGTACCACGACTTTTTTTTGAGGAGACGTGTCGCGCGCGACGTGCGTCGCCCACGCGATCGCGTCGCCGAGAGTCGTACCGTCGTCTCCCGCCCGAGCCGTTTTGATCGCCGCGACCGATTCAAGCAACACTTTATGATCAAGCGTTGGCGGACATGTCGTATCGGGATAATTCGCGAACGAGACAAGGCCGATCAGGTCGTCGGGCCTTCCGGCGACGAACCGAACGAAAGCTCGCCGCGCCGCTTCGAGTCGAGAGATCGGACCTTCGGATGAGGCGACGTCGACGCTTTTCATGCTCGAACTGCGGTCGAGCGCGACGACGATCGTCACGCCGCGAGCCTTGATGTAAGTTCGGCCGCCGACGGTCCGGGGCCGAGCGAGCGCGACCGCGAGAGCCGCGATCCCAAGGGCGCGCAACACGTTCGGCGACCACGCGAACAGCGTTCCGATCGTGACGCGATTTTTGGGAAACAAGCCGACCGAAGACCAGCCGATTCGCCCGCGAAAAAGCCCCCAAAGCCAGGGCGTGGGAACGAGCAGTAAAGCCAAAAACCCCCACGGCCGGCCCCAAATCATCGGTCGCGGACCTCGAACTCGGCGGGATCTTCGCGAGGAATCGCGGATGCGCCGTTTTGAATCCGTCGCGCTTGCAGATACGCCGCGTGAAAACGTTTACGTTCGATTAAACTGAGAACGATCGACCCCGCCATCAAGCCGATCACGACCGCGACGACGATGAAGAACGTCCACCATTCGACGGGACGGTCGGGAGGCCAGCGCGGGTCGGCGCCGCCGGAAAGGACCGCGCCGATCACGACCGGGCCCCCCAGCACCGCGATCGTCATCACGATCAACATCGCGAACGGCTTCTTGAGCGAGGGAGTCGAAGAGGTGTTCATGAGATCGCTCGACTCTCCGTCGCGTTCGCTCGCGCCGCGGCTCGCTCGGCGATGCGAGATCGGCACATGGCTTCATGAGATTTCTTGGTGGATTCCACGAGCGCGATGATCGCCTCCGCGGCGGTTTCGGCGGGGATCGTCTCGGCCTCGGCTTTATGCCGCCATTTGAGCTCGATTTTCCCCTCTTTAAGCCCCCGTTCGCCGATCACGACGCGGATCGGAATTCCGATCAAATCGGCGTCTTTGAATTTGACGCCGGGACGAAGCTCGCGATCGTCGATCAGGTAATCGATCCCCGCCGACTCGAGCCCCTTCGCGATCGTATCGGCCGCGGATAGAACCTCGGCGTTTTGAACCTGCAACGGAGCGATCAAAACCGTATAAGGAGCGAGCGGAAACGGCCAAATGATGCCGTTTTGATCATGACTTGATTCGACCGCGGCGGCGAGGATTCGGTTCGCGCCGATTCCGTAGCATCCCATGATGAGCGGAACCGCCTGACCGTGTTCATCAAGGAAAGTCGCTCCCATCGCCTTCGAATACTTCGTTCCCAGTTTGAACACGTGCCCGATCTCGATCCCCTGCCTCAGCTCAAGTTTCTCGCCGCATTTCGGGCAGGGGTCGCCCGAGTCGGCGTCGCGCAGGTCGCGGAGGTCGTCGATCGGGAAATCGCGCCCCGGAATCACTCCCTTCAAGTGAACGTCAATTTCTCCCCCGCCGACGACGACTTGAGCCATCGAGGCGATCTCGCGATCGACCAGGAGCGGTATTTTGATATCGACAGGGCCAAGAAAGCCGAGCGGCGCCCCCGTCGCGGCTTCGATCGTCTTCTGATCCGCCGGCACGAGCGTGGAAGCCGCGAAAGCTCGGCGGATCTTGGCCTCGTTCGCGGTGCGATCGCCTCGCAGCAACGCCGCGACGGGGCGTCCGTCGGCGAGATAAACAAGCAACTTGGCGGTTTGTTCGGGCTTCATTTTCAGGAACGAAGCGACCTCCTCGATCGTCCGCCGATCGGGAGTGGCGACTTTTTCGTAAGGCGGAGCGTCGGTTTTGACGGCGCGAGAATCGTCGTTGTTTTTGATCACGCCGATCTCGGCGCGTTCGCGATTCGCCGCGTAGCCGCACTTCAGGCATTGAACGACGCTATCCTCGCCGATATCCGAGGGAACCATGAACTCATGAGAGGAATCGCCGCCGATCGGTCCACTCTCGGCCTCGACGATCACGTAATCGAGCCCGCATCGATCGAAAGTTCGACAATACGCCTCGTACATGGCGTCGTAGCTCGCGTTCAATTGCTCCAGGTCCGCGCCGAAACTGTACGCGTCTTTCATCACGAACTCGCGCGTCCGAAGCACGCCGAATCGGGGCCTCGGCTCGTCGCGAAATTTTGTTTGGATCTGATAAAGTGTAATGGGTAACTGTTTGTAAGTGTTGATTAAATCTCGAGCCAGATCGGTGACGACCTCTTCATGAGTGGGTCCGAGCGCCGCGTGCTGTTGGTTCGAGAGTTTGAGCTGCATCAGCAGGTCGCCGAAGGTGTCGAACCTTCCCGACTCTTTCCAAAGTTCGATCGGTTGGAGCGCCGGCATGAGGATCTCGAGCGCGCCCGCGGCGTCGATCTCTTGGCGAACGATCGCGATCGCCTTGTGGAGGACGCGGAGTCCGAGCGGTAAATACGTGTAGGCGCCCGATCCGAGTCGGCGAATCATCCCCGCTCGCAATAAGAGGATGTGACTTGGGGCCACGGCGTCCGCGGGGGTTTCCTTAAGCGTCGGAATCAGGGCTTGCGACCAGCGCACAGGGCTTGAACCTCTCAATAAATGGAGCGTTTGGGAAGATCGCAAGCAAGGCGATCGACTGGATTGGCGTCGGAGCGACGCGGGATCATTGTACCAAGATCACGCCGTTCAACCACGTTGAATTGGAGAAAGGATTATCGAGCGGAGATCGAGCCGGAAGAGAATCGGCGTCAAAATGTGTAATGTATAGATATTACCGAAACATAATTAATTTAGCTTAATTTTTAATATTTACAATGATATCTTGATCCGTGAATCGCCGCCGTCCGCCGCGATCCGATGAAAAGCTTTCCGGCGAGGCTTCGCCGTGAGGCCGGCTTTCCGTCTCGGTGATCTTTGCGGCGATCATCCGGTTAATGTCCGGAGCCTCCGAAGTCGAAAGCGATCGATTTCTAGCCGATCGCCTCGATTCACTTCGTCGATGCGTTCGATCGGAAGCCTTGTTGAGCCGCTTGACGGTTCTGATTGGGTTGGATCGGGACTCGCGACAGCCGCCTCGGCTCGTTCGCCGAATCGCTTTCTAGCCGACCTGGCGGGCCGCCAGGGGGTTACGCCGTCGCCTCATGAAGGTTTCGGGGCCGTACTTCAGAGGAATTTGACCAGGAGCGGCGAACGGTTCGGGATAACCGTCGGTTCACGCCTTCCCTGGATCAAATGTAAGGGAAAGCGCGAACATTTCATCGCGCCGACCGAGCCGGTACGATCGGAGCCTCGAGGCGATTGCTTTCTTGATGAAATCGTTGAAAAACCGCTTTGAAGCGGTACAGTTCGTCTCCGACGAGTTCGCCGATCGACGCTTCGATTGGAAGTCGGAGCGGGGGCGACTTGTCAAAACGTGCGCCGGCCTTTACGATCATTTTCGCACGCTCGCGATCGAGACGATCGGGAGCGCTATCGATCAAGGGATGTCGAATCGTTCGCCGAGTATTGGGTCGAAAGTTTTTTCGAACCAAAATCGATTCTCGAACGTATGGTGCGTGAGCAATCTCCGCGCGCGGAGTTCGTGATCCTCGCGGTGTGAGCCGGTCGGGCGTAACAAGCCGAGTATTCGTCTTCATTCGATTTTTCTGTTCTCGCGATGAGTTCGACTTATTCATCGACTAGCGATCGCTTCGGCGAGAACGATCTTGACGGTTTTGTTTGCGGCGTAGGCTCGCGTCCTGGACCGAGAGTCGGCGGGATTTTCGCGATGAAAATCAGTTGTCGACGTCGGGCGCTTCGCACCGATCTTGTATTAATCTTTTCGTCGATCCCCGAGCCGAACGAGGCGTTGGGGAGTTGAAACAGGCGCCATCGTGATGAGTCAAGAAGTCATTATCGAGATCCGCAACCTCACCAAGGTCTACTGCGACTTCTGGGGTCGACCCAAAGTCCAGGCGCTCAACGCGCTCGACCTCAAGATCAATCGAGGCGAGATTTTCGGTCTCCTCGGGCCGAACGGCTCGGGGAAAACGACGACGATCAAGCTTCTTCTCGGTTTACTCTTTCCCACCAAAGGCGACGCGCTCATTTTCAACGAGCCGACGACGAACGTCGCGAAGAACGAACGGATCGGCTATCTTCCCGAGGAATCTTACCTTTACAAGTTCTTGAACGCCTCTGAAACGCTCCACTTTTACGGTCGATTGTTCAAAATCGACTCGGCCGAGCGGACCAAGCGGGTCAATCGGCTGATCGATCTCGTCGGTTTGTCGGCGGCGAAGCATCGTCAGCTTCGTGAATATTCGAAAGGTATGCAGCGGCGGATCGGTTTGGCTCAGGCGTTGATCAACAACCCCGAATTGATCCTCCTCGACGAGCCGACTTCGGGTCTCGATCCGATCGGCACTTCCGAGATCAAAAAGTTGATCCTCGATCTCCGTGAGCAGGGGAAGACGATCGTGCTTTCGGGGCACCTTTTGGCCGACATGCAGGATATCTGCGATCGGATCGCGATTCTTCATAAAGGCGAATTGAAAGAGGTCGGCAAGGTGTCCGATCTGTTGACCGTTCAAGACGTTACGCAGATCAAAACGCGCGATCTTCCGGACGCCGCGTTGCGTGAGATTCAAGACGTGATCGCGCGTCATGGCGGTGAATTGCTCGCGGTCGATCATCCGACGACGACGCTTGAAGAGCTTTTCTTGCGAATCGTTCGCGAGAGCGACCTGCATCCGGGGCGTCGTCGTGTCGGCGAGCGCCCCCGCGACGGCGAACCGGCTCGTTCCGAGGCCGCGGCGACGACGGGCGCTCCTCATTGACGATTAATCGCCTTTTTAGGTATTGATGGCTGAGTCGCCGGCGTTCCGAAACGATGCGCGTTCGCCGCGAGCGACGGTGTTAAAACCGGGTTTTTTCCGCGACAACAAGACAAGCAATCGGGGGTTCGGCGCGTGTCATCCGTGTTTATTCCATTGTTCGCTCAAGCCGGGGGGGCGGGGGCGAAGGCTTTCGACGTCGCTCTGCTTTGGATGAGGGTGATCGGCGATCCGCAAGTGACGATCGGCGGTCGTTGGGGCGGACTTTTATCGTGGGTCAAGGTCGTCGCGCTCTTTAGCCTGCTGGGTTGGATTTTTCAGTGGGTGCTAAGGGCGTATCAAAATACGCTCTCGGTCTCGCGAGTCAAATGGCTCGATTACGCAGCGGGCTTCGCGGTGTTGGGGGGTATCGGCACGGCGCTTTTGCAGGTTTTGCAGTCGACTGAAAAAATTCACTTATATCCGATCGTGCTCGTGATCGCGGGAACGACGTGCGCGTTGATCGTCGCGATTTGGATCGAGCGAGCGGTCTGGGCTTGCATTTCGCGGCTCGGCACTCGCGTCGACTTCAACGTTCTCGCCGCGGTGCACGTGGCGCTCGGGCTCGGAATCGTGGTCAGCTTGATGCTACGTCGTATGTACTTACGCGTAAACATCAACGTCGGCTATGCGAACGCGATCGCCGACGGAGTGCGGTACGGCGCCACCTTCATGGGATTCGTCGTCTTGCTCCGAGTTTTAACGTTGATCTTGCCGGATATCCTGGCGATTCGGCCGCGAAGGCTTTACGCGATCGCGTGGCATACCGTCGTCGAATCGACCCGGCGGATGTGGGCGCCTTATGTCGTCGTCGCGGTGTTCCTCGTCGTGCTCGCGTTCACGAGCTGGTTCCTCCAGGAGCCGCCGCGTCCTGCCGAGTATGGACGTCTTTATGTGATCACGCTTACGCTTCTTTGTTCGTTATTGCTGACGATCATGGTCGTCTTCCTCACTCCGCTCAGCCTCCCTTCCGACATTCAAAATCAGACGATTTACACGATCGTCTCCAAGCCGGTGCGCAGGCTCGAACTCGTGTGGGGTCGGATCATCGGATTCATGGCGCTTGTAACATTGCTCGTGCTGATTTTCGGCGGATTCAGCCTGGCTTATCTCTCGCGACAAGTCGGCGGCCAGATCACCCGGACCGAAACCGAGGCGAAGCGCGCCGAAGCCGAAAACAGGCTCGACGAGGCGAAGACGCTGCGCGAACAAGCCGATCAAATGCGCACGAGGATGGGCGCGCGGATCCCGGTGCGCGGTTCGCTCACGTTCCTTGATTCCCGCGCCGCCAAACGTCTCAAGGGGGTCGACGTCGGCCAGGAGATGCAGTTCCGCAGCTTTATCGAAGGCGCGACTCCCGCCGCGGCGATCTGGAAGTTCGGCCAGGTGCTCGACCCGCGCGACGAATACTTCCAAGACGTGGCCAAGTCGAAGGGCCAGCCCCCTCCGCCGCGATCGCTGCCGCTGCTCGATCGACGGATTCCGCTCGAGCGCTTCCTCGTCGCGGGGACGATCGAGGCCAAGCTCGATGAATTGTCGAATGTCGAACAAGAGGTGAGCCTGATGCGCGCCGAGCAACGGCGCCGGTCGAACGCGGGGAAAGATTCGAGCGAGCTCGCCGATTCGATCAAGCAAAAAGCCCAGCTCGCCGCCAAATACCGCGGCGAGCTCGATCAGCTTAAATCGAAGGAGAGCGAGATTCGCTCGAAGGCCGACGCCGAGGAGAAAGCGGGACGATCGACCGCCGCGGCCGACCTGCGCGACGAAGCCGACAAGCTCCACTCACCCGATGTCCCGATCGAGATGACGTTCACGGTCTATCGGACGACGAAGGGACAAATCGGCGACGCGGTTTACGCTTCGCTCACCGCGACGAACCCGTATACGGGTGAACGTTCTCCCACAACCTTCCCCGTTCATGAGTATTACACCAATAAAGAGACGATTCCCGCGGGTTTGCTCGCGGGATCGCACGGGTTTCTCACGATCGAGGTCAAATGCATCAGCAGCACGCAATATCTGGGTATGACCGAGAACGACCTTTACGTGCTGGCCGAAACGGGGAATTTCGGCGTCAACTTTATGAAGGGATTGGCGGGCGTTTGGCTTCAGGCGATGATCCTGACGGCGATCGGCGTTTTCGCGGGGACGTTCCTCAGTTGGCCTGTGGCTCTCTTGACGACGTTCGCGTTCTGGCTCGCGGGGCTCGCCGCTTTCAACTTCCTCCAGGATCTGGCGAGCAACAACATCGTCGGCGGCGGGCCTTTCGAGTCGTTCATCCGTCTGATCGCGCACAACAATCAGGTCGTCGATCTGGCGCCGACGATCGGTGTCGTCGCGGCCAAGACGCTCGATTCGCTCGTGATGCCGGTGATGTCTCGACTTGTGTTCATTGTTCCCAATTTCTCGGTTTTTGATTTCAGTAATACGATCTCGAACGGCTTCGCCGTGACGAACGGACAATTGTTGGACGGAATTTTGCTGGCGTGCGGGTACACGGCGCCGTTTTCTTTGATCGGCTTCTTGATCCTTAAGAATCGGGAGGTGGCCGCATGAGATTCTCGGCGAGCCTGACGCGCAAGTTGATTTATTCGATGGGCATCCTGCTGCTGTTCGGCATCATGGTTCCGTACACGCAGTGGCTCGAGGTGAGGCAAAAGGAGCAAGAGCTCGGCGAGGCGACGATCGGCCAGGTCGACGCGGGGAGTTTTTTGCTCAAACTTGCGCTCCTGGGGGGCTTCCGCGGGATGGCTGTGAACATCCTTTGGACCCGCGCGATCGACCTTCAGAAGGTTCACGACTGGGACCGGATGAAGACGACGATCGATATGATCACCAAGCTTCAGCCCCACTTCCTCGCGGTTTGGACGTATCAGAGCTGGAATCTGGCGTACAACGTCTCGGTCGAATGGGACGCGCCCGAGGATAAATACGATTGGATCAAAAAAGGGATTCAGTTCGTTCAGGAGGGGGTGAAGAAGAATCGACGATCGCCCGATCTCGTCTGGGACACCGCGTGGTATTATCATCACAAACTCGGATTTAGCGACGAAGCTGTGATTATTCGTCGATTGTATCACGACGACAAGGACGACGAGTTCAAGTCGAACGAGGAGGGGATCGTTCGGAACGACAATTTTCAATTGGCGCACGATTGGTTCAAGCGCGCGGTCGACCTCGTCGATTCGGGCGAGGCGGGAGCGCGGCCGGCGACCTCGATGGAAACGCCGATCGAATACGTCGACGCCCCCGTGCAACACAAGGGACGCCCCGGCGATCTCCACTTCCGCACGATGCCGGCTCATTCTTACACGCGTTACGCCGCGGCTCTTGAAAAAGAGAGCATGAAGGGAATCCCCGCGACGTTCGGCGCCCGCGCCCGCGACGCGTGGGACAACGCGCTGTCGGCGTGGCTCGATTTCGGCCTGTACGAATTCCCCTGCCACAACAACGATAAAGAAAAGGTTCGGATCGACGATTACGACAACCCCGATCGATACAAGACGTTATCCAAAAATCAACAGTACTGGATCGGCCGATGGGGCGATCAAACGCAGTACATGTATTGGAAAGATCGGTGCAAGGCCGAGCGCGAGCCCCAGGGGGTCGAGGCGCGTCGGCTTTTTTACGAGGGAACGAAGGCGATCAAGGCGGCGAACTTCCCCGAGGCGGCGCAAAAGTATAAGCAAGGCCTTGATATCTGGGACAAGCTGCTGGCGCGGCATCCGACCTACGAGGGAGATTTCCTCAACAAACGCGATACGGGGCTGATCGTCAAACGCTACGTTCGAGCCCTTAAGAACGCGGGCCTCGAAGTCCCCGAGAAAATGCCGTTCAAGGATCTTCTCAAGGTCGTCGAAAAAGACAACACCGTCGATCCTTACGACGCTCTCGAAATGATGCCCGCGTCGTCCGAATCGGCGCCGCAGGCGCCCCCGGGATCTCCGGGAGGCTGATCGATCGATCTCCAATCCTTCGGGGCCTCGATTCGCTTCGAGGTCCCGAAGATTGACTTTTACATGCCCTTATCTAGAATTTCGCAGTCGAGCACTTTTTGAATCGCGGTTGTTCGAATTCATGCAAGTAAGCGTCTTTCTATTACATTCAGTTTAACGAATTATAACGACCCGACGATCGATCGGTTCGAAACGAGCGGGTTCGGCCCGAAGCGAACGGCGAACTTTGATTTGAACGCGTGCTCACCAGAGTTCCCGACGATATCCTAACGCGGCGGAGCCGCAATCATACCGACCCGACGAGAAGAGAGGGTCTTCTGATAATATCGTGAAAACTTTCGATCGATTATTTGATCGGCCCCTCGCTTGCGCGTCGGGTTGGTATAATCTCCACTTCCGTTCGCTCAAAAGATGCGCGCACGTGGCGCGGAAGATACCGACGAAAACTCTATCCGTTTAAGCTCCGCTCGATATAAACGATTCGGTCCCGTTCGTACGCGCGTTTTCCGCGATATCCTAACGCGTCTGAGGAGTAATCATACCGACACGAAGCACAAGCGAGCGTATTTTGTTAATATCACAAGTATTTATGAATGATCGTTTGATCGGCCCCTCGCTTGAGACTCGGGTTAATAAAATCTCCACGTCCATTCGCTCAAAAGATGCGCGCTCGGCGCGTAGAAGATAGAAACGAAGGCGTTGTATATCTATGCGCAAGTATAAATAATTGACGGCCGTCGTGTCCTGTTCAATCACGTAAAAGCGTGATAAGTAATCGATCAATCGCCGCGGCGCGCGACCGCCGAGTCGGCGACCTTCGTCGCGAGCGAATCGATTTCGTCGCCGAGATCGGCGAGGGCGCGATCGAACCGTCGAAACGCCGATCGAACCGCGTACGTCGCGACTTCGCGCTCGTGAGCGTCCGCCGTCCCCCGCGCGATCGAATCGTCGACCCGCGCCAATACGCACGAAGACGCATAAAGCGCGATCGCCATGTCGGCGATCCGTTCCTGTTCAAATTGTCGATCAAGCACGTTTTCACGATATCGCACGAGCGTTCGTTCAACCCCCCAGCCGAAGCGCGAAACGCGGGTCGCGAGATCTCGCGCCAGGGGTTCGAGCTCGGCGGAAACGACCCGAACCTCGGGGACGTGCGCCATCCTCGAAAAATGATCCGCCCCCATCTTGAAAATCGTCGGCAGCATCGTCGCGGGCCGTTTCAGCCGCTCGAGCGAAGTCTTAAACCCCTCCCCCACTCCGCGCATTCCCACAAGCGCGATGAACGCCTTCAAAACCTCGTTCGCCCCCTCGCCGATCGTGTTGATCCGCGCGTCGCGCATCATCCGCTCAAACGGCTCGTCGTTGAAATATCCCTGTCCCCCGTGCACCTGCAACGTCTCGTAAACCGCTTCCCACAACAGCTCGGTCGAAAACACTTTAAGAATCGCAGTTTCGAGCATATAATCTTCCGCGCCGCTATCGATGAGCGCCGCGGTCTCGATCGTCGTCGCCTCGATCGCATAAGCCGTCGCCGCGAGGAATGCGATCTTTTTCTTGATCAACTCGAGATCGGCGAGCGCCCTGCCGAACTGACGCCGTTTCGCCGCGTGCCTCGCCGCGGCCCTGAGGCACGTTTTGGCCGCGCCGGCGCAGCTCGCCCCGAAGGTCGTTCTGCCGAAATCGAGCACCGTCAGAGCGACCTTGAGCCCCTTGCCGACCGTTCCCAAAACGTTCTCGGCGGATACCGCCATATCGTGAAAAGCGAGCTTCGCGGTCGCGGTTCCGCGAATCCCGCATTTCGGCATCCGCGCCTCGACGATCTCGAATCCGGGCAGGTCGGGCGTCACCAAAAAAGCCGTCACCCTCGGCTCGCCTCCCCTGGGATCGGGAGTCTTCGCCATCACCGTCAAAACATCGGCGATCGCTCCATTGGTGATATATCGTTTCGTACCATTGAGGATATATGTTTTGCCGTCTTCGCTCGGGATCGCCGTCGTCTGAACGTTCGAGGCGTCCGAGCCCGCCTCGGTTTCGGTGAGCGCGAACGCCGCGAGCTTTTCGCCTCGAACGAGCGGGCCCAGCCATTTCGACTTTTGGTCGCTTGTACCAAAGAGTAAAAGCGCGCGAATGCCGATCGAATGATGCGCGTTGACGAACACCGCGGTCGAAGAGCAATGACCGCCGATCACCTCCATCACGCGGCAATAACCGCGCTGCGAGAACCCGCGGCCGCCGAATTCAACGGGCGCCGTCATCCCCAGCACGCCGAGCTTCGCCAGCCCTTCGATGACGCTCTTCGGGATATCGGCATCGCGATCGATCGCGGCGGCGTCGATGTGCTTCTCGGCGAATTCGCGAACCTCGGCGACGGCGGCGTCGACCCGCTTCCGTTCTTCGCTCGGCAGATCGGGATAAGGGAAAATCGCCTCGCCGCGAAACGCTCCCGCGAACAAGCCTTTGGCGAATCCCGATCGTTCGGGACCCGAGAATAAAAGCTCCTCGGCCTGCTTGATTTGCCGTTCGCGTTCGGCGTCGCTCATTCCGTTCGATTGCACCCGATCGTCGGTCGAGATCGACATATCGCTCCGCTCCTTTCCGCTTCTCGGGCCGAACCCGAGCGTCCCCGGACACGAATCGCACGCTCCCAATCGAATTCTAGCTTCTCGGGCGCGCAAAGAAAGGACGCGAAGGCCGATCGAACCTCGGTCGAGCCGTCGTCATCATCATCGTAAGGGCCTCGCGTCGTTCTTATCGAACCCAGGACGCGTCCTCGATCGCCGTTGAAATCATCGCTTCTCGATTCAACCGATTGTTGAGAGTCGAACCGTCGATCGGATCGATCATCGATCGATATCGGCGAACTTATTGCTAAAGTGGAACCGAGATTTGATAAAACGCTTGATTACTCACGCAAACACATGAAATACCTGACTAGTTTTTAGTTAATTAACAATCAACATAATAACACGGCTTACCAGGGGATTCTCCCTCTCGATCGAGGCTTCATCGTGAAAGCCCGCCGTATGTTCGAAATTGATTACGGATAAACACTAAATCAATCGAAGACTTGATCATCGCTCGAGGATGCCGGGTCTTTCGACGGTGTACCCTTTAACCAGAACCTCGACCTTGGGCCAATTTTGCGCCGGGGTGACGACCTCGTAGCCGCGGTCGTTGATGATCGCGGTGTCGCCCGATCGGGTCGAGCCGATGCTCGGGCTCCACGCGACGGCGACGTGCTCGTCGAGCGTCATCTCGCTTTCGGGAAGTAAGAGCGCCTCGCGCGGCGAATATCCCGTGATATATCCCGTGTAATCGAGCGTCCATTCGTGCGGCTTGCCGTATTTCTCCATGATGCGGCGGGCGCGACGGAAAACCTCCGAAACCGTTTGCCCTGGACGAGAAAAGAAAATATATGTGGCGTCCACCATACATGCGATCGCGTGCGCCGAGCGGAAAGCCTTTTCGGACTTGCCGAAGGTGACGACCCGCGTCGCCGTCGCGCACAAGCCGTGCCTCCGCCCCGTCGCGGTGATGACCGCGTGGCGTTCGATCCGAGCCGCCTTGAACGTCGGCTGACGGTAGCGATCGAGACGATCGTCGCCCGCGATCCTGAGGTTGACAGGAACGACCCCTTCGCGAATCAAGCGGTGCGCCAGGTGACCCGCGATATCGGCCTCGGTTTCACCGGGATGAAAGTTGCGGCACGTCGATTCGACCGCCGCGGCGAGCGTCCAGCCGAGATCACGCAACCGACGCCGCTCGATCCGCGAGAGCGAAAGACGCAACGCGCGAAGCTTCTCGAGCTCGTTCGTCATTCCAAGCAAACCGTTATCGGTCGCGATCTTACGACTCGAAGACAACTCGGCGACGACCCGCTCGGGACCCTCGTGCCAGGGACGTTCCTTCAACTGAAAACCGAGCCCCGCCAGTTCCTCCTCAAAAACCCGAGCGCTTTGCACGTTGTCGGCGAGCACGGCGCGACTGTTACGGTTGATAAAAATCAACACCGCGCCGGTTTCGCCCCCCATGTCGCGGCCGATATCCGCGCCCGAGGTGAACCACGAAATCGAATCGGAACGCGCCAACACGACCGCGTCGTAACCGTTATCATTCAAAAATCCAACGATCTTTTTATGCTTTTCGTCGATATCGGCGCGACGCCGCGCCACCTGGTCGTCGGCGTGATCGGCGGCGGGATCGGATAACGGCGGCAAGGTGACCGCGCCGGGACGATCCTCGGCGATCCGCGAGACCGTGTCGAAATCGGCGACCGTCGCCCCCGATCCGCCGCGGTAATTCAAGATCGCCGCGCCGTTCATCGGCGTATCAACTTGTTCATATATATGCTGATGATCGATTTGACTCTCGGGATCGGGTCCGTCCGCCAAAAACGGCGAAGCGTTGAGCCGAACCTCGTCGTTCACCGACGGTTCGTCCGCGTCGTTCACGCCGACGACTTCGGTCGGCATCAGAAAAATCCCCGGTTGGCGCCCGACCGCGGGGGCTTTTACGGCAATCGACATCGGCTCGTCCTCGCCGCGATGAATCGCAGCGCGACTCGTCCTCGCGACCGATCCCGCGTCGGGGGAAGGTCGCGTAAGTCGCGACGATTCAACCTATGATGAATCCGCCGGAAAACGACGCACTCGCGCCGCTTCCTCGCTCAAATACGTTCATGTTCAAACGGGGTCCGCGATCTCGAAGCGAAAAAACAACCGATCCCGCACGGATCGATTCGTTCCCGAACAAGCGCGAACAATCGAAAGAGGAAAGCCCGCAAACACGATCGATCACGATCGGATCGATCATTTCCGCGAGTGGATTCTTATCGTTCCACACGCGATCAAAAAATTCAAGCATCACGGGAAAAAAATCACGACCGTTCACAATCGGTCCAAAACCGTGCCGACCGCCGGGAACGATCTCGACCCGGCACAAAACCCCCGCCGAAGCGTAAGCACGCTTCAATCGCATCGATTGATCGGCGGGAACAAGCGCGTCGTCCGATCCATGTATCAACAAGAGCGGAGAAGCCGTTCGCGTCACTTTCCGCGCCGGCGAAGCCTCGCGCGCTTGCCGAGCCGAACGATCGACCGAACCTCCCAACGCCAAACCGATCGATCGAACCGCCCCCCGGCTTGCTTCGGCGAGCCTGAGAAGATCGCTCGGCGCCGAAAACGCGACCGCGGCGCTCACCCGCGCCGATACGGGAGGATTGCCGCCGGGATCGTCGCCGTCGGGATCGACCGCCAAAAGTTCCGCGAGCCATCCCCCCGTATCCGTTCCCACCGCGACGATCCGCTCGGGATCGATCCCGAACTCACGCGCGTTCGATCGGATCCGGCGAATCGCGGCCCGAGCGTCGGCGAGCGAATCGGGCCAAGACGGTTCAACCGCGCTCGCGACGCGGTAATTCACGCCGATCAACACGAAACCGCGCGCGACAAACGGTAAAAACCAGCCGGCATGCTCATGTTTATCGCCGCCGGTCCAACACCCGCCGTGAAACGCGACGATCGCCGGTCGATTCGATCGCGACGTGAACTTGCCGGGAAAATACACGTCGAACGCGGGGGATCGCGTTTCGGTCTGTCGATATACGATATCTTTATGTGAAAGATATTCCGCGGCGAAAGCCGGCGCGAATCGATCGCGTTCGTTCCACGCGGTCAAAACCGTCGCGATCGCGACCGCGATCCACAGACCCGATCGGATCGGCCGATTTCGCGTTCGCTCGAAGATCCAACCCGTCATATCCGCCACCCGACGCGGTCGACACGCGCCCTGAGAAACGCGGAAAACACCAAATTCGCACGATAAGGAGTTGGGGGAAGGTCGAGCCCGGTCGACCGCCTTGTTATCTATCTTACGCCGCTTCCTTCCGTTAAAACAAGTCCCTCGTTGCGATTTTTCGACCCTCGAATCGATCGCTTCGATCGAGCCCGACCTCTTCCTCGATCGTCGCTCCCATCCCCTCGATACGATCGACAAAACCGCCAAAATCGCGCGCGAACCCCCGACCAATCCGATCGATCGGTCCGACCGATCGGGGTTGACCGCGATCCGCTCCGCGATACAGTTCCCGGAAGCCGAAATCCGTCGCGATCGACCCCCTTCGATCGCCGTACGCCGCGCCGACCCGACGTCGCGTCGCGCAATAATTATTCCATGCAAACATGTAAAGATTCTTATTATGATATCGCCCCAGACTCGCGACCGCCCGCCCGGAGTGATGAAACGCGTGTTCAACCGTCGCGTTCGCCTGGGGGCGACGATTTTAGCGCTCGCCGTAACGATCGTTTGGCTCGAACGACCTCTCTTTCGGAACAATTTCGGCGTGGTCGATCCCGGCAAGGTTTATCGTTCCTCGCAGCCCAAGGGAAACCTCGACCGACTGATCGACCGCTACGCGCTCGCTTCGGTGCTCAATCTTCGCGGCGGGACCGAAGCCGATTGGTGGTACAAAGCCGAGGTCGAAGCCGCTCGAAAAGCCGGAGTCGCATATTACGACGTCCCCATGAACGCGTCTCGCCGACCAGGTCGACGCGAACTCCTCGCGATCGTTAAACTCCTCGAAACGTGTCGCTATCCCCTCCTGATCCATTGCAAATCGGGCGCCGACCGCACGGGGCTCGTTTCGGCTTTGTACCTCCTCGCGATCAAAGGTGAGCCCCCGGAAACCGCGCACCACGCGTTTTCCCTCGTTTACACGCACATCGCCCTGTTCGGGCCCGAGAAACTTCACGAACCGATCCATGAATACGAGGCCTGGCTCAAGCGGCGAGGATTCTCCCACTCGCGCGAGCGATTCATCGGCTGGCTCCAAAACGATTTCGACCCCGCGAACTCGACGACCCCCGTTCCGACGATCGTCCCCGGAGTTCGCCCCTGGGGAAAATCGGCCGATCGACGCCGCGCCGGCATGTGATATTATTATAGAATAAAAAGACAAGTACTTAACCGTCAAGAATCGTCGCGCGGCGATCTCGCCCCTCTCGATCGAGATCACCCGGGGCGGTTGCAAGTCGGCGCATCGCCGCTACAATAGTACGAGAAAGTTCGCGGTACAATATCGCGGGGGCGAAGCGATGCGGAGCGAGCGTGCGACATCACGAAGCGGCGAAGGCGCGGCGGTCGTCGTTCGTGCTTCAATGGTTGCGCGCGGTTCGCTCGTCGCGTTCGTCGTCGCTTTCCTTTCCGTATCCGCGCCGCGGGTTCACGGCGACGTCACGCGCGAGCAGGTGACCGCGGCGATCAAAAACGGCGTGATTTATCTCAAAAACGAACAACGCGAAGACGGTTCGTGGCGCGACGATTTCGGCGGCGACGATCCCGCGGGCGTGACGAGCCTTGTCACGCTCGCACTCCTCACCGCGGGAGAATCGACCCGCGAGATCCACATCGCCAAGGCGCTTCGATATCTCCGTCGATTCAACCCGGACGAATTGGCGGGAGTTTATTCGGTCGGCATCCAGACGATGGTGTTCGCCGCGGCCGATCCCAAGCTTGATCAAACTCGCATTCTTAATAACGTTCGATGGCTGGAAAACGCGCAGATGACGCCGAGGGATCGGTTCGGCCCGGCGGGTTCTTGGACTTACACCGACTCCAAGTCGCGTCACGGCGACAACTCGAACTCGCAGTACGCGCTTTTGGGGCTGAACGCCGCGGCCGAGTCGGGCGTTCCCGTCGACCCTGAAGTTTGGGCCGCGGCGCGCGCCTATTGGACGTCGATTCAGCGCCCCGACGGCGGCTGGACGTATTCGTCGGACGTCCAAAGCACCACCGCGAGCATGGCGTGCGCCGGGATTTCAAGCCTCGTCGTCGCGGGGCTCAGAGTCGTCGAGGGACGCGAGTCGATCGCACGCGAATCGATCGAACATTGCGGGGCGATCGCGGTCGATCCGTCGCTTCGTCGCGGCCTCGATTGGCTCGGCGCGCACTTCCGCGTCGATGAAAATCCCGGCCTCGATCAATCATGGAAATATTATTACCTTTATGGACTCGAACGCGTCGGCAGGATGACGGGGATGCGCTTTATCGGCGGACACGATTGGTATCGCGAGGGGGCGCGCGAACTCGTCGGTCTGCAAGATAAAATCAGGGGAACATGGGCGGGAGTCGGAGTCGAACGCGATTCGCTCGTCGCCACGTCGTTCGCGCTCCTCTTCCTCGCCAAAGGACGTTCGCCGGTCCTCATCAACAAAATCCGTCACGACCCCCGCGGCGATTGGAACAACGACCTCGACGACGTCAGAAACCTCACCGCTTCGGTCTCGCGCGATTGGAAGCATATGCTTACATGGCAGATCGTCGACCCCAATTTCGTCTTCGTCGAAGATCTCCTCATGGCGCCGATCCTTTTTTTGAACGGACACGACGCCCCGGCTTTCAGCCAAAAAGCCAAGCAAAACCTCCGCGAATATGTCGAGCAGGGAGGGTTCGTCTTCGCCGAGGCGTGTTGCTCGAAGGCCGCTTTCGACAAGGGATTTCGATCCCTCGTCCACGAGCTTTTCCCCGAGCCCGAATACGCGCTCAAGCCCCTGCCCCCCGAACATCCGATCTGGAAATCGCGCTATCGCCTCTCGCCCGATATCCACGAACTTTGGGGAGTCGATTTCGGCTGCCGTACGGTCGTCGTTTATTCCCCCAAAGATCTTTCATGTTTTTGGAATCAAGCCGAAAATCAACCCGGCAATCCCGCGGTCGAAAAGGCGCTCCGCGTCGGACAAAACGTCGTCGATTACGCGACGGGACGCGAACTCCCCGCCGATAAACTCACGGTCCGCACCCTGGCCGATTTCAAAACCCAAAAGACCGCCCCGCGAGGCGCCTTGCACATCGCCAAGCTTAAGCACGCCGGCGATTGGAACGTCGCCCCGCTCGCCGTCCCCAACCTCACGACCGCGCTCCGCGACGAACTTAAGATTGATGTCGTCATCAACCATCACGAGCTTTTACCGCAAGATCCCAATCTGATTTATTATCCGCTCATTTATTTACACGGTCGCGCGTCGTTCTCGTTCGGCGCCGAGGATCTCGCGGTGTTGCGTAAGCATCTCGAGCCCGGCGGCGGAACGCTGTTCGCCGACAGCGCGTGCGGATCGGCCGCGTTCGACGCGGCGTTCCGCAAGTTCGTCGCCGAACTCCTTCCCGACAACCCCCTGGTCGCGATCCCCCCCGACGACGAAATCTACACCGCGAAGGTCGGCTACGATCTCTCCGACGTCGCGTATTCGATCGCGGCGGGCGGAGGAACCGGGAAGCCGAAACTCGAAGGGGTGAAGATCAACGGCCGCTGGGCGATCATCTACTCGAAGCTCGACCTCGGCTGCGCCCTCGAACGGAAGCGTTCGTTGGATTGCAAAGGCTACTTGTATGAAAGCGCGATCCGAATCGCGGCGAATATCGTTCTTTATTCCACATTACCTTAAATTACGTGCGAATATGAAGTATAACAACATACAGAATCAATGCGAAGACGATTTCGATCGAGCGGACTTGCGGTCGGGCGATCGAGCGGTCAATCTTAACGACACATCATCGTCGTCGAGGAGAATATCCGTGAGAATGCGAGTTCGATTTTCGGTCGTCGCGATCATGACGGCGGGTTTGGCGGCGCCCGCGGCGTTCGCCCCCTCGGCCGCGCCGGCCGCGGTGACGCAGCAAGAGGTTCAGAACGCGATCAAAGAGGGGGTTCGATATCTCAAGAACGAACAACGCCCCGACGGTTCGTGGGGAGAAGGCCCCGGCGGCGACGCTCCGACGGGACTGACGAGCCTGGTTACTCTGGCGCTGTTGACCGCGGGAGAGCCCGTCACCGAGCCCCACATCGCCAGGTCGCTCAATTACCTGCGACAATTCGACGCGGCTCAATTGAACAGCACGTACGCGATCGGGCTGCAAACGATGGTGTTCGCCGCGGCCGATCCCGACCGCGACAAGCTGCGGATCGCCAAGAACGCCAATTGGCTTGAGGCCGCTCAGATCAAGCAGACCGATCGCGGCTGGGCCGGAACTTGGTCGTATCACGGGGTTAAGACCGATCGAGGCGACAATTCGAACTCGCAATACGCGCTTTTGGGGCTGAACGCCGCGGCCGAGGTCGGGGTGCCGATCGATCCTGAAATCTGGATGCTTTCGCGGCAATATTGGGAACGAACCCAGCACAACGACGGCAGTTGGACGTACACCCCCGACGGCGGTTTGTCGACCGCGAGCATGACGTGCGCGGGAATCGCCGGATTGATCATCTCGGGATTGAAACAAATTCAAGGACAAGAAGTGCTCGTCGGCGAGACGATTCGCGATTGCGGCCGAATCGGCGTCAATCCTTCGCTTCAACGCGGCCTCGATTGGCTTGGGTTTCACTTTCGCGTCGGTGAAAACTTCAATTCAGGTCCTCAGTGGAAATATTATTATCTTTATGGGCTCGAACGCGTCGGCAGGCTTTCCGGGCAACGGTTCATCGGCGGACACGACTGGTATCGCGAGGGCGCCGAAGAGATCGTCCACGAACAAGACAAGATCCGAGGTTTCTGGAAAGGCGCCAATATCGAAGGCGAACCCCTGATCGCCACGTCGTTCGCTCTCCTCTTCCTCGCCAAAGGACGTTCCCCGGTCCTCATCAACAAAATCCGTCACGACCCCCGCGGCGATTGGAACAACGACCTCGACGACGTCAGAAACCTCACCGCTTCGGTCTCGCGCGATTGGAAACATATGCTTACATGGCAGATCGTCGACCCCAATTTCGTCTTCGTCGAAGATCTCCTCATGGCGCCGATCCTTTTTTTGAACGGACACGACGCCCCGGCTTTCAGCCAAAAAGCCAAGCAAAACCTCC
>JAJYWB010000127.1 GCA_021791715.1 Planctomycetota bacterium | reverse complement strand
AGGGCCAACCCGTTTTTGGGAGGGCGAACCTCCTGGTGAGCCGGCTTGATATGATTTATTCACTATGCGATCAAAACCTCATATTCAATAGGGATTTTCAAAAGAGGCTCACCGGGAGGTTCGCCCTCCCAAACAGAAATATTGGAGATATTTGAAGGCAAACCCGTTATTGGGAGGGCGAAACTCCTGGTAAGCCGCATGATGATCTTTGCGATTATTCACCAAATAAATAGCCTAATCTCCGAAGATTACGAAAAGAGGCTCACCGGGAGGTTCGCCCTCCCAATCAGAAATATTGGTGGTATTTGAAGGCGAACCCGTTATTGGGAGGGCCAACCCGTTTTTGGGAGGGCGAACCTCCTGGTGAGCCGGCTTGATATGATTTATTCAGCATGCGATCAAAACCTCATATTCAATAGGGATTTTCAAAAGAGGCTCACCGGGAGGTTCGCCCTCCCAAACAGAAAAATTGGAGATATTTGAAGGCGAACCCGTTATTGGGAGGGCGAAACTCCTGGTAAGCCGCATGATGATCTTTGCGATTATTCACCGATTAAACGGCCTAATCTCCGAAGATTACGAAAAGAGGCTCACCGGGAGGTTCGCCCTTCCAATCAGAGGTAACTGATATCTTGATTTTGAACGTACAGTTGTTTCATTGGTGAATCGCCGCCGAAACCGGTAAAATCGAAACGATAGGGTTTCGAGAGATTATATAGAGACTCTTAACGTCGATATCTTCGACCGCCTTCGGCGAATCTTAATCTCGCGACGATTTGCTTCATAACATTTGTGATGAAATCATATTGATATACACTTTTATCGATACAATAATACTTTTTATTTCGGTCGGCGCCTCGCCGCTCCGCGATCCGCATTCTTCTCAAAACCCCAGATCCGACAATCCGGGATGTTCGTCGGGACGGCGGCCGAGCGGCCAACGAAACGCGCGGTCCGATTCCGATATCGGCAGATCGTTGATGCTCGCGTGACGATAACTCATCAGGCCGTCTTCACGAAACTCCCAGTTTTCATTGCCGTACGAGCGAAACCAAGAGCCCGAATCGTCGCGCCATTCGTACGCGAACCGGACCGCGATCCGCGAACCTTCATAAGCCCATAACTCTTTGATTAAACGATAATCCAATTCGCGACGCCATTTTCGCGTCAGAAACGCGACAATCTCGTCGCGGCCGCGAATGAACTCGACGCGATTGCGCCAAACGCAATCGACCGAATAACCCGTCGAAACCCGCGCGGGATCGCGCGAATTCCAGGCGTCTTCGGCGTATCGAACCTTCAAAACCGCCGACTCGCGATCAAACGGAGGCTTTATAATCTGCGACATCAATCGCCTCCATGAAGATTATTGCTCTTAGATATCGATATCCTTAGCCGTGTACGCCTCTTCCATGATGAATTTGAACCGCGCCTCGGGTTCTTTGCCCATCAGGTCGCAAACGGTCTTCTCGGTATAAGGACGGTCGTCGTCGGGAACGACGACGCGCAAGAGCCTGCGGCGGAGCGGGTCGAGCGTCGTCTCGAAGAGAAGTTTGGGAGGCATCTCTCCCAAACCTTTAAAACGCGTGATCTGAGGCTTGGCGTTTTTGGGGAGCTTGGCCAAGATTTTATCGCGCGAGGCGTCGTCGAGAGCCCAATGCGTTTCCTGTCCGTGCGCGATCTTAAACAGCGGCGGACACGCCAAAAAAACGCGGCCGTCGCCGAGTAAGCCCGGTAAATGTCGATAAAAGAACGTGAGCAAAAGCGTGGCGATGTGATGACCGTCGCTGTCGGCGTCGGTCATGATGATCACCTTGCCGTAACGGAGCCGCGCCGGATCGTATTGATCCCCCATGCCGCAGCCGAGCGCGCTCACCAGATCGGTCAATTCTTTATTGTCAAGAACTTTCGCCTTGCCCGCCTGTTCGGCGTTGAGCACTTTGCCGCGCAACGGCAAAACGGCCTGGGTGTCGCGATCGCGCCCTTGCTTGGCCGATCCGCCCGCCGAATCCCCCTCGACGACGAAGAGCTCGGTCTGATCGGCGTCGGACGCGTCGCAATCGGCGAGCTTGCCGGGGAGGTTGAGCCGGTTCGAAACCGGAGATTTTCGTCGCACCTGGGAAGCCGCGGCGCGGCTCGCCTCGCGCGCCTTCGCCGCCTGAATCACGCGATTGGCGATCGCATCGCCCACGCTTTTATTCTTGAGCAAAAAATCTTCCAGCCGCGGCCGAACGAGCGAAACGATCTGCGCCCTCACCTCGGGATTGTTCAGCCTTCCCTTGGTTTGACCCTGAAATTGCGGCTCGCGGATGAAGATCGAAAGGATCGCGACGAGCCCCTCGCGGATGTCCTCTCCTTTGATTTCCATACCTTTTTTTACAAGTTCATGATGACTCATAAATCGATTAACGGCGACGACGACCGCCTCGCGCAGGCCTTGTTCGTGCGTACCGCCGTCTCGGGTGGGGATCGTGTTGACGAACGATCTCGTATCCTCGTCGGTCGCCTCGGTCCACGCGAGCGCCAGCGAAAGCCGCAAACCTTCGGCGGGGTCGTCGCGTTCGAGGAAAAACGGCAGCGAAGCGACGCGGACGTCGTTCCGTTTGGCGTTCACCGAGTCGAGAAAATCGGCGACTCCTCCCTCGTGGCGGAACTCGACGGTCTCTCCCGCGGCGTCGTCGACGAGCTGAATCGTCAATCCCTTATTCAAGTAGGCTTTAACATCAAGACGTTCGGCGATGAGCGTCGCGTTGAATTTCGTCTCGCGGAAGATCTCGGGATCGGGGGTGAATATGACGGTCGTCCCCGTACCCCGCGCCGGCTCTCCTTTCTGGACGGGTCCGAGCGGCTTGCCGCGTTTGTATTTTTGAATATACGTTTGTCCGTCGCGCCGTACCTGAGCCTCGAGGCTTTGCGAAAGCGCGTTGACGACGCTCGCTCCCACCCCGTGCAACCCGCCGGCGACTTTATACGCGTCGTTGTCGAATTTGCCCCCCGCGTGGAGCGTCGTAAAGATCACCTCGAGCGCGCTTTTACCCGTTTTGGGATGAATATCGACGGGAATGCCGCGGCCGTTGTCATTGACCGTAATCGTATGATGATCTTTCGAAAGCGTGACGACGATCCGCGTCGCGTGACCGTTCATCACCTCGTCGATCGCGTTGTCGACGATCTCCCACAGCAGGTGATGCAGCCCCGAATCGTCGACTCCGCCGATGTACATCCCAGGCCTGCGCCGCACGGCCTCCAAACCCTCGAGCACCGTGATCGATTCGGCGTTATATGTTTGTACAGACATTTTAGGTTCCTTTATGTTCCGGATCCTTCGTCGGCTTCCGGAATGCGACCCATGTTCCGCCGGCTAAAAGATAACTCAAAGGAGGCCTTCCCGGTCGTCCGGTTCGTAAGACTTCAAAACCAAGACGCTTAAAATATCGAATTAAATCGACAGGATTGCATAAATAGCATGCATCGTTATCGGCGTGAAACGGCGGACGGTTGTCGGGGATTCGCATCGTGAATTTCGGCCCGGGAGTTAAAAGTTTTTGAGAAAGCTGATATGACTTATAAAAGATCGATCCAATATTTTCAAGCCATGTGTTTCCATAGGGGTGTCTCGGAGTGGAATCGACCCTTCGGAGCGGAATCGTTTTCCAGGAGGACGGCCTGATCATGTAACTAAAAGGAACAAAAGGCGTAACAAGATTCGGTCCGATCACGCCGACGATTCCTCCCGGCTTACACACTCGAATCATTTCTTGAAGAGCTTTTTCCGGATTAGGGACGTGCTCGATGCATTGATATGAAAAGACCAGGTCGAATCGATCGTTCCGAAACGGGATCCCCAAGACGCTCCCCGCCGCGAAGCTCAAGCCTTCGGACGTTTTCGGCTCGAAAGAATCGACGTTTAAATCGACTCCAATCACGTCGTATCCCTTTTTGTACAACGCGTAGGTCGACCATCCGGTTCCACAACCCGCGTCAAGAACCTTCAGACGCCGAGAATCGGCGTCGGGAGGGGCGAGTCCGACTAAAAAATCCACAAGATTACGATAGTGCGCGAGAGCCGCCTCCGGATCTCGAGAAAACGACGAACGGACGTTGTCCGACGAGGTTCGATACTGACTTTGAACTTGTTCAGTAATTTCTTTGTATTCGTTCATGAGAATTTCTCTTATTTAATTCATTAATTTGAGGTCTGATCGATCGCCTCGGCGGGGGGAACGGGTCGAGCCTCGGGCGGAACGACCGCTTCGATCGTCCCGCGTTGCAGCACGGCGTAGCCCTTACCGCCGCGCGAGGCGACGGGATATTTGGTCGCTCGGACGATCATTGACGCGCCTCGATTCGTACGAACTTCGAGCCCTTCGCGTACGCGATCGGCGAGGGTGAAGCCGAGAACGCGGTCGTCGTGCAGCAGCTTGATCGCCGCGACCCCCTTCGCGGCCCCCGCGACGACGTTCACCTCGGCGACGGGGAAAATCAGCACCCGTGCGTTGCGGGTCGCCAGGCAAACGTTCTCAGACCCGTCCGAAGCCTCGACGCCGACGACGAGGTCGTCGGGAACCTCGGAATCGAGCCGGACGACGCTCCTCCCCTTGCGGGTTGAAACCGCCGCGAACGACGCGATCGAAAAGCGGAGAATCTTTCCGCCCGCGGTCGCTGCGACTCCGAACGGAGGCGAAGGCGATTTGCCGTCGCCGTTCGTCGAACCGTTCGCGTGAACATCGCCGTTCTCGCCGTTTCGCTCTTTCGCGTGCGCGAACTCGACGCTCAAGAACGATTCGCCCGAGCGATTCTCGTCCGAGCCCGCCCGCGGAGGTTGAAGCTCGGCGGGAGGTAAACACCGCGGATCATGACATATCACCCCGACAAGATGTTCTTGATCTTCAAGAGCGAACATCTTTTGTATCGGCTCGCCGTGTCCCGTCGTGAGCGGAATGTCGTTGACCCGGAGCGTGTAGCCGACCCCGCGATCGGTGAAGAGCGTGATCGTTTGGCGAGCCCTGGCGCGGTAAATCCAGCCGATCTTGTCGTCGTCGCGAACGCGAATTCCGGCGACGTCGGCGAAAGACTTTTGTCTTTTAATCCAGCCCGTGCGGGTGACGATCACCCACGCGTCGTCGTCGACGATGTATTCTTCCTCGCGGTATTCGACCGCGACCGCGGTCGGCGCCTCGATGCGAGTGCGGCGATCGTCGCCGTAAATCTTGGCGAGCTCTTTAATTTCGCCGCGAATGATCTTCCAGAGCGACGATTCGTCGGCGAGCAAAGCCTCGATCTCGGCGACGCGTTTCCGCTTGGCGGCGAGCTCGTCCAAAATATCTTTAATCTCGAGCTTGCCCAGGCGATACAACTTGGTTTCGAGAATCGCGTCGGCCTGGAGTTCCGAAAGCTTGAACCGATTGATCAGCTTGGGCGCCGCGTCGGCCTTGCCGTCCGACGCCCTGATGATCCTGATCGCCTCGTCGAGATTGTTGAAGACGATCGCGAAACCCTCGAGAATATGAATGCGCTTAAGCAAATTCTCGAGCTCATAATTCAACCTTCTTACGACCACCCGCAGGCGAAAATCGAGGAAATGCAGCAGGATCGTTTTGAGATCGAGCCGGTCGGGCACCGCGACCTCCGCCCCCTCGGCGGGCAAGAGACACGTCAGGTTGACTCCGAAATTCACTTGCAATGATGTATTTTTGTAAAGATAAGCAAGAGCCGCCTCGGCGCCCGCGCCGGGACGAAGTTCAAGGACGATCCGAATCTCTTCGGTGCTCAGATCTTTCACGTTGACGAGCTGGGGAACCTGTCCCTTCGAGATCAGTTCGCCGATCCGTTGAACGAGCGCGTCTTTTTCGACTCCGTAGGGAATCGCGTCGATCACCACCTGATTCGCTTTTTCGGGATCGACCGCGTGCGACCCTCGAATTTTGATCGTCCCCTGCCCCGTCGCGTAAATCTGGCGGATCTCGTCGGCGGTGTTCAGAATAACCCCGCCGGTTGGAAAATCAGGACCTTTGATATATTTAACAAGCTTATCAGGGTGAAGATCGCGGTCGTCGAGCAGCGCGAGGAGCGCGTTCGACACCTCGCGAAGGTTGTGGGGGGGGATGTTCGTCGCCATGCCGACGGCGATTCCCGAAGCCCCGTTGATCAAAAGCACGGGCAATCGCGCAGGCAAAACGATCGGCTCTTGATCGGTCGATGCGTAATTGGGTCGAAAATCGACCGTCTCCTGGCCGATTTCAACAAGTAATTCCTCGGCGATTTTGGTGAGCCTGGCCTCGGTGTAACGATACGCCGCGGGAGGGTCGCCGTCGATCGAGCCGAAATTGCCGTAACCGTCTACGAGCGGGTATCTTAGGCTGAAGTTCTGAGCCATTCGAACGAGCGCGTCGTAGATCGCCTGATCGCCGTGCGGGTGATATGTTTTCATCACCTCGCCGACGATCGCGGCGCATTTGATATAACGCGAGGTGGCGGAGAGGTTGAGATCATTCCACATCGCGTAAAGGATGCGCCGCTGGACGGGTTTCAGGCCGTCGCGGACGTCGGGGAGGGCCCGCGACGTGATGACCGAGAGCGCGTAGTTGAGGTAACGCGAGCGTGTCGCCTCGGCGAGCGAAACGTCCTCGATTTGTTCGTGCAACCCTTGCCGGCTTTCGGAATCTCCGGCGTTCCTTCGACCGCGTTTGGCCATCGATCCGTCTTCGCTCCCCGCGAGCCGCCGCTTCGTTACGGGCGACCTCAAAATCAGAACCGCCGAGTTCTTCGCCTCGGCTCACGCTTTTCACCGAATCGACCACACGATACCAACCGCTCAAATCATTCCGCAACCTCATCGTGTGAACGGAGATTCACAAACGAGCGAAAGCCGCTCGCGCCGCTTCACGAACGGGCGAGCGAATCCTCGCGAGATTAACCGCCGTCGCGTACCGTTCGATCGTTTGCATTATAGCCGCGGCGCGGCATGTGCCGATCAACTCTTTTGTGCCGAACTCACCGGAACGAGTGAAAAGCACGGCGATACGAGCGTTGGGAGTCGCGTTTATGAGGATTCGATCGAATCGAACGGCGTTATTCGCGGCGATCGCGGCGTCGTTCATCGTGCTCGTTCTCGACGCGAAACCGACGCGCGGTCAGGGGCTCGTCACCGCGCTCGACGACGTTTTGGCGATCAACAAAGGCAAGCAGGCGCAATTGGCGGCGCGGCAAAAGGCGGGCGCATCGACGGCCCTCGGGCCGCTCTCTCCAGGAGGTTTGGCGATCCCCGCGACGACGCTCGGCGGACCCGCGATGATCACAGGAGGGTCGATCAGCGCGTTCCGCCAGGCTCAAACGGGAGGCGTGCTCGCCGCCGCGGCGGGATATAACACCGCGTTTATCGGTCGACAGGAACATCCCCAGATCAATCCCGTCAAACCCTCGCCGATTCCCTCGGTACCGCAATACGGAACGCTCGAACTTCCTCAAACCGACGACGAAGGACCCGCCGACGGCCTCACGCTCGACGTCGCGCTCGATTATTACGTGCACAACAGCCCCGATCTCGCCGCCAAGTTCCGCGAACTCCCCAAAGCCGAGGCCGACGTCCTCACCGCGGGCTTGCTGCCAAATCCAATTATGTTTACATCTTTTGATAATATCCCTTATGGACAAAATTATTCGACGAGACGACCCGGCGAGGTCGGTTATTCGATCACGCTGGCTCAGCCGATCGACGTGAGCGGCAAGCGAAAATATCGCAAGATCGTTGCGCACCAGGCTCGTCATGTGTTGGAGGCTCAATATCAGGAGGCGGTTCGGACGGGGATCGACTCGCTTGGAACCGCGTTCGTCGACGCACTCGAAATGCGTGAAAACGTAAGATATAAGCAAGCCAATCTGGAACGGCTCGATCGGCTCGTGAAGGTGAGCCGAGAGGTCTTCGCGGGAGGCGAGCAGGATCGGCTCACGCTCGATCGATTCGAGATGAACCGGGACGCTGCGCGGGTCGAGCTCGATCAGGCGTTTTCGTATTACCGCCAGGCGCTCAGAGCCCTGGCGACGCTCCTCAATTATCCCGCCGATTGCTCGGACAGGCTGGGGATTCGCGGGTCGCTCCGCGACGAGGCGCCGACGACGCTGAGCGAGAACGACCTGATCAACCTCGCGCTCCTCAATCGACCCGATCTCGTCGCGCTTCGGCTCGAAACGCGTCGCGTCGACGACGAGGTAAAGCTTTCCAAACGTGAACGCTTCGACGACGTCTATTTATTTTACACGCCTTATGGGTTCAACAATTACGCTCCGCAACGGCTGCAAAGCGCCACATCGTGGAGCGTGGGGGCGCTCGTTTCGATTCCGCTTTTCAATCTGAACCAGGGAAACATCGCGCGGAACCGAGAAACCTCGGGCCAGGTTCGGTTGCAACTCAGCGCCCAGGAGCGGATCGCGATCGGCGACGTTCAACGCGCGTATGAAGAATATATGAACACGCTGCGCGTTACGCGCGACCTGGAATCGTCGCTGATCCCGCGGGCGCGGGTGATGCGTGAAAAGCAGTTTGATTTGTACAAGCGAGGCGGTCAGAACGTCGTCTCGTTTTTCGACAACGCCGAGCGCGATTACAACGACGTCGTTCGGCAATATCGCGACGCTCTGATCCGTCACCGTCGCGCGATGCTCAAGCTCAACACTGCGGTCGGGCAGAGGATCTTGCCGTAAACGAGAATAATCGTTCAGCCGAGAAGCGATTGATCGTTTCGGCCAAAACCCGAACCGCGCGGAATACCAAAACTCCGCCGCTTGACTCGAACCGATCCAACCGCCATAACGTTGATTCGACGTCTAGGATCGGCGGCGCGCGAACCGCGCGACTTCGCGCGTCGGTCCGGATCGCGAGTCGCGCTCGCGTCGTAAAGTCGGCGTTCGGCCGATCGAAATCCCAAACCCCCGAGGTGATTCATGCTTAAGGGCGCAAGTAAATATCTTGTTGAGTTTATCGGCACGTTCTTTCTTGTTTTCACCGTGGGGATGGCGGTGATCAACAGCGCGAAGCCCGGCGACAACAGCGCCGGCGCGATGGCGCCGCTGGCGATCGGATCGGTGCTGATGGTGATGATCTTCGCGGGAGGTCACATTTCGGGCGGGCATTACAACCCCGCGGTCACGCTCGCTGTCTTTCTCCGCGGCAAATGCGCGATGATCGACGCGTTGGTTTATTGGGTTTGTCAGTTGGCGGCGGCCGCGGCGGCGGCGTTTTTGGTGCTTTATCTCAAGCATCCCGCGGGCCGAGAGGCCGACGGAACGCTGATGATACCGGCGCTGATCGTCGAGGCGATCTTCACGTTCGCGCTCTGTTATGTCGTGTTGAACGTCGCGACCGCCAAAGGAACTTCGGGCAATTCATTTTACGGTCTGGCGATCGGCTTCACCGTCGTCGCCGGCGCCTACGCCGTCGGGCCCGTCTCGGGGGGAGCGTTCAATCCCGCGGTCGCGCTCGGCATCACGCTCATGAAACTAAAAGACATGAGCAATATCTGGATCTATGTCGTCTCCGAACTCGGCGCCGGGGCGCTCGCCGCGATCGTCTTCAAGCTCGTCAACCCCCCCGACGACAAGTGATCGAACCACGCAAATGATCGCATATAAACGGATTTTCCATGCTCACGCTTGAAGAGCCGCCTGATACGCGGCTTTCAGGCATTCGAGACTTCGCCGGGCGGTCTCTTCGGCCCCCGGCGAAAAATCAAACGCCTCGACCGAGACCCGACGATCGTATCCCGATTCGACGAGAGCCCTGAGAATCGGTCCGAAATCGACGTCTCCCATTCCGGGCCCGCGCAGGTTCACGTCTTGCGCGTGAAAATGCCCCGCCCGCGCCGCGTACGCGCGAATCAGCTCGGGAACCGTCGTCCCCGTTTCGCCGCTTTGCGCTTTCACATCCATATGTAACTTGAAGTTTGGGTGATTCACCCGCGCCAGCAAATCCTCGGCCTCGGCGCAAGTGTTGAGGAAGTTCGTCTCGGATTTCGCCAGCGGCTCCAAACAAAAGTCGACCCCCGCCGCGGCGATCGCGGGAGCGATCCGGACGAACGTTTCGACACAATAATCGATCGCCTGTTGATACGTTACTCCCGGTAATAAATCGCGTTGTTTGGGAGAGCCGAAAACCAAAATCGAACCTCCCAGGTCGCGGCACGCCTCGGCGAGCGAAACAAGGTAATCCCCGGTCTTGCGCCGGATCGCCGCGTCGGGGCTCGTCAAATAAAAACCCTCGGTTTTGGCGAGCAGCCAGTGGAGCCCGATCGTCTCGAGACCGTGATCGGCGACGATCCGCGCGATCTCGCTCCGCCGCGCCCCGCTCAACGCGTCGATCCGCGACGCGAGCGTGAACGGAGCGATCTCGATCGCGTCGTATCCAAGACGCTTGATCGTCGCGCAAACGTCGGCGAAATCCCAATCCTCGAATAACTCGTTACAAATGCCGAATCGAATCATCTCTTTTCGCCTTTATCGATCTGGAGTTTCGCGGCGAGAACGGTGTTGTGAAGCAGCATCGCGATCGTCATCGGCCCGACGCCCCCCGGCACGGGGCTAAGCCATGAAGCGACCCGCTCGGCCTCGGCGAACGCGACGTCCCCCGCAAGCCCTCCCGCTTCGGTTCGATGAATCCCCACGTCGACGACGACCGCGCCGGGCTTGATCCAATCGCCCCGCACGATCTCGCGTTTGCCGATCGCCGCGATCAAAATATCGGCCTCGCGCGCGATCGCCGCGACGTCCCGCGTCGCGCTATGACAAACCGTCGTCGTCGCGTCGCCGCCGATCCCCTTCTGAAGCGCCAGTAAAGCCATCGGCGCGCCCACGGTTATCGATCGTCCTAATATAACAATATGACTTCCTTTTGTCTCGATACCGTGATCGACGAGCATGCGTCGCACGCCGAGAGGCGTGCACGCGATGAATCTCGGCCTTCCCGCGACGAGGAGGCCGAGATTTTGGGGGTGAAAACCGTCGACGTCTTTGCGGGGATCGACGCGATCGATCACGCGCGCGGGGTCGATCGCTTTGGGGAGGGGGAGTTGCACCAGGATTCCGTGGGTGCCAGAGTCGGCGTTGAGCCGATCGATCACGGCCAAAAGCTCGGCCTCGGAGGTCGATTCGGCGAGTTTAATCACCTCCCCCGCGAGCCCCGCGTCGCGACACGCCTTGTGCTTATTACGAACGTAAACGCGGCTCGCGGGATCGTCGCCGACCAAAACCGCCGCCAATCCGGGGACGACGCCGTGAGCCGACCGTAATGCGACGACCTCGGCCGCGATCTCGGCTCGAATCTTCTCGGCGAGCGCTTTTCCGTCGAGCGGCTTCGCGGTCACGACCATTCTCCCGAGAAAACCTCGACCGCGGGACCCGTCATGAAAACCGACGACCCCTCGCCGGGCCATTCGAGTTCAAGATCTCCGCCGGATAAATGCGCCAGCAGCTTTCGCTCGGTTGATCCCGTCAGAACCCCCGCGACGCACACGGCGCACGCCCCGGTGCCGCAAGCGAGCGTCTCGCCCGAGCCGCGTTCCCATGTTCTCATACGTACTTCTTTGGATGTGATTTTTTGGACGAAGTGGACGTTGACGCGTTTGGGGAATGCGGGATGATGTTCGAGGGGAGGGCCGAGTTCGCGCACGGGGTATCCCGCGGTTTCGTCGACGTAGACGACTACGTGGGGGTTTCCCATCGAGACCGCGGTGACTTTAAGCCTCATCCCTTCGATTTCGATCGACGCGTTGATCGGCGGATTTCCCTGAAGTTTGGTGGGGATATCGGCGGCGTTGAGG
Source organism: Planctomycetota bacterium (assembly GCA_021791715.1). GTDB lineage: Bacteria > Planctomycetota > Planctomycetia > Isosphaerales > Isosphaeraceae > JAKBCQ01. Next base: position 1,124 of record JAJYWB010000127.1, on the reverse strand, counting down.
ATCGGCGGGCCCATATCGACGCGGACGCGTTTGACCTTGCCGTGCTCGATTTCGAGATCGAGCGTAAGGACCCCCCTGCCCGTCTCGATCGTCACGCGGTCGCGGGGCGCGATTCCATGATCGTGGATGTATTTGGCGACACACCTGACTCCGTTGCCGCACATCTCGGACTCGGAGCCGTCGGCGTTAAACATTCTCATCCGCGCGTCGGCTTTGGAGGAGGGTTCGATGAGGATCAGGCCGTCGGCGCCGATTCCGTAGTGCCGATCGCTGACCTCGATCGCGATGGACCTCGGATCGCCGGGGGGGGGCTGATCGAACGTACAAACATAAACATAATCGTTGCCGATTCCGTGCATTTTGGTGAAACGCATGACTTCACAGGTCCGTCGGGCCGCGGCGAATCGTTTGGAACGATCGATTGTCGAACATCGACGAGGAAAGTCAACCGAGGAACCACGGATTGCTTGACCGGCGAATCCGCGGCTATATCATGCGAAACGAGGAACCACGGATCGAATTCAATTGGGAAAAGAGTTTTTAACCACGGATTACACGGATTAACACGGATAAAATTCAGATTACAAAAATAATTCAGATAATTTATTAATAATAATAATAAATTAAGAAGTTTAACCACGGATTACACGGATTAACACGGATAAAATTCAGATTACAGAAATTATATAAGTAATATATTGATTATAATAATAGATTAAGAAGTTTTACCACGGATTACACGGATTAGCACGGATAAAATTCGGAAATCGAATGAACGGAGGTCGCTAGCGACCGAACCGAATAACCAGTTATCATATAATATTTTATTTTTAATTTAATTATCCGTGTTAATCCGTGTAATCCGTGGTTAAAAGTCTTCTCCGTTCTTATTCTTAATTTTTGTTTTATTATCTGTGTTAATCCGTGTAATCCGTGGTTAAAAGTCTTCTCCGTGCTTATTCTTAATTTTTGTTTTATTATCCGTGTTAATCCGTGCAATCCGTGGTGAAAAGTCTTCTCCGTGCTTATTCTTAGATTTTATTCGTTTTATTATCCGTGTTAATCCGTGTAATCCGTGGTGAAAAGTCTTCTCCGTGCTTATTCTTAGATTTTATTCGTTTTAT
>JAJYWB010000041.1 GCA_021791715.1 Planctomycetota bacterium | reverse complement strand
ACGTAATCTGGTTGAACGATTTGTAAACAAAATCAAGCATTACAGACGAATTGCGACTCGATTTGATAAAAAGGAGCGGAACTATCTGGGATTTGTTCATCTTGTTTCGACACTTGTAATCATCGGCATGACTGTCAACACGCCCTAATTATCCTAGATAATATAGTCAACATTCAATGACGTTTCGAGTATTTCTCGCTCTTATTCAGGAGACGAACGATGGTGAAAAGAATCCTTTCCAATATCATGATGATAGCGATCACAGTTTTTGTTACTCTTTCTTTACAGCTGGCATACATGAATTATAATCGTGAAATTCAATGTAAAAGCATTACAATTCGCGATAAGAACCGCGTCGATCGATTATTTCTTGGTATCGTGAAGTCGGACGACGGAAAGGATGTTCCAGTCATTTCCATGTTTGATCAATTTAAAAAAGGAAATACAAAGATTAGCTACGATAATTCAAATTCTTTGAAATTCTCTCTTTCTGACAACGACGATATTTTACGAAATCTCTCCGTTATCAAATCTGATGGATCTTTTTACATGGATATTTATGGAAAAAAAATCAAAGACGTTCCGATTACAGGAGATAAAGAATTGCAAATTCATTTATCGGGCGACGCATTGAAAGCGTCGCTCTTCAAATCAAATATAATCATCTCAATCTTAAATAGTTCTAACGCTATCGGAAAACTTAGAGTCGTTCTTTCGCCTCTTTTTGCTCCTGATAAAACCAGGACTATCGTCGATGAATCATATGAAGCGAAATCGACTAAAAATAAATAAGCAATTGTAAAATATGATAATTTTAATTGATATTAGGATAAACAAACAAGCTGAAGTATCACATTTCATATGCATATTAATTTATTAGGATTATCATGATGGTATTGCGATTATCTGAATCTCCACGGAGCCGACAGATGACTAAACGGATCTTTGATACTACTATGGTGATATCGTTTTCAGTCATCATTTCACTGTCTTTACAGACGACTATGATGAATATTCGTATGAACTTCCTATGCGATAGAATCTCGATTTTAGATTCGAACGGCGTCGAGCGGCTGTCCTTGTCGATCCAGAAACGACACCATGATAAGAATGTTCCTGTTATTATTATGAGTGATCGGAATTCTAAAGGTGGAACGGCGTTTTGTTACGACGATTTGAATTCGTTGGTTTTTTCGCTTTCTGATTTCGACAATATTCCTCTCAATTTTTCCAGGATAAACTCGGACGGGTCGATTTTTATGGAACTATACGATAAAAAGAATGGAAAAAAGCCTTTTATCGGCGATAAGATTCAACAAACTCATATATCTGGTGATTTTATAAGAATTTGGCTTGTTAAATCCAACGTCAGCGTAGCGATTCTAAACAGATCTAATCGTTTTTCTAATCTTCAAATATACATGATCAATATCTTTGGTCAGAATTTCCTTAGAGCTCTCGTGAATGAGAATTATGGATCTGATACGTCAAACGAAAAATAGCAGAATTTCATACCTGAACTTGTAGAGACGATATGAGTGGTGATAATATTGGTTCGCCCCAATTTCCAGACACCCCGCCCCAATTTCCAGACGCCCGGAATTTGACGGCCTAACGCAAGCCTTGATTAATTCACCTAAACCCATTGCTGAAAAAGAGTTAGGTTATTAATTCCCTTCGGCCGGCAAGATCCGGGCGAATCGTGCATCGGCGTTCGGGATCAATTCTATTTGAAGCCCGTTTTCGGTTCTTGCGACTCCACGCCTTCCGAGCCGGCCTGTCCCGCCAATTTCTGGATCTCCTCCATCGACGGCGATTTTCTTCACATAAATTACATATATATCTATTGACTCACCAGGAGGTTCGCCCTCCCATTTTTAGGTTCGACCCATCGATTGAAGATCCGCCGGGAAATCCCGCTGGAAATCCGGAGATTATTGCGTATAGAATCGTTGATGTAAATTCGCCGACGCCGATCCGATCGTTTTGTTTCATCGTTCGTATCTCGCCATCATTTCTCGACAGATCAAATCATAAACTCCAATCATCGAGCTTTAGGTCGGGAACACGAGAGAGTTCTCGAGTGTTGTTCGTGACAAGAGTTAGAGTCTTCGTCCCTATCTTGTGCGCGCCCTGCGCGCATCTTTAGAGCGATCGGAAGTGGAGATCATACTAGCCCGAAGCGCAAGCGAGGGTCCGATCAAATGATCAATCGAAAGATTTCGCGATATAATCAGAAGCCCCTCGCTCGCGCGTCGGGTTGGTATGATTGAGGCTCCGCCGCGTTAGGTCGTTCGCCAATGCGATCGCCGCGATCAACAGATCGTTGGGGCCGATGATCGATCCGATTGCGGAAAGATGGGCGCGGATACGTCCGTACTCCTCGGCGGCGGCATCGTCGAACGATAGCGACTGAAAACGGCTGCAGAAGGAGTGAACGAGGCCGAGAGTCTCCGTCTTGCGTGCGCTTCGGTGCGCTCCGTAATAAAGCTCGGCGACAACTATCGAACAAATTAGGACGCTATCGGGCGGCGCGGATGAGAGCTTGGCGGTTACTTTGGAATCAACCCCGCGCCGCAAATGTTCCACGCACGAGTTTGTATCCAGCAGATGAGTCGTCACGGAAGTTCACCTCGTTGCTCGTAATCTCCTTGCTCGTGCCGAACGAAAGACTGGTCGGCGATGCTACCCGCCGTCTCCATAACGAATCGACGCCATTCTTCCAGAGTCATCGAGGAGGAAACTCGTCGAACCGGATCGATCGTGACTCGCACCTCGCGATCGGCGACTTCCTCACCCATCGGAATATCGATGTGCAAGACTCCGTCGGATCCTACACGTGATTGAACGACAACGCGATGCATCTTCAGCCTCCTTCGGCCGTGTCGCCGATTAACCCGATCATCAGATCGGTTCCTCTTCATCCTATCGGATGCGGCTCGTATCAACAAGAGGCCGAGATTTCCTTGTTATTCGTTCTTCTCAACCAGCCGCATGAGACCGCGACGTTCCAACCCGGAAGAGAGCCTCGCGCACGCGGTTCACGGTTCTCCCTCGATCGTCTTGGGATCTCATAAGAATCATAATAGATTTTTATTCGAAAAGTTTATTTAATAAGGCGAATATCCCGGAGAGACGCTTTTCTTGGATTGAGGCGAAGAGGCCGTTTTCCGGACAATAGTAGCAAACATCGAAATTTGGCTCACCAGGAGGTTCGCCCTCGCATAAGAGTGCGCCCCAGAACCCGTAGAGTCGAGGTGTGGCGCGGTGGTTTAGGTTTGCATAGCTGTTACTGACCCTTTCGGTTGTCAACGCCTTAGTATCGAACCATGCTTCGTTTCCACATCCCGCTTTTTGAACCGTAGGTGCACTATTAACGCATACGGCTCTCGGACAGAACTCGCTCGACCTTTGTAGCCGAAGAAAATGCGCTCGCTTCGGTCGAGTCACGCCTCCTCCGTATCTTAACCCATGATGGAGTCGTCAAGCTTACGCCAATCTCCGGGCTCTCCGCGTCTTTATTCCTGTTTGGCCTACCACCCCAAATCTGATCCAGACAAAACGGAAGTATTACAGTAGACTGAGACGAGGAGGGTTCCATGATAAGTTGAAGTACCGCGAAGAAGCGACTCGGATATTGATCGATGCCGCGACGCTATGCCGGCTTTGTAATTTAAGCCTTCGGCACGGAAGCATCGGCGCGTTCGGGGGAGCGATTCTCAGCCGGTTCGATCAGCGACTCGATTCGCTCTTGGAGAACTGGATGAAAACTCCGCTCCACAAAATTTCCGATCCCACCGCTTGGAATAGAGTCGAACTGTCGCCTGATGGATGGAACCGAGTCGTCCACGTGTACCTCAAAAGCAAGGAACTTCCGGGGAAGATCGGCGCCGATCTTGTTCAGGGACTGCGAACGGCGTTTTCTGGATTGATCGCGGTCGCAGTCAAACAGTCAAACAGCCGTCTTGATCAAAGCATTGAGCGCCGGCGGCGCACCGTGTGCTATCGAGCAGATTCAGACGAGATTAGCCGAGCTTATCTAGAAAATGATCCGATGCGAAGAGTCCGCCAAGGTTCGTCTTCGCATCGATCACGACGAGACGAAATGATCTATGCCGCGACGACCTCGTTCATTCTCAACCCCGGGCCGAGATCGGTCGCCGGCCGGTCTCTATGCCGTTTCATGATCTTGGTTTCCAACCAATCGAATCGAACGACCTTTGATGCGACAGCGCTCATATGCCTAATTATCTCAATGAATGGAGAGGACGCTTTGGCTCATTCGGATAAATTGGAGTGAATCACATGAATACCACTACGGTCGTTATCGAAGGGACGGTTCGGCCTGACGGAACGCTGGAAGTCACTCAGAAGGTCAACCTTCCCGCCGGTCGAGTCCATGTGACCGTTCAGCCCGTCGCCGAACCGGTTCAGCCCGACCGGTTCTGGACGATGATGGAATCGATCCGGGAGGCGCGGCTTGCGAGTGGGAGAGCCCCCCGAACCCGCGAGGAAATCGACGCCGAGATCATGGCGACGCGTGATGAAGCCGAAGAGGAAATGCGGGCTGTCGAACGTCTTCAGGATGAATATCGCCGGGCGAGGGACCAAGCCCGTGCGGCCAAGGAGGCGACGGACTGAAGGTCTTTTTGGATACAAACGCAGTTATTTATCTAATCGAGGAGCCCGTGGGTTTAGGCGTCGAGACCAAGGAGCGCGTGAACGCGCTACTGAAAAGTGGGGAACTTATTGCCGTCAGCGACCTGGTACGCATGGAGTGCCAAGTAGGCCCCTTGAAGGCGAACGATCAGTTGATTCTGGCCCAATACGTCACGTTCTTCCAATCTCCCGACGCGAGCGTGCCGACCGTTTCGGCCGCCGTTTGTGACCGGGCCGCGCAGGTTCGCGCTCGATACGGATTCAAACCTTTGGATTCGCTCCATTTAGCCGCCGCGGTCGAATACCGTTGTACGCTCTTTCTCACGGGCGACTCGAAATTGAAGATCTTCCATGAGATTCCTGTTGAAATTCTCATGTAATTGAATGATATTATCGCCACGGAACATAGACGACCCCCCACTGAAGATAGACAACCAACCCCGGCCCTCCCCGCAAGCGGGGAGGGAGAGAGATTCACATTATCACTAGTAACTGAATGAGCCGTCCCCCCGCTTCCGGGGGGATCGAGGAGGGTCGATTTAAAGGAGGAGTGATCCGCGATGCTTGCGCTATATTCGACCCCTCGCAGGCCCTTCCCGCAAGCGGGGAGGGAAAATGTTTCGTTTTGTAAACCGAATCCGGTTGATCCAGCCGACTGAATTTGCAAATCTTCCAAGAATCGTGTTGTCTGCACATCCCGAATATCGTAGAATCCCCTCCAGTGAAGCGTTAGGTGGGCGATATACACACGATCGATTCAAACCGCTCCGCCTAAAAGCAAACATAAGGCGACAGAAATTGACAATACGCGGCCAAACCGAACCTTAACGAAAGATCCATCACCATGAACAACACCCAGCCCCGGCGGATCGACGATTCGCATTATCCCGACACCGATTTGATATCGACCGATCCCGTGATCGAAGGGGTCGAAAAGCTCAAAGATTGGCTTGATCACCGCGAGATCGTCGTTCAAGAATTGTGTCCCGTCGGGGCGCTCGAAACCTTGTACGCGCGGCGTGCGGCGCTCTATTTGTGGCGGCTCAAACGCGTGATCGGGTATGAGAACGCGGCGAAGATCGGCGAAATCGACGCCCGATCGGAGAAATCCCTTGAGGATTCGCCGGAATCTCGATTGAATCGCGTTTCGCCCGATCAGCCGACGCTTCAGACGATCATCAAGTACGAGGCGCACCTCCTCCGTTGTTTGGCAGGCACGATGGCCGAATTGCGGCGATTGCAAAAGGAACGACGGCAAGGATTGCGACCGGTTGACGAGATTGATGAAACATCGGCTCGATCGGCGTCTCGCGAACACGGAGAAACCGCTTCAGAGCGGGTGATCTCACGGGAGGGCGAACCGCCGTGTGAGCCCGTTTTTACGGATACGAATCGTCAAACAGAGGCACGATCGGCGGCACGCGGCGCCTTTGAAGACATGCCGGCATCAAAGGATCTTAATGGGAGGGCGAACCTCCCGGTGAGCCGGCTTATCGACGTCGATCAGGAATCCGACGATCCTCGGCTCGTCACGGCGTGTCTCACTCTCGATTCATATAACAAAGGGAATCCGTTGCACGAGGATGTTCGTCGTCCCGTTTCGGGTTTGTCCGAGCAAAATTCGAATATATTCGGAAGCGGCTCACCAGGAGGTTCGCCCTCCCAGAAGAGTTCGCCGTCCCTGGAGAACAATAGCCTCGAAATGTTGATTCCGGGAGGGCGAGGCGTCGACCGAGCCGGCGTTTGTCAAAATCAACAAATAAAAGACGGCTCACCAGGAGGTTCGCCCTCCCAGAAGAGTTCGCCCAACCGGACGATCACGGGCGCCGAAATGTCGAATCCGGGAGGGCGAGGCGCCGACCGAGCCGGCGTTTGTCAACATCAACAAATAAAAGACGGCTCACCAGGAGGTTCGCCCTCCCAGACAGATTCGCCCTCCCAGAAGAGTTCGCCATCACAAAAGTGTTCGCCCAATCGGACGATCACGGGCGCCGAAATGTCGATTCCGGGAGGGCGAGGCGCCGACCGAGCCGGCGATTGCGAAGATCAACAAATAAAAGATGGCTCACCAGGAGGTTCGCCCTCCCAGACCGGTTCGAACATGAATTTCGATTCGTTATCACAAAAGTGTTCGTCAATTAGCTTGATCACCGGCGTCGAAATGTCGAATCCGGGAGGGCGAGGCGCCGACCGAGCCGGCGTTTGTCATCATGAACAATTAAAAGACGGCTCACCAGGAGGTTCGCCCTCCCAGACCGGTTCGCCGTCCCTGAAGAACAATAGCCTCGAAATGTTGATTCCGGGAGGGCGAGGCGCCGACCGAGCCGGCGATTGCGAAGATCAACAAATAAAAGACGGCTCACCAGGAGGTTCGCCCTCCCAGACAGGTTCGCCATCACAAAAGTGTTCGTCAATTAGCCTGATCACCGGCGCCGAAATGTCGAATCGGGGAGGGCGAGGCGCCGACCGAGCAGGCGTTTGTCAAAATCAACAAATAAAAGACGGCTCACCAGGAGGTTCGCCCTCCCAGACTGGTTCGCCCTCCCAGACTGGTTCGCCCTCCCAGACTGGATCACCCGTCCAGATCGGTTCGGCATCCCAGAAGAGGTCGCCGATGCAAATGGAGTCGCCGATGCGAACCGGATCGGGAAAGCACAGGAATTCGGCTTCGCATAAGTACGCCGCGTCGAAACGCGCTTCGCCGATTCCAAAACCGCCGCCGCTGCTCGAGTCAATCACGAATCGTCGTCGACTCGAAGAATACACCCGCGGCGAAATCTTCGAGCGAAACCTCGCTTCGGCGACGCTCGGCTTCGCGATGATTCCATGCCCATGACATTCGCTTAACGCGAGACCGTTTTTAAAACCGCAACGAGCCCGGCGAGCGTGAGTTCGATCCGGGACGCTCTTTGACAATCCGGTTTCGGTACAGGAGGTATCAATCCCCGACGGGCTCGCGTCCGTCCCGGTTCGGCGTGTGTTTTGAATTCGTGAGCATGCGATTTCATTCAACACGCCGAATCGGGCGACGCGGAACCGAGATGAAATCGCGTCGTAAGCCCTCGACGCGTCTGAACCGAGCTTGCCGATTCATGAATGATCGTTGAACGCCAAGAGACGATTCGACTCGTTGAGTCGCACTTCCGAATGATCAATGAATCCATTGACTTTTATCGTCGCCGGCATCCCTCGTTTCGTGAAAACACGCCATTTCGATCGGAAAAATCGAAACGCCGGCTTTTTACTCACCCTCCACGCGAACCATTATGCCTGAAGGCTCATTCGCTCGTCGTCTAGGATCTCCTTGAGCCGGCTATCGGAATCTCATCAGGCGCCTTCTCTATCACCCTTTTCTCGGTGAACGGCGTAACATCTTACTCGCGTGAGGAATCGATCTTCTCGAAAATCCTACGCCGCGTAGACCGAGATAATTTCGGCCTCCTTGTCTTTCCAAGCCTTGAGTCTTGAATCCACCCAAGGTTTGCGCCAAGGAGGCCGATCATCGCCTATCCCGTTTAGGGATACGATTTTACGATTTCCGAGCGCCGATCGAATCAGATCTCGGCGATTCGAACCAGAGATTCGAGGCCGAGCCCGCCGAACGCAGCGGGAGCGGGCGTCGACGGATTCGATGGCGACGTGGTGGAAGACGCCGTCGAACTTGTCGAAGTCGAGGACGAGGACGACGACGTTGATGTCGTCGACGAAGGCGCCTTGAATCCAAGAGCCGAGGCGATCGCGGCGCGATCGTTCTTGAGCGTTTGCAGATCCGCCGTCGTCACGTTCGTGTTCTGCGCGATCGCGACGATCTGATCGTACGCCTGGGTGACCGTCGCCGCGGGGACGCTTGATCCTGTGAACAAGTTATTGAACTGTGTTTGCAACGATTGCGCGGTCGAGGAACCCGAAGTGTACGTTCCTCCCGCGACCGCGGTCATCAAATCGGTCGCGAACGCGTTCACGCTTTTCGCGTCGGCTTTGAAGCCAGTTTGTTCGATCGTTCGCAGCGTTTGCTCGAACGACGCGATCTGGCCGACCGTCACCGTCGATTTGGCGGCGGTCGCGAGTTGATCCGTCGTCAATTGTTGAAAATCTTTTTGAATCTGTGTCGCCGAGGTTCCCGCGGGAGCGGTTGAACCGGTCGTCGACCCACTGTTGAGAGGCATGTGGGTTCCGAACGGTCGCATCGATCCGGTCGCAAAAGCGCCGCCCCGCATCATCTCGACGCCTCGCGGGAATCCCGCTCGCATACCGCCGAAACCTCCGATCCCGCTTCCCATTCCGAATCCGCCTCCCATAGGGAAAGCGATCGGAGGTGGAGTCGAGGTTGTCGATGCCGATGTCGAAGTTCCGGAGGTAGAAGTTCCGGAGGTCGAGGTTCCCAAAGTCGAACTTCCCGCGGGGATAAACGGCAGAGACCGCCAGGCGCCCATGGGGAACCTGGATGAGCCCGCGGAAGGGTTCGATACCGGTGAAGCTTGCGAAGTCATAGGAGGCGAAATGAAATTCGTCGGCGCCGGCACACTTGTTGAACTCGAAGAGCTTGAAGAACTCGAAGCTCCCTGCGATCCGGGATTTCCAGGCGATCCCGGCGCCCCTCCGCCGAACTGGAACCCCATACGATCGAGCCTGCTCGCGATCCGTTGATCGAATCGCGTTCCTCCCGATGCGAGCGATTCGAGCCGATTCATCCGAAATTGGTCGAACCTGCCCGCGCCTCCGCCTTCGAACCGCATCGCCGCGGGCGAGCCGAGAAAGCTCGAGCCGGCGAGCATCTGAGAAAGGACGACACGTCCCTCGAGCGCCTCGAGTTGAAACTCGCGGCGCATCGTGCGACGGCTCTTCTGATTCACGCGTCGATCATCCTGATCGGCATTCATGTTTCGGGCCTCCATACCCTTGAATTATTTCTTCCATTCCGAAAGGAAACACGGATGACGCGCCTGGATCGGCGTCGCTCGCGAACAAAAGAGAGGCGCGTGTCGGGTTTCGAGCGCGAAATCCGATAAGCTTAAGAACGCGGCGTATTCACCCAAAAGACATCACGAGATCGTTTTTTGGGAAAGCGAATTGCCACTAAACCTCGATTTGCGCCGATTGGAAAGCTCAGATCGGCGTGAATCGCCGGCGTCTCTCGAGCATGCATGATGTCGATCGCCCGCTTGGAGTCGTCGATCGCCGCTCGAAGTCGAACTCCGAGAGAAACTTGGATCAAGCTTCAGGGTTGAATGAAGGCGATGACATCGAGCGAAGACGACGAAACCGAAGCCTTGATCGAGCGAATCCGCCTGGGCGACGACCAGGCGTTGGGAGCGTTGTTCGAGCGTTATCGACCCCGGCTCAACCGCATGGTCGAGGCCAGGCTCGACCCGAGGGCTCGGACGCGCGTCTCGGCGGCCGACGTCGTACAAGATATCTACATTGATGCGGTCAAACGGATCGAGCACTTTCGGGCCAAACCGATGATGTCGTTTTTCGCCTGGATCCGTTGGGTGGCGAATCAACGCATCATCGACGTTCATCGACGTCACCTCGGCGCTCGGATGCGAGACGCCGGCCAGGAATGGTCGCTCGATCGCCCGATGTCGGTGGGGATACATTCGTCGTGGCTCGCCGATCAGCTCGCGGGATCGTTCACCTCGCCGAGCGAGGCGGTGATGAAGGGAGAGATCTTGGCTCGGCTTGAGCATTCGCTCGAAACGCTCGCATCGGCCGACCGCGAGTTGTTGGCGCTGCGTCATTTCGAAGAATTGAGTAACCTCGAGGTCGCCGAGATTCTTGGAATCACCCCCGCCGCCGCAAGCAAAAGATATGTTCGAGCGCTGAAACGATTGAAAGATCTGATGGCCGACACGCCGACCTCGCCTTAAGGAATAAAGCGGGGGGGCGTCGCGTATCACGTATCACCCAAGGAAGGTGGTCGAATTCGATGAATCGGACCGCAACCCTCGAAATCCCGGCGGGACGCGAAGACGAACTCGCATTTTGCGAGGGGATCGAGTACTTGGCCGAGGATTTCGCCCGCCGAATCCGCTCGGGAGACGCACCCACGATCGACGAATACGCGCGGCGGAATCCCGATTACGCCGACGCGATCCATGAACTTTTTCCCACGCTCGAATTGATCGAACGAAGCAAAACCAAACGCTTGCGCGACGAGCCGCCGTCGTTTGAAACGCTCGGCGATTACCGCGTGATTCGCGAGCTCGGACGCGGCGGCATGGGGATCGTTTACGAGGCTTTCCAGCAAAACATCGGCCGCAAGGTCGCTCTCAAAGTGCTTTTTCGCCACACGCTCTCCGACCCGCGTCGGCTCCGCGCCTTCCGCCGCGAGGCCAAAGCCGCGGGAAGATTGCATCATACGAACATCGTTCCCATTTTCGACGTCGACGAACACGAAGGCGTGCCGTTTTACGTCATGCAATACATCGAGGGACGAAGCCTCCGCGAGCTGATCGCCGACGCGCGCAAGCGACGCGACAAAGGAGAACCGCTCGCCGCCGATCGCTGGAAATTCGCCGCCCGAATCGGCAAACAGGTCGCCGAGGCTATCCAATACGCTCATGATCATCGCATTATTCATAGAGATATTAAACCCGCAAATCTGTTGCTCGATCGTCACGGCGTCGTCTGGGTGACCGATTTCGGCGTGGCCAAGCTGATCGACGATCCCGAGCTGACTCAGACGGGAGACGTGGTCGGAACGCTCCGTTATCTCGCCCCCGAGAGCCTGCACGGCGAGGCCGATCTCCGCGGCGACGTTTTCGCGCTCGGCTTAACGCTTCATGAATTGCTTACGCTTGAGGCTTTTTATCCTAGTACGAACGATTCCTCGAAGGATTGGACGGCGCTTCGGGGCGTATCGAGCCGGCCGGCGCGGCTCGATCGATCGATACCGCGTGATTTCGACACGATTTTGCGCAAGTCGTTCGCGATCGATCCCGCGGATCGATACCAGACCGCGGGAGAGCTCGCCGAGGATCTGGGAAGGCTGCTCGACGATCGACCGATCCGGGCGCGGCGCGAATCGACCGTCGCGCGCGTCGTCCGCTCGTGTCGACGCAACAAAACCGTCGCGGCGCTCGCGACGGTCGCGGCGGTCTCGCTCGTCGTCGCCGCGGTTTCGGGGTGGGCGGGGCAATCCGCGGTCCGCCGCGCGCTCGAAAGCGAATCGCGCCGCCGAGCCGAGGCCGAGATCGCCCGCAAACAGGCCGAATCGAACCTCTCGCTCAGCCTTGAATCTTTTGAAGATATCTTTAATCGTATCACTCGCCGTGATTCGATACCCGAGATCATGCGAAGACGCGAGTTGTTCGGCGGTTCGTTCGGCGCGGCGACGGGTCCCGAACGGATGATCATGATGGGGATTCGAGGCGGGTCGCTCGACGCGGGATCGCGGCCGTTCGGCTCGGGCGGAGGCCGCTCGGTTTCGCGCGAAGACGCGGCGTTGGTTGATTGTATTCTTACGTTTTATGATCGTTTCGCCGAACGCAACGAAACGAATCCTCGAATCGGCCGCGAGGCGGCTCGAGCGCGAAGACGCGTCGGTATGCTGTATCGTCGACTCGGCGACGAAGACTCGGCGCAGGCCGCGTTCCGCCGCGCGATCGTCCTCGCCGAACGAATCGCCCTTCAAGATCCGCTCAACGACGAATATCGTCTCGAATTCGCGGGCATTCTGGTCGCGTCCAAACCCCCGCTCCATATCCTTGAAAGCCGACCCCAAGCGCGGCTCGAGGCCAGGGCTCGTCTTATCAAAGCTCGCGTGATTGTTGATCAACTTGATCGCGCCGTCGCCGAATCGAAGGTCGCGCTCAACCTTGTGATGTTTATTGAGGAACGGCTGGGGGAGATCGCCGAACTCGATCGCGATCTCGAATCCGCCGAACGTCGTTTTCGCGGCTCGGTCGCGGCGGCCGAAACGCTCGTCGATCGTTTCCCTCGACTCCCCCAAACCGAGTACGATCGGATCCTCGTCGAGCTCAATCTCGCGTCGTTCCTTCATCGGACGAGCCGAACCGATCAGGCCCGCGCGATCGTCGAGAAATGTCGAACCGATTTTCAAACATACAACAAGCGACTTGTTAAAACGCCGATCAATCCGTTCATGGCGTCGATGATTCACGAACGTCTCGCCGCGGCGTTCGCCGAACTCGGCGACGAATCGACGGGTTCGAATCTTCGAGCCGAGGCCGAATCCGAGCTCGAAACGTGGCGTTTGGAACGGCGAAATCGTCGATTCCCCGAGCCGATTCAAAATCAATAACAGATTTAATACATGAAGATTCCGAGCGTCGAGATCTGCGTAACGAGCGTAGCGAGCGCCCTCGAGGCGCAATCGGGGGGCGCCGACCGCTTAGAGCTGTGCGCCGAGATCGCGCGCGGCGGAACGACGCCGAGCGCCGGGACGATCGCCGCGGCGGTTCGATCGCTCGCGATCCCCGTTTCGATCCTCATCCGACCCCGCGGCGGAAATTTTATCTACACAGAGATCGAACATGAAATTATGCTTTATGATATCAAGGCGGCGAAAGATCGAGGCGCCCGCGGGATCGTGATCGGAATGTTGAACCCCGACGGCACGATCGATCGCGATCGAACCGCGGCTCTCGTCGCCGCGGCGCGGCCGCTGGAAACGACGTTCCACAAGGCGTACGACGTGGTTCGCGACCCGTTCGAGGCGCTCGAGACGTTGATCGAGATCGGCTTGAACCGCGTCCTCACGTCGGGGGGCTTCGATCGCGCGATCTTGGGCGTCGAACGTCTCGCTTCATTGGCGAAGTTCGCGCGAGGACGGATCGAAATCATGGCGGGCGGATCGATTCGACTCGATGAAATCCGTAACATCATTCGACAAGCGAACGTCGACGCGATTCATCTCGGCTCGGCCGCCGCGATCGACGAACCGATCGGCGACGACTTCATTCGAACGACCGACGCCGGAAAGACGAGGGCGATCGTCGCCGCAGCGCGATCCTCTCTCGATTTATAAATCAAGTATTTACTTGCATATTTTTACATTTTCTATTATTCTTACATCGATAATACTTTGTATCGCTCGTGAAACTCCGCTTGACTCCCCCGGCGATCCGATTTACGGTCGAGGTTATAGCTCGGCTCACGACGGGTCGAGGCTTCGGCTACGACGGCCCCCGGCGCGGGAATTCGTTCTCGGTCGTCGGGGTTTTTTGATGGATCAATACGACCGCTTCCCCATCCGGCCCATTCGAAACGAGCCGTTTTCAAAGGCCGCGACGGGCGATCGTTTCTACACAAAGGAGTCGAACATGCTGAACGCCAAGGGTCGAATCTTGGGAATCTCTTGCCTCCTCGTCGGCGGCGTGATGGCCTGCCAGGCGCCCGCTTATCAGGGGGTCGCCGAACGCGTCGGGCAAAAACTCGATCAGGTCGGCAAGGGAATCCGAAACACGACGCTCGAAATGACCGACGCCGTCAAAAAGAAATTCGAGACCGTCAAAACCGACGTCAAACGGATGGAAACCCAAAATCGCGTGTACGCGCGGTTACATTGGGACAAGGCGTTCCACGAATCGAACGTCGAGGTTCACCAGATTAAAAACGGCGCGATCCTCCTCCGCGGCCTCGTCGCCGACGCCGCCGCCAAGAAAAAAGCCGTGATGCTCGCGTTCGACACCGTCGGTGTGACCGAGGTCGTCGACGAACTCGTTTTCCCCACCCCGCCCCCCGAAGCGACCAAGGCCGTTAAACCCGTTC
This sequence comes from Planctomycetota bacterium, assembly GCA_021791715.1. Lineage (GTDB taxonomy): Bacteria > Planctomycetota > Planctomycetia > Isosphaerales > Isosphaeraceae > JAKBCQ01. The sequence continues at coordinate 37,729 of JAJYWB010000041.1, read as the reverse complement.
GTTGAGCGACCGCGGATCGACGCTTTTTCGGTTCGCTCGCAATCGACACTCCGAAAGCGGGACGAAAAGCCCGCTTTCGGTATCCCGTCGTTCCCAACAAAACCGCCGTGATAAATCATAATCTTATTTACTAATTTTACTTGATAAACACATAAACGCGATTTACCGAAGAATCGAGGGCTCGCGCTCGCCCGTCAGCGCTTCGAGCAAAAGGTCGCGAACCGAGGTCGTCGCGAGCGAATCGACCGAATCGAGGTCGGGATGATCGGCGATCAAAATCGGTCGATCTTCAACGCTCTCGGCTTGCAAACCATGACTTCCTCTCACCAAGCTCGGATCGAGCGGTATCACGTCGAAGAGTGTGCGAAATCCAAGTTTCTTTTGAATCAATCGCATGATCGCTCGTCCCTCGGGCCAAAAGAGCTTGGGGTCGAAAAACAGCTCGCACGGGTCGAAGCCGGGTTTGCGGTGAATGTCGACCGTCCGCGCGAAATCGGGTGCGAGCCGATCGTCGAGCCAGTAAGGATACGCGAACCACGAGTCGCGAGCCGAAAGCGCCACAACCTCCCCGGAGTTCGCGTGCTCCAGGCCGATCTCGCGGCGCTCCTCACCCGCGTATAACGCGGCGATTCCCGGCTCCCCCGATAAAATATCACATACTTTCTTGATATCATCTTGGCTTTTAACATAAATATGAGCCAGCTGATGATCACATACCGCGAACGCCGAGCTTTCGAACGTGTCGAGGATTTCGCCGAACGGTCCCGATCGAACCGAGAGGAGCCCAGCGCGGCGAAGAATTCGGTTGATCGGCACGGCGCGCGAAACGTCGCAATGGCCGTATTCAGAGACGACCCAAACCCGCGCTCCGATCCGCCGAGCCGCGTCGAGCAAAGGCTCGCAAGCCGTGTCGAGCTGGCTCGTCAGTTTCGCCATATCGCACCGCGACGGCCCGTGTCGTTGCGGGTCGTAATCGAGATGCGGCAGATAAACAAGAGTAAAATCGGGGCGATCGGTCTCGATCACGTGCGCGGCGCACCGCGCGATCCACTCGGTCGAGGGAAGTCCCGATCGAGGTCCCCAAAACGTATGAAAAGGAAATACGCCGATTGCGCGTTCGATCGTTTCGGCGGTTCCCTCGGGGGTTCCAAACACGCCGAAAACTTTGTTACCGTCGGCGCCGTAATGCGGCTTGGGGGTGACGCTGATCGCGACGTCGGCGCCCTGATTGAACCACCAGAAGAGCTTCGCGGTACGGAACGTTCGCCCCTTCGCCGCGGCGATCCGTTTCGCGGTCGCGTACACGGGCTCGGCTTGTAATAATGAATTCGCTTGTTGCCAGAAGCGAACCTCGCGGGTGTCGCGATACAGCATGCCGTTGGCGACGATCCCGTGCTTCGACGGATCGACGCCCGTCAGCAGGCTCGCCTGCGCCGTGCAAGTGACCGCGGGAAGAACCTCGCGCAACGGCCTCAGCCGATTCGCCTTCGCCAGGGCGTTAAGCCGAGGAGCGTGCCGAAGCAGCCGCGAGGTCATCCCCACCGCGTTGATCAAAACCAAAGGCGCGGGTTCGGTCGACACGATCAATCCTTTATGAATGTTCATATATTTAAGAATTAACGATTTTATCGATCCCGATACGAAGTGAGATCGGAATGAGCGATCACGACTCGGCTTTTCCGCCTTACACCTACGTTCCGGGGCTCGGTCGACCGCATCCCGTTTCGTCGCCGCTCGGGCATTCGCACGGGGTCGTTCATCCGCCCGCCGAGCCGATCCGCGGCGGCGATTGGAGCGAATCGCGCGATTTCAAACTGGGATCGGCGCTCTTCAACGCGGGCTATTATTGGGAGGCGCACGAGGCGTGGGAACGGCTTTGGCACGCGCACGGACGCGAGGGACCGATCGCCGATCTCCTCAAGGCGCTGATCAAACTCGCCGCGGCGGGGGTTAAAGTTCGCCAGGGACAACTCGCGGGGGTCGTCGTCCACGCGCGCCGCGCCGCCGATCTCTTTCAAGCGATCCAAAATCAAACACAAGAACAAATGCTCCTAGGTTTGAATTTAGCGCGGTTCGCCGAACTCGCTCGGTCGATCGCCGACGAACCGCCGCTCGACCCGGTCGGTCGAGACGCGGTCGTCGGTCCCGTTTTTTCGTTTCGGATCGCCCCCGAGCCGATCACCCCGTCGTGACGAGTTCCTCGTCGAGTTCGGCGAGCGATTTGATCTTTTTCAGATCGGTGTACGCCGGCGAACTCTTGGCGACGTGCCGCCGCCACGCGGCGCCGCCGAAGAACGACAAAAAGCCGACGCACGCCATCGTCACGGCGCCCTGCCCTTGCCCCTCGACGAAGCCGTAACTGTGCAGGCCGACGCCGAGAACGAAATTCACGCCGTACCACGCCATCACCACCGAAAGGAAGCACGCGATCGAAAGACCCGCCAATCCGAACGGCTTCACCCAGCCCGCGAACCGCCCGTGAAACGGAATCAAATAAACAAGCAAGGTGATGAGCGCCCAAACTTCTTTAGGATCCCAACCCCAGAACCGCCCCCACGAATAATCGGCCCAAACGCCGCCGAGGAACGTGCCGACGATGATCAACAAAATTCCGATCGTGATCGATCGATAAATGAATGTGGTAATCATCTTCACTTTCGCCGACGTTTCCCGCATCGAAGCCTCGCGCGGGTCGGCGGGAGGGAGCGAACCGCCGCGCAACGCCCTATCGATCACGGTCGTCGCGCGGTCGTGGTATTTCGGCGCCGGTTCGCGATCGGCGTCGTTCCACGCGGCGTCGAGCGAGGCTTGTTCGATCACGCTCGACCAATCCCGCGAGGCGAACAACGCTCGCGACGCAAGCTCGCCCAAAATCGCGAAAATCCCGGCGCCGGTGATCAAGCCGCCGAAAGCCGTGATCGGCAACAACACCTGAAAATAATAGAAATCGTCGGCCAACCAACCCGGGCCGAACCCAAGGTTCGCCCCCGCCATTCCCGCGACACCCGCGGCGAATATCGGCGAGCCGACGAAAAGCGGAACCGAAAGCCGGCTCAAACTCGCGTTCGATCGGTATGTGGCGACGAGATAATAACACGTGGCGATCAATCCCAAAGCCCAGCCGAGCGCGAACGCCGCGTAGCTCGAAACCTCGGTCAGCACGTGGATCGTCAGCCACAAATTGCTGCGCAACACGGGCTGAAGGCTATGAATCCCGGGATCGAGCAACGAAACGTTCGCCGCGAGCACCGTGCCCAAAAGCGAAACGCTCGTCGCCGCCAAACCAATGTATGTTTTTCTGTAAATCAGCTCAAGAATAAAGCCGATCAGCGCGCATACGAGCGCCACCCAGATGACGGTTTCGTACATATTGGTGACGGGCGCCCATCCCGAGATCGAGATCCGCAGGAAAAAGCCGTAAATCTCGAGCCCGATCCCCCCCAGAAACGCGGCGACTCCGAGCTTGTAAAACAGCCCGCCGATCATCCGCGCTCCCGTCGATCGAGCCGCCGAGAACGTGAGGCACAAAACGAACAGCGCGAGCGCCGATCCGTATAAACCGGGCGCCTTGAAAAACGGCCCGAAGCTGTTGAAGTGCGTTTCCATCGCGATCTTCGCCGTCGCGGGATACGCGCTCGGATTCACGCTCTCTCCCAGCGATCGAGCCGCCGCCATAAACCGATCCGCAGCGGCGACGTCGAGATCGCCCGGATGCTCATCCTCCGATTTCTCGATATCGCGAAACGCCGACTGAAACGCCGAGATCTTCTCCGAAGGATAACCGGCGCGCGAAAGCTTGGCCGCGTCTTCGTTTAAAAACACCGGCAAAGGAACCCATTCGGCGTTCGATTTGAGCCAGGCGTAAAGCGCCGCGTCGAACTTCTTGTCCTGGCCGGGAAGCCTCCAATCCTTGCGCGGAATATCGTCGAGATAACTCCCGAGCATGTCCGCGGTATCACGCTCAAATAAACTTAGATCATGATCCTGAGCGTGCTCAAGCGTTTCGGCGCAGAATTTGAGGTACGATTCGCCCGTCGGTCGCGGTTCGATCAACATCGCCAGATCCGAACCCGTCAAGCGATCGCGCACCACGCGGAAGTGCATCAAACGCTTGCCCACCTCCATCGCCTTCCGTTCGAGCGTCGAAAAGTTCGCTCCCTCGCCCCCCATGCTCGAAGCGTCTCGACGTTGACGACCTCCCAGATCCGCCATCCACGCCGCGAAATCGACCTCCTCGCCGCCGATTTTGATCCTCGCCGCCTCGATCGTCCGAGGTGAAACCCAGGCGCTCGCGGGGCTCAGCCGATCCGACCAATCCGCGAGCAAAACCTTCAATTCGTTCGAGATCGAACCGTCGAGCGCCGCTCGCCCCAGCGTGCGATCGTCCCACTTTTCGACCTTAAGCAACGGTTCGATCGCGAAGCGATCCGCCGCCGACGCGTCCTTCGCCGCGGCGCGTTTCTCAAGCGTTGAACGCATCGCCGCGACGCTCTTCGAAAGAATCGCCTCGCGAAGAGGAAGATAATCGACATAAATAAAATCTTGATCGTTCCAGAATTCGGGTCGGACCGACCAATCGAACAAGGCCGCGACGGGCGCCCATGTCGCGACCACCTTGCCGTGCTCTTTGAGTTTGATCGTCTCGCGACTGTAAACCAGCTTGACGACCTCGCGCGCGACCGTATCGAACGGCTTGACGCGCCCCATGTGCATCACGGGGAGCGAACCGAGCGACCGATACGCCTTTCCCTCGCCGTAACGAACCGCCGCGGGTTCGGAAGCCGCCTTCGCCGCGGCGATCGAACAAGATCCCGCCAAAATCGCCGCCATACCGATCGCCGAAAACCAAGGTCGGTTCATATCAATCTCCCTCTCGCGGAAATCCGCGCGACCCCGCCGACTCGTCGCGATATCGTGTAATAATATGTTATCATGACTGATTCTTCCCGTGATTCGCGTCGCGGCGAACGACCGGGCTCAAGGTCGCGCTCGACCGCGACTCCGCGCCCCGCCGGCGTTTGATTTCAGCTCGAGCCGTTTCAATTTGGCCTCGAGCTTCTCCCGCTCGCGCTTGCCGCCGTCGGTGAAAATCCCCGCCCTCATGTAAAATTGAACGAACGCTCCGCAAGCCACCATCACGCATCCCAAATATTTGAGCACGCGTCCCGGGTCGTAACCGACCTGAAACACCGATTTGAACTCGCCGGTCTTCTGATCGGTTTTAGGATCTCGCACCTCTTGATAGTTCGATTGATAAAACGTCCAGCCGCGATTCACCATCGGCCGGTTCATCGAGATCGTGATCGGTTTCTCGTCGATTTTTTGGCGTTTGTCGGTCAAAAGCACGTCGCTGACGAAACTCGAAGCCTGCCGCGTTCCGGGATCGAAACCGACCTCGAAATTGACGAGCTTGAGATCAAAATCGAGATCGCGACGATCAAAATCATACGCCGCCTGATAAGGCTTGTCGCCGATCAACACCGTTTTATATACAGGATCGATATCGCCGTTGCGGCGCAACCAAAACTCCTTTTTATCGTGGCCGACCGTCATCTCGACGAGCGCCGCGGGAATCCCGTTCCCCTTCTGACCCTTGGGCAAATCGAGCGGCGCGTAAATCAGCTCCTCTTTCCCTTCGGGAAGGTATTTGTCGACCCGCAACACCCCCGACATCGGCGATTTATCACCCCCCAAAACTTGCACGCTCTCGCCCAATTTCAACTCGCTCAACCCCTTGATTCCCGAGCGTGTAAAGACACGATAATATAACTTGCCTTTGGGAGTTCCGATCACCTCGACGAAGCCGAGCCGGCGGGTTCGCGTCGGTTCGATCGGCGATCGGTGGAACGTCACCCGCGCTAGCGGTTCGACGTTCGAGCCGTCGCGTCCTGGAATCACGTTGGGCACCATCGGCAGCATCAACCAGCCGTAATGGACGATTTCGGGACCGTCGCCGCGGCGGATCTTCACGATCACAAGGTCGAGATCGCGCTCCCCCGTCACCTCCATCAAATTCTCACGCGAACCCCCCGGAAGCGAATCCGAAGGGAACGTTTCAGGAACGACCGACGTGATCGTGAGGTCGCTATCGGGAAGCCGCTTCGGCGCCTCGAACGCGGGATCGCCCAGCCGCCAATCGAAAACCCGCGGCTTGCCGCTCGAATCGCGATACGAGATCCGAGCGGTTCCCTGAGGGCCCGGATTTTCGACCGGCGAAAGAAATTCGTTCACCTTCTCGTCGGAATCCACATATTGAAACGCGAACATCGCCATGCCGACGTTCTTGCTCGCGCGATAAAACCGCCGATCGGCGACGACCCACGAGTCGGCGGGGTCTTCGAGAGCGTCCATCGCGGTGATCGCCCCGGGAGGCTTGATCATCAGGCTCGCCTTGATCATCGCCGCGCCCCCTTCGACCTCGGTATGCACGAACCGAGGCTCGGAGGCGGGATAATGCGCCTTGACCGCGAACTTAAACGGCGCCTTGGGAGGCGTCAGCACGTCGACCTTGGGGTCAAAATTATCAAACAATCCAAATGTTAACGTATTTGCAATATTTTTGAAGAAGCCGCGCGGGCGGGGCCGACCGGCGAACCAGTTGAACGTCGTCGGTCGAAACGGCAACGAATATTCCGACTCGGGCTCGCCCGTCTCGGGATTGAGCGGCCGAACCCTGATCGTCGGATAATCGATCCGCGCGAGAGTCGACGTTTTTTCCCCCTCGAGCAGCGCCACCTGCCCCTCGTCGGCCAGCGTGAGGGTGATGAACGAACCCGCGAGCACCGTTAAAAGACCCGCGTGCGTGATCACGAATCCCGTTTGCCTGCGCTTCCATGGATAACGTATGAGCGCCGCGCAGAGGATGTTCATCCCCAGAAAAGCGAGCAGAATCGCGAACCCGGGGCTTTTGTAAATCCATTCTTGCACCGCCGCGGTTCCGTACCACGACTCAAAGAACGTCGCGTAGGCCAAAACCGCGGCGAGCGTCGCCAGGCTGAACACCGCGAGCTTGAGCGACGCCAAAAAGTGATACACCGCGGTGAACGCCCGCACGACCGGATCGGGATCGACGTATTTTTCATCGCGACGGGGGGTTGTCAGCGTCGTCATATCAACTTTGCCTCGAATCGCGATCGACGGTCGTTACACTTGCGACGCCCGGCGGGTAGCTTCGCGCCCTCTCGCAACGCCATCGGAGCGAGCTTGTTTCATTGTAGCAAAAGCGATCGCGCGGGGCCGGCGATTATCGACACCAAAACGATCAAATCGCGGGTCGGCGAACATCGGGCGGGGGCGGGTGATCCATCCAGCCAAAACACGTTTTGAACCTGATTCACATCGTTTCCAACCGCATTCTATCGTCTCCGACCCCTCCAGGTAAAGCCTCGGGGTCGAGATTTTTCAATTCTTGTTTAACAATTTTGGCGACGAACCAAGGTTTCCGACGCGCTCCGACGGTTTAATCGCCGAGATCGCCGGCGGGTTTCGAGCTTCGATCACGATCAATGGGCATGTGTGAAGAACGAGCGAAACGACGACGAGAACGCTCATTTTGATCGTGCGGATCGGTTACAAGATCGCTATGCTTGACGATATCTTCGCCGGATTTGCGTGTTGAACAAGCGACGATACGCGAGGAAAATCGGTCGTTTCTCAATTTTCGAGCCGCGACGAGCCGAAGACGTCTTGACGGAACCGAGCCCTTCCCCAGAATCGCGATCCGCCCCGGGGGGCTCGAACAGGGAGGTTCGAACGTTGAAGATCGTCCCGGAGAAATCGACCTCGTGGGTTTGGCGTCTGATTGAATGGTGGGGATATCCGCGCTCGATCGCCGAAATTCGCTTTCGCGACGTCGCGATCGTCCTCGTGATCGCGCTGGCGGTATGGGGTTATGTCGACGTGAGACGCCGCGGGAGGGTCGTCCCCGGCCGCGAAGACGCGCACATGACCGATTTCACCGTCTACACCGCCGCGGGCGCCGCGTTCTTCGACGGTCGCGATCCATACGAAGCGACCAATGTGAGACATTGGTATTATCTTTATCCGCCCCTCTTCGCGATTCTCGTTTCACCGCTGGCGAAACTTGCGACCGAAGATCAGGTGTCGGTTTGGTTTATCATCAGCGTCGCCGCGGCCTTCGGGTGTTATTTCGAGTGCCGTAAAATCTGGAACGGGCTCGACGCTCAGATGGATCGAAGCGGGTTCGCGAGACGAACAATTCCCGCGCGATTGATCGGCGTCTGCGCGGCGCTCACCGTCTTTTTGCCGGCTCTTGAATGCCTGCAGCGCGGCCAGCTTGGGATCGCGCTCGTTTATCCCCTGTTGCTCGGATATCGACTCGTCCTCACGGGAAGCTCGCGTGCGCTCCGCATCCTCGGCGGATTCACGCTCGCCGCTCCCGTCGTCATGAAGCTCGTCCCGGCGCTCCCGGTCGGGTTCTTAATCATACAATTGTGGGGCGAATGGTTTTTCACCAAAAAGATCGGCTCTTCATCGAGGGTCGAATTCCCGGGCGAATCGGAGCGGGGCGGGAGGGCGCGATCGGCTTTCGCGGTTTCGGCGGGTTTCGCTTTCGGCGTCTTCTTTTTCGCGTTCCTTTTCCCCGCGGCGTGCGTCGGCGGTCGCGATACGATCAAGCATACAAAAACCTGGTTGCGCAAGATGGTTTTTAATCAAGACGCCGGCAAGGCCAACAAATTCGACATCGACACGGGAACGAATCAGAGCCTTTCGAACGCCTCGTTTTTGCTCGCGGCCAAACTGCGCGGCGGACCCGTCGCCGATTTTAACAAGCAAACGCGCGACGAATGGATGGACACGGTGCGAGAGATCGCCGAGCGTCGACGCGCCGATCATTTCACCCGCGGAGTGGTGCTAATCGCCCGCGTGGTCGTCCTGGCGCTCCTCGCGCTCCTTTCGCTTTTGACGATTCGTCGCGGCGACTTCGCCGGCCGCGCGGCGACTTTCGGGCTCGCGTCGACGGCGATCGTCCTCGTCTCGCCGGTCGCGTATCGACATTATTTTGTGTTTATGCTTCCCGCCGCGTTATTCGCTCCCCGCGTTCTCGCGCTCGCGGGACGGACGAAAACCGCGATCGTCGCGGCGATCTTTCCCCCTGCGCTAACATGGGTTTATTTTCTCACCAAACAATGGACGGGCGCGTACGGAATGGAGGGTCTTGGAATCGCCGCGTGGTATTTCGCGGTCGTCGCGGCGATCCTGTCGATCAAGCCGCCGCGCGAAGCGGTCGAATCGACCGATCGGCCGGCGGCGGCTTCGACCGTTCCGACGCGAGAACCGATCGAGAAGAATCCAAAATTTTCCAGAATCACAAAGAATGATCAAGTTCTTGTAGAATGATTTTATGAAATAAATTCGCATTTATTAAAGCCGAGCCGCGATCGATTCGAACCCGCGTTCGCGGCTCGATAATCGAATCCTTGCGAGGTTCGACGCGTGCGACGCGAATCGATCCGATCATTCGATCGGGAGATCGAATCGGTCGACGTCGGCGCGCGCCGTCGTGATCTCGCGATCCGAAGCCCACCGCGAGACGTCGTCGCGCGCGATCGCCGCGGCGAGCATCTCGGGAAAAAGATCGGGGGTGCACGCGAAAACGGGGATCCCAAGCGACGCGAACGCCGAAGCCGCGGCGTGATCGTGGCACGGCGCGCCGTCGTCGGCGAGCGATAAAAGACAAATCATCTGAACGCCCGCCGACACCAACCGAGCGGCGATCTCAAACATCTTCAATCGCTCGCCCCCCTCGAATAAATCGCTGATCAAGATAAGGATCGTTTCGGCGGGTCGAGCGATCACGCCTTCGCAATACGTAAGAGCCCTTGCGATATCGGTCCCGCCCCCGAGTTGAACGCCGAAAAGGAGCTCGACGGGATCGCTCATCTCGTCGGTCAGATCGACGACCGACGTGTCGAACACGACGACTCGCGTCGAGACCGCGGGAAGGCTCGCTAGCACGGCGCCCATGATCCCCGCGTAAACCACCGAATTCGCCATCGACCCGCTTTGATCCACACATAATACGATATCTCGCATCGATCGCCGCGTTCGGCCGCTCCCCAGTCGAATTTCGGGAACGATCGTTCGATAAGACGGTTGATAATGCTTCAAATTGGCGCGGATCGTTCGATTCCAGTCGATCTCGGAATATCTCGGCCTGCGATTCCGAGTCGATCGATCGAGAGCTCCCAGAACGGCCTGTTTCACGCGATCGGCGAGCCTCGCCTCGATCGCTTCGACGACCGTCCGAACCACCCCGCGGGCCGTCTCGAGAGTCGCCGCGGGCATCGCCGATTTAAGCGCCAGAATGTTCGCGACCAGATGAATATCGGGCTCGACCGCCTTGAGCAATTCGGGTTGCTTGAGCAAATGTTTCAAATCCAACCGTTCAATCGCGTCTTTTTGCAACAGTTTCACAACGGATGTCGGAAAATATTTTCGAACGTCCCCCAGCCAACGCGCCACCCGCGGCGCCGACGCTCCGAACCCTCCCCGTTTACTCTTCTCGTCGGCGTCGTAAAGCGTCGAAAGCGCCGCGTCGATCTCGGCGTCGAGGCCGTCGAGCGTCACCCCCGTGCCGTCGCGTGCGGCTCCCCCCAAAACGATCCGCCATCGCTTTAAACGTTCTTCAATCTCACTTGTTTCTTTCATTCCTTTACCTTTTTATTCTCAATCGATTCTTCGTTTCCAATGTATTCGAGCCCGAGCAGGCGAGCGACGAGCGGCGCGACGAGAGCGGCGCGACTCGCGTCGAAAGCGTTGCGATCGCGGTCGTCTTCGGCTCGCCCCGAAGTCGCTTCGCCGGTTCGCCGTGAGGCCGTTCGTTTCGATCCGTCGTCGCGACGCGAATCGGACAGCTCCCTCGCCTTTTCGCCGAGGTTGCGCCGCAGCGGAGCGTCGAGATCGGCGAACGTACGGCGGAGGATCGGCGCGAGATTAATAAACGATTCTTCCGATATCGATCCCAGCCAATCGTCGACGATCGCGAAGAGCGAGTCGTCGTAATAGAGCAAATCGCCGTTCCCTTTGAAAAAACCCTCGATCCACGCCGCGGCTCGGTCGGGCTCGACGGTCGTGGAAACGTCGAGCGACATCCTCCGTTCCAGGTCCAGAGCTTCGATCGAGCGGGCGTCGAAGAGGATGCGACAGCACCTTCCCGATACTTTGCGATGCGTCCGCTCGGCGTCGACGATCTTCAAGAGCGCGTCGGTCCAGATATGAACGTGTTCCGGTTTATCGATCAATCGAATCGCCGCGTCGGCCTTGACGATCGCTTCGACCGTCGCGGTCGCGGCGTCGTCGTCGAGCGCGAGACACGCCGGAGGGAGGTTGACTCCGATCCGCGCGATCATCGCGTCGGTCGCGTGCGCGATCAGACGGAAATCCGATCCCCGCACGTCGCCGTACCGAGCCAGATTCGCGAGCGGAGGAAGCGCGTTCATAAGTTGATCGACATCGCCGACGACCGCGGCTTTGTCTTCAAACCGTTTCATAATCGGTTCGACCGCCGCGGCGAGATCGGCGACGATCGCCCGGTCGACGAGTTCGGCGAGTTTGGGCAGGTCGGACGCGCGTTCGGCGAGATCGCACGCCTTCGCGGTCGCCGCGTCGACGATCGTCGAACCCCACGCGCCCGCCTCGATCAGGTCGATCTCAAATTCGGGGCGCCACGCGAGCTCCCAGGCCTCTTTGAACGTTCCTTTTGTATTGGCATATGTTAACGATCCCCAATCGATTCCCATAAGAGCGAGCCGATGCAAAAACCGGCTCCGTTCCAGGTCGTTCGCGTCGCGGAGGTCGAGGGTGCGAACCGTGAGATCGGGAGAAGCGACGAGCCTGAGTTTTTTCCGCAGCCGCTCGAAATCTTCGCGGAGCGGAGCGCGCGGAGTCGTGCCCGGAACTCCGCCGATCGTCTCTCCCACGATCAATTTTTTATGAATCAGCCGTAACGGTATATCGTTATTAAAACAAAAGACGGCGCGTGTCGCCTCGACGAGTTCGTCGAGCCCCGGCGGCGACTTGCCGCGAAGCGCCGCGACCGCGTCGGCGAGCCGAACCGCGTCGATCACGCTCGCCGTCGGGGCCTCGAGCCCCTCGGTTCGCAACAGCCGCGCGGTTTTTGCCATCCAGCGGTCGACGACTCGATCGGGCGCCGTCCATAAATGTTCATACCATCCTGGAGAAGCGATCCCCGCGCCGTAGCCGCTCGCCCGAGTCAGCCTGCCGTGCGTCCAGGGAATCCACGTCGCCGCGGTTTTGATCTTCCTCAATCGCTTCAACGCCGCGGCGTCGTCCTTCGCCCCGGGCCACGCGCTCGGGACGAGCGCCGGGGCGTGCCACGCTCCGCAAACGACAGCGATCCGCCTTCGTCCTTCGGATTGCTCGGATCGAATGATCTTTCGCATACTCGCTTCTCGAATACGCTCGTCGGGGTCGTCGCTTCGATCGGCGAACGCCGAACGAATCTCGGCCATCGCCTCGACGATCGACTCGAATCGATCAAAGCCGTCGCGCCTGTGTTCGACGACGTCCTCCCACCAAGCCTCACCGTCGTCGTAACCCGCGGCAAGGGCGAGCTCCTGAAGCGGATCGATTCGAGCGACTCTTCGAATCTTTATCGATTCTTTATTCTCATGTTCCTGAGATTCTTGAACATCAGGATTCTCCGATTCGTTATCGGGAGCGGAGACGTTCGGCTTTTCGTCGGAATCGTCGTCGTCGAATCCGCGAGCGCTTAAGGGAGAATCCATAAAGCGCACGGGGACGCCTCGTTCGAGAGCGAAGACGATCGCGCGCCACTCGGGCGAAAATTCGGCGAACGGATAAAACGCGGCGCTTCGGGGACGATCGACGCGATAAACCAAAAGCGCGACGGGAGGCTTCATCGCGGGATCGGCGGCGAGCGGAATCAGCGAATCGGCGTCGGGAGGACCCTCGATCAGCACCGAATCGGGTTCGATCGCCTCGAGCGCGCGCACGACGCTCCGCGCCGATCCCGGTCCGTGATGCCGTACGCCCAGCACGAAAACCTCGGATTCCCCCGCGGGATCGCGTCCGCGGTCGTCGCCGTCGTTCGTGCTTTCGTCTTCACTTATCCCCATAAAATCGCCGTATGTGTCAGCGTAATAAAATAATGTAACCTAATTGCTAATCATACGATTATTCATAATATATAGTATTATGAAGTCACGTTCCGGCACGCGCGGTACATGTCTTTCCAACCGTCGCGTTCTTTGACGACGGTTTCAAGATATTCGAGCCAGACGACGCGGTCTTGAACGGGATCTTTCACGATCGCACCGACGAGCCCCGCGGCGACGTCGCCGGCGCGAAGAACGCCGTCGCCGAAGTGTCCCGCGAGCGAGAGCCCATGATTGAGCACCGAGATCGCCTCGGCGGTGCTCATCGTTCCCGTCGGTTGTTTGAGCTTCGTCTTGCCGTCGCTCGTCACCCCTTCGCGAAGTTCGCGAAACACCGCGACGACGCGGCGGATCTCGTCGATCCCCGCGGGCTCGGCGGGAAGTTCGAGCGCTCGACCCAGGCTTTCAACCCGGCTTCGCACGATCTCGACCTCCTCCTCCTCGGTCGCGGGAGTCGGCAGCACGACCGTGTTGAACCGACGTTTCAAAGCACTGGAAAGCTCGTTCACACCTTTATCTTTGTTGTTCGCGGTCGCGATCACGTTGAACCCCTTGGCGGCGGGGATCTCGATCCCCAACTCGGGAACGGGTAACGTATTCTCGGATAAAATTGTGATTAAAGAATCTTGCACGTCGGCGGGGATGCGCGTTAATTCTTCGACGCGAGTGATTTTCCCCTCGGTCATCGCGCGGAGGATCGGGCTCGAAACGATCGCCCGCGGCGACGGTCCCTCGGCGAGCAAGAGCGCGTAATTCCAGCCGTAGCGGATCGACTCCTCGCTCGTTCCCGCGGTCCCCTGCACGAGCAGCGTCGAATCTCCCGAGATCGCCGCGGCGAGATGTTCCGAAACCCGGCTCTTCGCCGTTCCCGGCACCCCCAAAAGCAACAAGGCGCGATCGGTCGCGAGCGTCGCGATCGCGATCTCTATTAATCGACGATTACCGATATACTTGGGCGTAACGATAAAACCGTTTTCAAGCTTTTCTCCCATCAGATACGACGCGACCGCCCGAGGAGAGAGCCTCCACCGCGGCGGACGTTTTCGATCGTCGCGGCGTTCGAGTTCGGCGAGTTCGTGGGCGAACTCCTCCTCGGCGCGCCGCCGGCGCCGATCGATCGCCGCCGCGACCGTATTCGATTCCGATTTCAAGCCCGCGCCGTCGTCGCCCCCCTCGGACGCTTTATCGCCCCCATTCGCAGCCGAATCCGCCGCGCCTCGCCCCCCCGCGTTCTTTCCCCGAGAATCTTTCGAATCCGATTTTACAGACATTTACATAAGCTCCTTATACATCGCTCGGCGGAACGCCAAGCGTTCAATAAATTTCCGATACGATTCTTCATAAGAGTATCCGAACGTCCTCATCATCGCGGCTTCGCCGATCTCGATCTCGTCGAACAGTTCGACCGGAACGATCGCCGCGAGTTCGGGAATGAACGCCGCCAAAGCGTGATCGAACCGTTTCGGGTCGCGCATCGAAACGTCGTCGATCGAAAACTTGAATTTATCATGAATCAACCGCGCAGGTTCGAGCCCGATCGGCCGGGCGAAACGCTCGATCAGCTTGAACGAAAACCGATCCGATCGCAACGGTCCAGCGTCTCGATTCAATCTCTCGCATAAGTACGCGTCTCTTTTGGAAGGCGAGAGAACGCCGAGCAATTCCGCGTATTGATTGAGATCATACAAGTTATAATCATGCGAGTGAAATTCGATAAGCAAAGCCTCGGCCCACGCTAGGTCGGCGGCCCTCGCGGCGCTCGCGCACCAACCTCTTCGGAGCGCGTCGGCGTGTTCACTTTTCAATCCGGCGCGAACGATTTTCGCCGCTTCGACCTCGAACTTCTCGGTCCAGAAGCCGATTGGACAAACCGCGACGATCGCCTGCAAAAGCCCCGATCGATCGCCGATCGCCGCAGCGCGATTCGCTTTTCCCTCGGGAGTTTCTCCCAAACCGTCGCGAAACATCGACGGCTCGATCGCGCCGGGAAGTTCGAGTTTAAGCTTCCCCCAGCTCCAAGAAACAAGCGGCTTTAAGCGTTCGATCATCCTCCCGCAATATCTCGATTCGACAAGGCGAGCGAGGAGCCCCGCGGCTTCGCGCCTGACGTTCGCGCTCCGATCGTCGAGGGTCGATTCCAAAAACGGCTCGTCGCTCATCGACAAACCCGTGCGCAACGCCGCGACGAATCGCGCGCGGTCGTCGGCCGATTCGGTCTTCCAGGTCGATTGTAAAAGTTCGAGAGCACGCGCCGGTTCGCTTTCATGCAAAGCTTCAAGAGCGGCGATCCGCTCGTCCCTCGAACCCGTGCGCCATTTCTCGTCGCAATCCGATTCGCCCGAGCGAGAGACGACCGCGTAGCTCCAATCGGGATTCCGCGCCGCGAGCCAGCGACCCCGTTCGCCGATCGCCTCGCGAATATCGGGTTGTAATTGCTTGTTTTTCACCCCGCGAGCCAACAGCGGCGCGACCGCGCCTTCGAGAACGCGTTTGCCGGATCGTTTCAGAATTTGCAGCCATTCCTTAATATAAATATCTTGATTGCCGGCGATCATATCGAGCAATCGCCGCGCCGCGTCTCGACCGCACGGCGGGATCGCGTCGGGTTCGCAAGGGGGTTCGGGAGGGTTCGGATCGAGCGGCGGTTTTCGACCGATCTTCGCCGTGATTGAAGTTGTGAACGCAAGATCATAAAGGTATTTCGTTTTATTATGTTCATCGAATCCCTTGATCGATTCGGCGACGAAGCGGGGAGGTTTGGGCGGGGGCTTGCGTTCGACGCCGACGAGCGCCGACGCGGCGAGTTCGAGGAACGTTCGCGCCGAGTCGGCGGGAGCGACGAACGCGGGAGATCCCGCTCCTCGCGGCGGGTAATCGTCGCGCGCAAGCGACCGAACGGCGCCTTCGAACCGGCACGCGAGGGGTTCAAGCGTTTCGCCGTCGAACTCGGCGGCGAGATCGAACGGTCGCCCTCCGGTTAATCCCAACAACCCCCAACCGTGCTGGAAACTTCCGCAAATCGGAACGATCGCTCCGGCTTCGTCGCGCGCAAACCAAGAACCGTTAATTCGTATTAATGTAATATGATTGAGAACAAATGGATAAAGCTCGATCCATGGATTCAAGCCGAGCGCGCCGGCGTAACCCAGTAAGGCGCGATCGATCGAACGAACCCCGGGGAAAGGATCGGGATCGGCGGTTATCGATTGAACGCCTTCTTTCATAATTGCGCGTAGCGGAACCGATCCGGGAAAAAAGACGAGTTCCCCGTCGACCGCGGCGCCGACGGGAAGCGGCGGAGGAAACGCGGCGGCGCCGAAGGCGAAATCCAGAACGAGCGCGGGTTGATTCGTCGACCGACCGACGAGCCAGGTTCGTCGCGTCCGCAAGCGATCGTCGATCTCGACGCTTCGGCCGACGACGCTCCACAGATCGCGAACTCCCGCGCCCGAGCGGAGCGAACCCTGATCGACCGTTACGCCGACGACCGCGCGAAGATCGTCTTGAACCGGAGGCGGCAGCGAATCGATCCTTCGAAAACCCTCGGCGATCGCGTGCAACTCGGCGAGTCGATCGAGTAAATAGACGCTCCAATTCTCGCCCGTTAATGGTATGCATTCGATTAAACGCAGCCGCCGCGCGACGCCGGGCGCTTTCGAATCGATCATCCGCCGCGCTCGCTCGTCCCAAACGCTCTTCGTTTCGTTCGGAAGCGTTCCAAGCCCTCGCCTCGCGAGATCGGCGAGCCACACGTCGAGTTCGTCGAGCCCCGCGACCACGCTCGCGTTCCGCGCCGCGTCGCGCTTTTTCTTCGCGGTGGATTCGACTCGATCGACCTTTGAGCCCGAATCGACCTCCAATCGGAATTTCGTCGCTTCTTGATTCAAAGCGTCTTTCGCCGCCAAAGCTTTTTTCTCGGCTCGATTCGCCCGCGATTCGAGCCAGCTCGATACCCAATCGGGAGGGTCTTCGGCGATCACCGAGGAGGGATTTCGGCTCCAAATCATCAAAAGACCGAGAGCGTGCTTACACGGAAACTTTCGGCTCGGGCACGAGCAAGCATAAGCGGGTTCGCCGAGGTCGATCTTGATCTGATACGGTTTTTTACCGCTTCCCAGGCATTCCCCCCAAATCGCGTTCGTCGCTTTCCCCATGCGAGCGAATCGACCCGAATTCGCCAGCTCGAAGCCCGCCTGAGCCGAGGCGGGATCGGGAGCGAGCGACCTTATTTGCTCATCACTCCATACATCCGCCATTCAAAACCCCCGCTCGCGTCGTTCCGGCTCGAATCGATCGTCGTCGTGTACAAAAACGAATCATAGCGACGACGATTCGGCTTCGCCAGTCGACTCGCGTTGGAATCAAACCCACGTTTTAGCCGACATTTCATCGAAACCCGCGGCGCGATCGCTTCCGCACCCAAACCGCGAGCTTTTTTGCAATTTCTAGATTTTTCTCTTGCGTTATCGGTATCGACCTCGTATCATCATTCCAGGGCGAAAAAAGCCCGTGCTTGTAAGCTTGAATTTGTTTTGTCCTTCACTTTTTGTCTTTCTTTTTAAGGATTCCGGCGATGTTTCACACGACCGACTCCTCCTCACGTTTGGTGACCCGAATCGATTCGCGCCTTTCGGAAGGCTTGATCGACAACCCTGTTTTTTCGCCGGACGACGCCGATTTCAGCCCGTTTGAAGCGAGTTACGACGACCGCGCCCGGCCGAACGACGATTCGTCGCAGGTTTCGACACAACGGAAACGAGCGCGGTTGATCGACGATCTCGCTCCATCGGGCGCCTTCGAGATCGAACTCGTCGACCGAATCGTCACGACTCTGCTCGAAATCGAAGCGATCGCGACGGCTCGCTCGGCTCGGATCGATTCGGGCGAGATCGCCCTGGAATCCAAAGAATGCTTGGCGCTTTGCCGCTACGAAGCGCATCTTGCAAGATTGTTCTCGAAATCGATGCAAGATCTGCGTGGTTTCCGCCGCGATCGCGAAAAGCACGCGAACGATCGTGAGCGCGTGTCGATCCGCGACCTGATCGCCGACGACTTTGCCCGCTCAAATCGATACCCGATTCCAAGCGAACGATCGGATCGGATACCTATCGAATCTCGTTCAAACGTCGATCGAGAATCGTTCAAGGTCGACCGAGGATCGTTCGAGATCGATCGGGTCGCGTGTTCCGCGATCGACGCGTGCTTGTCCGCCGATTTTCAAGATACCGTAACGTCTTCACGCCCGATCGAATCGATCGGCGAAACCGCGACGGAGGAGTTCGACCGAACGGAGGCGTCGCTTAAGACCGAACCGGGAGATCGCTCAATTCGACGGCGATTCGACCGACGAAACATCGTGACCAAATCGGAGATTGAGCGACGGCTGATCGAACATCGCCATGACGTTTTCTGTTCAATGAATGACGATCCGTTCAATCCACGTGCGCACTTTACCGATCGAACGTTCGCCGCGCCCAATCCGCCCGCGGCCGAACCCGATACCGACGTTCGACGCGATCTTTTTAATGATTTCACGCATCAAGACGACGCGGAGTCCACGTGACGCTCGGCGATCCCCGCCGGAGGTTCCGTTAAAAAGTTGTTGTTCGGAACGCTTTGAAAGCTTTTTCAAAATATCGGAACGTGTCGAATTTTTACTTTACCGTACGTTTCGTTCCGAACTTGTGGAATCGCTTCGCGCCGATTTTTGTGCGTGTTTTAACCTCTTCGTTCTCGATTAAATTCGAGGAGGTTCGCGTGTCGTTCCAAAATTCGAGCGGGCTTTTTTTCGATGCGTTGTTCGCGCCGAGCGGGCGCCGAAATCAATTAAACTCGGTTTTCCGCGATCTTGTTTTATCTTGGCGTCCACAACCGATATAAGACGAAGCTTGCAATGATCGTCGGCGTCTCGTAAAATCCAACACCAGATAAACAATCGGCCCAAGCGAGCGGTCCCGCCATGAATCAACCGTCTCGAACAGTTTGTTCTCTCTTCGTGATCGGCCTGGGGCTCGTTCTTGGGGTCTCTTCGCTCGCTTACGCGGCCGATGAAACATATTGGGCGTTCCGTTCGGTTTCTCGCCCCGATCCTCCGTCGTTGAAGGCGAAAGACGCCGCGCCGATCCGCAATCCGATCGATTCGTTCATCGCTCAAGGGCTTGAGGAGAACGGAATTAAGCCCGCTCCCGAGGCCGATCGCCGGACGTTGATTCGGCGTGTGACTTTCGATTTGATCGGTCTGCCGCCGACTCCCGAGGAGATCGACGCCTTTTTGCAAGACGATCGCCCCGACGCGTATGAACGAGTTATCGATCGTTTGCTCGCGAGCCCGCATTACGGCGAACGCTGGGGCCGGCATTGGCTCGATCTCGTTCGCTACGGCGAAACGCACGGTTACGAGCGCGACGATCCCAAGCCCGACGCCTGGAAATACCGCGATTGGGTTGTGCGGGCGCTCAATCGCGACACGCCTTACGATCAATTCGTGACGGCGCAGCTCGCCGGCGACGAGATGCCGGGGGCGTCCGCCGATTCCAAAATCGCCACGGGAATGCTTCGCGTGGGGCTTGTCGACGACGAACCCGCCGACCCCGTGATGGACCGATTCGACCAGCTCGACGATCTTGTGAAAACCGTCGGCACGACGATGCTGGGACTGACCGTCCACTGTGCGCGATGTCATGATCACAAGTTCGATCCGATCACTCAAAAAGATTATTACAAGCTTTTATCTTTCTTCACCCCGGCGCGGCGTTTCAAACGGGGCGATCTCGACAGCATTGAACTCGATCTCGCGACCGACGCCGAGCGGAAGCTTTATCAAGAGAGAGTCGCGCGGTTTGAGGAGCGTCTGAGGCCGTTGCGGGAGAAGCTCGAATCGATTCGAGAGCCCGTCGCCAAGCGGCTCGAAGCCGAGCGGCTCGCCGCGCTTGATAACGACACGCTCGCGGCGCTTCAAACCCCTGAGAATCGTCGAGATTCCGAGCAGAAATCGCTCGCGCGAAAAGCGAAAGCGAAACTGAAGGTTAAGCCCGACGACGTTTCGGCTCGATTGAGCGGCGACGAAAAGAAGCGTTTGGCCGAGCTTGAGCGAGCGATCGCCGAGGTCGAGGCCGATCGTCCCGCGCCTTTGCCGCGTGCGCTCGCCGTCACCGACGACGGGCCGAGTTCTCCCGCGACGCATCTTTTGATTCGAGGCGACGCGCACTCACCAGGCGCCGAGGTTTCTCCCGGTTTTCTTTCGGCGATCGATTCGGAAACGCCGAAGATAACGCCTCCCGAGGGGGGAAAGACGACGGGCAGAAGGCTGGCGCTCGCGCGTTGGATCGTCAGCCCGCGCAATCCGCTTACGTATCGTGTGATCGTTAACCGTTTATGGCAGCATCATTTCGGCAAGGGGATCGTCGCCTCGCCGAGCGATTTCGGCGTGATGGGCGAGGAGCCGAGCGAGCCCGAACTGCTCGATTGGCTCGCCTCCGAGCTGATTTCCAACGGAGGTCGGCTTAAGCCGATTCATCGGTTGATCGTTACGTCTTCAACGTATCGGCGTTCCCTCGAATGGAACGAAGCCTCGAACGAGAAAGATCCCGAGAATTCGCTCTGGTGGCGCAGGCCGCCGCTCCGGCTCGAGGCCGAGGCGATCCGCGATTCGATCCTGGCGGTTTCGGGGGCGATCAATCTCGAAATCGGCGGACCGAGCGTCACCCCGCCGATCGCTCCCGAAGTTCTCGCCAGACAATCGCGGCCGGGAAGCGGCTGGGGACCCTCCGACGAAAAATCGGCGGCGCGACGAAGCATTTATGTTCATGTAAAACGATCGTTACCCCTCCCCGAGCTCGAGGTCCTCGACGCTCCCGACACGTCCGAGCCGTGCCCGCGTCGCGCCGTGACGACGACCGCCCCCCAGGCGCTCACGTTACTTAACAGCGCGTTTTTACATGAACAAGCGAGGCGGTTCGCCGAACGGCTGACGCGAGAAGTGGGCGACGATCAAGCGGCGCAGGTTGAACGAGGTTTTCGGCTCGCGCTCGCGCGATCGCCGAACGAAACCGAACTGCGCGATTCGCTTTCGTTCCTCGACGAGCAAGCCGCGCTGATTCGCCGTCGTCCCAAACCCGAAGACCGCTCCGCGGCGCGGTTCGAGGCGCTTCGCGCGTTTTGCCTCGTGTTGCTCAATTGCAACGAGTTTTCAACGGTTGATTGAATTGTGTATTCTTTGATTTTCCTGGAAACCCGCTGAACCGGAGCCCGATCGATGACGCCTTGCGGACGAACGCGACGCGAGTTTCTTTGGAGGACGGGCTGCGGTTTCACGGGCCTGGCGCTGAGCGCGCTGTTGCACGAAGACGGCTTCAGGGCCGGCCGAGCCGAGGGCGCCGAGGGGGTCGCTCCGCTCGCGATCGATCCGCTCGCTCCCAAAACGCCTCACTTTCCCGCCAAAGCCAAGAATGTGATTTTCTTGTTCATGTACGGCGGGCCTTCACAGGTCGATTTGTTCGATCCCAAGCCGATCCTCAATCAGAAAAACGGGAAAACGATCGATATCGAGGTTCGGAAAGGAAGCGTCGCCAAAGCGACCTTGTTGGGAACGCCTCGTCGTTTCGACAAGTACGGCCGAAGCGGGATCGAAGTGTCCGATTTGTATCCCAATTTGGCTCGGCAAGTCGACGATATGGCGATCATCCGCTCGATGTACGCCGACAGCTTCGCCCACGGATCGGCGATTGTTCAGATGAATACCGGCTCGGTTTTTCAGGGGAAACCGTGTTTGGGTAGCTGGGTCGGCTACGGCCTGGGGACATCGAACCGCGATTTGCCGAGCTTCGTCGTTTTGATCGACCCGCGCGGCGGGCCGATCAACGGCGCCACCAATTGGTCGTCGGGTTACATGCCCGCGACCTATCAGGGGACGCAATTTCGAACCCAGGGGGATCCGATTCTGGATCTCTCGCCGCGTCCTCCGGTGACGCGCGACGAGCAACGCAGGCAGCTCGATCTGCTTTCAAGGCTTAACGCTCCGCACGAGGCGTCGCGATCGCACGACAGCGAACTCGCCGCGCGGATCGCGTCTTACGAACTCGCGTTCCGGATGCAGGCGAGCGCTCCCGAGGCGGTCGATCTTTCCGCCGAATCGGCCGAAACCAAAGAGCTTTACGGCCTCAACAGCGAACGAACCGCCGATTTCGGCCGCAAGTGCCTGCTGGCGCGCCGGCTCGTCGAGCGCGGCGTCCGGTTCATCCAGATTTACTCGGGAGGGGGTCACAACGATCAAAACTGGGACGCGCACGGCGATGTCGATAAAAATCATACGTTGCATTGCGAGGAGACCGATCGGCCGATCGCGGCGTTGCTCGCCGATTTGAAACGTCGGGGCCTGCTTGATGAAACCCTCGTCGTTTGGTCGGGCGAGTTCGGTCGGATGCCGACGAGCCAGAGCGCCAAAGGACGCGATCACAATCCCAAGGGATTCACCGCGTGGCTCGCCGGAGGAGGTGTGAAGGGAGGCGTCGTCCACGGCGCGACCGACGAGATCGGCTACGCCGCCGCCGATGATAAAGTGCACGTGCACGATCTGCACGCGACGATCCTCCACCTGCTCGGCTTCGATCACAAACGGCTCACGTATTTCCACGGCGGCCGCGATCAACGCCTGACCGACGTCTCGGGAACCGTCGTTAAAAAGATTCTCGCATAAAAGTTAAACCTGTAAAAATCCAGATCGAGGGCCCCGTTACAGAGCTTGAAACCCCTGAAAACTTCTTCAAGGACGACCGAACGCCGAACGAGCGACTTTCGCGACGTTTCGCCGTGATCGCTCGGAGCTTTTCGCGAGGATCGGCGTGAACGAGGCGATTATCGTTCTCTACGAATGAACTTGTTAATAATTTTAAGAAAGTTTGATTATGTATGATGATAAATTCAATAACTTTTTGGATCGAACCCTCGTTCGACCGTCGAAGTCGCGCACGTTCGCGGACGGCTTCGGCTTGAAGGCTTTGATCGCGAAGTGCGCGGTCGATCCTTTATTTCGTCGCCCCGAAACGAGCGTTAACCGAGGGGATTCGATTCTTCGAGCATCATGCCTTGAAGAGACTCGCAAGTTCGCTTCGCGTCGGATTCCGAGCGGCGTCAGTGAACCCGTTTTCGACCTTCAAGCGACGATCCGCGATCTTTGCATCAAGACTCGCAAGATCGATTCGACCCTGATTCCGAGCCGCGATCGCGTTGTCGACCTTCAAGCGACGATCCGCGATCTTTGCATCAAGACTCGCAAGATCGATTCGCTCCGGATTCCGAGCGGAGTTCGCGTTTTCGACCTTCAAGCGACGATCCGCGATCTTTGGATCTCCGTCCGCGATCAATCGAAAAATCGGCTCGAAGCGAGCCTTCACTTTTTGAAGAAGGTTTCGGACGAACGGTTTCTGAAGGCGTCGCTTATTCGAGCGCGATTGAACGCGATTTTCCCCGCCGCGATCGATTACATACGCTTGATCGGGCGATCGAGCGCGTTTCGATCGCGAACCGGTCGGGCGGGTTGGGATCGATCGGCTTCCGGAATCGATCCGCGTTCAACACATATGCCGGAATTTCCTTGAACTTTGACGCGGGCGCGTTAAGCTTTTTTATCCCTTTTCATTTTCGGCGAAACCGATTCGATCACCGGCGACCTTGAGCGAACAACCGAGGAGAATCCGCATGTCTAATCACATTCGAATTACTTGTCCAATATGTCATGAAGCATTAAAGATTCGTCCCGAATATCTGGGACGGAAGATGATGTGCAAACGATGCGATTCGGTATTTCGCGCCGAGGATTCGCATGTGATCGCGGAACCGAGCGTTTTCGATGAGGATTCCAAGCAGATCGATCTCGGTTCGATCGATTCCACTTCGAAAGCCGAAAACTCGGAGCGCGATGTTCAAGCGGCCGCGATCGAGTCGAAGAAACGCGAATCGACTCTTGGCGAATTCTCCGAGAGGAAAACGAATCGAGCCGAATCGACCCAAAAGGATGCGATTCTCGCCGATTTATTAGAGAACGAAGCGAATCAAGACGATTCGATCCAAAAGGATGCGAATCTCGTCGATTTATCAGAGAACGAGGCGAATCAAGACGATTCGATTCGTGCCGAATCGATCCAAAAGGATGCGAATCTCATCGATTTATCAAAGAACGAAGCGAATCAAGCCGCTTCGATTCGTGCCGAATCGATCCAAAAGGATGCGAATCTCGCTGATTTATCCGAGGGGGTTTCGAATCAAGCCGAATCGATCGAACAGAGATCGACGCGACGCGACGACGAATTGAAACGAACCGACAAACCCGAGGCGGAGTCGGCGCGTGTTGAAAAGAAACCGAGTAAACCGCGCAAGCCGATGATTAAACTCGGAGACAGTCGCGAGTTCGTCGGCGTCGATTCGGCTCGATTCGACGATTCCAGGATCAACGAGCCTCGATCGATCGGCGACGAGTTCGCCGCATCGCCTCGCGGCGAATCGGACGCGCCCGGGGAAGACCCGACGCGATCGCTCAATCCCGCGACTAAGCAGGTTCCTCAGCCTTTACCGACCGCGGTGCACCAGATCGAAAGGCTCGAACGTCGGCTCCAGGCCGAGCTTGAAGAGTTGATGCAACTGCGAGGCGAATTCCAGGAGGCGCGGACGATCGCGGTTGAAAATCACTTACAGACCGAGCTTTCGCGTTCCCTCGAACTCTCCTCGATCAAAGCCGATCGCGACCGCCTTGAAGACGAAGCCCGCGCGACTCGCGAACGGCTGGAATCGCTCGCCGTCGAACACGATCAACGCGTTAAAGAACTTTTAGAACAGAATGTCTCTCTCAATCAAGATCTCGAGCGCGTTAATGCCGAACGTCGTTCCGCGGTCGAACGGTTCGAGGCGTTGAACGACGATTTTCTTCGATCCCGCCAAGAATTCGACCGCTTACAGAACGATTACACGGCGACCCGTGACGAACTCGAACGCGTTCAAAACGAATGCGCGGCGATGCGCGAAGAGATCGAACGCATTCAAACCGAATCCGCCTCGACCCGTGACGAACTCGAACGCGTTCAAAACGAATCCTTCGCCGCGAGAGAAGAAGCCGACCGATTACAAAACGAATTCACCGCGATGCGCGACGAACTTGAACGCGTTCGGAACGAATCCGCGAACAATCGTGAAGAGCTCGAACGATTGCTCGGCGAACTCACCGAGAGCCGGGGCGAATCCGATCGACTGCGAACCGAATTCGCTCAATCGCGAGAACGCTCCGAAAGCCTCGCAGCCGATAACGCGCGGTTCGTCGAAGAGCTCGACGGCCTCCGATCTCAGCACGCGCTTTTATATGACGATTTCCGTACAGCAAAAGATCTTCATGCGCAATCGCAAACGGAACTCGAACGGCTGGGCGCCGAGCGCGACGATAAAGTCGCCGAGATCGAGCGTTTGAGTGCGTTTATCGTCGACGTTGAGGAATCGCATCAATCGCTTCGCGCCGAACTCGACGCGCGGCGTTCGCAAGCCGAGGGGTCGATCGCCGAGATCTCGAGCGAAGTCGAGCGTTTACGAGTCGAACTCGAACGCGTTCGAGGCGAACGAGAATCGCTCGTTACAGACAAGGAAACGCTCACAACCGAACGCGACCGAGCACTCGAACGCCTCACGGCGATCGAACTCGAAGGCGCCGATTTCGCCTCCAAACGAGAAGTTCTCATTTCAGAACGCGACCGAGCCCTCGAACGAATCGCGAACATCGAACGTGAAAGCAACGATTTCACCGCCGAGAGGGAATCGCTCGTTTCGGAACGCGACCGAGCCCTCGAACGCCTCGCGGCGATCGAAAACGAGCGGAATGATTTCGCCGTCGAACGAGAAACTCTCATTTCAGAACGCGACCGAGCACTCGAACGAATCGCGAACATCGAACGTGAAAGCAACGATTTCACCGCCGAGAGGGAATCGCTCGTTTCGGAACGCGACCGAGCCCTCGAACGCCTCGCGGCGATCGAACGCGAACGAAACGATTTCGCCTCCGAACAAGAAGTTTTCATTTCAGAACGCGACCGAGCACTCGAACGACTTGCGGCGATCGAAAATGAACGGATCGAATTCGCCTCCGATCGAGAAGCTCTCATTTCAGAACGAGGCCGAGCCCTCGAACGCCTCGCGGCGATCGAACGCGAGCGGAATGATTTCGCCTCCGAACAAGAAGTTCTCATTTCAGAACGAGACCGAGCACTCGAACGCCTCGCGGCGATCGAAAACGAGCGGAACGATTACGCAACGCGGCTCGCGAACGCGAGCGAATCGACAGATTCGTCGCTTGCCGATCATAAGGCTCTCAAAGATGAACATCAAAAGTTAATGGAGCATGTCGATCTAATTGGGCGCGATCGCGATCGGCTCGCGAGAGAAAAGGCCGGTTTGGCGGCCGAGCTTGAACAAGCCGTCTGGTCGATCCAGGAAGCTCGCCAGGAACGCGAAGATTCCCTCGCCGAGATTCGCGTTGAACTCGATCGAATCCGCTCCGAGCGCGACGATCTGGCGCGGAAGCTCGAAACCGCGGCGGCGGCGACGGAGCACGCTCGATCCGCGCCCGAATCCTTCGATCCGGTCCGCGCCGCCCAGGAAGAAAACCGCGATCAGCTTTATCGGCTGGGTATTCGAATCCTCTGATTCACCGAGAAACTCTCAATCGCCAAAGAACTTGTTTCGAATAACAAAAAAATCGATTCAAAATGAATGATATGGATTCATCAGACGACTTCGCTTTATTCGATCAACGAACGGTAAAAATCGGGTCTGCGATCGGCGATCCGATCGACCTCGTGCGCTCCCGGAACGCGCACCAGGCGTTTCGATCGCGCCTTCGTCACGTCGATATCGGCGAAGAGGATCTCTTCGCGATCGGCGCTCGCCGTCGCGAGGATCTCTCCCGAAGGTCCCGCGATCGAGCTGCGGCCGATGAATCGAAAACCGCGCTCCTCGCCGATCCGATTCGCCGCGACCGCGTAGACGACGTTCTCCATTGCTCGGCAAGAGATCATATGCTCGGCGGCGGATTCAGCGTGCCGCGGCCAATTCGTCGGCAAAACGAGCAGATCGGCGCCGAGCAGCGAAAGTACGCGACCGCTCTCGGGAAAAGCGCCGTCGTAACAAATGTGCATTCCAATGCGCAAGCCTCCGGCGTCGTGAACCGCGAACGGCCTGTCCCCGGGATCGGCGAATCGATCGACACCGATATAAGGCATGTGAATTTTTCGATACGATCCGACGACACCCTCGGGTCCCGTCAAAACGCATGCGTTGAACAGTCGATCGCCGTCGCGTTCAAGCAATCCAAAAACGACGAACAGATCGTGATCGCGACACGCTCGCGTCATCCGCTCGGTCGCGGGTCCCGGAATCGGCTCGGCGTTCGCGATCGCCTCGGCCCGGCTCGCGTAGCCGTAACCCGAAAGCGCGCATTCGGGAAACACCACGAGGTGAGTTTTACCGTCTCGGTCGACCGTCGCCAGTCGATCGATCATCGCCTCCAAATTGCCGTCTCGGTCGCCGAACCGAGGCTCGAACTGAACCGCGGCGATTCGATAAACATTCGAAGATTTCATCACAATTCTCCTCACAATATGTACTTAAGTCGCCCGATATCGAGATCATTCGTTTCGACGTTCGGTAGCCGAAGGTTCGGCCGGCGCTTCCGGTTCCTCCGAACCGCGCGATTCGACTTCTCGCTTCGGCGGATCGAACTTCGGTTCGACGGCGGGGCCGTCGTCGAACACGAGCGACAATCGCGCCTCGTCGGGAGGCTTTGTAAACAAACTGACCGCGATTCCCGCGACGAGCGAACTCGCCAATCCCCACACGCAGGGGTCGAAACCGAGCAAATAATACGGCCGAAAGCTCGAAGCGGGGCCGATATCGGGGTTCGCGGGCAAAAG
This sequence comes from Planctomycetota bacterium, assembly GCA_021791715.1. Taxonomy (GTDB): domain Bacteria; phylum Planctomycetota; class Planctomycetia; order Isosphaerales; family Isosphaeraceae; genus JAKBCQ01. The sequence continues at coordinate 9,627 of JAJYWB010000041.1, read as the reverse complement.
CCGCGCCGCGATCGTTCCCTCAATCGGCAACATCCCCAACGCGTAAAGCGCGATCACGACCCCCGAACCCGCGAGCGAGGCCGCGATCGCCCCCGCCGCGGTCGCGCGACGCCAATACACCCCCATGAGCGCGGGAACCAAAAACGCCGCGGCCATCCCGGCGCTCGAAAAGATAATGATCAATTGAAGAAACTCGGGAGGACGGAGTGCGACAAGCGCAACCACAAGGCCGACTCCGACCGTCGCGACGTGCCCCATCAGCGCGATCTCCTTCTCCGAGGCGTGGGGCCTGAGAAACCGCTGGTACACGTCGCGCGTCAACCCGGAAGCGATGATCAACAAAAATCCGCTCACCGTGCTCATAACGGCCCCGTAAGGCGCCGCCATGATCAATCCCGCCACATACGGATTCGCCAGCTTGATCACCAGGCTCGGCATCGCCTCGTCGGGCTTCGACAACCCCGGAACGACGCTCCGCGCCGCGATGAAAATCAAAATCAACGGCACATAGATAATAAAATTATAAATTGTTAAGTATATCATGGAGTAACGCAACGTGCGGGTGTCGCGAAACGCCATCAGCCGCACGAGCGTCGAGGGTTGTCCCATCGACGTGATCGCCCACATGAAGAAGAACGAAACCGCGAGCGTGATCGGGTGAAAGCTCCGCCCCGCTCCGGGACCGAACGCGTAGCCGATCCCCGCGTCGTGAACCCCGCGAGCCGTCGCCGCGGCGAGCCCCCCGGCGCTCCAAAGCGAAAGAGGCAACAAAATCAAAACGCCGATCGCCATCACCACGCTCTGAAAAACATCGGTCCAAACCGCCGCCAAAAATCCGCCGTAAGCCGTATACGCCGTAACCGTCGCCGTGAAAATCGTCAGCCCGATCATGTACCCCGTATCAAGGTCTACTTTAATGTCTAAATCATCGCTCGGAGGGCTCGTCGCCCAATCGGTCGCCGCCGCGGGAAGCACCTTTTTCATGATCACCCCCCCCGCCTTGAATTGGGGGATCAGATTACACGTCAGAAAAAACATCACCAGCACGCTCGTGATCAAACCCAAAGTCGGACTGCCGAAACGCTCGCGAAACAAATCGGGAAGCGTGATCGCACCCGTCCGCCGCGCCATCCGGCCGATCCGCTTCCCCATCACTCCCAGCACCGTCAGCGGCGCCACCATGTATGAACCAATCCACAAAGCCGTGATCCATCCATATGCGTATACAAACGCGGGAAACCCGAGAAACGTCCCCCCGCTCATCACCGCCGCGGTCAGCGCCACCGCGAACGCCCCCAACGATCGATTCCCCAAAAAATACTTCTTCAAAAAACCCGCCTCGCGACCCACGAAGCGATTCGCCGCCACACCCAACCCCAACGAGGCGATCGTGAACACCACGAGCGCGACAAGCGCCTTCGGCTCGGAACCGACCTCCGCCGCGAATATAACCGCCGATTCCGCGCGGGTTCCCCCGGTCGATAAAACGTCCCGCCAAATGTCACGCAACGTCGGCCTCCGTTCCCCCGGGATCGGCGATCGGCGCCGCGCGTTCCTCGCCCAAATCGTCGTCGGCCACAAACCACGCCGAGAAAACGACGTTCACAATCCCGCACACCAACCAGGGAACGAACACCCCCCAGAACACCCACGATGGTACGCCCCAGATCGGCTTCACGTCGCGTTCCGTAAGCGGACGAGAAGGCGTTATGTATCCATACATGTAACAATACGCACAACAATAAACCGTGCACGCCAGCCAGAACGACGCGATGAAGATCGCCTCGCTCCGCGCATGGCGAAAAAGCCGGTCGGGTCGGTTCGGGACGGGCAAGGTTCGCGCTCCCCACTCGGGTTCGGATTCATCAGCGAAAGAATCGTCGACACGACGACGAGCGTTCGACGTCGCGCCGTGTCACAGGAGAGATCGATCACTATAACCGATCGATTCTTCCCCCACCAACATTCACGACCCGCGATTCGCGATCGCTTTCCCGCTCGACCGAAACGAATCGGCTCACCGCGAAATCGCCGTCCCGAGCGTCGATTCGAAAAACGCCGCCGACCGCTCGGCGATGTATTTCCTGTCCTCCTCGCGCCGCGCTCCGTGGCGCGAATCGGGCGCCGCGAGCATCTGAAACGGCCTCGAGGCGCGCATCAAAGCGTTTACAAGCCGCGCCGAATGGCGAAAATGCACGTTCTCGTCGATCATTCCATGAATCAACAAAAGCTCGCCTTTGATCCGATCGGCGCGCTCGATCACCGAAGCCGCCTTATACCCCTTGGCGTTATCCTTCGGCGTTCCCATATATCTTTCTGTGTAACACGTATCATAACCGTCCCAATCGGTGACGGGCGCGATCGAAACGCCCGCGCGGAAGACCTCGGGCGCCTCGGTGAGGGCGCGGAGCGTCATATAACCGCCGTAACTCGCCCCGGTGATCCCCACGCGAGTCGAATCGACTTCGCTCCGGCTCGCCGCGACGAACTTAACTCCGTCGACCTGATCGCGAACCTCGATATCTCCCATGTTGCGATAAATCGCCGCCGAAAACGCGACTCCGCGCCGCGACGATCCGCGATTGTCCGCCTTCCACACCGCGAAACCGCGATCGTTATAAAAGCGAGCCGTCAGATCGGCGGTCATTCCCCACGAATCGGTCACCGTTTGAACCGTCGGGCCGCCGTAAACCATCACGATCAACGGCGCCTTGCGTCCCGGAGTCACGCCTCTGGGCGCGTAATAAGCCCCGTAAAGCGTCACGCCGTCGCGCGTCTTGAATTCGGTGATCTCGGGAGGCTCGAGCCCGAACTCGCGTATCCGCGCGTCGCTCGTAGCGTCGTGAAGCGTCGCGATCAACTTCCCCGATCGATCGCGAAGCGTCGTCACGGGAGGTCGCGATCGACTCGAATACATATCCACATAATAATCGCCGTTAGCCGAAGCGACGACGCGATGCGTCCCCGGTTCGCGCGTGACGACATGAATCGGCCCGCCGTCGAGCGAAACGCGATAAGCCTTCGCCTCGAGCGGGCTCTCGCGCCCCGCTTCGAACCAAACCTCGCGTCGTTTGATATCGAGCAAGATCAGTCCGTCGACCCCCCAATCTCCCGAGGTCAACACCCGAATCATCGCCCCCTCGGAATCGCGCAGCTCGAGATGCCGGAATCCCGTCCGCTCGGACGACCAAACAAACTCTCCCTTTTCTCCCGCGATCGCCAGACAATCATGCAAATTCACCCACGTATCGGAACGCTCCTCGACAAGCGTTTTCCGATCCCCCGATTCGACGTCGATCCGCTCCAATCGCAACGATTTCTGATCGCGCGACAGGATCTGCACGAGCAACGTTTTGGAATCGCGCCACATCGCCCGCGCCAGATAAAAATCGTCGCCGTCGGCGATTTTCAACTCCTTCGAAGATCCCCCGTTCATAGCCGTGACGAACAACCGAACCTTGGCGTTCGCCGCCCCCGAAAACGGATACCGATGCGTTTCGGTCGAAAACTCCTTACCTCCCTGATGTGCAATCACATAAGAAGGTATATGGCGTTCGTCGGTTTCTTGATAAGCGATCTTCGATCCGTCGGGCGCCCACCAAAACCCGGTCGAGCGGCTCATCTCCTCCTGCGCGATGAACTCGGCGAGCCCGTGCGTCACGCCTTCGGTCGCTCCCTCGGTGAGCTTCGTTTCCTTCCGAGTCGACAGATCGATCGTGTAAAGTTCGCCGCCGCGAACGAACGCGACCTTCGACCCGTCGGCCGAAAGCTGGGGATCGATCTCGGGTTCGGCGGTTTTGGTGATCCGCTCGAGCTCGCCGGCGCCTTCGCGCTGAAGGTAAAGATCGCCACGGATCGGCATAATCGCGATGTCTTTATTCACGGCGTATACAACGTGCGTGATTCCGACGGCGCGCGTCCGGCTCCGTTCGCGGCGCAGCGCCTCCTCGCGCGAAACGTTGGCGTCGTCGTCTCCCCCTCCGGGCGGCCTGGCGACGACCCGCGCCGGCGCGTTTCCCGTCGTTTCGATCCGCCAAAGCGAACGCGTGAGCGAATCCCCCTCGGGCGCCAGATACGAAAGCTCGCGCCCACCGGCGACAAAAACGAACGACGCGGGACCCCCCGAGCCCGGATGAGACCGCTTGGCGACGTCGGCCGCGGTCACCGACCGGCGAGTCCCGGGAACGTCCCCCCCGAGAACCGTTTCTTCCATCATGATTCCAAAAAGTAATAAAGAGATAACAAATACCGATTTAATCATTCGAGAATACCTTATGTTTTTTCGTTTTCCGAACGACCTTGAAGCGATGAATCGAAGTCGCCTCGTCGAATCGCCGCGGCGTGCGATCCGACGAGGCGCGGGTTCGCGGTTTCGATCGGGCTCACGCCGAGCCGAGCTTAACCGTCACGGTTTTGATCTCGGTGTAATGCTCGAGCGCCGCCTCGCCGTTTTCACGCCCCTGCCCCGACATCTTAAACCCGCCGAACGGCGTGTTCGTATCGACGACGTGGTAACAGTTGACCCATACCGTCCCCGCCTTCACCTTTTCGGCGAACAGATGAGCCTTGTCGATGTTTTTGGTCCATACCGCCGCGGCGAGACCGTATTTCGTGTCGTTGGCGCGGGGGACGACCTCGTCGAGATCGCGGAACGGCAGAACGCTCACGACGGGCCCGAAGATCTCGTCACGCGCGATCGCCATCTCGTCTTTCACGTCGTCGAAAATCGTCGGTTCCACATAAAAGCCGCGATCGCCGACCCGTTCGCCGCCGACGACCCGTTTGGCGCCCTGTTTCTCTCCCAGCTCAACGTATCCAAGAATCTTGTCGAGCTGCTCTTGAGAAACCTGCGGGCCCTGCTCGGTCGCGGGATCGAGCGGATCGCCGAGCTTCCGTTCCCGCGCCTTCGCCGCGAGCCGTTCCACAAATTCTTTCTTGATCGATTGCTCCACGAACAATCGGCTCCCCGCGGTGCAACACTGCCCGCCGTGGAAATAAATCGCGTGGAACGCCCCCGCGACCGCTTCGTCGAGATCGCAATCGGCGAAGATCACGTTCGGGCTCTTGCCGCCGAGTTCGAACGTCGTCCGCTTGAGCGTCTCCGCGGCCTGACGTTGAATCAGCTTGGCGGTGTCGACATGTCCGGTGAACGCGATTTTGTCGACGTCGGGATGCGCGACGATCGCCGCGCCCGTCGTCTCGCCGAATCCGTTGACAAGATTGACCACTCCGGGAGGAAAGCCAGCCTCGATCGCGAGAGCGCCCACGCGAAGCGCCGTCAGCGGAGTTTGCTCGGCGGGCTTCATCACGATCGTGTTGCCGCAAGCGAGCGCCGGGCCCCACTTCCACGCGAGCATCAGGAGCGGGAAATTCCAGGGAATAATCTGGCCGATCACGCCGACGGGCCGACGCAACGTGTACGAGAGAAACGAACCGCGAACAGGAATCGTCCGCCCCTCGACCTTATCCGCCCATCCCGCGTAATACCTCAGCGTGTTGACGACCCCCTCGAGATCCCCCTTGGAATCGGTGATCGTTTTGCCGCAGTTATAAGATTCGAGCGCCGCGAGTTCGGCCGCCTCGCGTTCGATCAGGTCGGCCAATCGATACATAAGCCGACCCCGATCGGCCGCGTCCATCTTGCTCCAAGGCCCCTCCTCGACGGCTCGCCGCGCCGCCTTGACCGCGCGATCAACCTCCTTCGCCGAAGCCGCGGCCACCTCCGCGATCGGTTCCCCCGTCGCGGGATTGTAAGTCTCGAACGATCCGCCGTCGGACGGTTCCACCCATTCGTTGTTGATCAAAAGTTTGGTATGACGAATCGCCGGCGCCTTGGGACGCGCCATGACGGCTTGTGCCATGTCGTAATCCTCCTTAAGTCAATTTATATGCGAAAATCACTTTTGCGTAAATCGCGCGCCGCGGCGGGCGGGGCGACGATTCGACAAGCGATTTTCCGTGGTCGAACGCTCTTTCTCGATCGCATATCGTCGAGCGCGGCGCGCGGGGTGTCAAGCCCCGCGAAGCCCGGCGGAGGTCGAAAAGATCGCGGCGCCGAAGGCCGCGCGGAGGGGTCCGTCGCGTCCCGATTTCCCCGCATCCTCACTCCGATCGTTCACGGCGGCGGCGAACCGTCAGGTTTCGTCGGTCGACTCCTCGCCGGTCGAAGCCTAGCCGTTCGACGCTTCGACCTACGAAGCATCGTCGGTCGACGCATCGCCGTTCTTGGGCTCGTTGGGACAACCCCCCGGAGCGCACGGCAAAAAGAACTCGTCGATCGTACGCGCCAACAGCTCGGCGTGAGTGTAATGCGTTTGATGGCCCACGAGCGGAACGACCAAACCGCGCGCCGACGGCGTCGCGGCGATCAGTTCATCATAATATTTGCGCGGGTTTACTCGATCTTCGTTCCCCTGAATCATCAGCGTCTCGACGGTTATGTTTTTGAGAATCGGGCGAAGATCGATCCGCGAAACCAGGTCGACTCGGTGCGCCAGCGATGCGATCGGCGTCTCGCCGTTTTGCTCGATGTAAAGCGGCCAACGGTCGGCGATCGGCGTGGGAAACTCGACTCCGTGGTTCCACCTGAGAACGCGCTCGCGGAACGGCAGATTCGCGAGCTTGCCCGGAAAATGGCGACAAACCGCAAGCGCCAAACGTTCCGCGGGGGCGAGTTCGCGGCGGGCGAACGTCCCCTGAGTCGCCGCCTTGGGAAATCGCCTCGGCTCGCGAGCGAGCGCCTTGAGAGCGATCGTCCCGCCGAACGAGATCCCGACCGGAAAAACGCGACCCAGATTCAAAAAATCGATCAAACCGAAAAAATCGTCGACGAGATCGTCGTGATCGATTTTCGACAATTGCGCGCCGTCGTTCTTATGTTCACCTGGATAATCGTAAACGATCGTGCGAAAACGCTCCGAAAGGCGATTCAGCACAATCGCATACCCGCGATATGTCGATGCGATTCCGGGAATCCAGATCAGGGGAGGCCCTTCGCCGAGCGTCCGCACCGTCATCCGATAGCGCGGGCCGTTCCATTGCGTAACCCGCGCCGCGCGATCGTACGCCTCGATCTCGGCGCGGAAGTTCGCCGGCGCGGGACAGCGCGGCCGCTCTTCGACCCGATCGGCGTTCGAGGCCCCGGCTCGATCGATCGCTTCCGCCGCCGACGCCGACGCCTCCGCCGATCGAGTCGTATCCGTCGAGCCGACGATCGAATCGGTTTCTTCCAAATTTGTTTCCATGTGCATGCAATCCCACGTCTCGTAGAATATCGTCGTTTAATGATTTGGTTACGTCTAGGCTTTCGTTTCGGTCTCGAACACCACGCTCGCGAAACTGACGCAGCACGTTCGCGCGGAGTCGACCGCTTGATCGTACTTGAGAATTCGTCCTTTCGCCGGCCCGATCGTCTTCAAGAGCGTGTAGGTCGCGGCGAGTCCGCAGATGCGATGCCGATTGTCGACCTCGGCGGCGACGCGGAACCAACCCTCGGCGTCGCCCGCGATCGCTCGGTCGAGCATCGACGCGTCGAAGACTCGCAAACGATCGAGCGCGGCCTGATCGAGAAGATCGGGGTCGCCGAACTCGCGTCCGATGTGCCCCAGATCGATCCCGCCGATGTACGCGACCTTCGCTCCGCTTTCGCTTTCAACCTCTCGAAGCGCCGCGACAAACCGAGCGATCTCGGGGTCGCTCATCGGGTCGATTCGCGATCGTATCAAATCATGAAAGGATCCCACCAATATCGGCGCGATCCGGAAGGGGCGATCGTCGCCGAGGAGATAACGCAAAAACACCGCCTGAAATTCGATCGAATGCTCGCCGCGATGAACCGGCTCGTCGTCGAGATAACGCTCCCCCACGCGATCGACGATCCGGCTCACGTAATCCGAATCGGTGCGAGCCAAACCCAACGGTGTATCAAAATGTTTACAAGTAAGCACAAAACGATTTTTACAGTATTGATGCGCGACCCCGAGCACGACGAAGATCTCGGCGTCGGATCGTTCGACGAGTTCGCGATACGACCACGTGTAGACCGGGCCGCCGCGATGAAAATCGATGTGCGGGCCGAGGATCGCACGGATCGATCCTTCGCCGTTCGGCGGCGATCTCCGGCTCGGTCGGCCCGCGCCGTGCGGATTTTGGAAGAACCGATCGAGCTGATCGCGGAGCGCCGAGGCTTCTCCCGCGTACGCTCGGCCCGCGTACGCCGGGGGGCGGATCGGCTCGGCTCGGTAAGCCCGGATAAACGAGGCGAACGTCGGACCGTCGAGATGCATCGAGCGATCAAGCCGGTCGACAAGCTCGCACAAATGTTCAATCGCAAGGTACCCGCCGGTTTCATTGAGCACGAGCGATTGGATCGTCGACAGCGAATTTTCACCGTTGAAATGACGGACGACTTTGGAAAAACCGTCCCAGGGTATCAGAAACGGTCCGTGAGCAAAGCCGAGCGAATCTTCAAGAACCGCGAACGCTTGTCCATTTTGATCGACTCGCCTGACGACGAGAGGACGCAATTTGGGATGATCGAGCGATTGAACCTTGATCATACGAGCATTCGCCTCCAAAGAAGCCCCGACGTCCCTCTGCGCGAGCGTTCGCGCCGTTGTGCGTTAATGATTTTCCGGCGACCGACGACCGACGTCAAGTCGACCGGAGCCGCTTGCTTTGTCCGTAAACCCTTGTGATTCCTCGTGTCCAACGAGCCGCCAAAAACGAACCGCATCGCACCTTATCTCAATGAGATCTTCAATGTCTTGATTCAACGTCTCGGCGTCGCCGTACCCGACTTGGGTAAGAATATCGCGGGCGACTCGACCGGATTGTCGGCGCGACGCAAATCCGCCGATGCGGCGCGCGAGGAAATCAAGGACGGACCGCCTCAAGCGAGCGGCGGACGGAAGGAATACAAAGACGACGACGGGAAGGTTACGAAGGTCGTCGAATGGTTCGGCTTCAAACTTCATCTAATCATCGACTTCAAACATGAAATTGTTCTTTTATACAAGATCACGGATACGAAGGCGGGGGACGGCGAGACTCTCCCCGAGGTTCTGGAAAGTTCGCATTTTTCAGACACCCAAAGTTTGACCGCCTCCGAAACTCCGCCATTAACTTATATAACCCCTTGACTGATAACGGTTTAGCCCTTCGACCGCCCTTCGGGCCGGCGATATTCTTACGTCGCTGTGATCGGTTAACCCGACAAAATTGGAATCGACCCGCACGACATCATAGTTCGCATTTTTCAGACACCCAAAGTTTGACCGCCTCCGAAACTCCGCCATTAACTTATATAACCCCTTGACTGATAACGGTTTAGCCCTTAGACCGCCCTTCGGGCCGGCGATATTCTTACGTCGCTGTGATCGGTTAACCCGACAAAATTGGAATCGACCCGCACGACATCATTGACTCCCCGTATCAATTTGATACTGTTGTTCAGAAGAAACCTTCCGTTCAAAAGCCGAGATCGTCGAACCCTCGTTCTTCAACCTCGGATTCAATCGATGAACACGCAATCGAGGAGATCAACATGCCTTCGCGCCCTCGCAAAGAACTCGTCGACCCGTCCCAAATCGGCGTCTACCACTGCACATCCCGTTGCGTCCGCCGAGC
>JAJYWB010000126.1 GCA_021791715.1 Planctomycetota bacterium | reverse complement strand
GGTCGGGTCGAACCCAGGGCGAACAAACGAAGGCCGAAGCCTCAAAGATACCTGAACGAACCACGAGCCGAAGCACGTAAAAGGTTGCTTCAAAAGACGTAACGGCATTTCCGAGTGCCATTCGCTTCAGATCATGCTCCGCGCGAAACTCGAAGATTCGAGTCAATCGTCGAATGTCCGTCCCTCGTCACAGAAACGCTCAAACCAAATGGAGACGACGGGAATCGAACCCGCAACCTTCGGCTTGCAAAGCCGACGCTCTCCCAATTGAGCTACATCCCCGTTTCTTCGACGTCAGAACGTATCTTAAGGTTCGGAGGGGGGTCTTGCAAAGCCCACGCGCTCCGCGATTGAGATTCCCCTTTTAAGCCGATCAATACGTTATCACGCTGACGATCCGGTGCGGCTTGAGGATCTCGCGACCGTTCAAAAACGAAAGCTCGATCGCGAATCCGCACGCCGCGACCTTCGCCCCCACCTTCGTGATCAAATCGCAACACGCCCGAACCGTTCCCCCGGTCGCGAGCACGTCGTCGACCACCGCGACATTGCTCCCCTCGGAAAGCGCGTCTTGATGAATCTCGAGCCGGTCGGATCCGTATTCGAGTTGATACTCGTGCGAGAATGTTTTTGAAGGAAGCTTACCCGGTTTGCGGATCGGAACGAAAGGGAGTTCAAGCCGAAGCGCGAGCGGCGCCGCGAATAAAAAGCCGCGCGCCTCGGGCCCGACGATCGCGTCGATCCCCAATCCCCCCAATCCCTCGGCGAGACGGTCGATCGTCGCCTGGAACGCACGAGGGTCCGCCAACAGCGGCGTGATGTCTTTGAAAACGATCCCGGGCTTGGGAAAATCGGCGACGTCGCGGATGAAATCACGAGGATCGACCGCCGCGGAATTGCTCATTATCATACTCTCTTAAGAAGAGACTTTTGAATCACGAAATCAAGAAACGCCGAATTCGACCGAGGCGAACATTCGCTTACGGAACGAACGCGTCGCGATCGGCGGGAGAGACGGGAATCGTCATCGGATCGAGCGACGGACTGTTTTTGGTGGGAAGCTGATTCTCGTCGGTCGCGTTCGGATCCGATCCCGCCGGAATCTTCACGCCGACGAACTCGGTGCCGCCGCGAATCGTCCCCGATTGGATCGGCCCGACACCCCCCACGTACACCTCTTTGGCGTTCGAAGTCGCAGTCGACGACCCCGATTTCCACACAAGTTGACCCGTCGCTCGGTCGTACGCGAAGAGCGCCAACTTGGCGACCCCTTCTTGATGGCTCTTCTTGATGAACGGAATTTCGGGAATCGTCCCCGCGGGAACACCCGTGACGGTTGTCGGCACCGACGTTTGCGGAATGCCGATCAGAAAATTGTACGAGTCGGTTCCGTAAGCCCCCACACGCGCCTCGACGACCCATTGCGCCTGCTCGGGCTTGGCTCTCAGCATAACCCCTTGCGATAACAACGCTTGCCGAAGGCTCGAAACCACCCACCCCTGGTCGATCGCGGTCACGTACTGCGTGTCGAGATAAACCGGAACGCCCGTGAGCGGACTGAAGTCGATTTTGCGCAGCGCCGTATCCCACGCGTTCGTCAGCAGTAATTGCTCGGTGCCGGTGCGCGGGGTGCTCGTCATTTTGGTCGACCCGCATCCCGCGAGCGACGGAGCGATGACGATCGCCGTCACGATCGAGCGAACGCCGATCGACACGCGATTCCAACCCGCCTTGTGTTCCGGCATCAAACTCCGACCTCCTTGCCGAAGCCCGCGCAAACTCGATACCGCCGCGAGAGAGGCGCGGAACTTTAATCGGACAGGCCCGAACCGTCAACCGGAAATCACGCCGAAAATCGACCTCGTCGTCAATCATCTTGCTTGTTTACTTTTATTGATCCTTTCACCCGTTTACGCGATGATCGTTCTCCGCGGCTAGGGAGGCTCGGCCTCGGGGCCCGGCCGTATTCGCTTAAAAGTTAAACAATCGACTGACGCTTTCACGCCGATGGATCGAGAGGATCGCCTCGGCGAAGAGCCCCGCGACGGTGACCTCGCGAACGCACGGCGCGAGCGGCTCGGGACGCGAGGCGATCGTATCGGTGACGACGAGCTCTTTGATCGGGCTCCGTTCGAGCTTCGCGGTCGTCCCCTTGGCGAACACGCCGTGCGATACGCACGCGTAAATCTCCCTCGCGCCCCGCGCCTTGCACGCGCGCGCCATCTCGATCAGCGTTCCCCCCGAGATCGTGAAGTCGTCCACGATCAAAACATTTTTATCCGCAACTGTGCCGATAATCTCAAGCACTTGCGCTTTTTCGTGATGATCGGTTCGGGTTTTATCGCCGATCACGAGCGGCGCGCGAAGCATGTCGGCGAACCGTCGCGCCTGCTTGCCGAAGCCGACGTCGGGAGACGCGACGACGAGGTCGGGGATCTTCTTCTCGCGGAAGTAATCCATCAAAACGGGAGCGGCGTACAGATGATCGACCGGAATCTTGAAAAACCCCTGAATCTGCGGGCTATGCAGATCCATCGTGAGGACGCGATCGGCGCCCGCGGATTCGATCATATCGGCGCAAACCCGCGCCCTGATCGAAACCCTCGGCTCGTCCTTTTTATCCCCCTTGGCGTACGAGAAAAACGGGATGACCGCCGTCACCTGAGACGCGCTGGCGCGCTTGAACGCGTCGATCCAAAACAGCAGCTCCATGAAGTTGTCGTTGACCGGATATTCGGTTCCTTGAATGATGAATACATCGCGGCCGCGGACGTTTTCGAGCACGCGAACGAATACGTTCCCCTCGCTGAAGAAGAGCGTTTCCGATTGCGCGGGCTCGATCTTGAGGAGCGAGCAAATCGCTTTCGTCAGCGTTTTACTGGCGCTCCCGGCGAAGACTTTAAGCTCGCCGTAGGGATCGGTCCATTTGGGCGACGCGATGAGTGAATGATCCATGAATCCGGTCTCGTTCTCGCTGCGCGGTCTGGTTTCGTCGCCGCGATCGACGACGGCAAACGAGCCTCGCCGATTCGATCACGATCCAAGACGAGGTCGAAGTTTCATCTTACACGATCCGATCGCGTCGGAACCAGTGCGGCGATTTCGCCGGATCGCCGCGAGGCTCGCGCATCATCCGATCAATCCGGCGGCCCGACCTCAAAAAAAAAGAGACGCGGACGTTCTCGCTCGCATACAATGTATCCCGGCAATCACGGCGGAGCGTGATCCGTCGCCCGGCGTTATCGTTTTCTCCTTCGTTCACGAGAGGCGTCATGAGGAAGTTTTTATTCTCTCGTCTTACTTTCCTGGTCGTCGTCGCCTGCGCGCTCACGGCTTATACGATCCACGATTACGCGAATCGTAAGCCCGTTCCGCGCAACGATACGCCCCCGATGCCCGTCTATTTTGAAGGCTCGCCCGTGAGCCTCGAGGGAGGAGTCGGCTGGATCAACGTCGGCGCGCCGATTCGTATCGAAGACCTCCGCGGCAAAGTGGTGCTGCTAGACTTTTGGACATATTGCTGTATCAATTGCCATCATGTGATTCCCGATCTGGCTTATCTTGAAAATAAATATCCGAACGAGCTTGTGGTCATCGGGGTGCACACCCCCAAGTTCACCGCCGAGCGCGACACCGAGAACATCCGCCGCAAGGTCGCCGAATATCGGATCAAGCATCCCGTGATCAACGACGCCAACCAAACGCTCTGGAATCGATTCAACGTGAGCAGTTGGCCCACTTTGGTGCTGATCGACGCGAACGGAAAGTTCGTCGGCGGGCTTCCCGGCGAGGGACATCGCCGCACGTTCGATCGCGAGATCGGTCGATTGATCGCGGCGCACAAGGCCAAAGGCGAGATCAACGAAACGCCGATCAAGTTTTTCCCCGAAAGCGAACGAGCGTCGCGCTCTCCCCTGCTCTATCCCGGCAAAATCCTCGCCGATTCAACGGGCAAACGGTTGTTCACAACCGATACTGGGCATAATCGCATTATTATGTCGGATCTCGATGGTAAAAACGTGATTACGATCGGCTCGGGCGGGGAGGGACTCGTCGACGGCGATTTCGCCAAGGCGTGTTTCAACCGACCGCAAGGTATATGCCTCGTCGACAACGTGCTTTATGTCGCGGATACCGAGAATCACGCGATTCGAGCGGTCGATCTCACCTCCAAAACCGTGTCGACCGTCGCGGGAACGGGCGTTCAGGGAACCGCGATCCGAGGGCGTAAATCCGCCAAGACGACTCCGCTGACGAGCCCCTGGGACGTCGCTCTCATTCCAGGCTCGCAAACGCTCGCGATCGCGATGGCGGGGTGCCACCAAATTTGGTCGCTCAATCTCAAAACACGAACCGTGGCGCATCTCGCGGGCTCTTCGATGGAACAGATCCTCGACGGAGGCGCCGAGGATTCGGCGTTCGCGCAACCGAGCGGGCTCGCGTCCGACGGCGCCAATCACTTATTCGTCGCCGATTCCGAGGTTTCCGGAATCCGCGAGATCACCCTCGGCAAGTCGATCTCGGTGCAATCGATCGTCGGCCAGGGTTTGTTCGAATACGGCGATATCGACGGCAAGGGAGAAGGCGTTCGACTCCAACACTGCCTCGGTGTCGCCCACGGCGACGGTAAGCTCTTTATCGCCGATACATATAATTGTAAGATCAAAGTTTGTGACGTTCGCTCGCGCACGGTGAAAACTCTTTTGGGCAAAGGAACTCCGGGGGAGAGCGACGATCCGCCGATGTTTTATCAACCGGGGGGTTTAAGCTACGCCGACGGCAAGTTGTACATCGCCGATACCGACAACGGACTCGTCCGCGTCGCCGATCTCGCAACAAATAAAGTACATACGCTCACGTTTGAGAATCTGACTCCTCCCGCCCCCGCTCGGCCCAAAAAGCCGAGCAAATTCCTGAATCAAACGCTTGTCGATATCCCGCTGACGCGAGTGAAACCGGGAAACAAACTGACGGTCGACGTGGCGCTCACGCTTCCCAAGGGGATGAAGCTCAATCTCGACGCGGCTTCGCCGTATTATATCGACACGCCTGGAGTCGACGACGCCGTCGCCGATCCCTCGGTCGATAAACCCTGGGAGATCAATCCTCCCAAAGATCGGTTCACGATCGAGATTCCGCTCGCCAAGACGTTCGCCGCGGGAGATAAACTGCCGCTTCAAATCGCGGTTTCGACGATCGTTTGCAAAACGGGCCAAGAAGGGCTTTGCACGCCCAAAACGTTCGTCTGGAAAACGATCGTCGAATTCGCCCAAAACGGCTCCGATAAAATCGAACTCGGCGTTCCCAGATAAGCGACGTTCGCTTCGGTCTCGTCGAGCGCGCAAAACCGAACGATCGACGAGATCGATCCGTCTATCATAAACTTATCATCGCGTTGCGATTCCAACAAAAAGAGAAGTTCGCTTCGATCTCGTCGAGCTCGCAAAACCGAACGATCGACGAGATCGATCCGTCTATCATAAACTTATCATCGCGTGACGATTTCAACCAAAAGGTGAATCGTCACGCTTTTACATTTTGTTGGATATCGGACTCGGCGGGGATGAGTCGAAGGCCGATCGGCGGAGCTTCGCCGAGCGCCTCGGCCTGTTGATCGGCTTGCGGTTCTTGATACGCGACGAGCGGAAGAATTCGGCTTTCATCGGCGCCGAGCGTTCTCAATTTGGCGATCACCTTTTCAAGAACCTCGGGATCGAGGTCGCGCGCCCGATCGCCGCTGATCCGGGCGATCTGAATGAACGCGAAAATCGCGTCGGTCGTCTCTCGTCCCGGTTGATATGTTCGATTCAAAAGAATTTCAAGCCTACGTTCGGCGGATTGCGGCGGAACGACGGCGTTCGCGGGACCGAAGAGGAGCGTCCGCGCGTCCAAGCGACCCAGGCACCAAAGAGCGTGCCCCGGAATCGTCTCCTTTTGAACGTCTTTAATCAACGCGTCGGCGAGCTTTTCTTTGAGCGACGCCGAAAGCCGTTCAAGGCTCGCGACGCACCGCCAAATCTCGGCGATCTCGTGCGGTTCGGGCTTCGGTCGCCCGAGCTTCTTCGCCGCCGATCCCGATCCCGCCGCGGATTTGACGATCCCAAGCAAAGGAACCGCTCGGCGTTCGATCTCCTCGTGATGCGCGCGGTTAAGCCCCGCGGCGGTCCGACGCCAAAGAACCCACCAATCGACCCGACATTGACCGTCTTTAATATGCTGTAAACCTTGATGAAATAAAGGCCAAAGCGCTTTGATACGAAGTTCGTCGAGCGGGTATCCCGCGCCGGGACGGAGGCAATACCCGGCGAGATTGAGCCAGCGCGATTCGTGCCTCGGACTTCGGCCTCGGGCTTCGATCGACTCGCGCAGCGGCTCCCAAAACGCGCGTAAGGCCGACGCCGGCCATTCGGACCGATCGGCGTCGAGGATCTCCTCGAGCCTGCGAATCAGCCGCGAAGGCCCCGTCTCGTCGTCGGTCGGCGCCGCGAAGGCGCGACGGATCGCTTCGCACGCCTGATCAATAATCGATTGTTCGATCTGTGTCGCTCCCGCCTCGAATCCGCCGAGCGCCGCGCCGGCCTTCGGCGAACCCGATCCTCCTCCCGTCGGCGTGCGGAGTTGAATCTGGAGCCGCCAGCGACGGTCGTCCGTGATCGAACGGCACCAGAGTTCGATCGTGCCGATCTCGCTCACCCGCGCCGAGATTCGAACCGGAACGCGCTCGGCCTTCGCCTTGCGTCCGACCTTCATGATCGCCCGAACGGGGGGCAATTCGCGGATCGAATCGGGATCGGCGGGCACAAGATCGCCCGGAACGTCTTGCGGCCGAACCGAGCTGCTCGCGAGCGGAAACTGAACGGGTTGACCCATCAAAAGTTCAAAATCGCGGCGATCGATCGTGATCTCGTCCCCCTCCTCGGCGTCGCGCGGCACAACACATAACCAAGGCTTATTATTTTCATGCGACTCGAACCCGATGTAATACGATCGCGCCGTCCCGCCGCCCACGCGAATCCCCCCGCCGCGCCGTGCGACGCCGTAATACGCCGCGCCGATCGCGACCGCGAGGTCGAGCGAATCGTTGCTTAAAACCCGGATCGACGTACCCGCTCCGCTCTCATCGACAAACCAAGAATTGATCACGTCGACGATTCTATTGCGAATGATCGTCGGCGTGAGCGCTCCGCCGTTGAAGAGGATGAGATCGGGCCGAACGGGGCGATCGGCGGCCGCGCCGGGGGTTTCGGCGGCCCTCGTTTTCAGAAAACTCGCGAGATGGCGGGGAACCGCGGGTTCCGCGACGAACGGAAGGCCGAATTCCTGCAGCCCCGCTCGGCCGCCTCGCGCGGGCTCTTCGTTCGGTTTGGAAAGAGGGAAGAAACCGTCGAGCACGCCGTGGAGCGCCTCGGCGCGGGTGAGTTCGGCCTGAATCGACCCGCCGATCAATTTCGACCCCCGTCCCGCGACGAGAATCGGCCACTTGTCGGGAGGATCGTCGGCGAGGAGCTTTTCTTTCGCGGTTCGACACGCCTGCGCGAGCGCCGACCACTGACGCGCGTCGAGGCGAATTCCGCCGAGCTTTCGTTCGACCTGATGCGCCAGCGCCAGATCGATATTGTCGCCGCCGAGCATCAGATGATCGCCGACCGCGACCCTGCGGAAGCCGGGACCTTCGGGCGTTTCGACGACGGTGATCAGACTGAAGTCGGTCGTTCCGCCGCCGATATCGCAAACGAGGATCAGCTCGCCGGCCTTCACCTCTTTTTGCCAATTATCTTTATGTGTGACAATCCAACAATAAAACGCGGCTTGAGGTTCCTCGATCAACGTCACGCGATCGAGCCCGGCGCGTTTGGCCGCCTCGACCGTCAATTCCCGAGCCGCCTCGTCGAACGACGCGGGAACCGTCAGAATGATCTCCTGCGCTTCAAGTCGGGACGCCTCGTCGGTCGCGGCGAATTGATAATTCCACGCTTCTCGCAAATGTTTAATATATTCGGCCGACGCGTCGACGGGAGAGAGCCGAGACACGTCGCTCGCCGCGCCCCACGGCAAAATCTCGGCCTCACGATCGACCCCCGCGTGGCACAGCCAGCTCTTGGCGCTCGAAACGAGCCTGCCGGGAACGCTCGCTCCCTGAACCCTCGCCAGCTCGCCGACGATCCGCGATCCCTCGTCGCGCCACGGTAATCGCGTCGACCCCGCGGGAAGTTCATGCTCCCCCGCGAGATATAAAAACGAAGGCAGCATCGAGCGCGATCGCGTCTCGCCGGGAGCGACAAGCTGAGGTATTTCAAACACCTTAACGTCGGCCGACGGTCGCTCGCGACCTTTGGTATCGACATACGCCAGCGCGCAATTCGTCGTCCCTAAATCGATCCCGACGATATAACGTGATCGTGACATATTGATTCCGCTTAAACGCCTTTTTGTTCCGAACGCGGCCTTCGATTCTTCAAAACATTGAGCGCGAACGTCCGCTCGACCGGCGAGAATCGGTTACAATGGAACCGATCGGGCGCCCGGCGGTCGTCCGAGAGCCCTCCAACAATCAAGGAGATTCCAAGATGACGATTCCGGATACAAAAGCATTCAAGTCTTTGAAGGTTCTTTCGTGGATCGCGATTTGTTGCGCCGCGGCGGCGATATTCGCGGCGGTCTCGCCGGCTCATGGAAGGCGAATCGCCGAGCCAGCTCCGCGCACCCCCCTCGAATTCACGACGATCGCCGCGTCGAGCGAGGGGGTCGTCGATTCGCTCAACAACCTCGACCGGCAAGGGTGGGACGTGATGCAGATCATTCCCGTCTGGAAACTCTCGCAAGATTCGGGCGCAACCGAACTTCAGGCTTCGAGCTACAGGATCTTCGCCAAACGGCCGCTCAAGATCGAAGCGAAATAACCGCACCCGAGCGATTTTCTCAATCATAACGCGCTCGCCTCGGAAACGACGAAGTTGACGAGCTTGCCCGGAACGACGATCGCCTTTTTCACCGTTTTGCCGTCGAGAAGCGACGCGACCCGCGGGTCGTTCCGCGCGGCGACCTCGATCTCGGCTTGATCGAGCCCCGCCGCGACGACGACCCGCCCGCGCAGCTTGCCGTTAATCTGCACCGGAATCTCGACCGTCTCGTCGATCAAATGCTTGGGATCAAATTCCGGCCAGGGTTCGTATGCGAGCGTCCGTTCATGCCCTAAAAGCTCCCACAACTCTTCGGCGAGGTGAGGCGCGAACGGAGAAAGCAAAAGAGTAAACGCTTCCATGGATGATTTTGGTCTAACATCAAAACCAGTAAACGCGTTGACGAATTCCATCAGCTTGCTGATCGCGGTGTTGAACCGCATCGCCTCGACGTCGTCGGTCACTCCCGCGATCGTCCGCGCCGTGATCTTCGCCTGTTCGGCGGTCGGTTCGACGTCTTGAACGCGAGGATCGAGCCGAACGTCCTCGTGCTCGATCGCGACGATCATCCGCCACGCTCGACCCAGGAACCGATAAACGCCCTCGACTCCCTTCATACTCCAGGGCTTGACCGCCTCGAGCGGCCCCATGAACATTTCGAACAGTCGTAAACTGTCGGCGCCGAAATCCTTCACCACTCCGTCGGGGTTGACGACGTTCCCCCTCGTTTTCGACATCTTATGAGCGCGCGCGTCGACCTTGATCGAAGCGTCGTTCGCCAGAACGAAAGCGTCGCCCTGTTTGATCACCTGCTCGGGTTCAAGCTTAATCGCGTGAACGATCGTTTTCTTAGCACCGATCCGCGCCCGAAGCTCCCCCCCCTGATCCTCGACGAGATCCGCCGAAACGGGCTCTCCCGTCTCGGTTCGATAAGCCGTGTATTCGGTTTCTCCCAGAATCATCCCCTGATTCACAAGCTTGCGAAACGGCTCGGGGCCGCTCGTCAGCCCTCGGTCGTAAAGAACCTTGTGCCAGAACCTCGAATACAACAGATGCAACACCGCGTGCTCGGCGCCTCCCACATAAAGATCAACCGGCATCCATTGCTTTTCAAGCGTTTTATCCCAAGGCTCTTCAAGGTTCTTGGGATCAATGTATCTTAGATAATACCAGCACGAGCCCGCCCACTGGGGCATCGTGTTCGTTTCGCGTCGATACCGATCCGAATAACGAACCCAATCGACCGCCTTGCCGAGAGGCGGCTCGGGACGTCCCGAAGGCTTGAAATCGGCGAGATCGGGAAGCAAAACGGGAAGTTCGGATTCGTCGACGGCGCGAATCGAACCGTCTTCGCCGAGCAAAATCGGGAACGGTTCGCCCCAGTAACGCTGCCTGCTGAAAAGCCAATCGCGCAGCTTGTAATTCACGGCCTTGCGACCCAGCCCGCGATCGGCGAGCCAAGCCGTGATCGAAGCTTTCGCCGAATTCGTATCCATACCGTTTAAAGAGATCGAATCGTTGCTCGAATGAACCGCGACCCCCTCGTCGACGAACGCGGTATCGAGCGGATCGTCGGCCTGATCCGCAGAAGCCGCGACGACGCGCCGGATCGGCAAGCCGAACTTGATCGCGAAGGCGAAATCGCGTTCGTCGTGCCCGGGAACGGCCATGATCGCTCCGGTTCCATAACCCATCAACACATAATCGGCGATCCAGATCGGGATCGGCTCGCCCGTCGTCGGATTGATCGCATAAGCCCCCGTGAATTCTCCCGTTTTCGTCCTCGAAAGATCGGTCCGGTCGAGATCGCTCTTGAGGCTCGCCGCTTGCCTGTAAGCGGCGATCGCCTCGCGCCGATCGGGCGTCGTTATCCACTCGACGAGCGCGTGCTCGGGCGCCAGCACCATATAGGTGGCGCCGAAAAGCGTGTCGGGACGAGTCGTGAAAACGCGAATCGTCCGGTCGTCGGGGGTCGCGCTCCATTCGCGACGCGCGACCGGATTTCGTCGATCGGAGGCGTTTTCGGCGAGAGGAAAATCGACCTCGGCGCCTTCGCTTTTGCCGACCCAGTTGCGCTGCATGTCTTTAATGGCGCGCGGCCAATCGACGAGTTCGAGATCTTCGACAAGCCGATCGGCGTACGCGGTGATTCGCAACATCCATTGTTTTAAAGGGATGCGAACGACGGGATGGCCGCCGATCTCGCTTTTGCCGTCGATTACCTCTTCGTTCGCGAGCACGGTGCCGAGTTCGGGACACCAGTTCACGGGCGCCTCGGCGCGGTACGCCAGCCTTTGCACGTCGCGGTACGAGTTCACGTCGTCGATCCCGTCGGGAATCGGCAATTCGGCGATCGGTCGACCTTTCCCCCGAATCGTTCGCCCGGTTTCGTCGGACCAAACAAAATCGGGATCGTACCAGGTGTCGAAGAGCTTGAGGAAAATCCACTGCGTCCAGCGATAATATTCGGGATCGGTCGTATCGATCTCTCGATCCCAATCGTATGAAAATCCGAGCGATTGAATTTGTCTGCGGAAGTTATCGATGTTTTTCCGCGTCGTCTCGCGCGGATGCACCCCCATCCGCACCGCGTACTGTTCGGCGGGGAGCCCGAAGGCGTCCCAACCCATCGGATGAAGAACGTTGAATCCCCGCATGCGTTTATAACGACAGAGGATGTCGGTCGCGGTGTAACCCTCGGGATGGCCGACGTGGAGCCCCTCGCCGCTGGGATAGGGGAACATATCGAGCACGTAGAGCTTGGGCTTGCCGGGAACGAAATCGGGGGTGCGGAACGTTTTTTCGCGTTCCCAGTAGGCGCGCCACTTGGCCTCGATACGCTGAAAATGATACGCGGGCATTGCGAGAAAACACCTTTCCAAAACGATTCGATAGCGACCGAGCGTAGTATAACGGCCGGTTCACAAAGCCGCCGGCTCGATTGACGACGGCTCGGCGGAATGGAAGATCTTCATTCGACCGTTTTACGAGACTCGGAGACGGTTTCAATCGTATCGGGTCGTTACGAGTCTCGCACGAACGCCGTTCGCTAAACTGATGGAAAAGCCGGCTCGATTCGCGACAATCCCGACGAGGTTTCCCAAAATCCAGACGATCATCCCGATCATTACATGATCGACGACATTCCTCTCGCGTTCTGTCTCAAAAATCCCTGAAAACAAGGCTTTTCAACCGTCCTGTAAGCTCCTCAAAAAAAATCGAGAAAAACCAAAAACGGGTCTTGCAATCCGAATGCGCGGTCGTTAACCTGAAGATTTTAGACCGATCGACGTGCGTTCTGAACTTGATAAATGTCACAGCGATCGATCGAGTTTCGGCGAATTTCCCCCCTTCGCTCCCGCGTCGTTCTCAGGTTTGGATTGGGTCGAGGGAACGTAATCTCCGGGAGGGCGAGGCGCCGACCGAGCCGTCTATTGTCAAAATCAACAAATAAAAGCCGGCTCACCAGGAGGTTCGCCCTCCCAAATTGGATCGCGTCGCATGTACTGAGGATGCAACATATGAACGCACATCATGATACGAATTCGGGTGCGTTCGGGTTGTCGGAATTGCTTCTTACACAAAATTATCGCACCGATGATTTCTCCACATTGTACGACGTTTGGACCGACACGTGGAATGATCGCAATGAGACGACGGGATTCAGTGAGAAGAATTCATCGGGGACGGTGATCGATCACATTTCGTACGGCGCGTTCGGTTCAATCCGCGCCGAGACGAATCCGACCTCGGGGAGCCGATTCAAGTTCGACGGCATGCGGTTCGATACGATCACGGGAATGTATAACGATCGGCATCGGGGGTATTCGGCTCGGACAGTAAGGTTCGTATCAGTGTACCCTACCGAGATCAATGTAGATAGTTCCAATCTCTATCTTTTTGTTATGAATGATTCAATGATTTTGATCGATCAAAATGAATCTCAAACAGGAGGTGACGGAGGAAACGTTGGCGATGATAATGGCGGCGACGCCATTCAATTTTTCCAATGGATGGCTCAAGAAGGACGGTATCTCGCCGCTCTGAATCAGAAAGAGCTTTTAGAAGAGGCGCGAAACGATGCGAGGTTGATCTCCGAGTACGGAACCGAAGTCTGCGATTTAGCCAAGCAGATGATTATTGACATGACTCAATCGATCTTGAAGAAATATCATATCTATATTCATCTGGGAAATCGT
>JAJYWB010000125.1 GCA_021791715.1 Planctomycetota bacterium | reverse complement strand
GCTCCACGAGTCGGCCTCCTTGCCTTTTGGTTTGTTTCGGTCAAAAACAATATGCCAAAATTCAGGCGAGGATGCCGACATCATTTTCTTACTTTTTGGTCCCCAAAAGTGCGAAACTCGAACTAAGGTTTCAAAGGATTCAAGGGAGCGGTTGATGCAGTAAGCCGGACGCCGGCGCGAGGCTTGTAACTTAGATCGAGAGCGATATGTCGGTGAAACCGCGACGATTCCACCTGGCCGTCCCCGATAGCGAGGAACACCAGCAGTCGCCGCACGTCGACGACTTTGAACGTTTCGATCGCGCGCTTTCGAGCGTCGTCGAGACGGTCGTGGAAGCCGTTCGCGATCCGATTTTGCTACTTGAATCCGATTTACGCGTAAGATTCGTTAATCAGGCGTTTCTTGACGCATTTCGAATTGAGACTCATGAATTTATTGAGCCTTTTTCATCGATCGGCGAGGGTTATCGTTGGAACATACCCGAGCTGAGGGATCGATTGGCGGGATTGTGCACGGCGGACCCGTTATTCAACGATTTACGAATCGATTATGTGTTTCCGCGAGTCGGTCGCAAGATCGTGAGAGCTTCGGGTCGTCGGCTCGCGGGCGTCGCGGACGGATCGACGACCTCGATCCTGTTGGTTTTAAGCGACGCGACCGATCGAAAGATCGCGGCGCAAACCTGCGACGAAAGCGATTCGATCCTCCGCGGCTTTTATGATTCGTTGCCGTTTGTGATGGGGGTCGTCGAGATCGAAGGGGAGGATTTCCGCTGCGTCTCGGCGAACGAGACCTCGGCGCTTTATTTCGGCGTCGAGCCTGGAACCCTCGAAGGACGGACCGCGGTCGAAATCGGCATCCCGATCGATCGGATCCGGTTTTGGCTCGAAAAATTTCAAGAATGTAAAAACATACATGATTCGGTAAGTTTTCGTTACCCCAAGCCGACTTCGGGGGGTGAGCGCTGGATTCGAGGGATCGCGTGTCGGATCGGTCCCGGTCCGAGCGGTCGCGATCGGTTCTCATTTTTCGCCGAGGACGTGACCGATCGAATCGAGAGCGAGCTTGAAATTCGTCAATTGAACGCTCGACTTGAGCAACGTTTGAATTATCTCGGCGGTTTGCGGAAGATCGATAAGGCGATCACGGTGAGCCCCGATCGAAGGCTCGTCCTTGGAGTCGTTCTGGAACAGGCGTGTTCGCAACTGAAGGTCGAAGCGGCGCGGGCTCGGATTCACGATCCCAAACGTCGTTATCCCGATCTCGTCGTCAGCCGCGGACTTCCCGCGTCGCTTAGATCGACGATCGACCAAATGCTTAATCAAAGAATAATTGATGAGAATGTCGCGGTGTATCGTTATGATTCGTCGCCGTGCGAAGTCGTTTCTCCCGTATCCGAGGATGGGATCGCGGCGCTCGTTTTGGAAGGGTTTGTCTTTCACGCGGCGGCGCCGTTGGTTTCGAAAGGCGAGGCGTTCGGGGTGCTCGACGTTTTCTCGAAAACAGGACGCAAGCCCGATTCCGAATGGCTCGGCTACCTGGAAACGCTCGCGGGGCAGGCTGCGATCGGCGTCGACAACGCGACGCTTTTTGAGGATCTTCGCCGCTCGAACGAGGAATTGATCGCGGCATATGACGCGACGATTGAAGGCTGGTCGCGAGCGATGGACTTGCGCGATCATGAGACCGAGGGACACGGTCGACGCGTCGCGACGCTCGCCGAAGCGCTTGCGAAAGAAATCGGCGTCGTCGGCGAAGACCTCGCTCGGCTTCGCCGCGGGGCTCTTTTGCACGATATCGGAAAAATGATCATACCCGATTCCATCCTGCGCAAACCTGGACCTCTGACCGACGACGAATGGGTGATCATGAAACGACATCCCGAACTCGCCGTCGAACTTCTCGAACCGATCGCGTTTCTTCGCTCTTCGCTCGATATCCCTCATTATCATCACGAACGATGGGATGGAACGGGATATCCGCTCGGCCTGAAAGGAGAGGAGATTCCCCTCGCGGCTCGAATTTTTTCGGTCGTCGATATCTGGGACGCAATCACCAACGATCGCCCCTATCATAAGGCTTGGCCGATTGAACGCGCTCGCAATCATATCCGATCGCTCGCGGGCGGTCATCTTGATCCCGCGGTCGTCGCGGTGTTTCTCACGCTGGTGGGCGAACGTCGTACCGATCGATCGAGACGAACCGGAATCGATTCCGGAAGGCCTCGTCCGAGGAACGATTTCGTCCTGTGATTAAGAATATTACGTAATTTTGTATAATTACATGTTAAGATCTTCTTGTGAAAGGTCGTCAACGTGAAGCGTCGGATTCGGCCGCGTTCTTTTCGATCGCGGACGGGGTCGTCGCGGGAGAGGCGGCGGCGGCGCCGATTCCGGCCGAAGTTTTGTCTTTGGTCGTCAGCAGCAAATACGCCCCCACGACGACCAGAAAGATCGCGTACGTTCGCTTCATCGACGATCCCGTGAAGAAATGCGTCAGCCGGGCGCCGAAGTACGTTCCCAGGAACAAACCGATCGCGACGCAAGCCCCCGCTTTGATGTTTAATTGATTCGTCCGATAATATTCCATCACCCCCAGAATTCCCACGGGAAACAAGAGCGCGAACAGCGACGTCCCGGTCGCGACTTTCGTCGGCAGCCCGATGAAGACGATCAACGCGGGAACGATCACCAACCCCCCGCCGATCCCGAACATCCCGCTCAAAATACCCGCCAAAAATCCTACGAACAGCATGCCGATCATTGATTGAGTCGTCATGTCTCCCCCTTATTAATATCGACATGCGATAAAATCATCGACGACGCGACGATTCCCGCGGTTTCGATTCGTAATATGCTATCACCAGTGGATACGACGATCCAGCCCGCCGCCGCGGCGCGATCGATCTCGTCGGGCGTGAATCCTCCTTCGGGACCGACCGCGATCGTCACGGGTTCGCCGCGTGCGATTTTCGGCCAGTACGGAGGCGCGATCCCCCCGGGATGCGCCGCGAGCCTTGTTTCGGATCGCGAAGTCGTTTCGATCAAATCCGTCCATCGATCGCCCGAGGTTAGCCGCATCAGACGATTTCGGCCGCATTGTTTCGACGCCTCGACGATCGTCCGTTCCAATCGCTTGATTTTGCCCTCGCCGGGATCGACGATCGATCGCTCGGTCGTCATTAAAGCGAGCCTCGACACGCCGATCTCGGTCGCTTTTTCGACGAGCCAATCGAGCCGGTCTCCCTTCGGCGCCGCGATCGCCAACGTCAACTGAATCGGCGAACTTCGATCGAAATAAGTCGATTCAAGGATATCCAAATCAACTTGATTCTTATCGATCCGGCCGACGATCGCCCGGTGAACCGTCCCGGCGCCGTCGAAGATCTCCACGCTTTCGCCGACGCCCACGCGGCGCACTCGAACGAGGTGACGCGCCTCGTCGCCGCGCAGCGTGATTCGACCGCTTGTCGGCGGATCCGGGCAATAAAACCGATCCGCCACTAGCCCCGCTCCCAAGGAAAACTCGAACACTCGTTGTCATTTTACCGATTATAAGCAAAGAACGCGAGTCGCGACTCTTCGCCGCCGAGCGCAATCGGGCACGCCGACGCGGCGGGCGAGCGGTTTTCCCTCATGAGATCGACTTTCGCCCAAGATCGATCGGCGTGACTTGAAGCGAGTCGCTCGGCCCAAGATCTCTCGGCTTTAACGCTCGCCATGGAATCGCGAGTGAGTTTGACGAAGTTCGTAACGAAGACGTGCGTCAATCCGGCGAGATCGTATTCGTGCCGCGAGGAAATGATGCGTTGGCTAATCGACTGGAATCTCGCCTTTGATCCGTTTCATCCCCCTCGCCGGATTTATATTCCAACCCCGGTTCATGAGGAGGGCGTTCAAAGGATCGCGCACGCCTTCGCGTCGGGAGGGTTTTGGGGAGCGATGATCGCCCCCTCGGGCTACGGTAAAACGGCGATCGTCGACGAGGCGATCGCAAGGATCAAGGGCCCCAAAACGAGCGCCGTGCGGGTCGACGGCGCGATCGACGGGCCTTCGCTTTACGCCCAAATCGCCGGGTCGCTCGGGCGACGCGTTCCTCCAGGAGCTTCGCTTGCGGTCGCCTGGCGGTCTCTCCGCGAAGCTCGACGGATCCGCGGCGCCATGAAGATGAACGTCTTCATCGCTGTTGATAACGTCCATATGATTTGCGATCCGGAAAGCCTGCTTCGTCTCGCCGCGCTCGAATCGTCCCCCGCCTCGCGAACGTTTATCCTCACGTGCGGTCGACCTCAAGGTGATTTCGAAATATTAACAGATAATATGTATCTTCTTGAAATCGAACGTTCAGGAACTCGAATTCGCCCGCGTCGTTTGAGCCGCGACGAGACCGACGCGTATCTGAACGCCAAACTCGCCGCGGCGGGCGCCGCCGAATCCCGCTTTTCGCCGAGAGCCGTGTCACGTATTCATGTACATTCGAAAGGGATTCCCCGATCGATCGATCGGCTGGCGAAACGCTCGCTCATCGTCGCCTCGGAACAAGGCGCCGAGATCGTCGGCCCTCCCCTCGTCGATTCGATCGCGCTCGAATTTGATACGGATTTCAATTATATTAATGTAGAAGAAAACGCCGGTTTGATATGACGGTTACGGAGCGGATCGATCTTGATGATTGAGATCCGCGTTTTTTGATACGCTCGCGCTCCGCGTTTTCGATCTCGATCGTTATCGACGGCGCCTGATTCGTCTTGAATCGTTCGTCGCTCCCTTCTCGCTCGGCTTGACCGAGCCTCGGCCGGGCGCGGTCGCTCTCGCCTCGAACTCGCCGAGCCGGTCGTTCCCCTCGCCTCTCGGTCGGCTTGACCGAGCCGCGTCCGCGTCCTATACTTTGCTTTGTAAAGTTCTTCCTCGCGCGGATTCGACGCGGGTCGAACGGGAGGGTTGATTTCTCCGCGCGGGGCGCGGGTGTCGCGATCGGTCGGCGCGGGCTTGAGGGAGCGAGAACGATGGAGGTCGTGACTGCCGAGGTTGCCGGGATGTGTTTCGGCGTGCGCGACGCGCTCGCGGCGCTCGCGGAGATCGATCATCCCGAGCGGGTGACGATCTTCGGCGAGCTTGTGCATAATCCGATCGTCTCCGACCGTCTGGCTCGACGTGGATTCGTTACGACCGGCGAGAACGATCGCGAGCGCCTACCCGAAACCGATATCGTCCTGATCACGGCGCACGGGGTGAGCGATCGTGAGCGAAATCGGCTACGATCCGCGGGCAAGACGCTCGTCGACACCACCTGCCCGCTCGTCGTCAACGCGCACCGAGCGGCGATCGCGCTCCGCGATCGGGGCTTTCACCTCCTCGTCGTCGGCCGACCCGGGCATGTCGAGGTCCGTGGAATAGTCGAGGATCTCCCCTCGTTCGACGTGATCGAACGTGTTGAGGATGTTCAAACATATCCTCATTATAAACTTGGAATTATTTGTCAAACGACGGCGCGGGCGAGCGACGTCGCGGCGATCCGGACGGCGGTCGCCGAACGCAATCCGTCGGCCGAGATCGAGTTCGTCGACACGGTTTGTCGACCCACCAAAGAACACCAACGTTCGCTCGAAAATCTGCTCACACGCGTCGACGCGATGGTCGTCGTAGGCGGACCGAACTCGAACAACACGCGAGAACTCGTGAAACTGTGCGAAGAACGGGGCGTGCGGGCGATCCGCGTGCAATCCGCGGCCGAACTCGACCCCGAGTGGTTTCAAGGCGCACGCTTGGTCGGGCTCACAGCGGGTACGTCGACCCTCGACGAAACGATCGCCGAGGTCCGCGAAGCGTTGCAATCTATTAACATGTAAGTGAAAAGGTTCGCTTCGGCGGACTTCGTTTCAGTAAAAATGCATTTTTTTATTTTTTACTAGCCTTCACGTGACGCACTTGTGTTGATAGATGATATTTCAGTCCGTCGATCTCGAACTCGAGGTCGCCGAAGATCGCGGCGCAATCGTCCGCGGGGGCCTGGAACCGACCGATCAGTCGATCTCCCTCGCGATTCATCGGCGTATCGGTCCAGCGCGATTCGCGAAAATCGAGCGTTCGAGCCGTCGTCGTCCAAACCCGCGCCGAAACCGGCCTGGGCGAGGATTCAACCGTCAAACGAAGAGCCCCGTCGTCGTCGTCGTGCTTCCACGAAACCTTTGGAACGGCGCGTCCCGTCGCCGCGTGGCGGAAAATCGCGCCGATGCCGTGCGTCGCGTACGTCCGATTCGTCTCGAGCGAATGTCCCGCGTTCGGCACATAAACGACCCACTTCGGGCCTTCGAGCCCGTCCCAATACAAATTGAGCGCGTCGAGCGCCCAGTAACGATCGTTCGCGCCGTTGATGATCAATTTGGGAAGCTTCAGTTGATCTCGATATGTATAGGGATCGACCATCTTCCAGAGCCGAAGACGCTCGGGAGTCTCCTCGGTCGAAAGCAAACCCCGTTTCTCGTAATCTTCGATCTGCTCGCTCGGTTTTCCCCAAATTTCCATCACATGTTCGTTTTGCTTACGCATGTTGAGCGTGTCGATCACCATCGGCGCGATCGCGATCACGCGAGGATCTTGCGAAGCCGTCAGCCAGGTCGTCCAACCCCGCTTCGACGCTCCCGTCGTCACGAACCGCCGAGCCGGCTCGCGTCCCTCCTCCCTCGACCACGATTCGATCGCGTCCATCGCGCGCACAGCGCTTTTCACCATCGGGAACAACAGCGGCCAATTCTCGTCCTTCGTCTCCAAAAACCGCACGAACGTCTCGGCGATCAACGTATCTTCCGTCTTATTTCCCAACAACGGCTGATTGGGAACCTGCGGTAATATCGCGCACCGCGCATCGCACAACTTCGCCAACAAAAACCCGGTCGTCTCGTCCTCGATCCCGGGAACCGAATCCTTCCCTCCACCGGTGATGAATAAAAGCACGGTGTCTTTATGTGTGTAATTTTTTGGTTCGTAAATCTGTAATCGGTGCTTCCACGCGATCCCTTGCCAGGTTTGAGAAGTGAGCGAAAAGTGGTGAACCGTCCCCGCGGAGGTCTTCCGCGATTCGATCGGATCGAGCCGATACGACGAATCGGCCGCCTTGAGATATTCCGATAAGCCCGCTCGCGTCACGCTTGCGCCTCCCAGGATCACCGTGAGCGAAAGGACGAGCCGGACGCCGTCGCGAACGAACATCATCGAAGCTCCTTAACAAAGTGTACGAAACTCGATCCGGAATCGCGTCAGGCGATTCCACTCGAACCGACGATTCGACGGCCAAAATCGACTCCGAGGCCGATCGTCGAACGTCGTTTCATCGCGGATTCTTTTCGCGAATTTGTATGCATTCAAGAAATTTCTTACTTCTTTTCACGATACGTTTGCGGAACGTATTCGCCGAGTTTCTTGGGGGCGAACTTCTTGACGATCCGCGCGAACCGAGGCAATCCGTCGACCAGCGGCACGCTCACCCAATCGTCGCCGATCAAGGGCCGAGCGTATTCGAGATACGCGTCGGTGACGTCGATCCGATCCGCCGAAATCCACTCGTCGGGAAACGTTCGCTCGGAATTCGCCACCCGCTCGAGCGGAACGGCGTCGTATCGCACGCAGTAAGCCGAAGTCGTTCGATCGCGAAGGATCGTCGCCATAGAACCCGATCGACCCGCTCGAGCGAGCTCCGCGGCGTAGCGACCGACCGCGTAAGCCTCGTCCAGATCGACCGCGCTCGCATAAGCGATCGCGTTCCTCTGATCCGTCCCCGGAACCTGGCCGCGAGCCTTCCCGGGAACCGGAAACTTAAGCGTATTAAGATAATTTACAACCGTTTGACATACCGTTGTCTGACTGGCGCTGAATTGGACATGTCCAAAATTATCACGCGCCGCGCCGATCTCGCCGACGTCGAACCCCTCGCTCACCACGACCAAACATCGCCCGGCGCTTTCGAGCGACCGAACCACGTTCTCTCCCAACCGCTCGAGAGTCACCCCCGATTCGGCGAGATAAATTTGCAACGGAGTTTTCCGCTCGGGATCGGCGAGCCGAGCCGCCGCCGGAATGAAGCCGATCTTCCTTCCCATCGCCTGAATCACCAACACCGGGTCAGCCGGACACGAACCCGCGTTCTCCTCGTTCGCCTGTCGCACGTACGAAGCGATATACCGAGCCGCCGAACCGTAACCCGGCGAATGATCGAGCAATTCGAACTTCGAATCCCCCAGATCGTTGTCGATCGTCTTGGGAACGCCGACCGCGACGAGATCGAGCCCTCGCTCGTGCGCGAGCAAGCTCACCTTGTGCGCCGTATCCTGCGAATCGTTGCCGCCGATATAAAAAAAGTAACCGACGTTATGCGCCTTGAAAACGTCGACGACGCGATTGTAATCCTCGTCTTGACCCTTCTTGAGCTTATATCTGCATGTGCCGATTCCGCCCGCCGCGGGGGATGTTCGCAGAAGCGCGATCTCTTCGGGCGAGGTCGCCCCGAGGTCGATCAGCTCCTCCTTCAAAACTCCCTCGATCCCGAAATTCCCCGCGTAAATCGCGCCGAACGTTTGCGGATGCGCGCGACAATAATCGATCAACCCGCGTAAAGAATTGTTGATCACGCAAGTCGGTCCCCCCGATTGCGCCAAAACCACGTTCTTCGGCATGCCGATCTCCTCGCTAAAAACCCCAAAATCGATCGCGTTCGACGTATGACGCTCAATGAACGTGCATCCAAGAGATCCGTCGCCGCCGCTCGCGTGTTCGACGAACCGATTCGCCACGACAAGAGCGAATCACGCGGCGTGCGATCCGTCGCCTCTCGCTCGCGGACGGAACGAATTCGCCGTTCCTCCCTTCGCGGTTTCAACGCCCGCGACGCCACGGCGGAGTTTCGGGAAGCAACGCTTCAAAATGATCGATCACTTTATTCATGTATGCGCCGGCATAGGTTCCCTGGAAGAATCGAGCGATCGACTCGTCGTGGAATCGACTCCACGATTCGTCCTCGCCGCCGGGATTGATCGGATAAAAAAGGACGTCGTTCGCCCGCGCGGCTTGCAGGTCTCCCGGAGCGTCGCCGATCATCAGCGTGTTCTCGGGCTGATACCTTCCTTTCGCGGCGAGCGCCAGAAGCTCCTTCTTGCTTCCCAGTTCCTGCCCCGCGATCAAAGTGACGAACTCGGCGAGCCCGTGCTCCTCCCATTCACGCTTGAGAGCCTCTCCGGGCGTCGCCGAAACGACCATCACGTCGGCGTGCTCGGCGAGCTTCGCGATCGATTCCCGCGCCATCGGAAACGGCGGAACTCCCCGCACGATTTCACCTACCGACTTGTTCACGTCCTCACTCCAACGATACGCGAGCGCGAGATCGGGGTCTCCCGTTTTCTCCACCTCGGCCTTGAGCGTCGGATTCGCGAGCTTCGTCTCGCGGTCGATCCACGACCGAATTCCGACGATCGCGGGAACATGAAAGCGACGCCTCACAACCTCCTCGCGCTCGGCCAAAAGATCGAACGTCCGAGTCAGCGCCGGAAAACGATTGATCCCCCGCCACTTCGAGTAAAGATTGACGAACTCCGCGGCCTCGCGCGCCGTCCGCGACACCGCGGCGAGACCAAAATGCTTGATGATGTTTGGAATAAAACACTCTTTATGCTTAACCTCCATCGTGTCGAACGCGCAACCGTCGCTATCGATGCCGACGAAAAACGGCTTGCGACGAGGGAAATCGTGGAGGATGGCGCGGGAATCGGTCGGGTCCGCCATTTCGCGCGACCTGTCCTTTCCATATCGAGGATTAACAAAAACGGTATCAATTCGCTCTACGCACGCGAGGCGCGCGGATTTCCACGCGCCAAGATCTCCCTTTTAACGCATCGACGACCCTCCAAACAAGAGCGCCGATCGGCGTGATTCGATCGAGCGAATATTCGACTCTCGGCGCAAAGTTTGCATGAGAACGGAACTCGGCGAAAACAACGCCGACTTCCAAGCCGGCGCCGGCTTTACGATCTCCTTCCGTGTAAGCTAAACGCTCCAGGTTGGAGATCCGCCCCGCTCCTTCGGGTGATCTTATGAGTCGCTTCAACACTAATAAGAAAAGACGACTCGCCGATCGATCAGCCGCGCCGATCGCTTTCGTTTCGCTTCCTCTTTGAAATCCGACCGCGCACATGACGTTTCGCGATCGACTTGGGAGTTCGCCGATGACATCCGAATCGCTCGCCGAAAACCTTTCACCCGATGTCGATGCCCCTCGAACCGAAATCGCGTCCCCCGCCGTCGACGTTCGCCTCAACGGTTCGATCGGAAGCGTGCGAATCCGCGACGCTCAACTGTTTAATCCAGCACGTCGTGAATTCAATCGGAAATTTGCTGAACACTTATGCAAATCCTCGGGCGTTACCAAAGCCGAGATCGATTGGAACGATTTAATCTGCGAGGTCGATTTCGATTTGACCAAGAGAAACGGCTCGAATCCGCTCGACTTCATGGCGGGGATCGTCGTCCGATCGGTCCGGTCGGCGGCGAGCGAACCCCCCAATCGCCGCGGTCGACCCGACCGTGGAACCGCGAACGACCGCCGATCGATCCTCGCGGCTTACCCATCCTCGAACAGTCACGTTTCGATCTGGGAAGCGGACGTCGACGAACCCGATCGCGTCGAATTGCGTCATACCGGAGCGGCCGATCGTCGAGTCTCGCGTTCTCTCTTGGAGAAAAAAATCGCCCTCATCGCGGGCGTGAAGCGATGCAAGATCGCTCGATTTTCGCGTCGAATTGAAATCGATCGCTCGAACGGCGCCCCCGAAACCTCGCTTCTTATCGAATCGATCGAGCGGATCATTCAGGGGCGAGACGTCGAGCGAGTGCGAGAAGCCGATCCCGAACGCGATACCCCGGCCGAAGCCGATTCAAACGCAGTCGCGGTCAATCCAGATGGAAATGCACAACCGTTAAATCCTCCGATTGAACCCGCGCGGGGTTTGAAAAAATGGAAATACCTTGCGCTCGCGGGGGGCTCGTTTATGCTCTCGATCGTCGGGCTGATCGTTCCCGGCGTCCCGACCGTCCCGTTTCTCCTGGCGACGAGCTATTATCTCGCTCGCTCCTCCCCCAAGCTCAACGAGCGTCTTTTGCACGCGCGATTCTTCGGCTCGATCCTGCGAGACTGGGAAACGCGTTCGGCGCTCAGCCCTCGATCAAAACTGAAGCTCGTCGGGTTAACCTTGGCCGTCGTCACGGTTACAATCCTTTTCTTGCCGATCACGCCCGTCGCTTTCGTTTTGATCGCGATGATGGCGACTTTAAGTGTCGTCGGCGTCGCGCGAACCCCGACGATTCTCGATGAATCGCCGTCTTCGTCCGAGATTTCCGCCGAGAAGCGAACCCTTCCGAAGGATTTCGATGGATCGCGCGCGCCGATCGCGGCGATCAATTAACAGATATATTCACATATAAGATAAATCTTGTTAATTTCTCAATTCAATGGATTCGAAAGCGTGAAAATCGTCGCCTATGCGGTTCGGGTTCGATCGACGTTCGAGATGCGAGCGATCGAGTGAATCGACGAAGAAGACGAACGACTTTCGCCTCGATTGTTCCCTCATAATTTCGGGTCGCATTATTGATTCGCCTCTTTTCAGGATTTAGATTGATTTCAATCA
The DNA here is from genome assembly GCA_021791715.1 of Planctomycetota bacterium. Taxonomy (GTDB): domain Bacteria; phylum Planctomycetota; class Planctomycetia; order Isosphaerales; family Isosphaeraceae; genus JAKBCQ01. Next base: position 2,114 of record JAJYWB010000125.1, on the reverse strand, counting down.
TGCGGCGATGGCGAGTTGAACTCGGAGGGCTTTCGGTGTTTTTTCGCGGGCGTTTCCGCGCGAAGCTTCGCAAGTTCAAGCTTACCTCGCCGGCATGCCGGAGTTTGGTCGATTGAGGAGGCATGAATTTTCATAACGGTATATTCCGTTATGTGTTTATTTTTGTGTGAATAAAAGTGAAGAACACAATGAACGAGGTACTTGCTTGTCAAAAGAAGACGATCGAGCGCATTAAGGCGAACTGGGGTCCGTTCCTGGTAAAACGCCGAGAGCGATTGGTTCAACGCGAACGGAACGGATCGGCCGCGGAAAAGGTGGCCGAGAATATCGTCGAGGATTTGTTGACGACGGTTCTCGATTGGCCGATCGACTCGTTAAATCACCAATTGGGACGAGCCGATATCGTTCTCACAAGATTGGGGATCAAGCATTTAGTGATCGAAGTGAAACGTCCCGGGTCGCTCGTCTGGAATGTCGCCTCGGTTCACGCGGCGCTCGAACAAGCGAGAGGCTACGCCGACCGACAGAACGTTCGGTGCGTCGCCGTGAGCGATGGAGAAATGTTCTACGCGGCGGATATTCGCGGCGGAGGGCTCGACGCTCGCGTTTGGGCGAAACTCGACGACGAAACGCCTCCCGAAAGCCTTTGGTGGCTCGGCGTGCACGGAATTTACCGCGAACGCGCCGATCGATCCGACGCCGCCTTGAGAGAGCCGATCAAACCAAAATGCGAACCCGACGACTCGCTTCGTCCTCCCGATCAAGGTCTTCTCCATCGTAAGTATCATTTACCTGCGCGTTGTTTCGCTTATGTGGGAGATTCGACGAAACCGAGCACCTGGAAATTACCGTATCGTTTAATCGACGGTTCGGTCGATAAAAGTCGATTGCCGAAGGCGATTCAAGCGATCCTCACGAATTACCGCGGCGCCGGAGTGCGGACGATTCCTGAAAAACACGTTCACGACGTCCTCTCGCGGTTAAGAGAGGGCGCAGCCGAGATCCGCAAAACTCCCGAACAAACCTGTGATCTCGCCGAAATCTATCGATTACTCGATCAAGCCGTCAAACAACGAACTCCCGAAGGATGATCGCTTGCTTGAACTTTTATCGTTGGTGAGGCCCGCGGTCTCTCCGCCGCGCCCGAAGTGGAACTTAGACGTCAAAGGCTTTCGACAGCTTCGCCACCCGATCGACTTTGATCGCCGTTGATCGTGTACATCCCTGTAATTGATCAAGGAATTGTCCGTAATTCGTCGCCAATTCGATCCAGACATCGTGCCGCTCAGCATCGCCAAGGTACACCACACGTGGATCGTCGGTGCGATAATCGAGCGCGATCGGACTATCGTGCCGATCGGCCTCGCCAATTATTAATATGCGTTTCGGATCGATCCGTCCCGGAAAGTAATTCGTGCTTTCCGTCCCCAAATACCCTTCCGCCGCATCGGTGGTCCAGAGTTGATGCTGTGAGACGATCTGGTCTTCGCACCATAGCCTTGGATGAGGTGAACCAATGCCGGTCAACAGGGCTTTCAGGCGAAGCATCTCGCCTTCGGTTAGCTTATATCCGCCTGTTTTCAGGTGCAACTCAAGTAGAACCGGCAATTTGAAGCCGTGTATCGTCATGGTGCTGTTGTACGCCTTTCCGCCGGACGCCTTCGTAATTGTGTAATCGAACCGTCGATGCGTGATGTCTGTAACAGTTTCACATAATAGTATTTGGGTTTGAATTGCTTGTCTCTGAGTTGAACTTTACAGCAAAGTCCCCCTCCTCACCGAGAATCATACTAAAGCCGAGTCGGTTCGTCGAAGAGTTCAACAAGACCCCGCCGAGAGCGGCGTTAACTCGCCGACGCCCACCGAATCGATCAACAAGATCTAGATTGGCGGCCTCGTCGGCCGACTTCGATTCTCCGCTAACGCCTCAGAATGCAGACGCCTCCGCATCCGAACGTAGACACCCAGCGCATCCGAACGTAGACACCCCGCATCCGAACGTAGACACCCAGAATTGACACCGCATTTTCCCACCATTTTCCAGACACCCAAAGTTTGAACGCCTCCGTAACTCCGCCATTAAATTATGTAACCCCTTGACTGATAACGGTTTA
>JAJYWB010000040.1 GCA_021791715.1 Planctomycetota bacterium | reverse complement strand
ATTTTGACACACTCCGTCTCGGTCGGCGCCTCTCCCTCCCGGGATCGACATATCGGCGCAGTCGCTCTTTCGTGAGGGCGAACTGTTCCGGGAGGGCGAACCTCCTAGTGAGCCGTCTTTTATTTGTTGATTTTGACACACGCCTGCTCGTTCGGCGCCTCCCCCTCCCGGGATCGACATATCGGCGCATTCGCTCTTTCGTGAGGGCGAACTGTTCCGGGAGGGCGAACCTCCTGGTGAGCCGTCTTTTATTTGTTGATTTTGACACACTCCGTCTCGGTCGGCGCCTCCCCCTCCCGGGATCGACATATCGGCGCAGTCGCTCTTTCGGGAGGGCGAACTGTCCCGGGAGGGCGAACCTCCTGGTGAGCCGTCTTTTATTTGTTGATTTTGACACACTCCGTCTCGTTCGGCGCCTCTCCCTCCCGGGATCGACATATCGGCGCAGTCGCTCTTTCGTGAGGGCGAACTGTTCCGTGAGGGCGAACTGTTCCGGGAGGGCGAACCTCCTGGTGAGCCGTCTTTTATTTGTTGATTTTGACACACTCCGTCTCGTTCGGCGCCTCTCCCTCCCGAATTCGCGTTGCGCAATCCTTGCCGCCGTTCTTTTTGCAATCGTCTCAATTCGGCCATTGTTCTCGCCAAACACCGGTCGAGATGAGCCTCGTATTTGATGATCGTTTGAAGCGTCGATTGATCGGGAAGGATTCGACGTTCGAGGACCAGTTTGAGCGCTCGGCGAATTGTCTCGACGTCGTCGTTTGACTCGCCATGTTCATTCTCAAGCGAGCATGTGTTGGAGAATTCGGCCAATAATTTGCTGAGAGGACCGCGAAGCTTTTCGAGCGTGACAGACTCGGATCGATCGCGCACAAGATCGGGGTTGTCGAGCGACACCAGAAACTCTTCGACGAGGTCTTCCATGTCGTCTCGCGTCGCGATGACTTCATAGTGGACGACGCGTTCGAGCCGCCATAAATACATTGCGGCCCGTTCGGCGAAAAGCGTTTCGAGCGCTCCGACCGGGTTCAATTCGCCCACCACGATATCGCGGTGTGCGATCCATTTTTCGGGCGATTCACGCCCTTCAATAACGGGATCGATTGAGTGAACGCCGGGATCGATCGCGCCTCGGAGCGATCGATCGGTCGTCGAGGCGGTCTCGGCGCCCGATAATGCGTTCGATTGAGCCGATTCTTCGCGGACGGTTGCTTGTGCGGTGTTCATGTTGTTTGAGCTCTCGTTGGGTTTTCAGGGTTGCATTCGGAATCATTCGGAACACGGTTCGGATTTGCTGCGTAAAACCAAAAATTAGGAACAAACGGTAGCGTTTATCGAATTGGTTGCGGCCGATCGTGTGAGGATCGACTCTGCTCCCTTTTCTTAATGGGATGTTACGATATCCGGGATTTCCTGTCAAGTCGACTTAGAGAAAATTGTGTCTGAGAAAACATTTCGTGCTTTGGCGATGTTTTCAGCCAATCGGGCGATCTACGGATCTTCGAATTTCATATTAGAAGCAGCCTCGACCGATTTTGGAGGTCTGTTTGCGTATCTTCGAGATTTCGGCCCGGTTAATCTTAAGGAAGTTGATCAGAATCAACGATTTCGATAACGGCGTTCGAGCGGCCGTTCGCGGCGATGAGTATTCGTCCGGGCGATACACGCCTTAATGATCAGCCTCGTCCTCGGCGAGTTCTAAAAGTGTACTGGTTCAGCCGCGATTCTTGTTGATCGCTCAAGCCGCGGAGCAGCGCCCGGGAACCTTGCCCGAGACGATAAGAAACAACGGCGAGTCTGACGATTTGTCCCGTGAGTTCCCGCTACGGTATCCGGGGCCACTCTCGCGGTTTTCTCTAGAATTGATCGATGGCGGCGAAGAGAAGAGAGCCAAAAGCCGTACGCCCCAAGAGGTTTATCTGCTCATCAGAGTTGGTGTGTCCAAGATCGATCAATCGATTGAATGAGTGAGTATCGCTCATATTGAAGGGATGAGCCGACATTGCGAGGCGCCGATAATCGATCAGCCTGGATCGACGTCATTTTCTAAATCACCCACGCGCCGAGTGCGCATTGTATTTACGAACGGTAGTTGAAGTATACCAACCCGATGCGCGAGAGAGGGATCAAATTTAAAATCAACCAAATGTCTTCATGATATTATCAGAAGACGGTAGCCGGAGCTTCGGGATGGTTCGATCTTGGTTTAGAACGGAACGGAAAATATTTGTTCGGATCATCCTGTATAAAACCTATGAACGATATGAATTCCAAAATTCCACATGCGAAACCTGATCATCTTGAATCGGTAGATCCGCTCGCAATTGATTAGTTCGCTCTCTCCTTGGATTCGGGCTGTCTCACCATCTCGGCAAAATCGAAAATACCTTTCGTCATTTGTTTCGACCGAGTGGTAACATCCATGATTTCCTGAGGTAAGGAGTCGGGGTAAGGAGACGCGATCACCCCCTCAGGTACTTTCACCCCTCGAAGTGTGGTAAAGTAAACCTCATTGGTGGGGGAGAGGGATTCATCTTTCTTAGAGATGTCGTTTGACATGGGGTCTCCAGTGAAGGTTAGACTTGGCGGGCGAAATTGCGGGAGAGCAATTCTCCTATCCGATTCGCCACGGAAGCCATCAATTCCATCGTAGCCATAATCCGGGCATCGCGCCAATGGATTCTTGGGTCAGGGTCGACTATAGGATCAATCCTATCATAATCTAGGCTAGCGTCAAGGTTCAGAACGCCCATAACGGCGCCATCCAATCTACCTGCCATACAATTTGAGTAGGCGGTTCGATGGGGTAATTCTAGCTTGGTGGGTATTGATAATTCCCGGGGGAATGATGCTAAGGGATCGAAAATTGGTACGCTGGCGAGCCAAGTTCGATCCTTCCTCACCTTATTATGCATTGTCTCGGTCATGCCGAATAACCCGTCACGCAATTCCTTGTCGGATTGTCCTAATTTCTGGAGATTACAGAGAAGCGGTCGACGAGTCGTTAAACAGGCGCCGGTTAGTCCCGCGTCGAATGGCAATGTGAGGTCGTGGTCATTGTTCGCCCAGATTTTGTTTTCCTCCCCTGGCATAGGCTTCTCCATGTTTACCGAGTAGCGGATGAAAAGCTGATCCTCATTCGGAATGAACACGTTACTCCGAAATCTTAATTCATTATTATCTTTATGTCCGAAAACAAGGAGAACATGGTCGATCAATTGATGTAGCAACGGCTCGATTAACTCTTTCTCGGGGAGACTGAAACCGAGCGGACCCGGCGTTCTCGATTCCTCTCGTCCAAGTCGGTACATCTCTTTCACCAGCGGTTTGGAAATCGCATCGATATCGAGCAAATCTTCTGGTACATTAATACCGCATTCATTTTCAATGGGAGGAAGTTGTTTATCTGATGGCTGTTGGATAGTGTACGAATGCGAGATCTGCTTCTCCAGTCGCTCCTCGAGTTCCGACCTAGACTCTCCTCCGAGCAGCATTCGTCCCAGCGAACTCATATAAACTTTCGGATCCCTCGAACTCGGATCCGCCGTGATCGGGCTCCGTTCAAGACGCAAACCAAAGTGGACCCACGGTCGCATCGCGAGTTGACGATATGCAGAGCATTCGAGCATGCGAATTCGGAACGCCTGCGAGAAGATCCATGACGGATAGTTTGAAACGATACCTCCGTCCGCGTACCATCCTGCGTAACGGTCGTCATTAAATTCGACCGGACGAAAGAAGACCGGGAATCCGGCGGACGCACGAACGGCCTTTGCGATAGGAACGTGATCATATTCAGGATCAATTGAATTAAATACTTCCAGTTTTCGCTTGGTTACGTTCGTCGCCGTAAGGAAGAGCGCCGGAGGGTTGAACTTTGGGTCTTTCGCGACGATCTTCCACACGTCGGCGAATTCAATAAGTCTATCGACGGGAAGGTCATTGCGATCAACGAACATAGGTCCATTACGGATAAGTTCATCAATCTTTTTAATGAAGGCGTCTCCTTCAAAACAACCCCGAGAGGCGAAAATCTCAGCAATCCGGTTTCGAATTCTCCTCAACGTGAACATCGATCGAATAACTCTGTCAAATGTACGGAATTCCTCCCATCGTCTTCCGAACCAGGTTGTTTTCGTCTCTTCGCCCAGATGCTTGCTTACAAACCATTCGCAGTCATTCTTGAGCGATCGGAAATCGTCGAGTGTTAATCGACCTTTTTCAGGCTCAACGGGATCAATAAGTTGACATAAATTACTTGCGTTTTTTGGATCATATTTCCGTAATGTAAACCGGCTCCGTTTCTTATTATTATCAAAAGGATTGCTCGCCATATCAACAAATGCGTTACGGATTTTCCAGGGAGGATAACCGGCCCAATAGAGGGTCGCTACGATAGCGCCCGCCGAGTTTCCCGCCACAGCGACCGGAACGATTTTATACCTCTCAGTCAAGTACCCGAGCTGACCCAACAAGTTGAGACCGTATATACCGCCTCCCTGGATCGTGACAACGGCGAGTCGATCGAACTCGGGTGTAGAGGCCGGCTGAGGTTCTTGTTGCTGCATAGCGGCCGACTCCCATGAGGTAGTGAGAGAAATCGAAGATCTCTGAGCGAGCCGAGAAAACCCATCAGATGATTTATTTAATTGGTAGAGGAGAAACCGGATTAAACAATTTCACTCCTTGTGTGAGAATAAATCAAGAGATCACTTACCGAGATTCGAAGGACCGAACGCTTCGGGGAGCAAGTCGGACAGCCTCGTTCGAAGTACGCCGGGACCGTCGCATACGCTGATCACGAGCGCATCGGGTCCAAACTCATTGATCACTTGACGACACGCCCCGCAAGGAGCGGAGGGAGTGGGCGTCGGCGTATAAATCATGATCGCCTCGATCTTCTTCCCTCCCCGAGCCGCCATTTGAAAAATGGCGTTGCGCTCGGCACAGATCGTCAGTCCGTACGAGGCGTTTTCCACGTTGCAGCCTTCGTACATCTGACCAAGGTCGTTCAATACGACGGCGCCCACTCGGAAATTGCTGTACGGACAATATGCCATACGGCTGATTTCCTTGGCGCGGCTTGTCATCTCTTGAAGGGTTTTCGGATCGGGTTCGATCATTTCGTTCTCCATCCTGATTGTTTCCTCGTTCACTTCATCGGGCTTTTCCAGTTTTTGACCGTCGTCTTTGCCTTCGTCGGCGCCGGAATACCAAAGAAACACGGCCTATCCACGGCATGTCGAGACAAAGCAATCTCACGTCCGATCAGTCTAGAATGTTATTGTGATAACTCGGAATAGCTTTTCAATCAAAACACCAGGATCGATCGCACAGCGGGCGGATCGCTCGGTCGTCGAGGCCGTCTCGGCGCCCGAGAATGCGTTCGATTGAGCCGATTCATCGCGGACGGTCGCTTGTGAGGCGTTCATGTTGTTTCCGCTTTCGTTGAGTCTTAAGGATTCCATTCGGATTCATTCGGAACCCGGATCGAGTTTGCCGCGAAAAACAAGTTTTAGAGTCATCGTCCGTATCTTCCGCGCGACGTGCGCGGCTTTTATGCGAACGGATGTTGGAATATACAAATCCAATACACAAGCGATTTATCAAAAATATTAATAAATATAAATTTATTGCTATTTGGAGTTTGCTTTAATCGGCGCGAGGGGTCGGTGTGATCGCGGCTTCGTCGCGTCGGGTCGAATCCGATTCAAGACGTCGATTGAACCGAATCCGTTTTGTTTTTCGCTCGATTTCCACGAAGAATCATCGGGGCGACGAGCAATCCTCCGCACGCGACGAGGCAAAGCCCGCCGGGCCAATCGCCGAGTTTGGAATAAAGCGCCGAGCGGTCGTCGAGCGTGATCGGCCGAGTCAGCGACTTCATCGTCTTCTTTGGTATTTCCGCCTCGATCACTCCGTTTCCGTCGATAAACGCCGAGATACCGAGATTGACCGCACGCGCGATCGGCGTTCGATTTTCGATCGCCCGGAACACGCTGATCGCCAGATGCATGTCGTGCTCCTCGGACCCGTGAAACCAGCCGTCGTTCGATTGATTGATCACGAAATCAGGGTCGCCCGCGGTCGATTCGGCGAAAAATCGCCGAGCCGTATGCGGCAACGTATCTTCAAAACAAATCCATACCGCGAATCGATAATCTTTAAAATGTAGAATCGAAACGCGCTCGCCGAACGTCAGCCCCGTCACCTTGCGGCCGCGATACGGAGTCAGCATCGTCAGCCACGGAAAAACGTCGACGAGCGGAACGTATTCTCCAAAAGGGACGAGATGAAGTTTATGATACGCCTGGATCGATAAGCTACGCGGCTCCAGCAAGATCGCTCCGTTGAATCGGGAGGGACCGCCGGGGCCGAAAACATAGTGCGTGGCGCCGAGGAGCATCGAAGCGCCGAGCCGATCAGTCCACGAATGGACATGTTCCATAACGTCGGCGCGGCGTTCGCGGACGGTCGACGCGTTCCACGAATCGCTGATCATCGCCGCCTGACGGTTCAATTCGTCGTTCGAGATCTCGGGGTCGATCGTCACGTAACCGTAAGGATAAGCCGTCTCGGGCCAAACGATCAGATCGGGACGCTCGTCCGACGAGATCGCCGCGGTCGTCAACTTTTCAAACTTGGCGATCGCGTCGATCGGCGTGATCGTATCGCGATACCTTTGCACGATATCGGTTTGCAACACCGCGATCCGCGGACCTGGTTTGAACCTCGCCCGCGAGATTCGATACACGCCGTATATATAACAGCAAATAATTATTGATAAGACGATCGCTCCGCGTTTGATTCGACCGCGATCGAGCGCGAGGCGAACTCGCTCGGAGTCGTTCGCGGCGAAAACCTCAAACCACTCGGCGCAATACGCGTTCACCGTCGCGACGATCAGGCTCACGCCGATCGCCCCCGCGATATCGGCGATCTGAATCAACGGATCGGGCGAACCGCCGATCTTTGTCGGATCAATAAGCGCATGCGCAAGATTATACCAGGGAAATCCTGTGAGCGCATAAGCGCGCAGTTGTTCGAGCCCCGTCCAGACGACCGGAGCGGCGATCAAAAGCGGAACGTTGAATCGGAAACGCGCGATTCGAGCGAGGCGGACGAAGAGAATCCAGAAGAGCGAGAGGAAGGTCGCCATGACGATCCAGCCGAGCCGCGCCGATTCGTCGGCGAGGCTTACCCAGCGGATCGCCGCGAGCCAAAACACCTCGCCGCCGAGCCAAGCTCCCAGATAAATCAGAGCCGGCGAGCGACGACTGACGACCAGCGAAAACAAAGGCGCGACCGCGATCCATACGAGCCAGCGCCATCCCGCGGGAGGGAACGAACACCACAATAAAAGCCCCGAGACGACTCCCAGTACGATCGGATTAGGCGCCTTGGAACTTACCTCGGCGGGCGACGATTCGCCCGCGTTCGAAGCCGCGCCTGGGAGTTTCGCCCCCGCGTTTCTCGCGGAGACGTTCGTCGTTTCAACATCGGAGCTTCGATCCTTCGATCGCTTTTTCATCGAATACGTCCTGTTATATCTCGAATGATCGAAGATCAATCGCTCGAACGATCGCGATCGCCTCGCCCGCCGGAATCGCCGATCGTCGCGCCTCGGCGTATCGGGTTACGCTCGACGGGAGTGCGAACCGGGAGATCCCGGAATCGATGCGATCGTCTCGTTCGATGCGTCCGCGCCTCGGATCGCGTCGCCTTCTGTTTATGTGTGGATTGGTAGGAAATCGACGCGATCTCCTTCTTGGTAGATTCGATCGCCGGGCGGAAATATCGCGAAACCTTCGGCTTGAGCGACCGAGAGCATATCCGCCGAACCCTTCCACGCGAGCGTTCGAATGTTGGGATGATCGTCGGGGCGTTCACGGACGAGTCGAGCGGGGTGATACGAGGTCCGGTCGCCTCGTTGATCGAATCGTGTTAATAACGGCAAGCGTAATTTGGGTTCGGCCTTATCGGGTCTTCCCGCGAGCTTGCGTAAGGCGGGGAGAACGAACTCCAAAAAGCAGACGAGTCCGCTGACGGGATTGCCGGGAAGGCCGAAAACAAGCCGATCGGGACCGGCTTCGGCGTGCGCGACCGCGGTATCGCGCTGGGGCTTGGCTCGACGTTTCGTTCCGAACCAGATCGGCTTGCCGGGCTTGATCGAAACCTTGTGGAACACGCGCTCGACGCCGATTTTCTCGAGCGTTTCGGGGACGAGGTCGAGATCCCCCGCCGAAACGCCCCCGCAAATCAAAACGACGTCGGCGCGGGAGAGAGCGTATTCAAAAGATTCACATAAATCTTTAGGTTCATCACGGCTGATCGGCTGAACGCTCGCGTCGAAGCCTTCCCGCAGGCAAAATCCGCTTAAGAGCGTTCCGTTCGATTCACGGATGCCGAGCCGGCCGGGATTGACGCGTGGGGGAAAGAGTTCGTTTCCCGTCGGCACGATCGAAACCGAGGGACGCGGAACGATCCTGGGGTAATCGCAACCGACCGTCGCGGCGATCGACGAGACGACCGGATCGAGCCGAACGCCGGCTTCGATCAAGAGATCCCCCGCGTGAAATTCACTTCCGCGTCGCGCGAGGTTACGCCCCGGCCGGGGAATTTCGGCGAGATCGAAACAAACCAACTCGCTTGAACGATCCCGGTGAAGCGACGAATCAATAATTCTGGATTGCTCACGCATAATCACGCAATCACACCCTTGTGGAACGGGCGCTCCCGTCATGACGAGCGCCGTCGTTCCCGCTTCGAGCGGGAGCGAGGGTTCGGCGCCCGCGACGATTCGTTCGCCGACCCTCCACGCCTGATCGGCGCCGAGATAATCGCTCGATCGGATCGCGTAACCGTCCACAAGCGCCTTTTCGAACGGGGGCGAATCGCGGTCGGCGACGATCGGATCGGCGAGGACGAGGCCGAGGCTTTGAAAGAGAACCCAATTCCGCGCGGCGAGCGTTCCGGTTCGTTCGAGAATCAGCCTCTTCGCCTCGTCGACCGTCGTCATCGGCGCCTCCTTTACCGTTATCTCGCCTGATTCGCTTCGCTCGAGCGGTCGCTTCATCTTATCGGCGCATGAGTAAAAAATTGCGCAAGAGCGCGTGCCCTTCGACGGTGAGAAAGCTTTCGGGATGGTATTGAACCCCTTCGATCGGCAGGGTTTGATGTCTTACGCCCATGATTTCTCCCTCCTCGGTCCAGGAGACGACGCGGAGTTCGTCGGGGAGCGTTCCCGGTTTGATGACGAGGCTGTGATAACGCGTGGCCTCGAACGGGTTCGGCAAGCCCTGGTAAAGCCCCGCGCCGTCGTGGCGGATCCACGACGTTTTGCCGTGCATGATCCGATCGGCGCGAACGATCGCCGCGCCGAACGCCTCGCCGATGCACTGATGCCCCAAACAAACTCCGAGCAAAGGGATTTTGGCGCCGAACCTGCGCACGACGTCGGTCGATATCCCCGCCTCTTTGGGGGTGCAGGGCCCCGGAGAGATGATGATCCGCTCGGGGGCGAGTTCGTCGATCGCGTCGAGCGTGATTTGATCGTTGCGGACGACCTTGAGGTCGATCGTCGAATCGATCTCTCCCAATCGCTGCACCAGGTTATATGTGAACGAATCGTAATTGTCGATTAAAAGGATCATACCGCCCCAACTTCACGTCGGAATCGATTCGACGATGGCGCACACGTTCGATTCGTCCCGACGACCTCTTTCACGGTCGGGACCGATGAATCGTACCGGTTTTAACGGCGTCGCGGAAGTGAAACCGAAGGGGATTTCGACTTTGAATCGATTCGCGTGATACGCTTGAGAAAACCGCCGATGTCGCCGCGCGCGGTCCGAGGGGCCTCAAGCGTTCGGCGCTTCGCGTAGAGCACGGAGGTAAAACAGATGTCGATTTCCGCGACGACGCTCGCTTTGATCCTCGCTATGAGCGCTCCGGGAGGGCTTCTCGGTCGAATCCGCGAGGCGCGCCACTTCGGCGGCGGAGGGAGGATTCTCGCCCCGGGTCCGGGCTACGGTTGGGGTTTCCCCAACGACAGCCCCGATCATTACGGCTGGATCGATTACGGCGACAGACTCCCGCTCGGCGCCGATCGCAACCCCGAATATTTCTTCCCCCGCTATTACGCGTCGCGCCCCGATCAATCATTTTTGTCAACATATTACAATCCGTATATTAATCGAGGCGAACGTTACATCCCCTACGCGGGTTGCGGGGGCGAGCATCCGATGGGGGGCCCTCCTCTCGCTCCCGACAGTACGCCGATGAATCCGTACAACGAAACGATCAGCCGCGGGGCGAGGGTGCCCGTTCCTCGGTTCTCGGGACGCGTCGAGTCGCCGCCGACGAACGCGGGAAGCTCGGGTTTGATCCCGTAACCTTCGGTCGATCGTTCGCGTCTTAACGTTTCTTATCGCTCGATCCGTTCCGTATTCCGAAAGCGAACGAAGCGAGAATCGAGTCCGGTTCGCACATTCGACGGGTCGATCGGCGGGTCCGATCGACCTTTTTCTTTTGATCGACAAATCCAGTACACTCTAGGGTTCAGTTGTCATAAAATAATTATATAAACATATTTTGTCTTCATATTTCGTCGGGTCGGAGCTTTTCACGCGAGGTCGATCGCCCTTATGATATTAAGCTCGCAAGGCGATGGGAAACGGGGCGTGACGCGTCCGATCCGCTCGACGCGTTCGTTGATTTTTATCATTTGGGGATCTTGCGCCATGAAGCCCGGAAGATCGATCGGATTCGTCGCCGCGGCGGTCGTTTTGAGCGTGTCGGTCGCGAACGTTCGCGTGTCGGCCGAAGATTTTCCGCGGATTTACAACACCGAGCGCGACGCGTCGGGTCCGCTTTCGGCGGAGAAGGCCGCGGCTTCGTTTCGAACGCCGCCGGGGTTTCACGTTTCGGTTTTCGCAGCCGAGCCCGACGTGATGAACCCGATCGCGATGACCTGGGACTCGCGCGGGAGGATCTGGGTCGCCGAGAATTACACGTATTCCGAGCGAGCCGTTCGGTTCGACCTCAACCTTCGCGATCGCGTATTGATTCTGGAGGATTCCGACGGCGACGGTAAATGCGATCGGCGCACGGTTTTCACCGATCAAGTCCAAACATTAACAAGTGTGGAAATCGGGCTAGGCGGGGTTTGGCTGATGTGTCCGCCGCGGCTTCTTTTCATTCCCGATCGCGACGGCGACGATCGTCCCGACGGTCCCGCACGAGTCGTTCTCGACGGCTTCACCGTTCCAGAAGAAAATTATCATAATTTTGCCAATGGATTAAGATGGGGACCCGACGGCGATTTATACGGTCGATGCGGCGCGTCTTCGCCGGGGCTTGTGGGGCCTCCAGGCTCGGCCTCGGCGGATCGCGTTCCGCTCGCGGGGGGATTGTGGCGATTCAGCCCGCGAACGAAGCGGTTCGAGGCGCTCGCTCACGGCGTTACGAACCCGTGGGGACACGATTGGAACGAATTCGGCGAGCCGTTTTTCATCAACACCGTGAACGGGCATCTCTGGCACGCGATCGCGGGGATGCATTTCGTTCGACCCCACACGATCGATCCCAATCCACATGTTTATGAACTGATCGACCAGCACGCCGATCATTGGCACTGGGATGAATCAAAAGATTGGACCGATTCGCGTTCGGCGAAGGGAGAGCACGATAAAAAAGGGGGCGGTCACGCGCACATCGGCGCGATGATTTATCAGGCGAACCGCTGGCCCGAGAATTATCGCGGCAGGCTCTTCACGCTCAACATGCACGGCAGGCGCGCCAACGTCGATCGTCTCGATCGCACGGGGAGCGGTTATATCGGCCGGCACGAGGCCGACGTTTTCTTCGCCGCCGACACCTGGTTTCGAGGAATGGAGATATCTCAAACTCCCGATGGAAACGCGTTCGTGCTCGATTGGAGCGATTCGGGCGAATGCCACGAGAACGACGGCGTTCACCGGACTTCTGGAAGAATTTATAAGATCTGGTATGGAGATCAAAGCAAACCTAAACATTTTGACTTGACAAAAGCGGACGAGGTCGATCTCGTCGGGTATCAACGCGATCCGAACGATTGGTTCGCACGGCGGGCGCGGCGGGTTCTGGCGGATCGAGCCGCCTCCGGTGAAAAGCTCGAAAACGCGATCGCCGCGGCGCGAAAAATGATCGAAGAGGAACCCGATCCCGTCCGCAAACTTCGAGCCGCGTGGACGCTTCAGGTTTTACGCGAACCGAGCGATAACGCCGCGATCTTTCGCTCGCTTCTTAAAGATAAGCACGAATCGGTTCGAGCGTGGGGGATTCGGCTTCTCACCGAAGACGCCCCGCTCGACGACGTCCTTGGTAAACGCCCCGCGGGGGAGCGATCGCTTCCGCGCGATCTGCTTTCCGAATTCGTCCGCGTCGCGAGCGACGACGACTCGGCTCTCGTGAGATTGATCCTGGCTTCAACCCTCGGCAGGCTGACGATCGCCGATCGAGCCGCGCTCGCCGAACCTCTTTTGAAACACAAAGAAGATTCGTCCGATCATAACTTACCCTTACTGATATGGTACGGTTTAATTCCAATCGCCGACTCCGACCCGGCGACTCTCGCGCTTCTGGGAGAAAAGTGCGAACTCGCGACGACGCGTCGCCTGATCGCGCGGCGACTCGCCGAGGATCTTGAATCGCGCCCCGTTCCGCTCGATCGATTGCTCGCGGCCTCGGCTTCGAGCGAGTCTCAATCGTTTCGAGGCGACGTGATCACGGGCGTTTGGCAGGCTCTTCGAGGTCGCCGCAAAGCGCCTCGACCCGCCGCGTGGGAGAGCGTTTCCAAATCGGTCGAGCGCGACGCGAACCCCGAGATCGAAACCAAGGTCCGCGAGCTCGGCGTCGTCTTCGGCGAGGGACGCGCTCTCGATGAAATCAAGAAGCTTGCGCTCGATGATCATGCTGATATTTTCTTGCGACAATCCGCTCTCGAATCGTTGATCGCGGCGCGTCCCGTCGATTTGCGGTCGATTTGCGAGCGGCTGCTCGGGGTTCGCTTTTTGAACAAGACCGCTGCGCGGGGGCTCGCGGGCTTCGACGATCCCGCGATCGGCTCGCGGCTGGCGGCGAGTTACCGTGCTTTTCATCCGTCCGAGCGCTCGGCGGTGATCGACGCTCTCGTCTCTCGGCCGTCGTTCGCTTCGGCGTTGCTCGACGCATTGGCGACGGGCAAAATCCCCCGCGGCGACGTGTCGGCGTTCCAGGCGCGGCAGATACGAGAGCACGGCGACCCCCGGCTCACCCGCAAACTCGGCGAAACGTGGGGTGAGATTCACGACACCCCGGCCGATCGCAAAGCGCAAATCGATTCGTTGCGCAAGAAGTTGAACGAAAAAGCTCTCGCGGGCGCGAATCTCGGCGAGGGTCGGCTTATATTTAACAAGGTTTGTTCGTCGTGTCATAAATTATATGGATACGGAGGCTCGATCGGTCCCGACCTCACCGGGGCGGGACGCGACAATCTGGAATATCTGCTTGAGAACGTCGTCGATCCCGCCGCGACGGTTAACGCCGACTTTAAGATGACGGTCGTCGCGCTCCGCGACGGTCGCGTGCTCAACGGATTGATTCGGAATCGGAACGAACGGACCCTCACGCTTCAAACGCAGAACGAAGCCGTCGTCGTCGATCGCTCCGACATCGAGGCCGAGCGACCTTCGGATCGATCGCTGATGCCCGACGGATTGGCGTCGACCCTGAGCGATGAACAAATTCGCGATCTTTTCGCGTATCTCAAACATCAAACGCAGGTCGCTCTCCCCGCCGAAAAACCCGTTCCATAAATCGAACGAATCGATCGGGCCGGCGCGATGTTTTTACCGGTTTATTCGCCGATTCACCAATAATACCGCTCGATATTATAAATCTAGATATCGGCTTATTCGATTTGGGAGGGCGAACCTCCCGGTGAGCCTGATTTCGTAACCTTCGGCTAAGAGGCTGTTTTGAGCGTCAATCATCGCAAATATCATCATTCGGCAAGCCGGGAGGTTCGCCCTCCCGGATGCGGATTCGCCCTCCTGATATGAAAATACAACGGCTCACCGGGAGGTTCGCCCTCCCGGATGAGGATTCGCCCTCCCGGATGCGGATTCGATCTGCTGATATGAATATACAACGGCTCACCAGGAGGTTCGCCCTCCCGGATGAGGATTCGACCTCCCGGATGCGGATTCGACCTGCTGATATGAAAATGCGTCGGCTCACCAGGAGGTTCGCCCTCCCGAATTCGGATTCGAGCTCTCGGATGCGGTTTCGACCTGCTGATATGAAAATGCGTCGGCTCACCAGGAGGTTCGCCCTCCCGAATTCGGATTCGCCCTCCCGGATGCGGATTCGCCCTCCTGATATGAAAATGCGTCGGCTCACCAGGAGGTTCGCCCTCCCGGATGCGGATTCGCCCTCCCGGATGAGGATTCGACCTGCTGATATGAAAATACGGCGGCTCACCAGGAGGTTCGCCCTCCCGGATGAGGATTCGACCTGCTGATATGAAAATACGGCGGCTCACCAGGAGGTTCGCCCTCCCGGATGCGGATTCGCCCTCCCGAATTCGGATTCGCCCTCCCGGATGCGGTTTCGACCTGCTGATATGAAAATACGGCGGCTCACCAGGAGGTTCGCCCTCCCGAATGCGGATTCGCCCTCCCGGAATCGGTATCTCTCTGCTCATATTAAAATGCGTATGTTCGACGGGAGGAACGCCTGATTAATCAAATAAATAACTCATTCATATCAATGTGATACCTTGGTAAAAAGAATCATTCTCCGCTCAGAACTTCGAGCAGGCTCGCGGGGGCGGCGGCGTAATGAAGCGGTTCCATCGAGTAGCTTGCGCGTCCCTGGCTCAGGCTTCGGACGGCGGTCGAATAACCGAACATTTTCTCGAGCGGAACCCGCGCCTCGATCACTTTCAATTTGCCGCGATTGTGCATCTCGCTGATCTCGGCGCGACGGCCGCCGAGATCGGCGACGATATCGCCGAGATATTCTTCGGGAGTAACGACCTCGAGTTTCATGATCGGTTCAAGAAGTACGGCGCCCGCCTCGTGCACCGCCTTGCGGAGAGCGTCCGACGCCGCGGCGCGAAACGCGATTTCGTTCGAGTCGACGTCGTGCGTATCGCCGTCGACAAGCGTCACTTTCAGGTCGACGAGCGGAAAGCCCGTTCTTCCCCCCGATTTCGCCTCCTCGCGCAGTCCCGCCTCGATCGCGGGGATGTATTCCGAGGGAATCACCCCCCCCTTCAATTTATTGACGAAGCGAAGCACAGGCGCGCCCTTGGGTTGCGATTCGGGTTCAAGGTCGATCTTCACCCTCGCGAAAAGCCCCGATCCGCCCGTCTGACGAATGCAAGATCCTTGGATCCCCTTGACCGCGCGCTGAATCGTCTCGCGATAGCTCACGCGAGGCCTTCCGACATGCACCTTGAGCCGATAATCACGCTGCATCCGATTTTTCAAAATCTCCAGATGCAATTCGCCCATACCCGAGATGATCGTTTGACCTGTTTCATCGTTGAACTTATAAGCAAAAGTTGGATCCTCGCGGGAAAGCGCCGCGAGCGTGTCGGCGAGTTTGCCTTTATCGGCCGAGTTGATCGGTTCGATCGACATACTGATGACGGTTTCGGGGAATTCGATCCGCTCGAGGAGGATCGGGTGTGTCGCGTCACAGAGCGTGTCTCCCGTCACCGATTCTTTGAGCCCGACGACGCCGACGATATCCCCCGCGTGCGCCGTCTCGACCTTTTCGCGATCGTCGGCTTGAATGTGCCAGAGCCGCGAGCAAATCTCTTTTTTGTCTTTGCCGGGGTTGTAAACGCGGGTTCCGGCCTTGAGTTCTCCCGAATAAACACGTACGAATGAGAGGTCGCCGTGTTCGTCGTTTTGGATCTTGAAAACGAGCCCGCAGAACGGCTCTTCGAGCGAGGGTTGGCGGGTGATTTCGGCGCCTTTTTTGGGATGCCGACCGACGACGGGGGGACGATCGAGCGGGCACGGCAAGTACGCCGAAACGGCGTCGAGAAGCCGCTGCACGCCGACGTACTTGAAGCTCGAACCGCACAAAACCGGCTGGGCTCTTCCCGTGATCGTCACGCGTCTCAGCGCCGCGGTGATCGCCGAAGTCGGCAACTCCTTCCCCTCGAGATGCTCCATATAAGCGACGGCGAACGGCTCGTCGAGATCGGATAAAGTGTTCAACATCGTTTCACGCCAAAGGTCGGCGTCGGGACGGAGCGAATCGTCGATCTCGCGCTCGACGACCGAAGATCCTAAATCCTCGGTCTTATAATAAAGCGCTTTCATCGTGATCAGATCGATAAGTCCCTGGAATTCCCCCATCGATCCTTCGGGGCCGGCGCCGATCGGAATTTGCACGGGGATCGGCGTGCTTTCGAGACGCTCGCCGATTTCGTGAAACACGCGATCAAACTCGGCGCCGATCCGATCCATCTTGTTGATGAAGCAAATTCGAGGGACTCCGTACTTCGCCGCCTGACGCCACACCGTTTCACTCTGAGCCTCGACCCCCTCGACCGCCGAGAAAATCACGACCGCTCCGTCGAGAACGCGGAGCGAACGTTCGACCTCGACGGTGAAATCCACATGCCCCGGAGTGTCGATGATATTGATCGTGATGTCTTTCCAGCGGCACGTGATCGCCGCGGCGACGATCGTGATTCCGCGCTGGCGTTCTTCCTCAAGGTAATCGGTTACGGTCGTCCCCGAATCGACCTCGCCCATTCGGTGCGTCATGCCGGTGTAATAGAGGATCCGTTCGGTCGTCGTCGTTTTGCCCGCGTCGATATGGGCGATGATGCCGATGTTGCGGATCGAAGTCAGGGGGGAAGATTCGCTTTCGTTCATGTTCGCGTTCGTTCCAGGTGTCGCGTCGAGTTTCAAGTCGGGACGATCAATGATCGTACCAGCTTAACCGACCGACGACGAACGCACAGCGCGAGTACGATCTCGGTTCGCGGTTGGAACGCGAACCGAGTCGATTCGGGCGCCCGGAGGAAGAACTTGAGCGAACTTCGTCGAGCGATTCGAAGTTCGATCCGATCGACGACGTTCGTAAACGAGGGTTCAAAAGGCTAAGGAGCGTTCAGCTCGGTCGAGATCGCTTTCAGCAGCGAGGAATCTCCGGGAGCGTCTTGGCCGATCTCCCAAATCATCATTCCCGCGAGCCCGCGCTCTCGAACGATCGCGGCTTTGCGCTTCATCGTTTCGATGCCGTTGAAATAGCAGCCGTCGACCTCGTCGACGTTCGGGGCGGGATGAGACCGACCGACGATCTCGCCGTAAGTCCTCACCTCGTTCGCGTCTTTGATCATCCGGCCGTAAAGCGGAGCGCCGAGGCAAATCTTCGTAGCCGGCACGCCTTTACTAATCAACATATCGATATCCGCGATCGCGCTCTCGACCGTCGAATGCCGCTGCTCATGATCATACGCCATTAAATGAATTCGATCGAGCGCTTTGAGCCCCTCTTTGGGCATCCTTTGCCACGCGGCGATCGCCGCGGTGACGATCATACGCCTCGATTGAAACGACTTTTTGGTTTCGCTGATCAACGACGCGTAGGCGGACTCTTCGCCGGGATTGCGCGGGTGTTCCCAGTCGTAATCGACGCCGTCGAATTGATTGTTCACGCAAAAACGCGTGAGTTCGACGACGAATCGACGCCGATTCGTCAAATTCCGCGCCATTTCGGCGAAATGGTTCGATCGACCCCATCCCCCCACCGAAACGAGCAAGCGAAACCCGTGTTTCGCTTTCAACGCTTGCAGGTGTGAGAGAGTCTCCGGGGTAAGCGTTTGGCGATCGACGCTCCCCTCGGCGGTCGGCTCGATCGAGAAAAAAATCAGGTCGGTCAGCCGATCGAGATCGAATTGTTCGAGACGGTCGACATGGTAGTTGGGAATGTAACCTACGACCGCGAAGCGAGCCGAACTCGCCGATTTGTTATGAGAATCCCCGGCCGGGGGATCGAACGCGAACGCGTGATGCGCCGAAAAAAGACCGAAAATGACAAACGTCGAAGCCAACCAAGCGCGTCGTGTACGCATGTTTGTCTCCCGATTGAGGAACGCGCCGCCGTCTCGACGGCGATCAAGCGGCTGGAGACCCGACTTCACTGAAGGGCACTATCAATCATCGCCCGCGCGCTTCGTTCGGTCAAGAGCCGAAACGGAAATTTCAGAATATTCCGATCGGGCGATGCAATGATCGGACGCGATCGGAGTTCCGACGATTCCGCCGAGCTTTCAGCGCGTTTGTCGGTTCATCGGGACCGCACGGCGCGATTTCGATCGGACGAGAGTTTTTCAGACGACGGATTCGGCGAAAGCTGGTTTCGGTTCGACGCGCGTTGATTTTCGGCTTCGGCCTCTGGTTCCACGGTGCGCGATCGTTTAACGTATCGAGGTCCGTTTCTCATCCTTCACAACATTGATCATTATCGAGAGGGCCGAACATGATCGGGTCGCGCAAAGCGTTCGCTGCGAGTTTGGGCGTCGCGTTGATACTGGGCGCCGGACTCCTCGGCGACGTCCAGGGACAAGAGCCTTCGGGAAAGTCGGCTTCGAGCAAGAAGAAGGGCGATCCGTCGCGCCGCGTGCCGCCCCTCTTCGGCGACATCGGACTGACGAGCGAACAGAAGGAAAAGATCTACTCGATCCGCGCCAAACACGCCGGCAAGATCGCCGAACTGCAACGCCAAATCGACGACCTTGAAGCGCAATCACTCAAAGAATGTGAATCTGTGCTTACTCCCACCCAAAAGAAATTGCTCGAGGATCGACGCAAGATCGACAAGGAGCAATCCGAGGAACGCGCCGCGAAGAAAAAGGGCGCCAAGTCTTCGAAGTAAATCCTTCGCGCTCGGGTCGACGATCGCTGTCGCCCGCGACCGTCGACCCGGGCGATTCTCAAGCTCGCATGAAAAGATCGCTATTCAACGATTGTTACAGATTCGCTCGGAATCGATTCGGAAAGCGTCGCGTCTTCGCTTATTGAATAACCCATGCGTTAATGTCGTCGCGGCGATTCGGCCGCGGGATCGTGGGTCGATTTCGCTCGAAACTTTGATGAATCTCGAAAAAATCGCCGACTTGGCTTTGACTCGGCCGGATCGAGTCTGTAAACTCTATTGTAGCTAGATAGATGAGAGATCCCCAAAGAATCGGTTGCACGATTCGTTAACCATCAGTTTTTGAGGAGTTTTTTTTGATTCAACGAGCAGTCGAGGAACCCGCGACCGGGTTCTCCTCGATGGGCCTTAGCCCTCATATGCTTCACGCCTTGAAACGCGCACACTTCCTGACCCCCTCTCCGATTCAGGCGGAAATGATTCCCGTGGCGCTCGACGGTCACGACGTGATCGGCCAAGCGAAGACGGGAACGGGGAAAACCGCCGCATTCGCGATCCCCTTGATCGAAATGCTCGAACCCGGCGGACGTGGACCGCAGGCGATCGTACTCGCCCCCACGCGTGAACTCGTTCAGCAGATCGTCGTCGAATTCGAGAAATTCGCCTACGGTCACCCTGTCGTCGTGCGCGGTATTTACGGCGGAGAGGCCATTCATAAGCAGCTTCGATCGCTGGAACACGGCGTCGATATCGTCGTCGGCACGCCCGGTCGCGTGCTTGATCACATTCAACGGAAAACGCTCGACCTGAGCGAAATCTTCCACGTCGTCCTCGACGAGGCCGACCGGATGCTCGATATCGGATTCCGACCCGATATCGAACGGATCCTCAAACGTACGCCTTCGCCTCACCAGACGATGCTCCTTTCGGCGACGATCAGTCCCGAAATTCGTAAGCTCGCTCAAAAGTACATGTATCAACCCGTCGAACTCAACCTTTCCAAGGATGAGCCGACGGTCGAGACGATTCGGCAGTGTTACATCAGCATCGAGCACGAACGAAAGTTCGACGCGTTGCTTTACTTGCTCGAGCGCGATAAACCCCGCCAATGCATCGTCTTCACGCGAACCAAGCGGGGCGCCGACAAACTCGGTCGCATGCTTTCGGCCCGCCTCAAAGGCGCAGCCGCGATGCACGGCGACCTGAACCAATCCGAACGCAACCGCGTGATGCGCGGTTTCCGCGACGGGTCGATCCCGATTCTTGTCGCCACCGACGTCGTCGGTCGCGGCATCGACGTCGAAGGGATCAGCCATGTCATCAATTACGATATCCCCGACGATCCCGAGAATTACGTTCATCGGATCGGTCGCACGGGACGGATGGGACGCGACGGCGTCGCCTACTTATTCGTTTGCCCCGACCAGGGAGATCCCCTCACCGCGATCGAGCTTTTGATCAATCGAACGATCACGCCGATTCAGCTCGAGGGCTTCGAGGTCCGACGCAAACGCGATCCCAAATCCGCCGTCCGTGAAATCTTTAACACCACTCAATCCCGCGTGGTGTTCGCTCATACCTAAATGAGTTACGATCGCCGCGACTTCGTACTCGATTTTCACCCCGCGGCGATCCCGACCCTCGCAAACGTTAACCAGACATAACACACAAGCCCTTACCTGCTTATTCTGTTCATATTCTCAAGTGTCTTCGGGCATTCCCGCGGCCGCCGTTTCAGGGGGCTTTTCCCCGGCGAGGTCGCGGGTCGTATTTCAACAAGTCGCGAACCAACAATCCAGCCCGCTCGATCATTCCCGTTCGATCCGCCGTGATCGACTCGCCGCCGAACCGCGCGTCGTCGCACTCCGAAAATAGATCTCGTCCACGACGTGCTAAATCATCATTGTCAGTTAATTTGTAAATCGCCCGATAAGCCTCCTCGGGCGTCGTCGCTCCCGCGGGCGCGTCGACCGTCCGATGAAGGTATCCCGCCAAACGCTCCTGGATCGCCTCCGCGGCCTCAACCAAGTTTTTCGCCTTGATCGCCTCTTGTTGCAGACGTTCGATCGCTCGACTCGGCGAACTCGCATCGCGTCGTCGCATCCAAACGTAATAACCGATCCACGCCGTCGCGGATAAAATCATCGCCCCCGCCGCCCCAATCGCGACCTCGATTCGCAATCGATCGGGGTTCTCATCCTTCTCGATTGGTTCGACGATCGCCTCTCCCGCCGAACGCGCCTTGCGAACGTCGAACGGCGCGGCGTCGACGACGTGAATTTTGACGCTCGGAGCGACCCGGGTTTGATATCGCTCGCTTTCGGGATCGAACGTCGCCGCGGTGATCGGACCTACCGAGAGATCTCCCGCCGTCATCGGTTTAAACAAGTAGCGATATGTTCGTTCGGGGGGATCGATCGTGTAACTCGGCTCGATCTCGCGAATTTCACCGTTCAATTTGGGCCGAATCAACCGTTCGATCGCGGGCGATCGGACCGAACCCGAAGCCCCTTCGCCTTTTAACGTCACGTCGATTTCGACCGTTTCGCCGACGCGCGTCGATCTCGGCTCGACCTTGACGGCGATCGATACGCGACCGATCCCTCCCAAAAACGTATCGGGACGTCCCGATGCGGGAGGCGCGACCGCCTCGAATCGAATCGGTTTGCCGACGCCTTGTTTTTCCTCACCCTTGACGCGAAACGGAGGGACGACGATCACGCCGACGCGAAACGGCGTGATTCGATAATCCCAGCGATATAGCATTGTTTCGTGAACGCGATCGCCGATCGCGGTCGTGGCGAGCTGTCTCATATCGCGGCCGATCGGAACGAGTTCGACTCCGTCGATCGCGGGGGGCTCGATCTTCGGTCGAGCTCCCGCGGCGACCGCCTGAACTCGCAGCAATACCGATTCTCCCACATAACAACGATTCGTCTCGATCGCCGCGTCGACCCGGATCGATTCGTCGTCGTCGGATCGAACGAGCGTCGATTTCAAGAGAATCAACGAAACAAAGAAATACTTAAAATAACGAGTATTCATCCTGGATGATTCATTCTTTGAGGATTTGTGACGCGAGCGATCGGGCTGGATCGTTCACTTTGATCGATTCGTTTCATCGGGAATCCTCGTTTCACCAATCTTTGCGTTCCGGGTCGGGGGCGTCGATTTCATGAAAAGGACGTCGATTTTTAGAATCCTGGATGCGTTTAATCGCGTTTTCGAGCGTCGACGCGGGATCGACCTCGCGGCCGGGCGGGCTCGACGATCCCCCTCCGGCGCCCCCCGTGCGCCTTGTCGAGTTCGCGGGAGGCGGCGAATCGCCTCCCGAACTCTCGCCGACGGTCGAGCGCGAACGACGTGGATTCGTTTTCGGGGCGCCGTCGCTTTCGGCGTCGTTCGGCGGCCGAGACTCGCTCTTCGGCGGATTCAACAGCCCGACGGCGAAGGTGCGATTGACCGCCGCGTCTCGCCTCACTCGATCGGCGATCAAACCCTTCGCCTTGTTCGCAATACAACGATCATACGCCGAAATCGACCCGCGCAAATTTCCCGATCCCAATAACGCGTTCGCCAATCCGTAATCAATCTTAAGCATCATTATGTTATTGTTTTTTGTTCTCGCTCGCGCATCTCGATAGCGGACGATCGCTTCGGCGTCGCGCCCGAGTTGATAAAGCGCCTCGGCGGCGTTGTATCGAGCGATCGGCGATCGTGGATCAAGCCGAACGCACCGTTCAAAAGCCTCCAACGCGGCCGCGTAATCCCTCTTCTGGAACGCCGAGGCGCCCGAACTCGCCCAATCGCGCGCCGAGGGCTCCCTATTCGCACCCGATATCATAAACATCATAAATAATAAAAGCATAATTAATAATGGCGCGTTCGCGGAGCGAGCTTCACGATCGAGATCCCTCTTCGGAACGCGTTTCGTCGCTCCGAAACCCGCGTGTCGTGGTTTGCGATGCTTCGTGTTTCGCTTTCGGCCGAACCCCGGCCACGAGCCGATAACGCCGATCGCAAGCGCCGCCGAGACGAACGGAGCGTACCGGTGCGTTCTCTCGGGAGGTTCCAACCGCTCGCGCTCGCGTTTCGCGGCGGGGGCGATCGTCTTGCGATACAGCGACCCAAGATCGGCCGAGGTCGTTCCGATCGGCAAAAACACCCCTCCCGTTTCGCGAGCGATCGCCTCGAGCGCGCGATCGTCGCGCTTCGACGTCACGGGCCGGCCCTGGTAAGTCAAAACACGCTCAGATTCTTCTTCATAAATCGGTACGGGCCCTCCTTTATCGGCGTCGCCTATCGCAATCGTGTGAACAATAATATGTGCGTTTCGCAATTCGACGAGTTCGTCGCGCCACGATCCCTCGTGATCCTCTCCGTCGCTCAGAACGACGATCGTTCGACCCTCGGGATGAGGCTGATCGTCGAACAGATCGCGCGCGGCGCGGATCGCCGCGCCGAGATCGCTCCCTCCCGGCTTCACCCCTCCCGGCTTGAGCGCTCCGAGCGCGTCGTCGAACCCCGCGAAACTTTCGGTGAGCGGCGAGCGAACGACGCCTCGCCCCGCGAAAGCGATCAAACCGACCCTCGACCCGCGCGATTCGGCGATCGCCCCGATCAAACTCCGAGCCGATCGTATCGCGACCGCGAGCCGATTCGGCGCCGCGTCCTCGACCCCCATGCTTCTACTGACGTCGATCACAATCGTCAAGTCTTGGCCGACGCTCCGCGAAACCGAAGCGCCGCTCCCCCACATCGGTCCGGCAGCGGCGAACGCCAAAAGCGCGATCGCCGCGATCCAAGCGATTCGACCGTCGTTCGAAGGCGTTCCCGATCGACCCAATTCGATCGACTCGATCGACCGCGAGCGAACCCCGCGCCGCGACCGACGCCAAAGCGGCGGAATAATCAATAAAAGAACAAAAAAATAACTACTAAGAAAAATCATTTTACGAAGTAAATCGGATCGGCATCTCTTGGAATCGTTACCGTGATTCATGACGGTATTGAACGACATGTACATCTTCGACGACGACGAGCCCGCCTCCGAGCATCGGATCGAGGAGGTCGATCAGCTCGCGAATTCGTTCGGCGCGATCGATCACCTCGATCCGTTCGGGAAGATCCTCGGACAGGCAGAGCGGCTTGGCGCGATGAATCACCGATCGCTTGCCGAACCCCATGACGCCACGCTCGACGGTCGCTCCCGCCATTCCCGCGGAGCGACACCGTTCCACAATCGCCATCGCGAGATTTCGTCCTTTCCATGTGTCCGATTCGCCCACGTAAATCGTCAATCGTTGCGCGTCCCCTTCGATCGTCATCGTCTCAATCTCCGGCTCTTGAATATCTTGGGATGTCGTTTCGGCTCGAGCTCGCGAGTCTTCGTCGGGAAACGCTCGAACTCGCGGAGGGGCGTCGGAATTCGCCTCGGCCGATCCCGGCTCCCCCGCGACGTAACGAATCACCCGAACGCGCGAAACGACGGCGAGCCCCTCGTCTATCAAATGTTCAATTTTATTTAAGAATGATTGGATATTCGTGTTGGAATCGACGATCTCGATCGTGATCGGAATATCGTATGACGAATACTCGCAAGAACGATCATGGATCCGATGATGCGAGCCGAAACCGACCTCGACCGCGAAAGCCGAAGCTCCCGCGAGCCCCTCGCTCCCGGCGCGTTCGACGACCGTGCGATAAAGCGGCGCGCCGTCGCGTCGATCGTCGGCGTTCAGGTACAAACGTAATATCGAAGCGTCGTCGATCATTCTTTCGCATCCCGATCGATCAAGAACGGCGCGCTTTCCGGGGGAGAGGATCGAGTCGAATACGCCTGTTCCTCGCTCGTCGCGTTTGAGGATTTTGGCGCCTTCGATTCGACCGAGGCGCCGTTCGCCACGGTCCTCTCCCACGATGGAATCGTGATCGCCCTGGCGAGCGCGATCCCCAGGAACACGCCGACAAGCCCTCCCGCCACGCTGCCGAATAGATAAGACGCCGCGAGCCCTTTTTCGCCTCGTTCCCAGAGCGTGGCCGATTCGAGCGCGTAGCTTGAGAACGTGGTGTAACCTCCCAGAAAACCCGTGATCGAAAGCAGCCGTAGCCTCGATTGCGGCGACCAACGATCGAACAATACCGCCAACACCCCGATCAAGAACGACCCGGATACGTTGATCAGAAATGTCGCCCACGGAAATTGTGGACTTGTCCACTTGTTGATCCAAACGCCGAACCAGTAGCGCGCGTTCACGCCCAGCACGCCGCCGATCGAAACCGCGACGATCCGACTCCAGATGTCCAAGACGCCCCGCTCCCTTCTTGATCGGAATCCGCTCGCCTCGCCCGAGGCGCACGGTCGACGCTCGAAGTTCTTTCGATCTTATTCCATCTTAACCGGAACGATCACGATTGGTGAATCGGCATGGTCGAGAAGTCGTCGATCGATCCAGATCGGTCTTTAATAAAACGAACACGGATATGATGATTAACATGATGGGAACATAGGGAGATCCCGGGTTATAGCCGTCCTCGATCGCCTCGTTTTGGCGATATCGGCGAACTTCGCCCCGGTCGTCGCCTCGCCGACCCCGAACGGCCTTCCGAGGCGAGGGCTCCGCCGCGAGCGCGTCCGGCCTTTTAAACGACGCAAGTTTATTGATCCATATCTATCAAGATAAAATCAAGCCCCGCCGCACGCCGGGTCGGCGCTCGGGGATCGACGATTTCGATATTCTCCAATGCGGCGTGAATCGTTCCGGAGCGAAGGAGGAGGACCGAAAATCGGCTGATCACGCTTCGAATCGATCCGGATTCACCTCGACCGATTCTTTCTTTTGATTGGAAACGCCTTCGCCGCGAGCGTTCGATCGCCCGCGGCGAACGGCGAGGGTTGAGCGAGAACGAGAGTCACGGCTTGGCCTGAACGGTCTTCTCGGTTCCGGGATCTTGCCGGTAAACCAACACGCGATTGTGCGAAATCAGGACGAGGTCGGTACGGCCGTCGCCGTCGACGTCGCCGACGTTGATATCGCGCGGTTCGATCGTTTCGCCGAACTCATGAAACGATTTTTGCTCGAATACGCGAAAAGCGAGCGCCTTTTTCATCTCAAACTGACCCAAATACGTGGCGATTTCAATAAAATGATCGCCGACGTCGAGAATCGCCAAATCGCTCTGCCCGTCGCCGTTCAGATCCCCCACGACGAGATCGGCGAATCGAGCTTTTTCTCTTTCATGTTCATATCCCGCGATTTCTTTGAATCGACGTCCTTTTTGGCCCGTGAGCACGACTCCGAATTTGCTTGAACCCGCGAGGAGGAGATCGTCCTTGCCGTCGCCGTCGAGATCCGCGGTATGCAATCCGCGGAAATCGAACGACCCGACCGAAAGCGTTCCGGTGGGTCGATACGATCCGTCTTTCTTCGATAGATAAATTAATGATCGCGTTTTGCGATCGAGCATGACGATTTCCTTCACGCCGTCGCCGTCGGTGTCGATCGCGGTCGCGGCTTCGATCGCGGCGGTCGTCTGTCCCGAATTGAACTGATCCTGCACCTCCCACGTTCCCGAGGCGTCGAGTTTTAGCTTTCGTGCGAAGTTGTTTTGAGCGACCAAAAGCGCGGGACCGTCGAGATTCGCGACGGTGATTCCCGATTCGTCGACCTTGGCGAGCGGGCCCAAATTCGTCAGTTCTTTGGGCGCGTCGCCCGGTCGACCGATCAACAGCAACGGAGCGCCGTATGATTTGTACACAAGATAATCGGCTTGGCCGTCTTGGTTGACGTCGAGGACGCGGAGCCCCGCGGGCTTGCCCGTCACTCCGGGCAAAGCCAACATCGCCTCTTTACCCCACGAAAACGGCGCGAACGACCCCGAAGGCTCACGCTTGAGCGCGTGCAGCTTGTAGGCGTCCGATCCTTTTTTCTCGGAATCGCGGGTGATATATAAAACCTCAGGTGTTTTATCGCCGTCGATATCGGCGACCTCGAGCATCACCGGCTCCCCTTTCAGCGGCAGCGGGCTCGGGAACGTCAGGCGATTGTCTTTGAACACGCTTCGGCCGATCTGCTTCTCTTGCTCGGAGAGGACGAAAACCTCCACTTTTCCGTCGCCGTCGGTATCGGCGAGTTTAATCTCGTTGCCGCCGACGAGCCCGGGGAACTTCGCGCCGACGTCGAGCGGAGTTCCGGGAGCGCCCGCTTGTCGAAAGACGACGAATTGAGCGTTCGAGGGATCGGATACGACGACATCGGCGCGATGATCGCCGTCGAGATCGCCGATCGCGAGCGATCGACCTCGCGATTCTCCGTGCGGCAACGCGTAAAACAACAGCTCGCCTTTCCCCTCGGTTTCGCTCGCTTCAACAGGTCTAAGCGCAAGCACGCGAACCCTTCCCGATTGTCCTTCGATCACCGACATCTCCGAGCCCGGCTTGCCGTCGATATCGCCGAAAGCGAACGCGCGATGCGATTCGGTTTTCATCCGCTGTTCGGGACCGAGCTTACCGCCGGGAATGCCGAAGCGAACCCGCATCGGACTGTCGTCCTCGCCGGTGAAAATCACCATGTCGTCGCGTCGATCGCCGTCGAGATCGACCGCTTTGATCGAGCCGGGCTTGGGCGCCGTGTGCGGAATCCGTTCGGGATCGGCGAGCTTGCCGTCGGCCTGTTGATAAATCAACACAACCTCGTCCGAATCGAGCAACGCGAGATCGTCGCGGTGATCTTGATTGAAATCGCCGACCGCGAGACACAGATTGCTCGCGATCGCGTCTCCCGCGGCGATCTTCTTGATGTCGCCGAAACGGCCCTTTCCCTGGTTGTACAAGATGACGATCTCCGACGGCGTTCCGTAATACGCCAAATCGAGCTTGCCGTCGCCGTTGAAATCGCCGACGCCGAGAGCGACGACCTCGTGGTTCACCGAGATGCTCTTCAGCCGCATCCGACGGTCGCCGACGATCTCGTTCGTCTCCTTGGTGATACCCTTGTCGAAATCGTTGGGGCCTGGAGTGCTGAGCAAAAGCTCGATCCGCGACCGACCGTTGTTCACCACGGCGATATCGTCGATCTTGTCGCCGTCCAGATCCTTGATCGTTAAATTGTTGATCCGTTGATCAAGCTTGTAAACCTCGACGGGGAGAAATCCAAAATAATCGGCGAGATTCGCGGGTTCCTCGCCGCGCGCCGCCGCGACCGAGACGAATACCGTGAAAAATACCGCGGCGATCGGACGAGACGACTTGTTGCTCATCGAAACCAAACCTCGTGACGAATGGAGGAACTTCCCAACCGTGATGATTCCACCGAAGATTCACACAAAGTACGCGTTCGTCTCGGATTCGGCAAGACGCCCGAGCGACCGATTTCTCAACACGACGAAAACGATCGGCGCCGATCCGATCGCCCGCGATCGCTCGTGCGGCGACCGCGGGGCTCAGAAACCCGAAAATAACTCTTGCGGGTCTGAAATCGTGATAACTTTCTTACTCATTCGCTTAAGCTTTTCAAGGTCGTCGATCGCGTCGATCGATCGGCGAAAAGACGCGTCGACCGCTCCGAACCGAGCTTCGACGAGGTCGAGCAACATCTCCCTGGCCGCCAGTACCCCTTTTTGAAGCCCCTTCTTTTCCCCTTCCTCAAGCAACATCTGATAGAACGAAGATTCCTGCAAAAGGTTCATTGATGAAAATCTCCTCATCATGTCGAGGATTTGATCGCGTTCCAATCGCATCCCCGCCAGGAGCGGGGTCGATACCATCGGCGCCGATCCGATCGCCCGCGATCGCTCGTGCGGCGACCGCGGAGCTCAGAAACCCGAAAATAACTCTTGCGGGTCTGAAATCGTGATAACTTTCTTACTCATTCGCTTAAGCGTTTCAAGGTCGTCGATCGCGTCGATCGATCGGCGAAAAGACGCGTCGACCGCTCCGAACCGAGCTTCGACGAGGTCGAGCAACATCTCCCGGGCTTCCTTGATTCTCCCCTTCTTTTCCCCTTCCTCAAGCAACATCTGATAGAACGAAGATTCCTGCAAAAGGTTCATTGATGAAAACCTCCTCATCATGTCGAGGATTTGATCGCGTTCCAATCGCATCCCCGCCAGGAGCAGGGTCGATACCATGATCATACACGCCGTCGGCGTTTCCGTCTCTCTCATCACGCGCTCGTCGATTCGACGAAAAACGTCGGGGATCGACTCTTCCGGCACATCCGCCAGAGGGGCGAGAGGCAAAATCGACAATTCGCCGTTCAAAATCGATTCGACGTCAAGTTCCCAAACCCTCACGATCGGGTAATGGAAAAGCGACACAAGCCCAAACCCGGGAACCTTTCTCTCGTGTACGCCCGTTAAGTCTTTCGCTTCGGCGGATCGACGCAACAGAAGCAGTACGCTCAAGACGGGATATTCTCCGTCCTTCGCCACAAGTACGTTGTAGCGATTCATCCGCCAAGGCATATCGGGGTCGGGACTCGTCTGGTTCTCGATGTGAACAAGGTAAGGCTCGGCTCCGTCGATCTTAAAAACCTTGTCGACCTCGGAGGTGATCGTCGAAACCTCGCTATCCACGACGCTGACGGGCCCGTCGGGCTCGATCCCGAATCGCCTCAGCCAAGAGACCGGTTCTTGTTCCATCAGCATCTTCATGGTTATGTCGTAAGGCTTGTGCATGGTTTCACTCGATCGATGAAATCGAATCATTTTTCGCCCCACAAAACATAACGCACGCCGACGCCGTGGTGTATCATCGCATCGAACCTTGAAACCGGGCGAGTTCGGTCGATTCGTCGTCGAACTCGTTCGTCGCTCAATCGATAACTTTGGAACACTTTGAATTATTAATTGGTTAAATATTATGAGTGATCATTCCTCGATTGAATGGACCGACGCGACGCTCAACCCGACGCGCGGCTGCACCAAAATCAGCCCCGGCTGCGCGCATTGTTACGCCGAAACGTTCGCCGAACGTTTTCGAGGCGTCCCCGGGCACCCTTACGAACAGGGCTTCGACCTTCGCCTCGTTCCCCAAAAACTCCTCGATCCGCTCCGTTGGACCGAGCCCAAAATGATCTTCGTCGATTCGATGAGCGACCTGTTTCACGAGGGAATCACCGACGCTTATATCATGACGTTCGCACGCGTGATGGAACTCGCGCCTTGGCATACGTATCAGGTGTTAACCAAAAGGTCGCGACGAATGCGCGATTTGCTCCAAACGAAGCTGAGAAACCCTGCTCAAGCTCGGAACGTTTGGTGGGGAGTGAGCGTCGAAAATCGTGAGCATGGAAAACCGAGGATCGATCATCTCCGAGAGGCGCCCGCGGCGATTCGTTTTCTCTCGATCGAGCCTCTGCTCGAGGATCTTGGCGAATTGAATTTGTCGGGCGTTTCGTGGGTGATCGTCGGCGGAGAAAGCGGGCCCGGGGCTCGCCCGATCGACGCGAACTGGGTCCGTTCGATCCGCGATCAATGCCTCGAATCGGGAGTCAAGTTTTTCTTCAAACAATGGGGAGGAACGCGGAAAAAGCGCAACGGAAGAATCCTCGACGATCGAACTTATGACGAATCGCCCGAGCGCGTCGCGACCCCCGTCGCGAGCCTTGAAGAGCGACTCGCGGCGATCGCCGAGATCGAACGCGCGATCGAGGCTCTCAAACTCTAACTCTCGGTCTCGATCGATCGAGAAAAGTTCAAGATTCGGGATAGCTAGATTTTATTCTGTTACTTACATGTGTTGTGTGAGAATCAATTTCGTATGAGCCGAAACGTAGCCCGACCGGGATCAAACACGAGAGGTTTTGTCGTAGGATCGATCCGAAGTTCACGTCATCGACCCGTGCTTTATCGGCTCATTCCAACGACCGTATCACCGTCAAAAATGAAGTTATACTACGATATAAAATTTTATAAATGTATAAGCATGATTTTGTATCAATTTTTTCGATGGAGACGGTTTAGCGTATCGCCTTGGGCGATCCTTCCGATTGTTTCATACGCGAGAGCGATCGGGCCGGCGATTCGCCGATCCGATCAAATCGTCGGGAGTCGCTAAGAACGCCTCCGCCGATTCGACGACGCGAACCGAACTCGTCGAATCGGCATGCGAACCGCGGAACGACCGTTACGAGGTTCGTCGAGGTTCGCCGCGGGAGCGACTCGCCGAAAGTTCGTATTTCTTACCCGCGATCGTCACGACGATTTTGACCGTGAATTTCGTTTGCGCGTTGAACCCT
This sequence comes from Planctomycetota bacterium, assembly GCA_021791715.1. GTDB lineage: Bacteria > Planctomycetota > Planctomycetia > Isosphaerales > Isosphaeraceae > JAKBCQ01. Next base: position 24,119 of record JAJYWB010000040.1, on the reverse strand, counting down.
CCCGGGTTCGTCACATAAAGATCAAACTTTTGCTCTCCTGAAAACTTGCCGACCTGTTTGACATGCGATTTCGCGACGGGGGCGCCGTTTTGAAGAATCGCGACTTGCCAATAACGATCGCTCGGCGTCGTGATCCAATTGTGAAATCCGCCGTCCCCCTCGAAAAGCCGGATCTCCTCGATCGTCGTATCCGCGGGAAGATCGAGCGCGACGAAAAATCGCAGATCTTTTTGATGATCAGGATCGGGACGCGAGCCTGTGCCGATCTGATCCTCGTCCTCGTTCACCCAATAAAAGTCTTTGATCGAAGCCCCCGCCGATTTCGCCCGATCGCTTAACATCACAGGCTCGAGAGGGGCGCCGGAATCGACGACGGCTTTCGTATTCGGTTTGGATGCCGTATTCGCGCTCGCGGTTCGACGCAAGCAAGAGGAGGTAACCTCGTAAGACGAGCCGGCGCTCGCGACGACGACTTTCAGCGTGAACTTCGTTTTCTCGCTAAAACCTCCAGGATTCGTCACGTAAAGATCAAAAACTTGATTCCCTGAAAAGGAACCGACAACATCCACCTGTTTTTTGGTGATTACATTATTGTTCTGAAGAATTCCGACTTGCCACAACCGATCGCTCGGCTTGCTCGTCCATTTGTGCGACCCTCCGTCCCCTTCGTCGATCGCGATCTCCTCGATCACCGCGTCGTTCGGTAATACGAGTTCGGCCCGAAAACGATTGTCATTATGTTGATCGGGATCGGGCTTCGCTCCCTCGCCGATCCGATCCTCGTCGGCGTTGACCCATTCGAATTTCTTGATCGCGATCCCGGCGGCTCGTCCGTTCGCGATCGAGGCGCCCGCGGCCTGTTTTTTCGAATTCGGCGCGGGCGATCCTGTCGACGGTACGCCGGAATTCACGGGCGAATCGGCTCGGCCGTTCGTCGCCCCGCCTCCGTCCGACGCCGCGGCTTGATTCGATTGAGGAACTCCGCTCGGAGTCGTTCCTCGGCTCGGATTTCGAACCGGGGGACGAATCGTTCGACTCCCGCCCGGTCCTCTCGCGATCCTCGGAGCGATTCGACCTCCGATCGGCGACCGCGAAGCTGGAGCGGTTCCGATCCCGGTTCTCGGAGCGTTCGACTCGCCCGCATTCGACGGTTCCGCGACGGCTCCCGCGTTCGCGGTTGAATTCGCCGTTGCAGGATCTTGCATTTGATCACCATCTGATTCGGCTTTCACTAAAACGGGAAATTCCCTGGTGATCGTGAACGAATTCAGAAAAGCGGTGATCGACGCCGGATCGATCGAGCCTTCGGGGCCGGCCGACATCACTTGATAAAGCCGATCGCCGATCAAATAAACGCGAACGCGTCCGATCAACTTCTTGGTGGAATTGGGAGCCTTTCCCGTGAACTCGACATCCATGCCGGGATGATTTTGGTACGAGGTCGGCTCATTCTTAACGAGGCTCCAACCCGACTCTCTCATCATCCCCTCGACACCCGCACCAAGCAATTTCTTGGCGGTGTTGTTGCGAACGACCGCGGGAGGGTTCACTCCATAGGTCACGAGGAAGACCGAGCCGTCTCGCGCCTCATGCATCGCCGTATAAAGGGAAATCGGTCCGGCGGGGGTGTTGACCTGCGAATGTTTTTCGATCGGCGCCGCGGGGAAGTTTATCTTATACGCTCCAGGGGTCGACTCGTAAGTCGTAATCGACCGTCCGCAACCCTCGAGAGACAAAAGGCCCGCGAAGATGAGGATTTTCCAAGCGAGTTTCATTGGCGCGGCTCCAGGGGGTGGTCGATCGAAACCGAAGAAAGTGACGGCTAACCGAAATCGGACATATCCTAGTGAGGAGAATTGAGAAGATCAAGGACGATGCGACATATTCGGTGGATAACTCGAAAACTTTCGATCGGAATGCTTCGCCGATGAGATTGGTTCGCATTTCTTGCTCGAGCGTATGCTTCGAAAGTCCAATAACCTCGGCGAAAAGCGGTGATACGGAAATCGATTCGGCAATCGAATCAAGAACTCGCTTGACGGTTCACGCGATGCGTAAGTATGCTGAATTCATCGAACGATTCGGATCGACGAACCTGATTTCTTCAAAGCCGAACGTCCTCGTCTTGGTTCGCGCTTTCGAAAGTTGGAGAAATAGGCGTGAGGATCGCGGGTTAATTGATACGACCGCGCGACCGCGTATCGTTCGTTTTAAAGCGTGGGCGATGATTGGACAAAAGGTGTGAGGAATCGCGAGGGTTTTCGGCGTGAATCTCGACCCGACGCGTTCGAAACGATGCCCGTTCTGCTTAGCGATCAATCAGATCGACGAGACGCGATGCTTCCTCTGCGATCGTGAGTTCGGCGCCGCGATCGACTCATCGCGTTCGATCAAGAAGACGGGTCGACGAGATCAATCGGATTCACTGGATCAATATACATCAATTACGTTTTCCGATTTGGTCGGTTCATTCTTCCTCGTCGTTTTGATTTTCTTCACGCTGGGCGTGTTATGTTATTTGCCGGGCGTAGGGGTCCTTCTGGCGATCATCGTCGCCCCGGCACTTTTACGAACTCTTATCGTCATCAATCGGCGCAAATCACGCAAAGAACCCCCCGACCTTTTCGATCAAGCGGTCATTTTTTTCGTGTCTGTTTTAGCGACCGTCGGAGTCTTATTGCTCGTTGCGGCGGCGGGATTCATACTTTTATTTCTTTTATGTATTTCGCGATGATCAATGAACTCCGCGCGGCGGATCGACCCGATGGACGATAAGCTCTTCGGATTCTCCCGCCTTGTATTATCGATCGAGGCGAGGTTATCCGGTCTGTCTTTCTTTTTCGACCTTCGCCGATCGACGCGGGATTGAATATCCGATGATCGATCAAAGCGATACGAATCTCCGGATTTTCTAAAAGTGGATATGAAAACTCCATCGTATCGATCACGTATTGATCTTACGGGTCGCGGACGCTTTTTACCGATCGCTTTCGCGTGTTCTAGAAAAAATCATGGATTGTTTTCAACTTGGGAGTTTGAACATTCCGATGCGTCTCTTTTCATGAAGAGGCGATCCGGAAAAGCTCCCGAGGCCCTTTCGTTTCGATTTTTCCGGTTTCGGCGCCGATTTAAATAAGAAAAATATGTTATAAATGTATGGATGACTGTTAATCTTGTTTAGGAGGGCGAACCTGCCGACGACCCTCTTTTCGTAAAAACCTTCGATGAGGCCGTTTTTTCGGTGAAAAAAATCGCAACTATCTTAATTCGGCTCACCAGGAGTTTCGCCCTTCCGGTTTTGGGTTCGCCCACAAATCTCGCTGAATAATCCGAGTTTATATCGGATCGACGCCGAATGTGCGAGTGACTTTCAAATCGGCCTCACGCGCTCCGGCGGTCGAACGGACGAAGTACGGTACCCTTGATCGCATAACATCTGGTATGCTAAAATGAGGAATCGAATCGACCGATCGCTCGATCTTTCCGATCTCCGAAGCAGACATTCGCCGATTTGTCCGCGATCCTAAAGGAACACGAGAAGATTCATGAAACCGAGAGGACGCGATGCGATCAAATGCCCCGGTTGCGGCGCCATAAATCAGATCGACGAGAAACGCTGCTTCCTCTGCGACCGCGAGTTCGTTCCCGTCGCGAACGATCGGCGGATCGTCGACGACCGAACGCGACGCGATTTCGCATATAAAAGCAATCACGTTTCGAGAGCGAGGTTCTCGATCGCGTCGGTGATGACTTTCATCGCGGTCGTCGCGGCGTGCCTGGCGGCGTTCCGGTTCCTCCCTGTTCTTGGAATCCTCATGGCGATCTTCACGATTCCGCCTCTCCTACGGACGATCGTCGTCGCCGAGCGGTATCGTCTTAACGACGATCGCTTGTCTTTCATGGGCAAGATCGAAGTCTTCCTCACGTCGTTTTGCGCGTTCCTACTGATTATCGTATCGTCGATCGTCGCGTTCTGCGTCACGTGCGTAAGCGGAATTATGGGGACGGGGGGCTTTTCTTTCGCCGAGGGGAAGGATTCACCCTCTGTGGTGATCGTGGTGATTTCAGGGATCTTCGCCTTGATCATCGGATTCTTGACGACGCGATTTTTTCTCAAGCGTCTTTCTCAAAGAGAATAATCATGCAACTGCGCGACCATACTTTGCTGGGTATGACGCAAAGCCTTTGCCCCGAGTGTTTGGCGCTCGTCCCCGCGAAGATCATCACGAGGGAGGGGCGGGTTTACTTCCGTAAGCGTTGTCCCGAGCACGGATTTCGAGACGATTTTATTTGTAGCGACGTTCGGCTTTACGACCGGATGGAATTCAGCCTTCCCGGCAAGGTTCCCGTGTCGTTCGGCGTCGAGCCCGACAAGGGTTGTCCGTTCGATTGCGGGCTCTGCACCGAGCACGAGCAGCATACGTGCGTCGGCCTTGTCGAGACGACGTCGGCGTGCAATCTCGAATGCCCGATGTGTTACGCGTCGAGCGGACCCGGCGGCAAGCATTTAAGTTATGATGAATGTACGAGAGCGATCGATCGGCTCACGGCGGTCGAGGGACGCCCCGAGGTCCTTCAGCTTTCCGGCGGAGAGCCGACGATCCATCCCGATTTTCTTCGAACGCTCGCGTACGCGTGCGCTCAACCGATCGACATCGTGATGATCAACACCAATGGAATTCGCCTGGCGCATGACGCCGAACTCGTCGCCGCGATCGCCGAGTATAAAAATCGGATCGAGATTTATTTTCAATTTGACGGATTCGGCGAATCGGTTTCGCGAACCCTTCGCGGCGAGTCGCTCGTCGCGATCAAGCTGCGCGCGATCGAGGCGCTCGGCCGGCGTGGAATTCGCGTCACGCTCGTTTGTACGCTACAGCCGGGGGTGAACGAAAACGAGATCGGCGCGATCGTTAAATTTGGACTCGAACGGCCGTGGATCACGGGAATCTCGTTTCAGCCCGCGACATATTCGGGTCGATATGTTTCGCCGTTTGATCTGGAAAAGCGAATCACGTTTCCAGACGTCGTTCGCTCGATCGTCGACCAGACCGACGGAATCTTCAGTGATGACGATTTCCTGCCGCTTCCGTGCGCGCACCCGAACTGTCATACGCTTACCTACGCGTTCCGCACGCGAGGGAGCGTCGTCCCGCTTCCTCGATTTATCGACGTACGCAACCATCTGGATATTCTTGCCAACGGGATCGTCTTCTCGCGGAATCGGGCGCGCGATCTGATCGAAACGTACCTGGGGAAGCTCAATTGCTGCGGGCGTGAACGCAACGCCAACGCGGCGAACCGATCGGCCGCGACGGTCGCGGACGATAACGAATCGCTCCCGATCGATCCGATTCGGTTCGATTCGCGCGGCGCGCCGAACCTGGACGAGGCCGCGGCCGAGTTTTTCTCACGCGCCCTCGCCGAACGGCTCTCGCCCGAAGACGTTTTTCGAATCACGATCACTTCGTTTCTCGACGTGTTTAACTTCGACGTTCGACGGCTAATGAAGTGTTGTATTCATCATGTGTTGCCAAGCGGTCACGTGATTCCGTTTTGCGCGTACAACGTGCTGTATCGCGAGGGGCGCGCCGTTCTTCCGGCTCTTCGTGGAATCGTTCCCTCGGCGATTCCCGTTCGGTAAAATCGAGGCGATCAAGAATTCCAGAAGAGCGACTCTCTCAAACCCCGGTACGAATCGAAAACCAAATAATATGTATCGATCGGCGTATCCCTGGGTGATGCTGCTTTCGATCGCGACGGGGTCTTTGCTTTATCGCCGATCGCGGTCGGCTTTGGGGTTGACCGCGCGCGAGCGGCTCGCGATCGGCTTGGGGGCGTTTTGCGGAGCGATGATCGGCGCCAAGCTGCCGTTCGTACTCGCCGATTGGCGCGGACTTTTAAGCGGTCGCGTTTGGTTCGAGAACGGAAAGACGATCGTCTTTGGGATCGTCGGCGGTTACTTCGGAGTCGAAACGGCGAAAGCGATTTTCGCGATTCGCGTCAAAACGGGCGATTCGTTCGCGGTCCCCGTCGCGGTCGCGGTCGCGATCGGCAGATTGGCGTGCTTTTGCGGCGGATGCTGTTACGGAGTCGCCGCCGAGCTTCCCTGGAGTTGCGATTTCGGCGACGGAATCCGCAGGCATCCCACCCAGCTTTATGAATGCATATTTCACCTTGTCGCCGCGGTCTCGCTCGCGCGGCTTCAAAGCCGGGGCGCGTTCCGCGGTCAGCTCATTAAACTTTATATCCTTATTTATTTGGTTTATCGATTTTTCACCGAGTTTATTCGTCCCGAGCCCGTTTTGGCGTTCGGTTTAACCGCGTATCAATGGGGTTGCCTGGCGCTCGTCCCGGCGTTCGTTTATCTGTGGGCGCGCGACGCGGCGAAGTTCGCCGCGGAGAATCAAAGCGTTAACGATCGTTTAACTTTGACTCGCGAGGCGTGAAGCCGATCACGAGAAGATTTTCGTGATCGGTTCGCCCGCGGCGATCGGCAACGGCCTACCGAGCGTATCGCGGACCTCGGTCGCGGGATCGATTCCAAGAGCCCAGAACATCGTCGCGGCGATGTCGTCGGGAGTGACGGGATCGGACGCGGGATATCCCCCCTGACGGTCGCTCGACCCGTACACCGCGCCCCCTCGAACTCCCCCTCCGGCGAGCAGCACCGTGTAACAGAAAGGCCAATGATCGCGGCCGTTCTTGCCGAACTTGGGATCGTCGCGAATTCGCGGCGACCTGCCGAACTCTCCCATCCAAACGACGAGCGTTTCGTCGAGCAAACCGCGCGAAGCGAGATCGTTCAAAAATGTCGGCAAGGTTTGATCGGTCGGCGGCAGCAGGCGATCTTTGAGTTCGCTGAAGTTGTTCGCGTGGGTGTCCCAGCCGCCGCGACCGTTACCGCCGATCGATCCCGAGTAGTACACCGTGACGAACCTCACCCCCGCCTCGATCAGTCTGCGCGCCAGCAGGCAGCTCTGCCCGTACGTCGTCCTGCCGTATTCGTCGCGCAGTTTGGGATCTTCAAGCGATAAATTGAACGCTTTTTGAACCTTGGGAGAGGCGAGCATCGCGAGCGCGCGGTCGTAAAACGAATCGACGCCCCGCGCCGAGGCCGACCAGTTGAGCATATCGGCCTGTTCGTCGATCATACGCATGAGCGTACGTCGATCGTCGAGCCTGCCGAGCGAGAGCGAATCGGGAAGCGTGAGCTCGGGGAGCTTGAATCCGCCGGAATTCGGATCTTCGCCGATAAAAAACGGGTCGAACGCCTTGCCCAGAAAACTTCCGGTTTGGCCTGGAGTCACGCTCCCGTCGCGGAGCCGAAACGGGTACGAGACGAACGAAGGAATCGCGGGATCGTCCGCGGGGCGAAGCTTCGCCGCGACCGAACCGTAAGCGGGATAAAGCTCTTGCGTATCGCGAAGCCGAATGTCGTCGAGCGGCGGCTTATGCCCCGTCAAACTGTAATATGTCGCCGAGTTATGATTTTTGGTCGTATGATGCACGCCGCGCAGTTGCGCAACTCGATCAAGAATTTTTGACATGCGAGGCAGATGCTCGGTGACGCGAACTCCCGGAATCGCCGACGCGATCGGCGAAAATTCGCCGCGGATCTTCTCGGCGGCGTCGGGCTTCATGTCGAAGGTGTCGATGTGCGACGGCCCGCCGAATTGATGAAGCAGGATCACGTGCTTGGCTTTGGGACGAATCGCGGTCGGACGGGACGACCCCTCGGCGCGCAATACGCGAGCGAGATCGAGCCCCGCGAATCCCGCGACGCCGGCGCGCAATAAACTTCGACGCGAAAGTCGGAGCGACAACCGGTAATCGTCACAAGATACGTTCATGATTCTGATCCTCGTCGATTCGACGCCCCTCGGTAATGATCGTTCATCATTGATCAATGCCTGAGCAAGAATTCTTTACTGTTAATGATCGCCCACGCGACGTCCTCCCACGCGCGGCGGCGCGACGATTCGCCCCGCGATTCGACGTAAGCTTTCACTTCGGCTCGCTCGCGGTCGGTGGGGAATCGCGCCAACGACGCGAGATAAAGCTCGTCGACGATCGCGACCGCGTTTCCTCCCGCTTCGATCAGCCGGCCGATCCGGTTCGATTCGGCTTCGAGCATCGCGCGGATCGATTTGCCGTTGATCAATTGGAACGCCTGCGCCAGCGTCGTCGATTCGGATCGCTCGCACTCGCACGTCAGCAATCGATCGGGCTTGCCGAACGTCCGCAGGAACGGGTCTTTCCAATCGACCCCCGGGAACTGCACGGCGCGGATCGAACGGGGAGCGTTCGAGAGATCGTGCGGACGGTCCAGAAACGACGCGACCGAATCGAGCAGAACCTCGGCGGGAAGCAATTTCACCTGCGCCCGAGCGAAATTCGCCTCGTCGGTCGCGTTCGTCGGTTCGGGTCGAGAATCGAGTTGATAAACACGCGATTTCATGATCGTCGCGACGAGCGGCCGAAGCCTCATGCCGTTTTGTTTGAGCGATTCGGCGAGCGCGTCGAGGAGTTCGGGGTTCGACGGCGGATTCGAATCGCGAAAGTCGTCGACGGGATCGACGATCCCGCGACCCGTGAGATGAAACCAAACGCGATTCGCCATGTTGCGTGCGAATTGAGGGTCGTCGATCGTCAGTCGCCGCGCCAACTCGATCCGTGCGTCCCGGGCGACGTCGTCTGATTGAGATTCGTTTACACCTTCATTCTTTATCTCTCGAGATTTCGCCGAGGAGATTGAATCGCCCAGAACCTTGGGTTCGAGCATCGCCCCCGAACCCGGCTGAAGCATCCGCGCGGGGCCCTCGAGATAAACGATCTCGTCGCCGTTGATCTCGTGTTTATCGAGATCGTCTTTGCGAACGTTGTTTACGTCTTTGCGCTTTACCGCGGCGAAGTACGCCGCTAGGCCGTAATAATCGTTTTGCGTCCAGACATCGAACGGGTGATTGTGGCAGCGGGCGCATTGAAGCCGGTAGCCGAGGAACACCTGGCCGACGGTTTCGGCCGCGGTCGCGGGGTCGCGATTGGTGCGATAAAAGTTCGCCGCGGGGTCGCGCCAGGTCGACCCTTTGGCGGTGATGATCGACCGCGCGAAGACGTCGAGCGGGACGTCGGAATCGATCTGATCGCGGAGCCAACGCTCGAAAATCCAAACCCCCTTCTTCCCCATCGTCTTTTCTTCGTTGCGCAACAGATCGGCCCATTTGAGCGCCCAGAAATCGGCGAACTCGGGTCGGCGAATCAGTTGATCCACAAGTTTGGATCTCTTATCTGGATCGCGATCGGTCAAAAACGCGCGAGCCTCGGCGGGCTCGGGGAGCGTTCCGATCGCGTCGAGGTATGCGCGGCGGAGGAAGACGGAGTCGGTCGCGAGCGGCGACGGAGCGATCCGCAACGCTTTCAATTTCTTAAACACAAGCTTATCAATAAAATTGACGACGGGAGGGTTCGGCCACGAGAAATCGGGCCGATCGGCGAGGAAAGCGAGCCGCGAAACCCCCCTACCCTGAAGGTATCGGACCGCGATCGTCGTTTCTCCCGGCTCGCGCGTTTCGACCAATCCCGCGGCGGAGACCGAAACTTTCGTCGGATCGGCGACGTCGTAGGAAGCCTCGCTCGTCACGTCGCGCGCGATTCCGTTATCAAATTCGGCGATCACGATCAATTGCTGTTTCAAATATTTCGGCGCGACGATCCGTTGTGAGGGATAAACGTTCAAGCGTTTCACTTTGGCCGCCGAAGCGACGTCGTCGCGAGCGCCCGATGCGATCCACGCGATCAAATTCTTGGCCTGCGTTGAACCGATCCCGAACCGGCGTCCCCCCTCGTGCGGCAAAAGCCCCGTCGGTTTAAGGACGATCAGGCTCTGATTCGGATGCGTGGAATTGACCCGCCGGCCCGAAGCGTCGCGGGTGATGCCGCGGAGGTCGAACGCGGGATCGTCCCCCCTCAGGCTGAGCCGAAAGCCCCCCTTGCCGTTCAAATTGCCGTGGCAAGTCCCCATGTTACAGCCCGATTTCGACAGTAAAGCGACGACGTCGAGCCGAAAACTCGCCGGCCTGATCCTCGACGATCCCTCGACTCGCACCGGGATTCGAACCGACCGATCGGCGATCTTCGCGACAATCGTCGTTTCGCCGTCGCATAACGGCGATACGACGCCGTCCGACGAGACCTCGACGATCGGCTTCGAGGATTCCGATTGAAATGTCGCCGCCGAGGTTAAGTCGCACGCCGAACCGTCGGCGAAGATCTCGTTGATAATCACTCGCGCGCGATCGGATCGATCGTGCAAAACGACGCGGGCCGGGGTCGCCGTAAGCTTTGATCCAGATGTATCTTGCGCATGAATCGAAACGGTTTCGAAACCGGCGAACCAGAACGCGCAAACGACCACGATTACAAAATGTTTGGAGCGAGGGTTCATCGGTTTGGGACGCCGTTTCATGAGATCGGCTCCACGCGGCGGGAGGGAGGCGCGGCGCGTTCGTCGCGGTCGCGGTTTGCGTGAAATGAATGTTAAACCCTGGAGCGGGCCGAGTCAATCGAGCGAATCCAGATCGCGGCGATCTTATCAAAACGTACCGGATTCTCACGTAGCGGCTTCGATCGTGTCGATCGAAATGCGCGAGGGTTCAACCCGCTGGACATCGCGTGAGCGAGGACTTATAAAGGTTTACGTATCACGGTCGCCGGGATCGCCGACGCACAAGGAGTTAAAAATATGACGTCTCCAATCGTCCCGCTCGCGCTTCGACCTTCGTGGAAGGCTTTGGAGGCTCATTCCAAGAAGCTCGGCGACGTTCCGCTTCGCAAGCTTTTCGCCGACGATCCCACGCGGGGCGAGCGGCTCGCGATCGACGCGGTCGGTCTTTCGCTCGATTATTCCAAAAATCGCGTTACCGACGAAACGCTCGATCTGTTGGTGAAGCTCGCGAACGAGTCCGATCTGCGCGGACGAATCGACGCGATGTTCCGCGGCGATAAAATCAACGTCACCGAGAACCGCGCCGTGCTTCATACGGCGCTCCGCGCTCCCAGGGGAACGTCGGTCGTCGTCGACGGAGAGAACGTCGTCCCCGAGGTCCACGCGGTTCTCGACCGAATGGCGACGTTCGCCGACGCGATTCGATCGGGTACGTGGAAGGGATTCACGGGTAAGCGGATTCGAAATGTTATCAATATCGGAATCGGCGGATCGGATCTCGGCCCCGTGATGGCTTACGAGGCGCTCAAGTTTTACAGCGATCGCAGCCTGAATTTCCGATTCGTCTCGAACGTCGACGGGACCGATTTCGCGGAGGCGACGCACGATCTCGATCCCGCCGAAACGCTCTTCATCGTGTGTTCGAAAACGTTCACGACGCTCGAGACGATGACGAACGCTCGGACGGCTCGAAACTGGCTTACGGCGGATCTCAAATACGAGGAGTCGATCGCCAAGCACTTCGTCGCGGTTTCCACGAATGAAAAAGAGGTGACAAAATTCGGCGTCGATCGGGCGAATATGTTCGGATTTTGGGATTGGGTGGGCGGACGGTATTCGATGGATTCGGCGATCGGTCTTTCGACGATGATCGCGATCGGTCCCTCGGGCTTTCGCGAGCTGCTCGCGGGATTCCACGCGATCGACGAACACTTCCGCACGGCGCCGTTCGAGCGCAACCTTCCCGTTTTGATGGGGCTTTTAACGGTTTGGTACGTCAATTTTCTGGGCGCCGAGACGATCGCGGTGTTGCCGTATGATCAATATTTAAAACGTTTTCCCGCGTATCTTCAGCAGCTCACGATGGAGAGCAACGGCAAGCACGTGACGCTCGCCGGAGAACGCGTGAATTACCAGACGGGCCCGATTTATTGGGGCGAACCGGGGACGAACGGGCAGCACTCGTTTTATCAATTGATTCATCAGGGAACTCGGCTCATTCCGTGCGACCTGATCGGCTTTCGACGGTCGCTCAACCCGCTGGGGAATCATCACGATTTGCTGATGTCGAACGTCTTCGCGCAGGCCGAGGCGTTGGCGTTCGGCAAAACCGCCGACGAGGTGAAGGCCGAGGGGACCGCCGAAAGCCTCGTTCCGCACCGCGTCTTCGAGGGGAATCGGCCGACGAACGTCCTTTTGGCCGACCGCCTCACCCCCGAGGTTTTGGGTAAGCTTGTCGCTTTATATGAACATAGCGTTTTCACGCAGGGGACGATCTGGGGGATCGATTCGTTCGACCAGTGGGGGGTGGAGCTGGGTAAGGTGTTGGCGGGTCGAATCGTTCCCGAGCTGGAATCGAAGGGAGAGCCCGATCTCAAGCACGATTCGTCGACGAACGCGTTGATTCGGCGGTATCGAGCCGCGAAGGGAGAGCGATCGTCTTGATCGTATCAAGCGAATAGAAATGCGGGATCGGACGGCGCCGCCTCCTATTGGAAAAATCTTCCGCTTTTGGTGATCCGCCGGGAGGGCGAACCGCCGTGTGAGCCCTTTTTATTATTGTATCAAAATAAAATTGAATCGCCGGCTCGGTCGACGCCTCGCCCTCCCGTTAAACAATCGCCGATGTGAATGATGTCGCGCCGAACGCCGGCTTAGACGACGCCCCGCCCTCCTGGAAAATCCTTCCGCTTTTGGTGATCCGCCGGGAGGGCGAACCGCCGTGTGAGCCCTTTTTATTATTGTATCAAAATAAAATTGAATCGCCGGCTCGGTCGGCGCCTCGCCCTCCCGTTGAATAAACGGCGACGTGAATGATTTCGCGTTAAACTCCGGCTCGGACGGCGCCTTCTGCTATTGGAAAAGTCTTCCGCTTTTGGTGATCCGCCGGGAGGGCGAACCGCCGTGTGAGCCCTTTTTATTATTGTATCAAAATAAAATTGAATCGCCGGCTCGGACCGCGCCTCGCCCTCCCTTTAAATATGCGCCAATGTTGATAATGTATCGATATACTAATTAGATCACTTAAGCTCGTCTTGCCGAATCATTTCCTCTTCGACGCCGACGATTTCGGGCTTCGGTACGCCGCGCGGGGCGTCCGCGAGAAAATCGTATCTTCCGCCGAGAATCTGGTATCATGTTTCTCTCCGCGACGAACCGAGCGATTCGATTCCCTTCGGATCAAATCGGTTGAATGATTCATGTAAGATTGCCCGAAAGCGAGACGACCGTGGATGCGAGCAAGCCGTTTATTCTGACCCTGACCTCGATGCACGAATCGGGAATGAAGCTTCTGCTCGAAGCGAGCGACCTCAAACACGCCTCGGCGCTCGACGCCGAAACGCTCCGTCGCGAGATCGTCAACGCCGACGCGCTCTTGATCCGCACGCAAGGCGAGGTCGACGCGGCGCTGCTCGATTGCGCCCCCAAGCTTCGCGTCGTCGGCAGGCACGGCGTCGGCGTCGACCAGATCGACCTTGAAGCCGCGACCGAACGAGGCGTTCTCGTTCTCAACACACCAGGCGCCAATTCTCAGGCGGTTTGTGAGCACACGATCGCGTTCATGATCGCCGTATCCAAACATTTCACTCGCATGAACGACGCCGTGCTCGCGGGCGATTATTTTCGCCGCACCAAATTCATGGGACGTGAGCTATTCGGCAGGTCGCTCGGAATCGTCGGCTTCGGCCGAGTCGGCCGCCGCGTGGGGAAGGCGGCGCATCAAGGGTTCGGCATGAACGTCGTTTACAACGACATCGTCGCCCCGCCCAGGGAAGACGAGATCGCGGCCGGGGCTCGTCGCGTCGAATTCGACGAACTTTTACAGACATGCGAGTATGTGTCGCTTCATGTGCCTCTCGACGCGTCGACGCGGAGAATGATCAATCGATCGTCGCTTTCGAAAATGCGTTCGGATGCGATATTGATCAACACGTGTCGAGGTCCTGTGGTCGACGAGATCGCGGTCGCCGAGGCGCTCGACGCCGGCAAGCTTTGGGGTTACGCCGCCGACGTGTTCGAGGTCGAACCCCCTCCCGACGATCACCCGCTGATCGGCCGTCCCGACGTTTTCCTCACGCCTCATAGCGCCGCGCAGACGGTCGAGAGCCTGACGAACATGGCGACCTGGATCGCCGAGGATATGATCGGCGTTTTGTACGGCGGCGCTCCGCGGAACCCGGTCAACGATCCGAAACGCGTCGCCGCGGCGCGCGAACGTTTGGGGCTGCCGCCGTTAACGTCTTCTCCCTGGCGAAGATAATCGACGATCGCGAGCCGATCGGTCGTCGTTCGTCGGTTTTCAGGGCGCCTCGGCGATCCGTCCCGTTGCACGCCCGCCGCGTCCGGCTTATACTAACGTCAAATGTCGCTTTCGCGGTCGATCGAAATCGCGAGAACTCGTTATGCCGTTGGGACCGATCGTCGAATTCGAGCTCAAAACGTCGACGCGAAAGCGCCGCTTTTACCTGCTGCGCTCGGCTTACGGCGTATTCCTCTTGTATTTGATCTGGGTCAATTTTTCGCTTTTCCTGGATAGGAAAACGGATGATACGTTCACACCGCGCGAGATCGCGACGATGAATCTGGCGATCTTCGGCATGATCGCGGTGTTTCAATATCTCTTCGTTTTAGTTCTCACCCCGGCGCTCGTCGCGGGGGCGATCGCCGACGAGAAACGACGCAAAACGCTTCATTATTTGCTCACAAGCCGATTAACGGGAGGCGAGATCGTTTTCGGCAAGATCGTCGTCCGGATGTTTCATCTGGCGGTGCTCGTCGCGGTCGGGCTGCCGATTTTAAGCATGTTGGTGATCATGGGGGGCGTCGATCCTCGGCTCGTGGGGCTTTCGTTCGCGGCTGCGGGGAGCACGGCGCTTTTGCTCGCGGGGTTTACGATCTGGATGTCGACCCTCGCTTGGCGGATTCGCGACGCTCTGTTCGCGTCGTACGCGGTCGAACTTCTTTGGCTCGTCTTCATCCCGTTCGCGAGCGTGATTCAATCGCAAATGTCGTTCTCCCCCGCGGCCGATCGCGTGCTTGGAATTGTGATCGAGGGGTTGATCGCTTCGCATCCGATGTCGTTGATCGATTTCAACGCGCTCTTCGGGCCGCGATCCAATCTTATGCTCAAAGATTCAACGATGATGGTCGCGTCGCAATCGATTCTGGGCGTGCTTTTCATCGCGATCGCGGCGTTTCGGCTTCGAGCGGTGTTTCGCGCGCAAGACGGTCGCATCGCCGGCAAGAGGGCGCGGTGGACAAAGACACCGCTCGGTTTCATCCGTTCGCGATCCGAGCGACGCCCCGCTTGCGGCGACGATCCGATGCTTTGGAAAGAGTGTTGGACGGTTCGCAAGGTCGGCTTGGCGCGGCGGATCGGTCGCTTCGCGTCGTTCATACTTATCCTTATGCTATTTTGTTCAACGCTCTATTATGCGTATTACGCCTTGATGGAAATGCTTTTGCAGGGATGGATCGGCGGCGGCGACCAGGGATTCGGCGAGCGATTTACATACATGCCCGGCGCGGGGATGTTCGCTTCGCGGATTCCGATCGGCTCGGGTTGGCGCGTTCCCGATCGCGGTGATTTTTTCTCGTTCCTTCATTTATGGATTCCGTTTGTATCATTCGTGTACCTGACTTCGATCGGCGCGAACGCGGCGACGGGGATCGCCGGCGAGCGCGATTCCGACACGTGGACGAGCCTGACGACGACGACGCTGACCGGCGGCGAAATCACGGGCGCCAAAATCCGGGGGGCGATCCGGTCGAATCGCGTGCTTGTGTACATGATTTATTTTATGTTGATTTGCGGAATCGCGACGAACGCGCTTTCCTGGCCTTCGATCGTTTTTGCCGCGGTTCAACTGACGGTTTACGCGCGGTTCGTCGCGATCGTGGGAACGGGGGTGTCGCTCATCTCCAAAACGACTTATCGCGCGCAACTGTTCACGTTCGGCGGGCTCGTGTTTTTCAACTTCCTCGGTCAGGGTTTGATGAACGTGTGGGATTGGCTATCGCCGCGGGTTTATCCGGGATTCATGCCGTATCAGATCTCCGTAACTCTCTACGAGCCCTGGAGCGTGCAATTTCTCCGCAAGAACCCGATCTCGGTTTTCCGCGATTACGGCTTCAACAAGTATGTGATTTGTCATGACGCGTGGGGTTTGCTTTTGATCGCGGTCGCGGGGCTTGCGTTTTATATCATTGCAGGTTTATATTTTTCGAGGCGGATCGTCGACGGGTTTGATCGCGTCGTCGGTCGCCCGGCGCGGCCGAACGCGGTTTTCGACGCGCTCAACGTCGAGATCGAACCGGGTTGATCGCGGCGATTCGATCGGGTCGTTTAAGTATGCATAATTAATTATTTTGCGAGCATGTTAACGTTTCAGCGTTTTGGTTAATTCGCGTGCGAGCTGATTTTGGGGAGCGAGTTTGAGCGCGGTTTCGGCGGCGCGGAGCGCCGCGTCGTCGCGTCGCGCCGCGCGGTACGCGAGCGCCAGTTGGTAAAAAACGTCGGCGCGATCGGTCATTTTTGACGCCGCGAATTCAAGGTCGCCGATCGCCTCGGACGCTCGTTTCAGCGCGACGAGCGCGAGCCCCCTGCGGAATCGCGCCTCGGGATCTTCGGGTGTTTGTTCGAGCACCTGATCGAGCCTGACGAGAGCCTGCTCGGCCCTCCCCCGCGCCAGTTGAATCGACGCGATCCGAAGGATCACGCGGGGCGCGGTCGGGTCGACCTCGAGCGCGCGAAAATACGACGCGAGCGCGTCGTCGGTCCGATTCATCGATTCAAGAATGAGCCCTTGATTATAAAGAGCGTCGGCCTGGAGGGGATCGATCTCGACCGCGGCGTCGAACCGCTTGAGAGCCGAATCGGTAAGCCCCATCCGCGCCTCGGTTTCTCCCAGTCCAATAATCGCGTTAACATATTCAGGATCGAGCTTGAGCGCGTGTTGAAACGCGGCTTTGGCGTCTTGGTAGCGTCCCTCCTGCAGGAGAACCAGGCCGAGGCGTTGGTGAACCTCGGCCGATTTGGGGGTTTCGGCGCCGAGTTGAACGAGCAATTCGTGCGCTCGCGCCCATTCCCGGCGATCGTAAGCGTCGTGAGCCTCTTGGCTTAATCGGTGGCGATAATCGAGCTGTTCGGGCGTCGGATCTCGACGCGTTCCCCACGCGCCGCAGCCGATCGTCGTCAGCAGGGCCGAAACGATCCCGACGATGACCGCGGCCCGTCGCACGCTCAAGCCTCCCCGCGCGTGACGCCTCGAAAGATTCCGAATTCCGCCCGAGGCTCGTGAAGAAGAGTTCGCCCGCTTCGGTCGCGGCGTGACGCTCGGTTCGCTTCGCGACCGCAAACCCCTCGGGGCGTCGCACGATAAGCTAGTGTGAAGGAACCGTCAAGCCTGCTTGATCGATCACGCTCGGCGATCGGCGACGCCACGAACGAACATAATGTCCGAACCTCGAATTGAATCGTCGGATCGACGAACGCATCGATGCACGTATAAATACGGGCGCCGCCGCGCGAGCGGATTGTCTAGCTTATCAAGATTTAATTTTGTCTCAATCGCGTTAAGCGTTACGCGAATCGCTTCGGATCTCGCCGATTCCGCACGCGGCGCGCGCTTTTTTGAGGACCGTCGCCGCGGTCGCGGCGGCCTTCTCGGCGCCGGCGCGGCGCAGCTTGGCGACGCGATCGGGATTCGCCGCGAGTTCGTCGCGCCGCACGCGAGCCTCGACGAAACAATCGATAATCAACTCGGCGAGTCTTGTTTTCACCTCGCCATAGCCGATCCCTCCCTCGCGATAGCGGCGTTCGACCTCGGCTCTCTCGGACTCGCCCGCGAAGAGCGCGAAGAGCCGGAAAACGGGACACGTGTCGGGGTTCTTGGGCGCCTCGACGGGGGTGCTGTCGGTGACGATCCGTTTGCACTTCTTGCGAATCGTCGCGGGAGGATCGAAGATCTCGATCGTGTTCGCGTAGCTTTTCGACATCTTACGGCCGTCAAGGCCCGGGACGACCGCGACCGAGGGGAGGATGAACGGCTCGGGAAGCCGAAACGTGTTTCCATAAACGTGATTATATCTTTCGGCGATATCGCGGGTGATTTCGAGGTGTTGTTTTTGATCTTGGCCGACGGGGACGAGCTGGGCGTCGTAGAGGAGGATATCGGCGGCCTGGAGCGCGGGATAGGCGAAGAGGCCGTGATCGGCGGGTAACCCCTGTTGTACTTTGTCTTTATAGCTCACGCATTTTTCGAGCCAGCTCATGGGAGTGACGGTCGAGAGGAGCCACGCGAGCTCGGTCGTTTGGGGGACGTCGGATTGAACGAAGAGGACGGCTCGTTCGGGGTCGAGGCCGAGCGCGACGAGGTCGACGAAAACGTCGAAGACGTAACGCCTTAATGTCGCGGCGTCGCGGACGCTCGTGAGCGCGTGATAATCGGCGACGAAGTAATACGCCTCGTTTTCTCGCTGGAGCGCGATATACTGGCGAATCGCGCCGAGATAGTTGCCGATATGGAGCGGTCCCGAGGGCTGAATTCCAGATAGGATTCGCATCGTTCCGATCGTCTCCCAAGGTTTAGGAAAGGGATCAATTTACCGCGCGAGCGTCGATTCGACCAAGCCGAACCTCGGCGACGGCGATCGAGCGAGGTTGATGATCCGCGAGCGGATTGATTCTATTGAGATAGGTCGATCGTCGCCGGTTCGATTTGAGGATTGATCCTTTCACCTGGGGCGCGAGGGGTTGCGATGGGGGCGATTTACGACGACTTGATCCGCTTCGAATATCCCGACGACTGGGAGGTCGAGACGACCGTCGACGGGTCGCGGACGACGATTTCGCTGCAACCTCCTGAGAGTTCCGCGTTTGCGTTCATCGCGATCGATTCCGAAGGGGGCGAGCCGCGCGAGTTGGTCGACGAGGCGATCGACGCGATGCGCGATCAATACCCCGAGATCGAGGTCGAGCCCGTCGCCGAGACGATCGCGGGGCGGCGTGCGATCGGATACGACGTCGAGTTCTTTTACTTGGATGTTATTAATTCTTGTGCGATACGCTGTTTCGCGACGGTCGAACACGTGGTGCTCGTTTTTGGTCAATGGTCCGAGATCGACCGGCGTGCGATCGCCGACGGTTTGGAGCGGATTCGGGCGACGATCGAGGCGATCGATTTGGGCGATGAATCGGGTTGAAATCAGGCTTTTTCTCCACGCTTGTGGAAACGATCGAGTAGATCGATCGGCTTAAGAGTTAAAAATTCGCGACGGGGGCTTGCCGGCGGCGATATTATTGTTAATGATGGATAAGGTTAGGTTCGATCGCGAGGCTAGCCTTCAATATCTCGAATCGGAAAACCGATTGAGGGTCCTGGTTTTCGTTTCGATGTATTCGAGCCGAACGCGGCGTTTTTCTCTCGATTTCCGCTTCGCCGCGAGGCGAAGATTTGACTATGTCAATCCATCTGAGGAAAAGCGAACCTTCGCTTGAGCGGGGGTCGCCGCGGTTTGGCGTTTAAGTCTCATCAGAGTCTTCGCGGCCGATCGTTCTATCCCGGCAACTGCTTGGTCGACGCGTCGATCTTAATCGTTCGCGGCGATCGGTTAAGTATGGGATAATTCGATTGTTCAAAGCGTGGATCATTGCGGTTCGTCGCGAGGCTCGAAGCGTTTTGGTTCGCGATTTTCACTGCTTTTCTCAACAGTTTCGCGTTGGATTTCGGAACGGGCGTCTCTCGCCGGCCGTAATACGATCGCGAGTTTACATCAAATGATCGGGAGCTTCTTGATTATGAAGTTTTCACGAGTCCTCTCCGCCGCGGTACTTTCGGCCGTGTTCGTCTCGTTCACGGGATGCAATCAAGAGACGAACGACGCCGGAATTCAGGGACAGAACTCCAAAGTCGTAGTGCCCGAGGGGGTTCCCAAGGGCGCGGCCTCTCAAGACGAATACATGAAGTATTCGCTGAAAAATCAGATGCAGGCGCCTGGAACCGGCGGAACGGCTTATCCCGGCGCCGATAAAGCGGGAGCGCCCCCCGCGGCCAAGTAACCTGGCTCGCGGTTGATCCCATTCCCCCCCACCAAAGAATATTTATGAAATTATCACGATCATCGGTCGATGATCGACGATCGTGGTACGTACGGCCGTGAGGCCGGTGTTTCGTTCGTTTGTTATCATCATTTTAGTGGAGGTCTTCTTACATGAAGACAAGATCACGCGGTTTTACGCTGATCGAGCTGCTGGTGGTCATCGCGATCATCGCGGTTTTGATCGCGCTCCTTTTGCCGGCGGTTCAGCAGGCCCGCGAGGCCGCCCGCAGGGCGCAATGCACCAACAATCTCAAGCAAATCGGCCTGGCGATGGCGAACTACGTTTCGTCGAACGACGCCTTGCCCCCCGTTTGCGCGACCGAATCGGCCCCCATGCAGATGGCGCCGAACTTTTCGTCGCTCGCTCGGATTCTTCCCTATATGGACCAAGGCGCGGTTTATAACGCGATCAACTTCAACTTCGGCGCGCGATGGGATACTAGCTATTACACGTATAATTATCCTCCGTTGACCGCCGCCTCCTTGGGAATCGTCAATCCCGGCACCACGGGATACGACGGCTCGGGCGGCGCGTACGCGATGTTGCAATACACCGCGATCACGACCGCGATCAACTCGTTCTTGTGTCCTTCGGATCCATATATCGGCAATAATAGCCAATGGATGGTCGGCTATCCTCAACCCGTTCTCAAGTACGACGCGAGCACGAATTACGTGCCGAACATCGGCTTGAACCGGTACTACAACAACTGGCGGTTCAACGGCCCGGCGTATGTTCCGGGATGGGACGGCGCGGTTAGCCCGACGATCAATATGGCTTCGTTCACCGATGGAACGAGCACGACAGCGAGCTATAGCGAATGGGTGAAAGGCCCCGCCGCGGGCGCTCCCTTCATTCCCAATTTTTTGTCGATCGTCTTCACCGCGAGCGGGCAAACGCAACAGAACTACTCGAACGGCGGCGCTGGACCGATGCAACCGTACGCCGATTACCTGCAAGCCCAACAGTGCCAGAACAGTGGTATCAACTGGAACTGGGGATGGAAGGGTGAGTGGTGGATCTACGGCGGCTCGAATGTTTACAGCCACACCCAACCCCCCAACCGTCGCGCGTGCGTTTACGGCGGGGTTGATAATCGAGGAACTTCCACCCTCATCGGCCCCAGCTCGCTCCATCCCGGTGGAGTGAACGTGCTGTTCAACGACGGCTCGGTACGGTTCGTTAAGAGCAGCGTCAACTACATCAACTGGTACGCGATCGGCACTTACAACGGCGGCGAAGTCGTCGATATGAGCGGTCTGTAAGTTCGATTTTCCAGACAGATCGATTTCGGCGTTCGGTTCGCAACCTTCTCCGCGAGTTCCGGCTTGATCGGACCGCGCGCGAAAGAATCTTCCGTTCGCCACGACGCGAAACGAGGTCGCATTCGGCGCAAGCCGAGTGCGGCCTTTTTTTGCGCTCAGTCGTGGCGGAAGTTGAGTCACCCGTTATAAATCCTTTGCTAAGCGATCACCGAACCATTCAGAACTACGGTGTTCGATATCACATTGCGACGAGAAACTCAAACCTTTCAGGAGAACGTTCGGCTCGCGTTTCTCGCCTTCAATACGCCTTGGAGAACGAGGTCGACTCGCGTTCGCCGAGGCCATGAAAATTATAGGCGTCGACGAGCGGAAAGCCGGCACTTGTTTTTTAAAAATATAGAGCGTAAGATGTAAAACGTAGGTCAATCGACCGACTTTCGACGCTAAGTAGCTATTGGGTCCGAAATCGTAGGCTTTCCACGTCCCGAGATCGAGCGATCGGTCGCGGGGCCACCGCGAGACTACCACGAACATCGAAGAACATCATCGATTCCTGGGAACCGCCGTCGTTACCGTTTCGTTCAACCCCCCGCGAAACGTCTAAGGAACGGAGGTTTTAGTAATCCTTCGTTTGGTCTCGAATGTTCGATCGCATGCCGTGCGTTTAGATAGGTTATGTGTATATGTCGCAGGCATTGCGCGAAGGCGCTCGCGGTGTTTTCATCTTTCTGAACGGAGGTTCTCGAATGATTTCTCGTCGACGCGGTTTTACGTTGATCGAGCTGCTGGTGGTCATCGCGATCATCGCGGTTTTGATCGCGCTCCTTTTGCCGGCGGTTCAGCAGGCCCGCGAGGCCGCCCGCAGGGCGCAATGCACCAACAATCTCAAGCAAATCGGCCTGGCGATGGCGAACTACGTTTCGTCGAACGACGCCTTGCCCCCCGTTTGCGCGACCGAATCGGCCCCCATGCAGATGGCGCCGAACTTTTCGTCGCTCGCTCGGATTCTTCCCTATATGGACCAAGGCGCGGTTTATAACGCGATCAACTTCAACTTCGGCGCGCGATGGGATACTAGCTATTACACGTATAATTATCCTCCGTTGACCGCCGCCTCCTTGGGAATCGTCAATCCCGGCACCACGGGATACGACGGCTCGGGCGGCGCGTACGCGATGTTGCAATACACCGCGATCACGACCGCGATCAACTCGTTCTTGTGTCCTTCGGATCCATATATCGGCAATAATAGCCAATGGATGGTCGGCTATCCTCAACCCGTTCTCAAGTACGACGCGAGCACGAATTACGTGCCGAACATCGGCTTGAACCGGTACTACAACAACTGGCGGTTCAACGGCCCGGCGTATGTTCCGGGATGGGACGGCTCGGTTAGCCCGACGATCAATATGGCTTCGTTCACCGATGGAACGAGCACGACCGCGAGCTACAGCGAATGGGTGAAAGGCCCCGCTTCGGGATCTCCCTTTATTCCCAACTTTTTGTCGATCGTCTTCACCGCGAGCGGGCAAACGCAACAGAACTACTCGAACGGCGGTCCGGGACCGATGCAACCGTACGCCGATTACCTGCAGGCCCAACAGTGCCAGAACAGCGGGATCTACTGGAACTGGGGCTGGAAGGGTGAGTGGTGGATTTACGGCGGCTCGAACGTTTACAGCCACACCCAACCCCCCAACCGCCGCGCGTGTGTTTACGGAGGCGTTCCTAGCCGTGGCGATTCGACTTTGATCGGCCCCAGCTCGCTCCATCCCGGTGGAGTGAACGTGCTGTTCAACGACGGCTCGGTTCGATTCATTAAGAGCAGCGTCAACTACATCAACTGGTACGCGATCGGAACTTACGCCGGCGGTGAAGTCGTCGATATGAGCGGTCTGTAAGTTCGATTGTGCGGTTAGATCGATTTCGGCGTTCGGTTCGCAACCTTCTACGGGACTTCCGGCTTGATCGGACCGTGGGTGAAAGAACCTACCCTTCGCCGCAACCCGAAACGAGGTCGCATTCGGCGCAAGCCGAGTGCGGCCTTTTTTTGTGCCCGGTCGTGGCGGAAGTTCAATCACGCTTCGTAATCCTCTCTCGAACGAATCCGTTCACCGAAGTATTAACTACTAAGAGTTTCAATTCAGAGTCGTCACGGGTATTGCGAGCCGTTCGGGAGAACGTTCGGCTCGCGTTTCTCGCCTTCAATACGCCTTGGAGAACGAGGTCGACTCGCGTTCGTCCAGCCCATGAAAATGATAGGCGTCGTCGAGCGGAAAGTCGGCGCTTGTTTTTTAAAAATTTAGTGTTTAAGATGAAAAACGTAGGTCAATCGACTTACTTTCGACGCTAAGTAGCTATTGGGTCCGAAATCGTAGGCTTTCCACGTCCCGAGATCGAGCGATCGGTCGCGGGACCGCCGCGAGATTACACCGAAAACCGAAGGACTTCATTGATTCCTCGGAACCGCCGCCTTTACCGTTTTATTCCTCCCCGACGAAACGTGTAAGGAACGGAGGTTTTCGTAATCCTTCGCTTGATCTTGAACGATCGATCGCATGCCGTGCGTTTAGATAGGTTATGTGTATATGTCGCAGGCATGGCGCGACGGCGCTCGCGGTGTTTTCATCTTTCTGAACGGAGGTTCTCGAATGATTTCTCGTCGACGCGGTTTTACGTTGATCGAGCTGCTGGTGGTCATCGCGATCATCGCGGTTTTGATCGCGCTCCTTTTGCCGGCGGTTCAGCAGGCCCGCGAGGCCGCCCGCAGGGCGCAATGCACCAACAATCTCAAGCAAATCGGCCT
>JAJYWB010000039.1 GCA_021791715.1 Planctomycetota bacterium | reverse complement strand
GGGCGAGGAGTCGACCAGCGCGTTTCCGGGAGAGCGAGGCGCCGACCGAGCCGGCGTTCTTCGTTATTGGAATCACATCGGCGAGCGCACCCCGACGGGGCGAGGCGTCGACCAGAGCGGTTCCGGGAGGGCGAGGCGCCGACCGAGCCGGCGTTCTTCGTTATTGGAATCACATCGGCGAGCGCACCCCGACGGGGCGAGGCGTCGACCAGCGCGTTTCCGGGAGGGCGAGGCGCCGACCGAGCCGGCGTTCTTCGTTTATTGGAATCACATCGGCGAGCGCACCCCAAAGGGGCGAGGAGTCGACCAAACATTGTTTGAATTCCACATAGATCTAAACAATAAGTCTTTTACGACGGTCGGCGATCTTTGAGGGTTATTGATTTAAACGTATTGAAGCGGACAGAACAAAGCCCAAGCGAATTCCAAATCCCCAAAATTTAAGCGAATTCCGGAGTCGATTTTGAAATGGATTCAGTGATAAAAGCGCGTTCCGACTCGATCGAATCGGAACGCGATCAAGGCATAATTATCGTACACTTATCAATCGATTAGAAGGTCGATTGATCGATAACCTCGCCGCCCGCCTGGGTCGCGATCCCGTACCACGTGATGTAATTCACGCTGTTCTTGACGAACTGGACGTGACCGTCGGCGAAGAGGACGTTGACGCCGCCGGGATGATACGAGCTCGCCCCGACGACCGTTCCCCAACCCGGCGCCTGCAAGCCGCCGTAGAAGCACGCGCGACGATTCGGCAACTGGGTGTGCGAATAAATCGCCTTCTGGCCGCTGATCCACATCTCGCCCTTCCAACCCCAGTTATAATTGAACGCGCTGTTATTACACATTTGCGCGATCATATAATCGGGATAAGGGGTCGTGGTGATCATGTACCCGAACGGAAGCTGTGAGCTCGGAGTGAACACGAAGCCGAGAAAATCGGGAGTGGGAGGGCCCGACGCGGGACCTTTAACGAATTCGCTGAACATCGCCGTGCTGCTCGTACCGTCGATGAAATTCGCCATACGGATCGGCGGATTCCAGCCCGCGATCGAAGCCGGACCGTTGAGCGTGGCCCAGTTACCCGTCTTGGGTGAAAGGCCGATGTTATTGGCGTAATTACCCGGTCCGTTATTTTTCGAAATCCCGTTGGGATAGCCGAAAAGCAACGGGTAGCCGAAGCCCGACGAGCCCGGCCAAGGATCCGACGGGCACAAGAACGATTGAATAACCGTCGTTTGCGCCGTTCCCTGGATCGGCTGGAACGGGCCATATCCCGTTCCCATCCATGAACCGCCGTATACGCCGAAGTTCATGTTGATCGCGTTGTAAACAGCGGTCTGATCCATGAACGGCAACAGTCGGCCCATCATCGACATATTCATCGGCTGTGACCCGATAGGAGTCTGCATGCCGGGACAATTGATGCAAACGTAATCCGAAGGCGGCAACGACCCGTTGCTCGAATCGTAATTCGCGAGCGCAAGACCGATCTGCTTGAGATTGTTGGTGCATTGGGCGCGGCGAGCGGCCTCACGCGCCTGTTGAACCGCGGGAAGGAGCAACGCGATCAAAACCGCGATGATGGCGATAACCACCAAAAGCTCAATCAAAGTAAAACCTGAACGACGAACTCGCATGACGAGCGACCCTCCTCGAAAGAATTAAGAAAAGAATAGCGACGACGATCGGGGATCGATCCCGCAAGCAAGCGAAAACGAATCGCCGATCAAACCGAATCATCCGTCAAGACGAAAGACCTATATTATTAAAATCATCACGCCTTCACGGTCGATCGGATTAACTACCTACTGACGGATTTAAAATTCGTTCGAAGGCCCCGCCCATCACACGCGCCCACAAACGAAAATCACTCGGCGGACGCCGTCATTTAGCGGGGGGGGGCGCCAACGAAGGATCGGCCTTGAGAACATCACCGGTCTGGGTCGACGAAGCGGCCGTCGGGTTCTTCATCATTCCCTTGGTATCGGTGTATTTCGACGCCTGCTGCTTCATGTAATCTTCCGAGGTCTTGGGCATGTCGGGGGGAATCACCGCCTTCGCCGAATCTCCCTTCGGCATGTTCTCGCCGGCTTGATCGCAACCGACCACGGTGATCGCCGACGCGATCACGACGACGCCAAGAACCTTCTGAATCATCGACTTCATTTCTTCGCGGCCTCTCGCAATGTGGAATTGTCCAAATCCATCCGCTATGTTCATCAAGAACAATAGCTCGCAAACTCAAGAATCCGCACGACGGAATTCTTGAAACATCGGTTTGTCAATCGTTCGATCGCCGGACCTGGCGGCCCGAACAAATCCGGAGGACAAGGAGAACCTTCAGTCACTTTTAGGGCATGAAATCCTCACGATCGAATCTTCACGGTATTCTATCGAACTCGTCAAGTACCGGTTCAAAAAGAACGGTCGCCTGGTTGGATGAATTATAGTTTGCTTTCCAAGAAGGACAAGAGACGTCGTTTCGCATTTCGGATGAATCTTCATCGGCGCCAAGAACTTAAATCATTCCGAAATCTTTCGTTAAATCTTCGATTCGGGTTCGGTTTTAGGACTGAGATCGGCGACCCCGCCTTCAATCACGGTTTCTTTGCCGCCGTTTTTCGTCGTCGCCTTTAGCCGAGCAAGCATCAAAGCCGTTTCACGCTCGATATGCCGCGCACCCGCGAGCAACACAATCCCCGAAAGCGCCACCGCTGGAATCGTGATCAAAAGCCCAGCGGCCATGTTCTCGGGTCGATGCGATTCGCCCGTCGGGATCGTCGGAACGGCGCCGATCGAAGCCAGCATGCGACCGATCGTCGTTCGCATCGCGTCGCTATCGCCGTAAAGATCGGCGACCTTACCTATCAACACCGGCGACCAGATATCCCCCAAAAAGTGAATCGCGAAAACCGCGACCGCGTACGCCACCCCCCTCATGTTCGGCAACGTCACGTTGGCGATAATCGCGTTGCACGGGCCCGTGTTCATAAACATAAAAAACTCGGCCATAAAAATCCCCCCATAAATCCATATGAGCGAGGAAGATAACAGCCCCACCGCCATGAACGGAATCGCGATCAGCATCGCGAGCCCGGGCACGATGAAAAGAGCCTTGGGATTCGTCCGAGACATCGCGTCGGCGAGCTTTCCGCCGAGCGTCATTCCCAAGATCGCGGCGACGGCCGTCGCGGCGCCCAGATACGTGTTCGCTTTCACCTCGGATAAGCCCCGAGTCGCGGTTAGAAACTTGGGCATCCAGATCGAAAGACCGCCGATCGCGAACGTGTACGCAGCCATGCCGAACACCGAATACGTATAAGACGAATTGACAAGCATGTCTTGATAATCCGCCGCGGTCGGCCGCGATCGTTCGTGCGCCCTGAGGCGATCGGTTTCGAGCCCCTCGCTCGTACCTCGAACGGGCTCGGGGATCCAAAACGCGGAGAGAGCGACCAAAAACCCGGGAGCTCCGATCAGAAAGAACGGGGCGCGCCAGCTTCCCGTCAGCTCCGCGATCTTCGCCCCCAGAACGAGCCCCAACGCGGCGCCGATCGGCATCGCCAAATAAAACGCCGACATCACCCGCGATCGTCGCTCACGCGCGTAGAGATCCATAAGCAAGGTGGGCGCGATCACCCCGTAAGTCGCCTCGCCGATCCCCAAAAACGCCCTCGCCAAAAGGACATGACGGAAGCTCCCCGCGAGCCCCGTGCCGACCGTCGCCAAACTCCACACCCCCACCCCCAATCCCAACAACCGCGTCCGCCGCGTTCGATCCGAGGCGTAACCCATCAACGGACTAATTAACGTATAACTGATCAAAAAGACCGACGCGCCCCACCCCGCGGTCTCGTTATCAATCCGGAATTCCCCCTCGACTCGAGCAAGCACCGACGCATAAATATATCGATCGATATAATCGAATAAATTCATACAAAAGAGGAGGAAGAACGTCGTCGCGGCGATCCTGGAAATCGCGCCGACCGAGTCTTTTGATGTGTCCGTGTATCGCACTATCGTTCTCGTCTCGTGAAAAGAAAAGGACGTTTCGCCGCCGACCTCGAGCGTGATAAAGTCGATCGTCCGGGACGCGGATGTCGTTTCGCGCCGAGATCGTCGCGCCCGATCAAACGCCGGCGGCTTTTGATCCACAACGCGGAATTTATTATGGCCAAAAAGATCCGAATTTCAATAATCCTCGGTTCCGTTTGGATCGCGACGACCCCCTTTCTTCTCGGCGCCGGCGGCGTGAACCCGCCCGCCGAGCCGAACGAAGACTCCGCCAAGCCGAATTCGATCGAGCGAGCCGTCGTTTATCTGAAAATGGAGGTCCCGCTTTGGTCTCGGGAAAACGGTTGTTTCTCCTGCCACAACAACGGCGACGGAGCTCGCGCTTTGATCGCCGCGCGAACGATCGGTTTGGACGTACCCGATCGAACCTTGGCCGATACGATCGCGTGGCTTTCCGAGCCGAACCGTTGGACGGTCGAATCGGCCAAACGCCCGTCGAGCGATCGACCACTCGCACGCGTTCAGTTCGCCTCGGCTCTCGCCGACGCGGTCGACGCGGGGCTCGTTAAAGATCGCTCGCTCCCGCTCAAAGCCGCGTCGTTATTGATCGTCGATCAAGGCGACGACGGCGCATGGAAAATCGGCGACTCGGGACGCGTCGGCGCTCCCGCGACCTACGGCCCCGCTCTCGCCACCTGGACCGCCCGCGACACCCTGGCTCGGGCCGATAAAACACGGTTCAAAAAGGAAATAGCCCAAGCCGATCACTGGATTGAAAACATGCCTATTCGTAACATACCGGCGGCGGCGATCGCGCTCATGGCGATCGGCGAGCGTTACCGATCGGTCGCGATCGACCGATTCGATCCCCCCGCGCGCGATCGGCTCAAAGCCGCGATCGACCTCCTCGCTCGATCGCAGGGAGACGACGGCGGCTGGGGACCGTTTGAATCGTCTCCCGCCGAACCGTTCGACACCGCGCTCGCCTTGATCGCGCTCCAATCCGTCAAAAAGACCGATCGGCGCGTTCCAAACCTGATCGATCGCGGTCGCACTTATCTGCGAACGACTCAACTCGCCGAGGGAGGCTGGCCCGCGACGACCAGACCCGCCGGCGGAGAAAGCTACGCCGAACATATCTCGACCTCGGCGTGGGCGACGATCGCTTTGATTCAGACACATAAATAATCTCATTTCACAATAAATTTGAGCATTTTGGTTTTCGCGGTCGCCGTATCGTCTTCGGGTTCCTCGCGATCGATCTCGAACGGACGATCGACGCTGTTGCCAGCCAAATCCTCGAGCTTCCCTTCGATCCGGATCGTATATTCGCCGCGCCGCCACGGCTCCGCGGGATAAAACATCCAACGCTTTTCACCCGAGGGAATTTCAATCAAACCCGCGACGCCCCCTCGCGATCCCCCCTCGATCCGCAAGCACCGCTCGAGCAGCGATCGGTCGAGAGGCTCGGAAAACTCGATCGCCAGAGCCTCGCGCGTAGCGAACTTCGGCGCTTTGAAAATCCACCGCGCGGGATCGGGCTGATCGCCGTCGGGAGGACCCGCTTTGAACGTTTTGCGGAACTCGACGGCGATCGGTTCGCCGTACTGATCGTCGGTATTCGCATCAATGATGAACGTGTATGTTTTTCCTTCGACGAGGATCGGCCCGTCCTCCTCGCGGGGACGGAGCCCTCGTTTGATCCGGCCGGGATCGAACAGAAGCGTCAGCCTCGTTCCGTCGCCGTTCCAAAGCTCCTCCCCCAATTCGAGAAACGGCGAATCGATTCGCTTCCCGGCGTCGTCGATAAGCTTTACATGTTTATAAATACGCCCCTGGCTCATCGGCGCGGAAAAGTGTACGTAAAGCTTAAGGAGATTTTCAGGTACAAGATCGTTTGAGGGATAAACCGCGACGACGCGCGGCCTGGGTTTCGGATCGCGACTCGCGACGCGGTAATCGACCGCGACGGTCGGCGTTTCGCCCGATCGGTTCGCTCCCGGAATCGCTTCGGCGTGAAACACGGCGCGATACGACGAGCCCTGCGCGAGCGGATACCTTGGCGTGAAGCGAACGACGTCTTTAACCAGCGTGTATCCGCCGACGATCGCCGAATCGACGGGCGTATCGTCGGAGACGAGCGTGACACGGAGAATCCTCCGCCACGCGTCGAAATCAAGATCGGCGCTCTTAAGACGATCGACCGAGTCGCGGTCGAGCCCCGATAACTCCACCACGACGCGCCCCGGTTTGTCGCGATCGACCACGAAAACAACCTTCGGCTCGCCCCCGCGCGCAATCGACGCGCCCGGATGAGTTCCCGATAACGCCGCCAAAATCGCGACCAACCCCACGATCGAACGGCGACCGATCGGTCGATATCGAATGTTTTGACAAGAGCGTTTTTGTGCGTTTAACATAAAGATTCCTTTTTGATCGTGAATCGAACGCCGCGGTTTGATCAATCGATCGCGATCCGTTTATAACCCCCCTCGAAATAAAGGAGCGGCCTGCGCGGAGGGGGCGCCTGCTCGATCGCTTCGACCTTTCCCAAAACGATCATGTGATCCCCCCCTTCGAGTCGTTCGTAAGGCTCGCAACCGAGAGTCGCGATCGTCCCCTCGAGTTTAAGCCCGCCGCGCCACGAGACGAAACCCGGCTCGGGGTCGTTCGCGCCGGCTCGCCCCGCGAAATAAGCCGAAACCGCCTCCTGATCCTCCGAAAGAATATTAACGGTAAAGTATTTGCATTTCTCTAAATAAGAGAGCATCTTGGCGCGTTTATCGACACAGACGAGCAGCAGAAGCGGGTCGAGCGAAAGCGACGACACGGCGTTCGCAGTCATCCCGTGCACCGACCCCTCGGCCTCGGCGACGATCACCGTCACCCCCGTCGCGAACAGCCCGATCGTCCTTCGGTACTCGCGCATGTCTAAGCTCATGATGATTTTCTCGTATTATTGGAATCGGTTTGTGTTTCGACGTTTGATCCGTTGACGTTCAAAGACGCGACATCCCCCGCGTGAGCCGAGACGGCCGAGCCGGCCGAGGCTTTCTCGATCGCGACATCCCCCGCGACCGCGGACGATCCTCCTCGAACCCGAGCGTCGACGCGAGAAGAAACTGCTTGATTCGCCGACGAGTCGAAGCCCGACGACGAATCGCCGTTCGCCGCGATATCCTCTTCGGCTTCGCGGTTTTGGACATAAGCCCAGCCGAAACGACCTTTGACGCACAAATGGCCGTTCGTCACGTCGCTATCGAGCGGCGAAGTCGCCTTGACGATTTGATTGTCTTGCGTGTGAAGCGTCAAGACGCAGCCGACCCCGCAATACGGACAGATCGTATCGATCCGCTCCTGGCGAGCCTCGTCCCACGTTCCCGCGGCCCTCATATCGAATTCCGACTTGAACATCAACGCCCCCGTCGGGCACACGCCGATGCAATTGCCGCAGTAGACGCAAGCCGAATCGGGAAGCGGGACGGCGAACTCGGTCGAGATCCGCGCGTCGAAGCCGCGCCCCGCGACCGCGATCGCGAACGTGTTCTGCGCGTCCTCGCCGCACGCGTTCACGCAAGCGTAGCAAAGAATACATTTTGAATAATCACGCACGTACAAATTATTATCAATTTTAACCGGAACCGCGACGGTCGCGACCGCCCCCGGCTCGCACTCTCGTCGCCTCCCGGCGCGCGCCGAGTCGCGATCCTCGGCCGCCGAGCCGCGATCGACCGCGCCGAACCGCTCCGGATCGGCTTCGTAACGCTTTATATAATCATCCGCCCGTTCGCAAAGCGAAAGATCGACCGAGGACGCCAGGAACTCGAGCACGAGCTTGCGACTCAACCGTACGCGAGGCGTGTCGGTATGAACGATCATCCCCGGCTCGACCTTCCGCGAGCACGCCGGAACGAGCGTCCGCGACCCCTCGACCTCGACGACGCACACCCGGCACACGTTCACGGGAGGCAGATTCTCGACGAAACAAAGAACCGGGGTGTCGATTCCGAGCGACCGGCACGCGTCCAATATCGTCTCCCCCTCGCGCGCCCGCACGGTTCGACCGTCGATCGTCAATTCCACGCTTCTTTCGTATAACAATTTATTTTTGTCCATATTTTTCAACCTATTGCTTGTTGATTGTTTCATGAATTTTCAGTTTACGAAAAGCCGAATCGATCGCGACCCCCGCGGTTTGCCCGAGGCCGCAGATCGAAGCGTCGCGCATCGCTCGATCGATCTCGCCGTGAAGAGCGAGTTCGGCCGCGATCGAACCGTTCGGCTTCCCCGCGAACACCCGCGCGACGAGTTCCTCCTGCCGAACCGCCCCCGCTCGGCACGGTACGCACTGTCCGCACGACTCCTCGCGAAAAAACTCGGCGATCCTCGTCACGTACGGTTTCAAATCTTGTTCATCGTCGAAAACGATTAAGACTCCCGATCCGATCGAGGCGCCGATCGCTCGCGTCCCCTCGAACGTCAGCGGCGTATCGAGCTCGTCCGCCGTGACGAACGAACCCGCGGCGCCCCCGAGCAGCACCGCCTTCGCTTCGCGTCCCTCCCGAACACCGCCTGCTAGCGCGATCAATTGTCGAATCGTCGCGCCGAACTCGACCTCGTAAAGCCCGGGTCTTTCAACGCGTCCCGACACGCAAAAC
This sequence comes from Planctomycetota bacterium, assembly GCA_021791715.1. GTDB lineage: Bacteria > Planctomycetota > Planctomycetia > Isosphaerales > Isosphaeraceae > JAKBCQ01. The sequence continues at coordinate 47,037 of JAJYWB010000039.1, read as the reverse complement.
AGCTTCGTCCCCTTCGACCCCGCGGTACCGATCGAAGCGTACGCCGAACCGCCCGCCAAAACGATATCAAGAACATTAACGAGCGTTTCCACGTTATTGATCAACGTAGGCTTGCCGAACAATCCCTCCTGAACCGGGAACGGCGGCTTGTTCCGCGGCTCGCCGCGAAACCCCTCGATCGAATTGAGCAGCGCCGTCTCCTCGCCGCAGATATACGCCCCTCCGCCGCGCCTGATCTCGATATCAAACGAATATCCGCGCTCCAATATGTCGATTCCCAAATATCCGCGCGCCCGCGCCGCGCCGATCGCCGCTTCGAGACGCCGCGCCGCTCGCGGATATTCACCACGGATGTAGATATAACCTAGTTCGCAACCCGTCGCGAACGCCGCGATCGTCATCGCCTCGATCACCGCGAACGGATCGTGTTCCATCAGAACGCGATCCTTGAACGTGCCGGGTTCGGATTCGTCGGCGTTGCAGACGAGATAATGCGGACGAACGCGAGCGTGCGCGACCGCCTCCCACTTGCGTCCCGAGGGAAAAGCCGCTCCGCCGCGACCGAGCAGTTTGGAATCCGAAACCTCTCGGATCACGCGGTCGGGCCCCAGATCGAACGCCGCGCGGAGCGCAGCGTAACCGCCGTGCGCCCGATAATCGTCGAGGCTCGCGGGATCGACTTTCCCCACCCGCCGCAACAATCGAAGGCCGGGCTCGCCCGCCTGGGGAAGAACGATCGGCGCCGAATCGTCGGGAATCGTTCCCGATAAGGCTTGCATCAGTTGATCGATCGAGACGGGCGCCAAAGCTTCCTCGATCGGCGTCTCGCCCGCCTTGATCGCGAGCGCCGCGGGCGCGCGTTCACATAAACCCAAACACGGGCTCAAACGCCACGCGCCGATCGCCCCGCCCCGGCTCGAACCTTCCGCGCCGTGCGATCGTTCGAGCTCGCCGATCAACCGACTCGACCCCGCCGAGCGACACGAAAGATCGTCGCACACGTGAACGACGATCGGCGGTTGTTCGTCAAGAGATATCAGCGAATAAAAGCTCGCCACTCCGTACGCCTCGGCGGGAGGAACGTGCAAGCGTTTGCATATCTCGCCAAGAGCCCCGGCGGTTATGTAACCGACGCGCGATTGAACGCCCAGGAGCGCGGGAAGCAGCAGGCTCCGGCGGCGCGCGGCGGCTTCGAGCCGAGACGACCCGAGAATCGAGCGATCGCCGCTCGACGCCTCGATCTTTCGCGTCTCGCCGTTTGAATTATCGGATCGATCGATCGTTCGTTCGCGTTCGAGCGCGTCGGGATCGCGCGAGCCGGCTTCAAAGGCGCGTTCGCCTAAAACCGCGTCGATCGCGGCGCGCTCGGCGGAGGTCGGCTCGGCGTCGATAAATCGTAAATCCATCCAGTTCACGCCCCCGTTACCATTTGTGCTTGATTATAATTGCTTGTTATTATATCGTCATTTTCAATCACGTCGTCGTTTCGGCCCGAATCGACGATTTTCTCGACTCGAATCGCGGTCGCCTTGAATTCGGCGGTTCCCGATTTGGGGTCGACCGCGTCGATCGTCAGCCGATTCGTTTCGACCTCGTCGGGAAAGTGGAGCGTCATGAACGCGAGCCCGGGACGAAGCGTCGGCTCGATTCGCGCCGGAGCGAGAATCGAGCCCCGCCGCGACGTCACGCGAACGACCTCGCCCGTCGTCACGCCGAGCCTTTCGGCGTCGTCGGTCGCGAGTTCGATCGCCTCGCCATGACGCATCGGCGTATGAAAACCGTTTGATTGAACTCCGGTGTTGTACGAATCGAGCCTCCGTCCGGTGGTGAGCCGGATCGGGAATTGATCGTCGAGACGATCGACGGGGGGATCGTGCGCGACGACGCTGAACGGCGCGGGGGGGCCCTCGATCGGGTTTTTCCAGAGCCTCGCGTGTAAAAACGGCTCGCCGGGATGATTCTCGTCGGGGCACGGCCACTGGATTCCACCCAGTCGTTCAAGCCTTTGATAACTCATTCCCGCGTGCATCGGGCTCAGCGATCGAAGCTCGTCCCAGATCGCCTCGGCGGTCGGATCGCCCCAATCTCTCCCCAGCCTGCGCGCCAGATCGGCGACGATCGCGACGTCTTGCCGAGCGAGCCCGGGAGGGTCGAGCGCCTTCCGCACCCGCTGCACGCGACGCTCGCTGTTCGTCACCGTCCCTTCGCTTTCGCACCACGTCGCCGAGGCGGGCAAAACGACGTGCGCGATCTCCGCTGTTTTTGTTAAAAAGATATCTTGAACCACAAGATGCTCAAGTTTGTTTAACAAGTGAATCGTCCGCGTCGCGTCGGCCTCGGATTGCGCCGGGTTCTCGCCGATGACGTAGAGGGAAGCGAGCTCGCCGGCCTCAATTGCATCAAACATTTGTGATAAATGCATGCCTTTACGAGGAGGAGTCGTCGCGCCCCAGGCGCGGTCGAATTTCGATCGAGCCGCGTCGTCCTCGACGCGCTGGAAGCCGGGGAGGCGGTCGGGGAGAGCCCCCATATCGCCCCCTCCCTGAACGTTGTTCTGGCCGCGGAGCGGGTTCAGGCCCGATCCGTACCGTCCGACGTGCCCCGTCAGAAGCGAAAGATTGATCAATGAAAGAACGTTATCGACTCCGTTGTGATGTTCGGTGATTCCGAGCGTCCAGCAAATCATCGCGCGGTCGGCGCGGGCGTACGCGTGCGCCGTCCGTTTGATGATCTCCGCGGGTACGCGCGTGATCGCCTCGGCTTTGTCGAGCGTGTATTCGTCGACCGCCCGCCGATACGCGTCGAAACCCGTCGTCGCCCGACCGATGAATTCCAGGTTCGCGAGCCCCGCCGCGATGATCTCGCGACCGATCGCCGCGGCGAGGACGACGTCGGTCCCCACCTCGAGCTCGAGCCTCAAGTCGGCCCATTCCGCCGAACTCGTCCTCCTCGGATCGATCACAAACAAACTCGCGCCATTATGTAATGCTTTGAGCACATGATGAAAAAAGATTGGGTGCGTTTCGCGCGCGTTCGACCCCCACAGGAGGATCGCGTCGGTCTCCTCGACCTCGCGGTACGAACTCGTCCCCCCTCCCGCTCCGAACACGGTCGCCAGACCGGCGACGGAAGGCGCGTGTCAGGTACGGTTGCAACTGTCGATGTTGTTGCTGCCGATCACCTGCCGCGCGAACTTCTGCGAAACGTAATTGAGCTCGTTCGTCGCCTTCGAACAACTGAACAGGCCGAACGATCCCGGCCCCCGCGCCGCGATCGAATCGCGAAAACCGGCCGCGGCGCGATCGAGCGCCTCGTCCCACGTCGCCCGCCGCGGCGACCCGTTCTCTCGAACCAGCGGATGCTTAAGCCGCGAAAGCTTCGGTCTCATCGCGATCTCCCCTCTCGATCAAAAGGTAAACGAAATAATAGTTATTAAAACGACTAAATAACGACTTCTTGAGACAAACCGATAATTCGATCATAATGCGTATATACGTTAAACGAATCGCCGCGGAGAAAACCGACGAGCGTCATGCCGACCTTGTTCGCGGTCTCGACCGAAAGACTCGTCGGCGCCGACACCGCGCAAAGAATCGGGATCCCCGCCACAGCGGCCTTCTGCACGATCTCGAAGCCGATCCGACCCGAAACGAGCAGGATATGACGCGAAAGCGGAGTCGCGCCGTCGAGAAGACCGCGGCCGACGATCTTATCGACCGCGTTGTGCCGACCCACGTCCTCGCGGAGCGCGATCAACCTCCCTTTGAGATCGAACAAACCCGCCGCGTGCAATCCCCCAGTCCGATCGAACACCCGCTGCGCCTCGCGAAGCGCCTCGGGCAATCGAATGATAATCTCTCGATCGACCTCCGGACCCGCGGGGATCGGCGGACAACGCACCAAAAGCTGATCCAACGTCGCCTTCCCGCAAAGCCCGCAACTCGAAGTCGCGAAGAAATTACGCCTCAGCGAATCGGGGTCGAATCGACGGTTTAATTTAATTGTGATCACATTACAAAGCTTTTTGGATCGACCCGAACGCGGCTCGGGAACCGCCGTGAGTTCATCCCGGCCCGCGAGCAAACCCTCGGTGTGAAGAAATCCGACCGCCAATTCGGCGTCGTGACCGGGGGTCCGCATCGTCACCGCGACGCTGATCGGATCTTGCCCTGGACCTTGTGCGCGGGTTTCAAGCGGCTCTTCGACGACGACCCAATCGGGCCGATCGACGCCGCGACCCGCCGCACTCGATCGCACCTCGACACGCCGCGCCGAAACGCCCGGCCGATCGAACTCTTCAAGAATCGGCGAATCGATCACATCCGAAATCGGCGAATCAATCGCTTGCGAAATCGGCGAATGAATCGCTTGCGACGGCGAACCGACCCGATCGCCGGCTTCCAACGTCCGATCGCTTTCGAATGGAATTCGATCGCGCGCTCCCGCCGCTTGATCGATGCCGCGATCGACAATCACGGTTCGGGGCTCGAAGGGCATGGCTCGGCTCGCTCGGGGCGGGAATTTGAACGTTCGCACAAGATCAGTATAAACCAGGGGATCGTTTCATAAAAGCGCAGCGTTCGCCGAGAGAACCACACGCCGCCGATTCGACCGATCGGCGACGCTCGGCGTCTTTCACCTTTCGTGATCGTCGGTTTCGTCGTATTCGTCGGGCGATTCTTGATCCATTTCTTGATGAAAATCGTGGGGCGATTCAATCCACTTTTGCAAATCCTCGGGTGCGATGTCGACGATCGCGGGGCCCTCGGGAATCGTCGACGCGATCGAAGGAGCGCTAAACCGCCTGCGAAGGAACGTCACCCAGCGAAAGACGCTCAGAATCGTCATCCCCAAAACGACCGCGATCGTCACCTTGGTGATCGGAATCGCCGAAAACCAAGGCTTGGGCTCGTCGTGCGGGAACCAGCTCAGCTTGCCCACGAACATCGGCGCCCACCGCGGCCCGCTCCCCGAGTTGTAGGCCATCAACTTAAGAAAATATCCGTTCGCCGAAACGAGCTCGGAAAGATCGGCGCCGATCGGCAACCCCTTGGGACAATCCTCAAACACAACGAGATAAGGATATCCTTGACTTTCCGACGTAATCACCCATGCTTCGTAAAGACGTTTTTTGGGTGAGAACTTTTCACCAACGTCGACTCCAAGAACGCGAATCGCGGTTCCCTCGAGATGGAACGGAACGCCGCGATACCGTTTGGGATCCTCGGCGAAATACGTGAAGAAGAGATCGCGCCGGCTTTTTTTGTCGAGATCGCCGAATTTCTCGTCGCGCACGCGTTTAAGAAGTTCGACGTACGCCGAGTTCTCCTGGAACCGCATCGGCGTTTTATCGACGACCGCGGCGAACGCGGGGGATTCGTCGGGAGGGGGAACCGGAGGAACCTCGGCCGCGGGAGTCGGCTTGGGGGGCGGGTCGCCGGGACCGCCGAAAACCAAAAACAACGGCCAGCCGATCGCCATGATCGCCAAAAACAGCATCAATCGCGAAAATTCGGCGCCGCGAAAGAACGACATGCACGTGCTCCCCCGAAACACCCACAATCCCTCGACACTCGCGGCGACACCGACCGCCCCGACCCTAAGCCCCGGCGTCGGTCAATTCCGCGAAACTCAATTTCGTCAACTTATTACGCGTAAAAACATCAATCACTTTAATCAATTCAGAATACTTGAGCTGAGGATCGACCGTGATCAACACCTGTTCGTATAAAAGTTCTTTCTTTTCAATATCGGCGGCGATCTTCTTCAGCTCTTGATCGAGCGCCTTGACGTCCGGAATCTCGTTCGCCTCGAGCGTGATCCGCGCGATGTCCCCCCCTCCCGCGGCGTGGATCGTCGTCGGCAACGTTTTCAAACCGACGGGAACGTCGCTGTTCGAAGCGTCCGCGGTCGAGATCGGCTCGTTCATGTTGATCGAAGGTTGAGCCGGCAGCAAATTCATGCCGAACTGAACCTCCGAAGGCGCGGGATGATACGTCATAATGAAAAACGTGAGCAGTTGAAACGCCATGTCGAGCATCGGCGTGATCTGAATCTCAACCTCGGCTTCTTTCGACTTCTTCATCGACCCCCCCCTTCCCGACTTCGATTCCCGCGGCGCCGCGATCGAACCCCGGAACGAACCCTCGATTTATTCCTCGCTCGACATCGCCTTGAACTCGAATTTACGGAATCCGTTCGCCTGACACGCCGTGATCAATTGAAAAAGCTCGGTGAAATGCGTGTCGCGATCCCCTCGAACCACCACCGTCGTCGGAAGCCCCTTCGCCGGATCGACCTTCTTCCCCGCGATCTCAAAATTCTCTTTGATCAACTTCGCCTCGGTTTTGATCTGCTTGATCGCGTCTTCAATTCCCATCGTTTTGCCCAACATCAACAAATGCCCCTGTCGGTCGATGTTCAGCACCAACCGATCCTCGGGCGCTCCCGTCGCCGACTCGGCCTCGACCGGCTTCGCCGACCCTGAAACCGGCAATCGCACCCTCGAATCAAAATTCTCTTGGCTAAAATTAATGCAAAGCATAAAAAACGTGATCAACTGGAACACGACGTCGAGGAGCGGCGTCAGGTTCGGCTCGGCCTTGATCTCCCCGCTCACCGATGCGCTCACGGCGAATTCTCCCTGGATCCCGCTTCAGCCTCTCCACGCCGAACGTCGAATCGTCGACGCCCGTCGTCCTAATTCACGCATAAACGATTAATGCAATCGTTCATATCCTAACCGTTTGATCACCACCGATTTCCAAGCCGACCGAGGCGATCGATCGGCCCGGATCTCTCTCGTTCAAAACTTCGCGGCGAAACCCGCTTCGACAAACCGAACCCCGGATCAGCTCGGCTTACCCGCGGGCTGTTTGGCCGCGGCCCAAAAGAGCGCGATGATGCGTTCGGCCGTGCGGCCCCCCTCCATCGCGATCTTCGAGATCCGATTGCGGAACACCGCGTAAAAGAAAATCGCCGGAACCGACAAACTGACCCCTTCAAGCGTGATGAACAACGCCGTCGAAATCCCCGCGGCGAGCTTATCGGGCCGAGCCTGCCCCCCCACCTGCGTCGCGATCTCCTGGAAGCTCTGGATCATACCCCAGATCGTTCCCACCAAACCGATCATCGGACCGAGCGTGCCGATCGTCGCCAAATACGTGATCCGGCTCTCCATCCCCACGACCATCTCCTCCGCCTGCGCCGTCATCGCTTCCTTCGCCTCGGGACGACCGTTCGGTAAATTCGCAACCCCCGTGCGAATCATTCGCGCCAAATACGAATTATTATCTCGGCATGCGTCGTAGGCGTCTTGGAACTTCTTCTCTTTGATCGCGGTTTCAACCTTCTCGATCAAAGCCTGCGGAACCGCCTCGCTCAGCCTCATCTCCATGAACAGCCTGATCACGAGCGCCGTGAAGTAAATCGAGATCAAAAAGAGAAAGAAACCGATCGGCCCCGAAGCCTCGGCGGCCCACCGCAACATCGACTTCTTGGCGGGTGGCGCCGCCTTCGACGCGTCGGAACCCTCCGAGCCCGCCGAAGCCGCCGCCTCACCCTTCGCCTGGTGGGCGCGCGCCTTCTGAGCCGGAGCGAAACAGACGAACGCGAGCCAGGCGATCGTGCACGCGATCAAAATCAAAGACCGGGTTCGGCCGCGGTCGGAACGAAACTTCGGCATCGCGGAATACTCCTAATGGCAGCCGCGGGTCGGCGGGTATGAGGCGTGTGAAACCAGGGTCAGCCTTTGAAGTCATCTTCGAGGGCGCATGCGAGCAAGTCAATCGGTCGACACAAGAAATTTAGATCGCGAAACCTCGGGGGGTGAACTTTCCAATCGAAGAATCCAAGCACGACCGCACGACACAACCCGGGGCGCCTCAAAACATGTATGCTTGGCTCCCCCATTGTGTGACACCCGCTCATTCGCTTTCAACCGCGATTCAGCCTTTCCAGCCGTCATTCCCGGCCTCCTCTCGATCTATTATCGAATCTCACTCTCGAATCGAAACCTTCCTACACCGATCCTCCGAAGCGCGTCCCCCACGAACTTCCCTCGGTTCTCACGAGATTAACACCGGACTCGCATCGCGAATTGAAGTGATGCGCGTCCCCCACGAACTCCGCTCGGTTCTCACGGCGATTCGAACCCCAATCGCTCAACCCCCGAGGCTCGAATCGCATCGACGACCTCGCGAACCCTCGAATACGGAACGTCCGAAACGACCCGAATCAAAACCGTCGCCTCGCCGCCCCCGGCGATCCGCTCGGCGAGCGTCAATTTCAATGTTTTGATATCTTGACTTTTTCCGTCGATCGAAACCCCCTCGATCGCTCGATCGATCGTCACGACGACCCTCCCCGCGGCCGCGGGATCCGCCCCCGCGCCCCCGACCGCTCCCTCCGCGATCGCGTCTTCAGGAGCGAATCGCCCCCCCTTGCGGATCGCGAAAAAACCGAACGTCTGATCCAAAAACCGCAGCGTTCCCGAAAATCCCCCCTTGCCGCTCGTCCACAAAAAACCCTCATATTCTTGTTTGGAACGAGGAAACGCGATCGCGAAAGCGATCCTCCGGGGCGAATCGACCCCCGATACGCCTTTCACCTCGTACGACCGACCGTTCAAATCGGATCGAAACTCGCCGCTCACCTCTCCTTTATCGTTCACTTTTATGTTCAAATCGCCCGACCAGCGCGCATCGGCGTAAAGCCGATAAGAGCCGCGAAAATCGCCGATCTCGATCCGACCTCCCGGAGAGGGTCGATCCGCCGGCTGAGCGGGAAAAACGGGCGCCGCGTCGAGCGTGTAAAGCTTCGCACCGCCGATCGTCGTCAACCCCGATCCTTCCTTGCCCGTCAGGCGAAACCGCACGTCGCCGCCGTGCCCGTCGGGAACAACCTGGCCGCTGTCGAAATCAAACTGAAAGCCGTCGAACAGCAGCGTCCCCTTGCCGCTCGCGAGCCTCGTTTTCGCCTGAGGAGATTCAAACGTGTCGAATCGTTCAAGAACGACGACGGGGGTCGGCTCGCCCCCTCCCGTCGGCTTGCGGAGCGCCGCCGAAACGAAAACCCGCGCCGCGTTCCCCTGATCGGTCTTCACGATCAAAAACGCGTGTTCCGAATCGCGCAACGTCCGAGGCGCCGCGCCGATCTCGGCGAAACCGAGGAAATTCCGCTCCTTCGACCCCTCGCCGCGCGCCGCCGAGGCGAGCAAGCCGCCGTCGAATCGACCGAAATCATCCGCCTGAACGCGTTCCAGAAAGAACGCGGAAACGACGAAAACGCTCGCATAAATCCATCCACAAACTTGATGTCGCTTCAAGTGAGTTCTCCGTCAATCGGCCGATCGAGCCGGGTCGCGATCAAAACGACGAATTTCCTTTATCCTTTGAACCCTAGGTTGCGGAGCGAGCGATCCTGAGAACCGCGGCGCCGATATCGAGATTCTCCGAGCCGACCTTTAAAAAGTTAACGCCTTCGCCAGAGCCCCCGTCGCGACCGCCGCCGCGACCGCCGCGACAAGCGCCGTCGCGAACACCACGCGAAATCGCCTCGATCCGCGTGCGTATCGATCTTGAACCTGGGGCCGATTTTCAAGACTCTCGAGAAACGCGATCCGCTTACCGATCCCTCCGTGCCGCCACGACCGAGCGTCGCGGTCGATCCCGTTCAGCTCGGCGACCTCTGCGAGCGCCGTCGCGAACGTGCGAAGTCCGACCGGACAAATCCGCTCGGCGACGCCGATCGCCCCCGAACCCGCGTTCACGTCCAGATGCGGCGGGCAATCGTCGGAACCGCACGAAACCGCGCGACACCCATAAACATCGGCCTCACGCTCGAAACGACGCGAAACGTGACCGAAACCGACGATCAAATAAACGATCGCCGCGACGATAACGAGCCCCGTCTCGATCGCCTCGACCCCGTTGAACCCCGCCGCGACCCCGTTGAACGCCGAGGCGAGCCGGCCGCCTGGAACGGTTGTGAGCAACCCGTGCGCGCCGAGCGCCGCGAGCGAGATGATCGCTCCGCTACCTATAAAGAAAAAACTGAATAAAAAGAAGTGACGACGCGCGATATGTCCAATCTCATGGCCGAAAACCGCCTCGACCTGATGCTCGTCGAGCCGATCGACGAGAGCGTCGGTTAACAACACGTAGCGAAATCGTGACCAAATCCCCGTCACCCCCGCGTTCACCAGGCTGTGACCCGTCCGCCATATCAAAATATTCGAACATCGAAAACCGCACCGTCGCATCAGCGTTTCAAGCCTTCTCCGCAACGGCCCGTCGGGAAGCGGCGAAGCGGGCAAACTGAGCCGGACGAACGCCGGCGCCGTGATCAAAACCGTCGAGCCGATCAACCCGATGAGACCGAGCTGAAGCCACGGCGACCGATCCAAATTGGGGGCGAATCGATCGCCGAGATCCTCGCCGAGGAGAAAGATCAAGACGATCGGCAAAGCCAGAGCGAGCGACTGCCGAGCCTTGAGCGAAAGATAAACGAACAACCCGCCGCGGTCGCTGATCCGAGTGCTCGCCAGCCTCAACGACCGCTCCGCGGCGTATAAACCCCACCAGGCCGTGAACTGAGCGATCAAATAAGGGAGCAAAATCAAAAATTCATCGAGAAAAAACGCGCCCCGCAATCCAAAATCGACCTCGACGATCGATCGCCAATTCGCCACATACAAAATCGACGCATACGAGAGCAAAACCAGAATCGCGACGACTCGTCCCGCGATCGCGTAAGCGCGTCGGAGCCGTTCCGAGCCGTATCCGCCGCGATCGACCCGCCACGCCACAAACCGACCGACCGCGAACGAAACCGCCGCGACCGCGGCGATCGAAGCCGCGACCACGCCGATCCGTCCCGCCTCGCCAAAGCCGAAACTCGTCGAGATCCCCCGAATCTCTTCAAGTTCAAAAGCGAGAAAGATCGCGATCAAAATCGATACGGGCATCGACGATTCCTTAAGCCGAACAAACCAAAAGGGAGTCGGTCACGGCGACGATCCGCCCCGCCGATCCCCTCCGATCCGTCCGCTTTTTCATCAACATTACAATATTTCTATCAATCGAGAAAAGCCCGCCTCGGCGAATCCTCAAATCTCGTTAAAGCATCCACGATCTTACGCATGAGCAATTAAATCATGCCGATTCCTTCAAAGACGATTTGCACGGGAAGGGGAACGGGCTTCGATTCGCCTTTCACCGCGAGATCGAACGAGACGACGACGCCCCATTGATTTTTGGCCTCGTCGCGACCGATCGCGGGAGGAGCGGAACCGTCGGGAGGATTGATCAGTTGCATCACCGCGGGATGATTCGTTCCCGCCGCCTCGGCGCTCTGCTTGGAAAGCGGTTTTTCGGCGATCGGATCGATCGATTGATCCTTGGAAGCTTGCGAACCAAGAAGAAAATCACGCGTCGCGCTCGTTCCCAGATGATCGCCGTTGACGGGCTGAAGGCCGTATCGCAACGTGTAAACTCCGGGAGCGATCGTCTGATCGCGAAAATCACGCCCCTCAATATGCCGACGCATCGCGCCGACCAACTCCCCCTGATTCAAAACCGGAAACAACACCGGTCCGCTCGGACCGTTCGGCTTGGCCGCGACCGGAATCGTCTTCCGCAACCAAACGTCGAAAACGGGCTTCCCCTGATCGTCGACGACCCGAAAACCCGTCGGCGAAAGCGTTTCGCGAATCGCCTTCGATAACTCCTTCGGCGCCTCCTCTTTGATAGGATTCACCTTGAAGCTCGACGATTCCTGGCCGAATACAAAGCCCGGAACGATCGCCGTCGACCAAACAAACAAAAGAACCTTCACCATTCGCATGTCGTCGATCACCTATCTTTAAAATCCAAAAACCTGATTAATACGCGAATGCAACCGCGACGAGACGGCGAGGTCGCGTCGCGGTCGGTGCACGAATCCAAAACTTTTGATCAATTTATCGATCGGCGTTCTCACCGTCGATCGATCAATCCATGACCCCGGCCTTCGGCCGCGATCGTTCATCATCAATAAGCGAACGTCCCGACGAAGCTTCCTCGACTGTTATGATCGTTCCAATTCACGTTGAGCCCTTCGCCTTTAAAGCTCGCCCCCATCGTGTAAGCCGGCAGAACGTCGACGCCGCGCGAAAGCGGTTGATACGCGACCGTTTCGTTGCCGCAGAAGTGATCGCGCTCGTCAAGCGGACGCGTGAGAATCTCGGCCAATCCCGCGGCCCAGAACGAGGCGTGCGGCGCCTTCGGAGTCGCGTGCAAATGCGCTTTCATATCCTGCTCGGCCGAACCCTCGTGCGATTCCTCCTCGACCGTCATCGCGATCAACGCCGATTTCACCGCGACCACATGATTCAGACGCTCACCCGCTAGAGTCTTCGCCAGCTCGATCAGCGCCTCGCGTTGAGCCTTGTCGGCGCGACGGTCGACGATCAACACCGATTTAGCCTCCTCGGGCTTGTCCTCCGAAAACGTCGTCGTTCCACGAATCGCCGCGGCGACCGTCAATCCCGCGAGATCGACCCCCTTGAAAGAGCCCTCTCGCACCTTCCAGGCCAACACCGCCTGATTCCCGGTAATAAACACTTCCGCGTTCGAGAAACATGGACCTGTGTAAATATCGGCGGTTCGCGATTCGATGTAATCGCCCCGGATCTCGACCGCTCGAACGGGAAGGGCCATGATCGCGAACAACCCGGCCACACAACAACTCGCAATGAAAGACTTCACCATGCTCAACGCTCCCAATTCAAAGGCGACCTTGCGAAGTTATTCGACAATCATTGAATTATCGCGCCGCGCCGCCGATGACGTCAATCCCTTCGCGATCCCGCCGGCATCGCCGTACGCGATCGGTTACGATTCGTCTTCGCGATGACAAAGGCACAAACGCCGATTCCGAAGATCTCTCGTGATGCGACGATCGCCGTCCCTCGACAGCGGCCGGATCGTTAAAAATCGAATCGACGTCGTTAAGAGGAACGTTTGAGTGATCGACCTTTCGGTTCAACTTGGGCGGTTGACGCTCAAAAATCCCGTCCTAACCGCCTCGGGAACGTTCGGCTACGTTCGCGAAATGGCGGACTTCGCGCGGATCGATCGCCTCGGCGGCGTTATCCCCAAAACCGTCACCATGAAACCGAGGGCCGGCAATCCGACCCCCCGAACCGTCGAAACCCCCTCGGGACTGCTCAACGCGATCGGCCTTGATAACGACGGACTCGATTACTTCATCCGCGAGCACTTGCCGTACCTCCGCACCGTCGGAACCGCGGTGATCGTCAATATCGCCGGCGAAAACGAGGATCAATTCGTCGAGATGGCCGAGATCGTCGGCGCCGAACCCGGCTTGGCCGCGATCGAACTCAATCTTTCGTGCCCCAACGTTAGCCACGGGCTCGACTTGGGAATCGATCCGAGGGTGATCGAACGACTCGTCGCGCGGGTGCGCCGGGCTTGCCCGCTCCCCGTGATCGCCAAACTAACGCCGAACGTCACCAGCGTCGTCGCGATCGCCCAGGGCGCCGCCGCGGGAGGCGCCGACGCCGTCAGTCTGATCAACACCGTCCTTGGCATGGCGATCGACTGGAGGAGACGCAGGCCGATCCTCGCCAACGACGTCGGCGGGCTCAGCGGCCCCGCGATCAAACCGATCGCTCTCCGCATGACCTGGGAAGTCTCCCGCGCGCTTCCCGATCTCCCCCTGATCGCGATCGGCGGAATCTCCTCCGCCGACGACGCGCTCGAATTCCTCGTCGCCGGCGCCCGAGCCGTTCAAATCGGTACCGCAACCTTCGCCGATCCCTCCGCCGCCGAACGAATCGTCGACGAAATCCCCCAAAAACTCGCAGAATACAACGTCCAATCGCTCAAAGAGATCGTCGGCTCGCTCCGATCGAATAAAATTCCTAAATAAATCAAGATAAATTCTTTTTTTGACTGATCGAAAGCGATCAACGAGGGCCGATTCCGCGCCCCGCGGCGAGGTTCGGAGAATGAGTCTCTGAGGCTATCCGGAAAGAAAACCGCGTATTCGGAGGGATTAGAGTGCGCACCCGAAATTGGAATGAACACCCGAAATCGCGAGGGCGATCCCGAAATCTCGAGGGCGAATCCAAAATTAGAATGGCGAACCCAAAATTGGGAGGGCGAACCTCCAGGTGAGCCTCTTTTCTCGTAAACCCGGGCGATGAGGCCGATCTATCTGTCAATAATCGCAAACATCATAAATCGGCTCACCAGGAGGTTCGCCCTCCCAAACAGATTGTATCGATATGTAGATTTTCAATATTTAATTGATTTATCGATTAATTTGCGCCGAAATCCGTAAAATCGAGAAGAAAGGATTTCGAGAGTGTTTCCAGATAGTCGCCCGGCGGAACAATCGCCGAGAATGCGCTTCGACGAAACCGTTTGCAGCCGCGGCGCCGCGCGATTCGGCGTGTTCCCTCAACGCGCGATTTCACGAATTGAAGACGCACGCCGAACCGCGACGGACGCGAGCCCGACCGGGATTGATACATCCATGTACCGAAACCGAATTGTCAAAGAGCGTCCCGATCCGATCTCACGGTCGTTCGGGCTGTTCGGCGACCGAAGGCGATTTTGATTTACGTATTCACAGGCTTGGGAATCATCGTGATGATCACTCCCGATTGGGACGGATCGCGTACGACGATCCCTCCCGGAGTCGACTCGCTGATGAGATAAGCGCTGGAAACACAAGGTTTAAGCTGCGGATTCCTTGGAATCGTCGAATCGATCGGCGCGGTCGCGTTCATTGGAACAAGCGAATCGATTCGCGTCGGCGAGCTCGAACGCGAGGGGGATTCGCCGCGGAGAACCGATGAGTCGATTTCATTTTCGTGTTGTTCACAATCAAACGATCGATCGGCGAGTGAAACCCTCGAATTCGAAGCCGAATCGAACGATCGATCGATTTCGTCACACGTAATCGCGTCCGCTTGTGTGTGAAGCGAAGCCTCTTCGCCCGATTTGGCGTTTTTATATTCCTTGATTTCGATCTTGTTTTCGTGTTCGATGATCGGTTCGCCCGCCGACTCATTAATTCGACTCGAGACCGGCTCTCGCCGTGCGCCGATCGTCGCTCGCGCCGGCTCGGACGGTTCGCAGGAGAGATCCTCGTGATTCCCCGAGAATCGCTCGTCAACCGTGCGCAATCCCCGACGCCGCTCCTTCTGAAGCCGTCTCAGCTCGGCCATCGTCCGGGCGAGGCAGCGATCAAGATGCGCCTCGTATTTGATGATCGTCTGAATCGTCGGCTGATCGGGCAAAACGCGGCGTTCCCGAACGCGTTTCGATTCGCCGCGAATCTTCGCCAAACCGTCTTTTTGTTCGGGGAGCTTTCGAGCGTCCGCTCCCAATATCGCAAATTGATCGAGAAATTCGCTAAGCGGCTTGCGTATTTTTTCGAGCGTCATCGCCTCGGATCGATCACGGAGGAGTTCGGGATTGTCGAGAGCGATCATGAACTCTTGAATCACCTCGTCGAGGTTAACTCGCGTCGCGGCGTTCTCGAAGCGAATCACGCGATCGAGCCTCCATAAATAAAGCGCCGCCCGCTGCGCATGCGCGGTTTCAAGCGCCCCGACGGGACAAAGCTCTTGGACGACGGTATCGCGGTGCGCAATCCAATCTTCAACCGATTCGTGTCCGACGACGACGGGGTCGGTCGAGCGAATCGCGTGCGCGTAACGGTTTTGAACGGACGAATTCTCCCGGCCGAGCGTGCTGGGCTCGTCGGCAGAGTTGATGTCGCACGCTTCAGCGCGGCGATCGACTTTCGTTGCGTGAATCATGATCGTTTTCTCCTGAAAATCTTGGGTTTTGGGATTCTTGGGAGTCTGGAATCGGAAATCGAGCCCGCTAACAAATCATCCAGCATGTACGACCGGCACGATTGTGAACAAATCGCACGATCGCCGTCTTTCATGCACAAAGTTTAGGGAACGGCGATCGAGCCGTCAAGGCGAATTTTCAAAAGAATTGCGGGTTCAAAAATAATCGGCTAAAAAATCGGGATTGTCGATCGCCGCCGACGCCTCTCGCCGCCGATTCGCCTCCGAAATTTGCACCCAAGCCGGATCGATTTCGTCGGCTAGGTAATTCTTCAGCCGACCGCGTCTCGCGTGGAGATCAAATAACATTCAGAATAAGAATGCTGTTGACTCGCGAACATTCACATCTAGAATGCTAAGCATGGATACGACCGCCGACAATTTCGATTCGAAACGTAGCGCCGAGATCTTTCGTGTCTTTCGTGAGCAGAATCCGTGGCACGAAACGGGACGAGTTCCCGACGCGTGGGCCAAAACCGTCGAGCGTATGATCACCGGATATCTACCGAATAGGATCCTTTCGTCTGAAACAATTCTTCCGCGTCGTTTTCATTTACTGATCGGTCCCAGACGCGTCGGCAAGACGACGGCGATGTATCAAACCGTCAGATCCCTTCTGAATCACGGCGTCCCCAAAGATTCGATCTGGTGGTTGCGGCTCGATCATCCGATTTTGATGCGGTTTTCTCTTGATCAATTATGTTCAATGATAATGGATCGCGTTCGCCACAAGGGATTCAATTTTGTTTACTTCTTTTTCGACGAACTGACGTACGCCGAAGATTGGGATTTATGGCTCAAGACGTTTTACGACGATCATCGGCCGATCCGAATCCTGGGAACTTCGAGCTCGACCGCGGCGCTGCGCAATCGAAGGCTCGAAAGCGGAGTCGGAAGATGGGAGGAGAAGTTTTTACCGCCTTATTCATATGCAGAATATCTTTCATTACTTGGAATCGATTACTTCATTATTAATGTAAATTCTCTCGCTTCGCGATTAATGCATCTTACACAGAGCTCGGATGACGATTCAAATAGAACATATCCCATTTTATTACGTAAATATCTTCTGACCGGCGGATTTCCCGAACTGCTGCTCGCGAGCGGAGCGAATGAGAAGAACGACGAAACCGCGCTCCTTGAATCCCAGCGAATTCTTCGTTCCGACGCGGTCGAACGGGCGATCTACAAAGACATTCCCCAGGCGTTTCGCGTCGAGCACCCGAAGCTGCTCGAACGCCTGCTTTACACGCTCGCGGGACAAATCGCCGGCATCCTTTCTCCACAAAACATCTGCTCGGATCTGGGCGGAATGTCTCAGCCGACGTTCTCGCGCTATCTCGGCTATCTTGAAAGCGCGTTTCTCGTGTTCACTTTGGAGAATTATTCAGGGAACGAATCGGTGATTCAAAAACGCGGCCGCAAGCTCTATTTCGTCGATTCGGCGATCCGCAACGCGGCGCTCCAACGCGGGATCGCCCCGCTCACCGACTCCAAAGAAATGGGGCTCTTGATCGAAAACATGGCCGCGGCGCACCTCCACGCTCTCGGTCGCGAATGCGGAGTGCGGGTGTATTACTGGCGCGAAAAACAAGACGAGGTCGATCTGATTTACGATCAACCCGGAGAACCGCTCGCCTTCGAGATCGGCATGTCGGAACATCACGACCGCAAAGGGCTCCGCGCCTTGATAAAAAGGTATCCAAAATTCCAGAATCGCTGTTATGTCGTCGCGCCCCACTCCAAAGCGATTCGCGCCGAGGAAAGCGACGACGGGATCGGATCGATCCCGCTCGAACGCTTTCTGATCGCGATCGGCGGTCAAGCCGTTTTTGAAGAACACGCGTCGATTTATCCGGAAACGCGATCATAACCAATTATTCAATGACTCATTTTACATAACAAATTGTTATTTCTAAATATTATCATAGATAATTATATCAACGCGACGAATCGATCGATTCGGGTCTGCCGATCGAAGCCGAGTGCGCACCTTGTTCGATCGTTCCGAGCGGCGCCGAATCGGCGCGAACCGCGGAGTGCGAATGAACCGCGGGTGCGGAACGTTTGATCGCGCGGCGGAAGAAGTTTTTCCACATGTCGAGGAGGACGTAAAACACGGGCGTGACGATGAGCGCGAGAACGAGCGAGAGCATCTGGCCGCCGATGATCACCTTCGCCATACTCGCGCGCGAAGCGGCGCCCGGGCCGTTGCCGAGAGCGATCGGAATCATCGCCGCGACGAGCATCACCGTCGTCATCAAGATCGGCCGCAACCGCGTGTGATTCGCCGCGATCACGGCTTCGAGCCGCGGAACCCCCTGCGCGCGAAGCTGATTCGTCGCGTCGACCTGTAAAATCCCGTTCTTCTTCACGATCCCCACCAGCATGAACAGGCCGAACATCGCGTAAATATCCATCGGCGTATGAAAGAGTAAAAGCGATAAAAGACCGAACGGGATCGTCACGGGCAAAGCCGATAAAATCGCGATCGGATTGAGCCAGCTCTCGAATTGCGCCGCGAGGATCATAAACATAAAAAGACCCGATAAGGCGAAGGCGATGATGAAATAATAACCTGTTTCTTTCATCGTTTTCGCCTGACCGGTTAAGGCGTAAGAATATTGCGGCGGCAAGTTCATGTTTTTGATGATCGTCTCGGCGCGTTTCACCGCCTCGCCGAGCGGGATCCCTTCGGGATTTCCCAGAACGGTTACGGTTCGTTCGCGCGCCAGGCGTTCGATCTCCGCGGGTCCGCGGCTTTCCTTCAGTTCGGCGAGGCTCGAAAGCCGAACGAGCCCGCGGGTGGGGGAAGGGAGCGACATCTGATAAATATCTTCGGACGACGATCGCTCGTCGCGGCGCGCTCGGAGCCAAACGTCGTATTGTTCGTCGCCGTCGCGAAACTTCGAGATCGGCGTTCCCCCCACCAGAATCCGCAGCGTGTCGGCGATCACGCCGATCGGAATCCCCAGGTCGCTCGCGGCCTCGCGGTCGATCGACACCTGATATTCGGGCTTGCGCAACGAGAGAGTCGTATCAAGATCTTCGATACCCCCTTGTTTTTTCAGCTCGTTCATCAGTTGTTTGGAATATTTTTCGAGCCCGACGAGATCGGGGCCCGAAAGATTCACCTGGAGCAATTGCGGACGCTGACCCGTCGCGAACGCCGAAACGTCGTTGACCGAGATCCTCAGTTCGGGATAAAGCCGTTCGATCATCGAGCGAACCGACCGCTGAACCTCGAATTGACCGTATTTGCGCCGATCGAGCTCGGGAAGCCGAACGTAGATCGTCCCCTCGGTCACGTCCCCCTCGCCTTTGACGTCGCGACCGCCGTTCACCTTACCGATCGTGGTAAAGATATGTTCGGTTCCTTGCATCTTTTTGAGTCGATATTCGATGTCTTGAAAAACGCGATCGGCGCGGTCGAGCGTGTAACCTTCGGGGGCGGTGATCGCGAGTTCGTATTCGCTTTGATCGTCGCGCGGGATGAGCGCCGTGCCGACTCTCGCGCCCAGCGGAACGGTGCTCGCGACGACCGCGACCGCGAGCGCGACGACGAGCCATTTGGCGCGGAGCGCGATCCGCAAAATCGAGCCGTAACCGCGATCGATCAACCGGTAAAAAATCCCCGATTTGCTTTTGGCTCGACCGACCTCGGCGGGATCGAGCTTGAGAAAGCGGCTGCAAAGCATCGGCGTGAGCGTGAAAGAAACGAACAGACTCATCAGAATCGAGAACGCGACGACCGCGCCGAAGCTCGAAAAAAACCGCCCGACGACCCCTCCCATAAACGCGATCGGCAGAAAGATCACGACGAGCGAAAGCGAAGTCGCGAGGACCGGAAGCGCGATCTCGCGCGTGCCGATCCGCGCCGCCTCCATCCCGTCCATCCCGTCCTCCTCCATATGCCTAAAGATATTTTCATGAACAACAACCGCGTCGTCGATCACGACTCCGATCGCCAGGATGAGCGCGAGCATCGTGATGTTGTTGAGCGAATAACCCATGTATTGCATAAAGAGAAAAGTCGGAATGATTGAAGTCGGGATCGCGAGCGTGGCGATCACCGTGGTGCGCCAATCGCGAATGAACAGCAGGATCGTCGCCGAGACGAGCGCCGCGGCCAATAATAAGTGAAACTTCACCTCTTCAATCGATTTACGAATAAACCGAGATTGATCGCGGATGACGAACGTCGAGAGATCGGCGGGGAGGGTCGGTTTAATCTCCTCAAGCCGTTTCAAGATGTCGTCGGCCACCTGAACCGCGTTTTGGCCCGATTGCTTTTGAATCACAAGGCTGACTGCGCTCGAACCGTCGAGCCGCGCGAGCGATCGCGGCTCCTCGCTCGAATCCTCGGATCGGCCGATGTCTTTGATCCGCACCGGGTAGCCGTCGCGATCGACGACGATCAGATCGTCGAACTCAGCCGCCGATCGCAGCCGACCGAGCGTGCGGAGCACGAGTTCGCGCGGACCCTGATCGATCCGGCCGCCGGGAACCTCAAGATTCTGCCGCAAAAGCGCGATCCGCACCTCGTCGACCGATAAATTGTAAGCCGACATTTTATCAATGTCTAAAATAATGTTCATCGCCCTGGTTCTGCCGCCGACGAGCCGGATCGCCCCCACCCCCGCGGTCGTTTCGAGCCGCTCTTTGATTTGCTTCCGCGCAATCTCGGTCGTCTCGCGGAAATCGCGCCGGCCCGAGACCGCGATCGTCATCATCGGCATCGTGTCGGTTTCAAACTTGTCGACGACGGGAGTCCTCGTACCCTCGGGCAAATCGTCGAGAATCGTGTTGATCTTATCACGAACCTCTTGGGTACCCACGTCTCCATTTTTTGATAATAAAAATTGGACCGTGACGACCGAAACCCCCTCGTTCGTGACCGAGCGAAGTTCGTCGACTCCGTCGACCGTGTTCACCACGTCTTCGATCGGCTTCGTGACCGAACTTTCCATCTCCTCGACGCTCGCCCCGGGAAGGACCGTCGTGATCGTGCACACCGGAAAATCGACGTTCGGAAATAGATCGACCCCGAGCGAAAAATACGCGACGATCCCCATCACCACCGGAATCGAAACGAGCACCCACGTGAACACAGGTCGTTTAATGCAGACTTCGGATATCGTCATATCAAATTCGCCGCTTGTAAGAGGATTCGATCCGAAATCCAACCGATTCTCGCGCGATCAAAGCGAAGATCGCCGATTCGCGTCGATCGACCCCGAACCGCCTTCACGCCTCGCGGCCTCCGCGGATCGACTCGATCCCCGATCGGCCGGCGCGATCGATTCCGCCTTTTCGGTTGAAATCGAGGCCGATTTATCCCGAGAGATCGAAGCCGCTTTATCGGTTGAATTCGAAACAGGTTTATCGGTTGAGATCGTCGCTTCGTCCGCCGAAGCGGGGCTCCGAATCGTCACGATCGCTCCGTCGGCGAGGCTCGCGGGCGTGCTCGTGACGACGAGATCCCCCTCGCCGACCGGCTCGCTCATCCCCCTGATCTCGATCATCCCGTCGCGTTCGGTCCTGGGTACCGTCTCCACATGAATTTCTTTCGCGATATTTTTATTATTAAGTACAAAGATCTTCATGCTTCCGGCGAATCCCGCGAGCGCCGCGACGGGAACGACGACCGCCTTGGCGTCGCTTTCGACGACGATTCGTCCTTTGGCGAATCCTCCCGGACGCAACGCGTCGCGCGCGTTATCGACGAGAATCTCGACCTGGAACGTTCGGCTCGCCGAATCGACCGAGGGGTTGATCCGCGCGACCTTGCCGGGAAATTCGCGGCCGGGATACGCCGGAACCTCGATCCGCGCCGGTTGATCGAGCCGAATCTCGGCCGAATAACGCTCGGGAATGTTCACCCGGAACCGCAACGGATCGGCGATCACCAGATCGAAAACCGCCTCCCCCTCCTTCACCATCTGCCCCTCGGACACTTGCTTTTTAACGACCGCGTACGCGATCGAACGCGTCGATTTCGTCGGGACGTTCGTCGGCCTGGGAACGAATATCCTCGTGTCCGCGAGCTTCTCCTTGGCGACGTCGAGCGCCGCCTTGCTCGCGAAAACGTTCGCCAAATCGGCCCGAGCGATCAACGTGGCGCTTTCCAATTTGGCCCGAGCCACCTTTTCGTCGTTCTCGGCGTTCTGAAAAATCTCGATATTCCCCGCCTTCCGCTCGACGAGCGATCGTTCGCGAGCGAGCGTCTGCCGAGCACGATCGAGCGCCAATCGCGCCTCCTCGACCGTCGGCGTTTTACCGACATCATAATCCGATGTCGGCATGTGTGCGCCCGTTAAACCGAGCTTGGCGAGATCGACGTCGAGTCGGCGCTCGGCCTGCGACACCGCGAGTTCGGCGTCCCTCGTTTCGAGCTCGACGAGAAGTTCGCCGGGAGCGACCTGATCGCCGATATCGTGCAGAACCCGCGCCGCCCTCCCCGTGATCTTGGCGCCGATCGTCACCCGCTCCCAGCCGTGAAGCGTCCCCACGACCTCGACGACCCGTTCGACGTCGCGCCGTTCAACTCGAGCGACCGTCGCCGCGATCGGCGCCGATCGACGATCCCCCCTCTCGACCGAGGTTTCCTCGCGCGTCGAACACCCCGAAAGCCCCGCGGCGATCGCCGCGACGAAACACGCCGAAATCGCCGTCGTCAAACCAACACGTAAAAGTGTCCGCACTTGCGATCTCCGTGATAACGCGGCGAATAGCGAGGTACAAAATCGGCCCGATTCCCAAAGCCGAAACGCGATCCCCGCGGAATTCGGCGACCGAAGGTTGAATCGTCGTTCCAGGCGTCATTCCGGTTTCACCGCGATATCGATCGTCGGCGAGAGACGACGATCCGACACGTATGAATACACGAAACACAGATATTATGCATAAATGCGCTATCGTGTCGCGTCGGGCGCGCGGTACGACCCGCGATAAATGCGACCGATCGCAGGCGATTGTGTGTTTTTTAACGATTTTGTCAAGTGCGACGAGCCGCGACCGAGATCTCGATCGACGGCGCACCTCCCGAAATCGAACGTGATTCCCGCGGGTTCGCCGCCGCGGTCGATTTTTCCTCGTCTTTTCGCGTCTCGGCTTGACCTCGATCGAAAATCGGCTTACGGTTCGCGGTCCGACGGATGACGATCGGTTATCCCGCGATCGAAAGGGACCGAAAACCCGTGCGACGGACCGTGATCGAACGATCGGCTCTAAGCTTGCTCATCCTTTTCGCGATCGTCGTCCGCGCCTGGAAGATCGATCAACCGATCGTCGAGAATTATGTCGGTAGGCAAATCCCGACGGCGACGGTCGCCCGCAACCTCGAACGCGGATCGGGCTTCGGTTCGCCCTTGCTCGACACCGGTCCGTTCCCCAATTGGTTTTTGGTCGAGCCGCCGATCTTCGAATCTGCGGCGATTTTTGTGAAACATATATCGAATTTTTCACTTGAGGCTTCTGGTCGAATCGTCTCGATTTTCGGGCTGATGCTTACCGCATGGGGCGTTTGGAGTCTCGTGCGAGCGCGCGGAACGGCGATCGAAGCGCTTTCGGCGGCCGCCGCGGTCGCGGCTTTCCCGATCACGATCCGCTACGGCAGGGCGTTTCAGCCCGATTCGCTCGCGCTCGGGTGCGCGATCGCGGGGGTCGCTCTCTTCGACTCGTCTCAACAAATCCAGGTCCGATCACGATTGCGTATCTTGATCAACGTCGTCGCCTGGTTATCGCTCGCGACGGGAATCGCGCTTAAGTTCGTTACGGCGATCGCGCCGATGGCCGCGCTCGCGGTCGTGATCGATCAACCGAAAAAGATCAAAAAGCTCGCCCTCGCGTCGACGCTCATCCCCGCGCTCGTCTGGTACGTTCACGCGGCGCGAATGCTTCTCGGCGGCGCGGGCTCGCTCGCGTCTCGGCAATCCGCCGCGATCTGGCTCGACGCCGCGGCGATCCCGCACGCGCTCGCCAAGCTCGATTTATATCAACTAGCTGGCAAATACTTATTTGTACGCTCTTTCACTCCGTTCGGATTCGCGCTCGTCGTTATTGCATTCGCTTTTATCAAAATCGATCGTATCTGGAAAATTTGGGGCGCCGTCGCGGCGATCGAGCTGATCGTTTTGGCGAACAAGGCGCACCACGAATATTACTGGCAGGCGCTCGTCCCCGTTTTCGCCGCGGCGCTCGGATCGGCGATCGATTCGATACATAAAAAAATGGGCTCGGTCGCAACGATCGCCTCATTATCGGTTCTGTTCGGTCTGGGATTGTACCAGGCGCGATCGACATATCGCACGCCGACCGAGTGGGCGTCGCTCGCCGAAGCCGCCGCCGAGGTCGAACGGATCGTCCCGCGTCACTCGCTCGTCGTCGCCCCCGAGGCGCTTTTATACCAAGCCGATCGCCGCGGATGTCGCCTTGAACTCGATCGCCGATCGGCTCGCAGGGCCGCGTCGGAATGGATGAGAACCGTGCGGGATCTCGAGAATCCGACGGTTATCGATTCGGCGGTCGATCTCGTCGAGTTTTATCGAATCCAAGGCGCCGAGTATTTAGCCGATCTCGGCGGCTGCGACCGCGAACGATCCGCGTGGCGCGACGCGATGCGGGCGAAATACCAGGTCGTCGTCGATCGACCGTGCGTCTTCATCGCGCGATTGATTACAATTCAAAGCGATGATCGTCGAACCGTCGCCGCGGGGAACGATTTCGGCCGCAAAGGGATTAAGAAATGAAAACCAATCATGATGATTTAAAAGACACTCCGGTAACGGTTCTTGATTTTTCAAAATGGAAGAAACAAGGGCGGAAGATCGGCGTGCTGACGGCTTATGATTTTTCGACCGCCAAGCTGCTCGACGCCGCGGGGGTCGATTGCTTGCTCGTGGGGGATTCGCTTGGGACGGTTTTTCAAGGCAGGCCGACGACGCTCCGGGTGACGCTCGATCAGATGGTGTATCACGCCGAGATCGTCGCGCGGGCCGCGGGTCGCGCCCTCGTCGTCGCCGATTTGCCGTTCTTGAGTTATCAAACGAGCCCCGCGGACGCGGTCGCCGCGGCCGGACGATTTCTCAAAGAAACCGAATGCAAGGCGGTGAAACTCGAAGGGGGCGTGCGCATGTTGCCTGCGCTCGAGGCGATCGCCGCGGCCGATATCCCGTTCATGGCGCACATCGGCCTCACGCCGCAATCGGTGCGACGCCTGGGGGGCTATAAGGTGCAGCGCGACGCCGAAGCGATCCTCGCCGACGCCCGGGCCGTCGCCGCGGCGGGGGCGTTCTCGGTCGTTCTCGAATGCGTTCCCGCCGAGATCGCCGAGCGCGTGACGACCGAGATCCCGATCGCGACGATCGGCATCGGCGCGGGTCCGCATTGCGACGGACAGGTGCTCGTCACCCCCGATATGCTCGGCCTGTTCGACGAATTCCAGCCGTCGTTCGTCAGGCGCTACGCCGATCTGGGAGCGATCGTCTCCAAAGCCGCCGCGGATTACCTCGCCGACGTCCGCGCCGGTCGATTTCCATCAAAAGATGAAAGCTTTTAAAATTTATTGATCGCTAATCTCAACCGACTCGCTCGACGATCCGATTCCAAAAGTCGGTTACATCCAAACGTCCAGTTCATTCTTCGATATATTTATGATCGACGCGTTCGCCTTGGATTTTGAGAATCCCGGCGATCTCGCGAAGGTGTTTCTCCTAACGGAATCGATCGGAACGCGGATCGGTTCGCCCTATAGAGGGAATCAGATCGTTTTCTCGCGGTTTTCCAATCGTCCCAAAAGCCGCAACAGGCCGTCGAGGATCGTCATCGGATGCGGAGGACATCCGGGTATGTACAGATCAACAGGCAATAACGATCCGATTCCGTCGTGAATTTCGGGATTGCCGGCATATGGACCGCCGCTGATCGCGCACGCGCCGACGGCGATCACGATTTTGGGCGCCGGGACCGCTTCGTAAGCCGTGAGAAGAGCCGACCTCATGTTCTCGGTGATCGCCCCCGTCACCACCAGGCCGTCGGCGTGGCGAGGCGAAGCGACGAACTGAATCCCGAACCGACCGAGATCGAACACGATCGTTCCCAGCACGTTCAGATCGGCCTCGCACGCGTTGCATCCCCCCGCCGAAACCTGACGCAACTTGAGCGATCGACCGAACAATCGCCGCGACTTTTCGTCGAGAGCCGCTGCGAGCTTGAGCGTCTCGCCTTCCATCATCAAATCTTCGCGCGTACGTACCGATAAACGATAATCTTGAGAATATGTGATCGCGCCTTCGGGACACGCCGATCGGCAATCGTCGCAGAAGAGACAGCGTCCCAGATCGAGACGAACGCGTTCCCTGTCGATCGCGATCGCGTCGGTCGGGCACGCGGCGGCGCAATCACGGCATCCCTCGCCGCATTTCGAAGCGTCGATCACGGGGAGCCCGCGAAAGCGATCGGGAAGCGTCGGCTCCTGATCGGGATAAGCGATCGTTCGGTGTTTCTGTTCCAATCGCGCGAACAACGCGTTCGGCATAAAGATCCCCTTACGCTTAAAGATCGTGACCGCAATACGAGAGATTGAAGCTTTTATTGCACAACGGAAAATCCGAGATCGCGCCCTCGCGCATCGCGATCGCCAAACCGATCCAATTATAAAAAGACGGATCGATCATTTTATATCGCGCGAATTTCCCCTCTTGATCGGTGAGAGCGACATGACAAATCATCCCGCGCCACGCCTCGACGATCGCCAAGGCGAGACGATTCGGCCGCGGCGGAGCGGCGGCGGTTCGAATCGACCCTTCGGGAAGCGCATTCAATTGTTCTTGAATAAATTTCATGGATCTCTGAATTTCAAGCCATCTCACGAAAGCGCGGGCGAAGACGTCGCCCGTCTTCGCGGTCGAGATCGGAATTTGCGTGAAGCGAAAAACGCCCGAGGGAAAATCGACCCGCGCGTCGATATCGACTCCGCTCGCCCGAGCCGCGGGACCGACGATCCCGAGCGCAAGGCAGTTCTCTTTCGTCAAAACCCCAGTCTCCTCGAACCGCGCCTGAACCGACGACGAATTCCATAACAGTTCAACCGCCGTGGTTACGTCCGTAAACGCGCTCGCGAGTCGTTGTTTGAAAGACGCGATCCGTTCTTGATCGAAGTCGAACGCGACTCCGCCCGGCCTGACGAGGCCTCGACCGAATCGGCTTCCGCAGAGAAGCGCCGTGAGGTTGAGAAAATCGCCGCGCAGTCGTCCGCAAAACGAAGCGGTCGGAAGAAAGCCGACGTCCCCCGCGAGAGCGCCGAGATCGCCGACGTGATTCGCGAGCCGTTCGAGCTCGAGCGCGATTCCCCTGAGCACCTCGGCGCGTCCCGGAACGCGAGAACCTCCCAGCGCCTCGACCGCCTGGCAATACGCGGTCGCGTGGCCGATCGTCGTATCCCCAGCCGCGGCTTCGATCGCGTGGATCGTTCGCTTCGTCGGTCCTCCTATCAAAGACCGCTCAATCCCTCGATGTTGATAACCAAGCGATATCTCAAGATGAAATACATTTTCGCCGTGGCATTGAAAACGGAAATGGCCCGGCTCGATCACCCCCGCGTGGATCGGACCGACCGCGACCTCGTGGATCTCGTCCCCCTCGACGCGAAAAAAATCGATATCGCCCGCGATCGGCTTTTCGTCGGGATCGCGCCCCCACGCGTCTCGTCCCGGAGCGTAAGACGCGTGAAAACGTACCGGTTTGAACCAGGGATGACCGTCGGGTCTGATCGCGTACTGCTCGGCGATCTCGCGCTCGAACAAATGAACGCACGGAATTTCGGGAGTCATCGACGGATAAGCGCCGTCTTCAATTCGCGTTTTACCGACATGTAAAAGCGATCGCGAGGCGTCGGCGAGAACCGCGTACAAATCGACCCCCGCTTCGCCCGCGGCGGGCGCCGCGAACAACGCCGCGACCCGATATCCCGCCTCGACCGAATCGACGATCGCCTCGCGAAAATCGTCGATCGACGCGTCTTTAAGCGAATCGCGGTCGATCGCGCGGCCGAGCCGCATCGGAACAAAATTCTCATATCCGTTCATCGCTTTACCTCGTGCGCCGTCGCGGTCGAAATTGCGTAAAAACTTGTTAAATCCCTTCGGTTTATCGATCGATCTCGCGCTCGGTCGCCGCGGCCGCCGCGCCGACGACTCCTCGCGAAGATCTTCTTATCGTTTAACGTCGAGCGCCGCCGCGGCCTCGCGGAGCGACGATTCGAGGGTCCGAGGAATATATAAACCTAAAAGCAGAACGAGCGCGGCGAAGACGACGATCGGCGCCGCCGTGGTGAAATGATCGCGGAATCCGTTGGGCGGTCGGTCCTCGCGCGGTTCTCCCTGAACGACCGCGAGCACGGTTCCCCCCATCCCGATAAAAACGACCGCGAGCAAAACCAGGAAAAGTCCCCCCGCCACAAATTCGCCCCGACGAAACGCCGCCGCCACGATCGTCAACTCGCTGACGAACGGGCCGAACGGAGGAGATCCCGTGATCGCCAAAAATCCGATCAAGAACAAAGCCGCCGAAAGCGGAGTTCGCTTGAGCGCTCCCGAAACCTGATCGGTCGATTTACTTCCGTAGGCGCGATGAATGTTCCCCGCCGAAAGGAACAAAACCCCCTTGGTTAAGCCGTTGTTAATCATGTGCAAAAGGGCGCCGTAAAGCGCCGGCCCCCCCACCCCCACGCCGATCGCGAGAATGCCCATATGCTCAACGCTAGAATATGCGAGCATTCGCTTAAAATCACGCTGACGAACCATGAAGATCGCCGCGACCGCCATCGAAAAGAGCCCCATGAAGATGAGGATATCGCGAACGAAACCCGCCTCGACTCCCGCTCGACAGACGCGCTGAACGCGTAAAATCGCCAGGAACGCGCAGCTCGTCACTCCTCCCGCGAGGAGAGTCCCCACGAGCCCGGGCGCCTCGCCGTAAGCGTCGGGCTTCCACGTATGCATCGGAGCGAGCCCCATCTTCGTGCCGTAACCGATCAGCGTCAAAACGAACGCGGCGCGGAGCCAAGGCGCCGAGAGCTTCGAAGCGACTCGCGTCAAATCGTCGAACAAGAGCGAGGTTTCCACTCCCCCCTTGATCGCCGCGTACGAGAGAAAAAGCGAACCCAGAAGCGCCAGCGCGATCCCGACCGATCCAATCAACAAATATTTCCATGTCGCCTCGATCGATCGCTGATTGCGGTTAAAATAAATCAGCGGGGCGCTCGCCAGAGTCGTCGCCTCCATCGCGACCCACATCAATCCCAGATGATACGATAAAACCATCCACGTCGTCGTCGCCGACAAAACGAGAATATTCGCGCAAAACACGCGATTATCGCGCTCGGGTCGCATCGCGAGATAGCCGGGAGCGTATGTTGAACATAATAGAAACAAAACGCTCAAGAATCCAAGTACGATTCTCCCCGGCGCGTCGAGCCGCAACCAACCGCCGAGCGCGGAAAGATCGGCGCCCCCCGCTGGGAACGCGAGCAAACGGTATACGATCGCCGAATGCGCCGCGGCGCCAGCGACCGCGATCCACGGCCGAACGCGGTTCGACTTGGTAAAAAACGCCGCCGCCGCGGCGATCAGCGGAACGAAAATCGGTAAATACAACATCAATTTATTCCTTAAGCTCCGAAAGCCGATCCATGCTCGTCGACGAAAATTCTCGACTAATATGATGAATAATAATGCCCATAACGAACACGCCCGTGAATAAATCGAGCAAAACCCCGACCTCGACCAAAAACGGCGTCGCCTCGAGCGCCAGCAGACCGAAGATGAACACGCCGTTTTCGAGCAAAAGGTAACCAAGTACCTGCATGATCGCCTTTCGACGTAACGTGAGCATCAGGAATCCCGTCCACACCGTCGCGAGCGACGCGGGAACGATCAACGTGTTCGCATGTTCGGGAGCGAGCGGAAGCGTGCGCGCGAAGACGATCGCCAAACCCGTCCCCACGGCGCCTAAAAGAAGCGAACTCATAAAGCCGATCACGGGATTGACCTCGTGGCGGATTTCAACCTCGCGCATCGCGTGGAGCAAAAGCGCGGGAATGCCGAATCCCTTCAGGCCGACCGTCGTCGCGACGAGCAAAAATCCTCGTATCCCGATTCCTCCGTGCAAAAAAAGCGGGAGAACGCCGAGGAGAATCCCCTGCGCCGCGACGACGTTCACCACGGCTCGGATGCGGCTCACGCCGAGCGCGCCGAAGTTGAGCGCCAAAGCCAAAATCAATAACGGGTCGAGCCATTCCGCCATCGCTCACCTCGCAAGGAGAATCAAGCCGAATCCGCACAACAAACAAGCCGCGACGAGCAGCACCGGGATATGAGAGAGCCGAAGCCGCGCCGTCGCCGATTCGATCACGCCGATCAACGCCGCGACCCCCAAAATTCCAACCCCGAAGATCAACCAATCGACGATCGGCAGGCGCGTCGCGATCGGCGTCGCCAGCCGAACCAGCAGCGCCGCGAAGACGAACAGCTTGATCGAAGCCCCGTATAAAATCATTCCCAGCGCCGGCCCTCCGTGATCGAGAACCATCACCTCATGAATCATCGTTAATTCTAAATGGGTGTTGGGATCGTCAAACGGAATACGTGAATTCTCGGCGAGCGCGACGATGAACCAGCCGACGAACACGAGCGCGAGCGAAGCCCCCGCCGAACTCCAGTGCGAAGCGAGTTCGGGCCCGAACATCCCCGATAAACTGAGCGATCCCGTCAACTTCGCGGTCGTCGCCAAACCGAGAAAAAACGCCGGCTCGGCGAGACACGCGAACGTCACCTCGCGCGAAGCCCCCATCCCCTCGAACGACGATCCCGTGTCCATCGCCGCGAGCGCCGTGAAAAATCGACCCAACCCCAACAAATAAGCCGCCAAGATCAGATCCCCCTCGAACGAGATCGGCGCCGCCGACCCCGCCGCGGGGATCAAAAGCGATACCAGGATCGCGGTCGAAAGCGCGATCGGCGGACCCGCCAAAAACACCCACGTCGTCGTCTCGCTGATCACCGATCCTTTTTGGAATAATTTGATAATATCGTAATATGGCTGCAACAATGGAGGTCCCGTGCGCCCCGCGAAGAACGCCTTCACCTTGTTGATCACCCCGACAAGAAGCGGGGGCGCGATCAAAACGACCGCGATATGAATCAGATTGTGAACAATCGCGTGCATGATCTTCGCTTCACCTCCAGGCGAGCAAAATTAACAAGAAAATCAGAATATAAAACAAATAAGCCTGGATGCTCCCGCGTTGAGTCAACCTTGCGAACGAAAACACCCACGCCGTAAACCGGAAAACGGGAAGCACCACTCCATCGAGTACGAGATCGCTCGTTTCGCTTTCAAACGAGGCGCGCCGCGGAAATACGGGCGAAACCTCGGGCCGAACCGTCCGAATCCGATACATCCGCGCGAAAAGCCCGACCAGAGGCGAGGCGAACGAAGACGCGGTGTATTGCATGCGAGGCGTCGCGTTCACATATCCGCAACCCCAGGTCGAAGCCCGACTCGCGGTTCGCTTCACCCGATAAACGAGGAGCGTTCCGACGATCGAAGCGACGACGAAAAGCGCGATCGCCGCCGCTCCGACGCGATCGAGCGGTGCGAAATCGAGCAATCGGCCTCGATCTCGCACGGCCGCGCCGATCCAGCGATCGGTCGCGCGATCGAGCGGAGCGGCGACCGAAACCGGAGCAAGCCCGATCATAAAACACATACATACTAATATAATCATTGGGATCAGCATCGCCGCGGGCGCCTCGCGCGCGTGCGAACCTTCGTGCGATCTCGGCGAGCCGAGAAAGACCGCGGCGAACGCCTTGACGAAACACGCCGCGGCGAGCGCTCCGATCGTCGCGAGAGCCGCCGCGCCCGCCGCCGCGGGGGCGAAACTCGCGGCTCGTTCGCCCGTCGAAATCCGGAACAGACCCAGATAAATCAACAACTCGCTGATGAAACCGTTGAGCGGCGGAAGGCCGCAGATCGCCGCGGAGCCCGCCAAAAAGCACGCCCCGGTCGCGGGGGTCGCTTTAAGCAAGCCCCCCAAACGGTCGATCTCGCGCGTGTGCGTCGCGCGAATCGTCGACCCCGCGCTCAAAAATAATAACGACTTAAATATCGCATGATTCCAAACGTGTAAGAGAGCCCCTCCCAAACCCAGGACGACGCAATCGAACCGACCGATCGATCGCCCGATCAACGCCAGACCTATCCCCATATAAATAATTCCAATATTCTCGACGCTGTGATAAGCCAACAGCCGTTTGAGATCGTGTTGACCGATCGCGTACACGACTCCGACGATTCCCGAGATCGCTCCCGCCGCGAGCACCACCGCCCCCCATCCGACCGAAACGGACGGAAGCAGCGTCGCCGTTCGGATAAAGCCATAAACGCCCATTTTGAGAATCACGCCCGACATCAACGCCGATACGTGGCTCGGCGCGATCGCGTGCGCTCCAGGAAGCCACACGTGCAGCGGCGCCAATCCCGCTTTGAGACCGAATCCGACGAGCGCGAGCGCGAAAATCATGCCCTTCATTCCCGGCGTGATCGCCCCCGAACCGATCGATTCCATCGCGAACGAACCCGTCGTCGCACGCATCAAACCGAACATCGCGAACAAACATAAGGTGGAAAAATGCGCCGATACCAGATAAATCCAGCCCGCCTCGCGCGCCTCGGGGTCGTCGTCCTCGGTCGTCACCAAAAAGTACGCCGAAAGCGCCATCGTCTCCCACGCCGCGAGGAACAAAAGCCCGTTCCGAGCGACGACGAGCAACGCCATAGCCGCCGTCGAGATCCCATAAAACAGACGCAGCTTACGGCCGTTGCGCCTCCGCTCGGTCTGTTTCCAATATTCCAATCCGTAGATCGATCCCAGGAGCGGAATCAGAAAAACGGGGACCAGAAAAAAAGCCGATAAACCGTCGAGCTCGACCGCGAATTCCCCCTCGGGAATCCGCCACGGAGCGACGATCGACGCCGTCGCGCCCGACCGCC
Source organism: Planctomycetota bacterium (assembly GCA_021791715.1). Classification (GTDB taxonomy): domain Bacteria; phylum Planctomycetota; class Planctomycetia; order Isosphaerales; family Isosphaeraceae; genus JAKBCQ01. Next base: position 14,108 of record JAJYWB010000039.1, on the reverse strand, counting down.
AATATTCCACAACCCCCGCCGTCCCCAGCGCACAGCCGAGCACCGCCAGAATCGCGCCGAGCCGTTGGCCCGACATCCGCTCCGCGCTCGAAAACAACCCGGGAACGCCGCTTAAACCGACAGTCGCCGCGCCCCAAAGCACGAGACTTATGCTCATGAACCACCCCGCGGGATGCGCGTCGACACCCACGCCAACGCCGCCGTGACGACGATCAGGATGTAAAGCAAATAAATATGTATATTGCCTTGCTGAAGGATGCGAAACCGCGCGAAACGATCGGCCCACGATGAAAAAAACGGTTCATACAGACGTTCGCTGATCGGATCGGGAACGCTCGAAGCGTATTCGTCGGCGGCGGGAAACGGTCCTTCAAAGCCGCGGCGCGATTCTTTGGGACGGAAAAACCGCGGCGTCGCATGATCGGCGGGAAGCTCGGCGAACGAACTCGCGGTGTAACTCATTCGAGAAGTCGGCCGGGCGTAACCGCAACCCCACGTCGACCCGCGGGCGATCCCTCGCACACGGAGAATAACGATCGTCGCCGCGAAGCCGCCAAGAAACAAAACAATTGCACAAAAGTTAAAATATCCTAGCGAAGCCGGCGCCGCGCCCGCCTTGGCGATTTCGATCGCGGTTTGTCCCGCTGCGATTCCTCTAGCCTGATCGATCGCGGGGGCGATCGTCTGAACGATCTGTGCGGGGAGAATAGCGGCGATCACGCACAAAACCGCCAAGACGGCGAGCGGAACGGTCATCGCGAGGGGTGATTCGTGAGCGTGCGCCGCGGCTTCGCTACGGGGAGATCCCAAAAGCGCGATTCCAAGCAGGCGAACGAACGCGATCGCCGCCAATCCGCCGATGAGAGCGAGCGCCCCAGCGGCCAAAAGCGCGATCGATCCGCGCGTCCCGGCCACGGCGATACCGCCGCGGAAGAGCGACACGTAAATCAACCATTTGCCGATAAAGCCGTTCAGCGGAGGGAGAGCGGCCATCGCGACGCCGCCGACGATCATCAAGCCCCCCGTCAAGGGCATGCGCTTAAGCAATCCTCCCAGCTTTTCCAGATCTTTCGTCCCCGATCCGTGAAGCGCCGACCCCGCCGCGAGAAACATCAACCCTTTCATGATCGCGTGATTCCAGATATGCACAAACACCGCCGTCGTCGCGACCGCCGCGACGAGCGGAAGCCGCGCCGCGGCGCCCCAAAGCGCGACGCCGAGCGCCGTCGTAATCAGGCCGATGTTTTCCATACTTGAGTACGCGAGTACTCGTTTGATGTCTCGTTGTTCGATCGCGAGCGCGACACCCGCGGTCGCGCCGGCGACGCCGAGGGTCGCGAGCGCAGGTCCCCACCAAAGCGCGGGATCTCCCAACATCGTCAAGATCCGCAGTAATCCGTAGATCCCGAGCTTGATCATCACTCCGGACATCAGCGCCGAGACGTGCGACGGCGCGGCGGGATGCGCCTCGGGCAACCACACATGAAAAGGAACGAATCCCGCTTTGGCGCCGAATCCCGCGATCGCGAGCAGGAAGATCAAGGTCGCGTACGGCGGGTTCGCGGCGGTCCGCGCGAGCGCGGAGAAGTCGAGTCCTTCCCACGCCGATTCAAACGATCCGCTTCTTGATCCCAAAAGCATAAACATACCGATCAAGCAGGCGACTCCCAGATGCGCCGCGACGAGATAAACCCAGCCGGCTCGGCGGGTTTCCGGTTTTTCGTGCTCGAACGTCACCAAAAAGAACGCGGCGATCGACATGATCTCCCACGCGGTGAGGAAAACGACCGCGGTCCGCGCCGCGACAACCGTCGCCATCCCCGCGAGGAACAGGTTGTAAAAGAACCAGGGGGCGCCGAGGCGTTTCTCATGACGATACGCGAACAGATATTCGCCGCCGTAGATCGCCGCGATCGCCCCGAGGACGAACACGGGAGCGAGAAAGAAGGCGCCGAGGGGGTCGATTTCGAGGCGGATCAACCCGTGCGCCGCGTCCCAGCCGAAACGCGATTCAAGCCGATCTCCTCCCGCAAGGACGCGAAGCGTCGGAGCGAGCCCCGTCAGGCAACCGCCGACCGCGCCCGCGACTCCGCAAACCGTCGCGATTTTGGGCGCGCGCGTCGCGACGATCGAGGCGACCGCTCCCGTGAGCAACATCGCCATGGCGACGAGAAAAAGTTCCATGCTACCGCGCCCCCCCGCCGAGCTCGGCCGGCGCGAACGAATCCTCAACGCGACGAAGCTCATTCATAATATTATCTTTAGAACCGTGTTCGACGACGATCCTCTTGAACGCCTCGTCGTGGAGCGCGAACGAAAGCCTAGACAACAACCTGAGATGGCTCCGCGGCGTCGGGCAAATCAGGATGAACATCACGTGCACGGGCTTGCCGTCGGGCGCGGCGAAATCGACGGGCTCTCTGAGAAAGCAAAGGGTTATCATAGGTTCATCAATATCGACGACTATCGGATTGCGGACGTGGGGCAAGGCGATTCCGTCGCCGATCGCGGTCGTCGCCGAGGCTTCGCGCGCCAGAAAGAGCCTGAGGACGAGTTCGCGATCGACGTCTTCGGGAAGTGGGAGGACGTCGACGACGGCGCGGAGAGCGCGTTCTTTATCGGTGTCGGCGAGGTCGTAATGAATCCCCCCCGCGTCGATCGCGCGAACGAGGCTGGGGAAATCGTCCCCTTCGCCCTGCAACTTGTCGAACAACTCGAGCGAAACCTTGATCCGATTCGAGGTCGCCCATTCGAGCAGCTCGGCGCGGTGGAAAAGATAACGACCGTCGATCTTTCGAGCCGGCAGGGCGCGATTCTTGATCCATTTGATCACGATCGGTTCCGCGACTCCCAACAACTCGCTCACATCCCGCACCGTTAATCGCATGAAGCCCCCTCGATCGCAACGAACCGTCGCGCACGGCCAAGCGACGCGACGGCGCTCCGGTCGCGCGCAACGCTTCGGTCGCGCACGTTCCACGCCGGAATTCTTTTGGTTTTGAACCCGTAAAGTGAGGACTCGTGATCGACGGGATCGTCCCCGTCCCGACCGCGGAACCACGACGAAATACGTCGTGCGAAATCAAGGTTCGTGAGTCGGCAATCATACGATAGCGTCTTTTAGCGCCGGCCGCCGGCCGAATTTCCGCGATTTTGTGTTTTTTTTCGATCGTCGATCGCCGAACCCGAGCCGACGATCAGTCGATCTTGAAACCGAGAACCGGCGGTCGCGTGCTCAAAGATCGCTCGGCTAAACTCGCCGACAATCCGTAAATCGCGCCCGAACGCCTCTCCGACCGTCGAAAAAAAGACCGAAGTTCGACGATCAATCCCGATCCGAATCGATGTACGAGATTTTCGCCTATCTTTTCGATCGCGCGACCGAGCGACTTAACCGCCGAGATTAATTCTTGATATTTTTGCATATAGAAATAATAGGATCGAGCGTCGCCTCGGTAAACAAAGCCGCCGCGTCGTTCTTCGCCGCGCCGCGGCGAATCCGACCTCCCGGCTTCCGAACTCAATGAATAATATGATCAAATTACATACAGCGTTCGTCGGCGCCCGCCGAAAAAAGAAAAACGCGATCTTTTCGCCCGACGAATCCATATACGCCGCTAATCACACAAATCTAAAACAACGGCGTCTACTTGATAAAGGAAAACGACCGATTCGATCGGCGCCAAGAATTAACACGTAAACAAATTTAAACACAAAAATCAAACGATTCGGGATTCCGTTCCCGAATCGCGAAACGCCGCGTCGATGAAACGCCTCGTTTCACTTGTCTCCCGAAGTCTTCTCTTTCGCCTTGTCGATCGCTTCCTTCGCCTTGTCCTCGACCTTCTCCAATCCCTCCTTGGCCTTGTCCATCCCCTCCTTGGCTTTCTCTTTGACCGTCTCCATTTCCTCCTTCGCCTTCTCCTTCACCGCCTCCATTTCCTCTTTGGCCTTCTCCTTGGCGGCGTCGATCTTCTTTTCGACCTGCTTCGCGGTGTCGTCCAACGCCTTACCGGCCTTCTCGCCGGGTCCGGGCCCCTCTTCGGGCTGGCAGCCCGAAAACGCGAGCAAACTCCCGCCGAGGAACACGGGAATCATCATCGTTCGTACAAATCGTTTCATCACGGAACGTCTCCGAAATCGTCGTTCAAAGATCGAACATCGAGAATTCGAATCGTCATCTTATACCCGGTTCGATCGATTTCGCCAGAGCGCGACGACGATCGAATTCTCCTCGACTCGGTCGATCGCCTCGCTCTCGTCGCATTCGCGCGAAAGCCGCTCGAGGCGATCGTTCGATCCCCCCCGTCCATGTATATCGCCCCTCAACCAAAGAGGGGATAAACGGGTTCGGCCTTCACAAGTTCACGCGGTTGATTCAAATGATTGTACATCAACGTCGAGGGATTGATTCCGAGCGCGTGGTAAATCGTCGCCAGAATCTCGGTCGGGTGAACGGGGTTCTCGATCGGCGACGAAGCCTGGGCGTCGCTCTTGCCGTAAACGACCCCGCGCCGAATCCCCGCCCCCGCGACAAGCGCCGTGTAACAGTACGGCCAATGATCGCGGCCGTCGGGAGAATTGCTGTTCCCCGACGTGCTCACCCCCATCCGCGGCGAACGGCCGAATTCGCCGATCGCGACGACGAGCGTATCGTTCAACATGCCGCGGCTATCGAGATCTTCGATCAGGCTCGAAAGCGCCGAATCGAGCTTGGGACAGTGCAGATTTTTGAGCGGCTTGAAATTCGCCGCGTGCGTGTCCCAGGCGGTCGAATTGGGATCGCCGTTCGCCACGCTCGGCCAATTGACCTGAACGAACCTCGTCCCCGCCTCGATCAGTCGACGCGAAAGCAAAACCCCCTGGCCGAACGTGTGCCGACCGTATCGGTCGCGGATCTTGGGATCCTCCTCGCTCAAATCAAACGCCTTTCGCGCTTTACCCGAAAGGATCAACTCGAACGCTTTCTCTTGATACGTATCAAGCGCGTACGAACGTGTCGCCTTTTCAAGCTCGGGCATGCCCGAATTGATCGATTCGAGCAGCGTGCCGCGCCGTTTGAGCCGAATTTTCGAAATCTCTTGACGCAACGTCAGATCGTCGAGCGTCAACTTCTCGTTGGGATCCTGGAACAAGAAGTAAGGATCGTAAGCCTTCCCCAAAAATCCGGCGTTCCCCGCCTTGCCGATCACGTTCGATTCCTGGAGCGGCCGGGGGAGCGTGACGAACGGAAGCATCGGCTCGTTCGAGGGCTTCAGCTTGATCACGTTCGACCCGACGTTGGGATAATCCGAAGGGCTCGGCGGTTCGAGCTGACCCGACGGACTCACTTTATCGGGCGTATAACCGGTGAGCATCTGATACATCGCCGCGGTGTGATTGAACAACCCCACCGGAGTGTAACTGACCGATCGGATCATCGTCACCTTGTCGGTTTGCATCGCCAATTTCGGCATATGCTCGCCGAACATAAGCCCTGGGGTTTTGGTGGCGATCGGTTTGAATTCGCCGCGGATGTTGTCGGGAGCGTCGGGTTTGGGGTCCCAAAGATCGATGTGGCTCGGACCTCCCTGCAGGAAGATCAAGATCACGTTCTTGGCGCGGCCGAAACCGGGAAGATTCCCGGTCGCCGCTCCGCGCGATTTCGGGTTCGCTCCCCGCGCCGATTCGACTTCGAGCACGCTCGAAAGGCTAAGCCCGAGCATCGCGGCGCCGCCGACCCTGAGGAATTCGCGACGACCGGGGGCGTCGCACAATCGAGCGGCCGGTCCTGGAATCGAAAGCATCGAATCATCTCCTCGTAACGGGTCAACGATTGAACAAGAAAGCGGGACTGTTAATCAGCGCCCAGAGCAGATCCTGAGCCCCCTCGGCCTTCGAACCCGCGTGCGCCAGGTAATCGCGCGCCTTGGCGAGCTCGGCTTCGGTCGGAAATCGACCGATCGCCGCCAGATACATCTCGTCGACGATCGTCTTATCGTCGGGATTCTTCAGCATCAACTTCGCGATCCGACCGTTGGGATCGACGAGCGCGTCGGCGATCGTCGGCCCGTTGACGAGATTGAGCGCCTGCGAAAGGCTCACCTCGCTCGATCGCTCGCACTCGCACGGAGTCTCGCGCGGCGGCCTGCCGAACAAATCAAGAAACCCCCCGGCGGCGATCTGCGAATCGGGAAGCTGATCGGCGCGGAACCCCTCGGGAACCCCCGCGAATCGCGGGCGTTTACCCGTCGCCAGGTCGATCGCGTCCATCAATTCCTCCGCGGTCAATCGCCGCGGAGTCGCATGTGAAAAATTGCTTGTATCATCTTCATTAAACTTATTCACGACGATCGACGCGCGATACGTCCGCGACCGCGCGATCGTGCGCATCAGATAACGCAAGTCGAATCGATGCGCGATCAGGTCTTTTTCAAGCGCGTCGAGCAGCTCGGGATTGCTCGGAGGATTCCCCGAGCGGATGTCGTCGACGGGGTCGATGATTCCCTTCCCCAAAAAGTAACTCCAAATTCGGTTGGCGATCGACCGAGCGAAATACGGATTCTCGGCCGATGTAAGCCAATCGGCGAGCGCCGCGCGACGCGATTCGTCCGCGATCGAAGATTGCTCGCCCGCTTTCTTGTTCGGAACCTCATAAGGAAAACGAGGAGGAACCACGCGACCGTCTTTGGGATGAGTCACCTCCCCTTCGTTCCGATCGTAAACGATCTGCTCGCCGGGCCTCGATCCGTTCTTCACCGCGGTTCGGCCCCAAAAAGCCGCCATCCCGTAATACTGCCCCTGCGTCCAACGCTCAAACGGATGATCATGACACTTATTGCAAGAGAATCGAACGCCCAGGAACAGTTGCGTCGCGTTCTCAAGAGCGACCGAAGGTTCTTTCGAAGCGCGGAAGTAATTCACAGGGGGATTGTCGTACGAACTCCCACGCGCCGCGACGATCGTTCGCACCATCTCGTCGTAAGGCGCGTTCTTGGCGACCGCCTCCTCGATCCACCGGACGAACGCCCACGTCTCCTTCTCTCCCATCAACTTCCGGTTCACCTGGAACAAATCGGCCCACTTGTGCGTCCAGTGCGCCGTAAACTCGGGGCTCGCGATCAACTCGTCGATCACGCGATCGCGCTTCGTCCTCGAATCGGTCGAATCGGCGAGAAACGCGCGAATCCGCTCGGGAGTCGGCGGCAAACCCGTCAGATCGAGCGAAACCCTCCGCAAAAACTCGGCGTCGCCGCACTCGGGTGAAGGAAGAATCTTCACTTTCTCAAGCTTTTTGTTCACAAACTTATCGATATAATTATATTCGGGCATAGGAGACCAGACGAACCCGGTTCGATCTCCCATCACCGTCACGTTGTCGACTCCGAAAACCCCCTCGTAACGGATCAATATCGACGCCTCGCCGCGGCGCACCCCGGTCGCTTCGCCCGTGCTCGAAACCGTCGCGATATCGGGAACGCTGCTCGAATAAATCGCGTCGAGCGTCACGTCGCGCGTCGATCCGTCGGGATAATGTGCGAAAACAACCATTTGTTGAGATTGTCCGGGCATCGATAAGTCGATCGTCGGCGGATAAACCTCGAGCGACGCGACCCGCGCGACCTTGCCCGAATCGCTCCGTACCCCCTCGGCGATCCAATCGCGCAGGATCGCGTATGCCGGCGAATCGGGGTCGAGAACGTAACCCCCCTCGTGAGGCACCGACGCGGTCGGCTTGAGCAACATCAAACTCTGCTCGGGCGCCGATCGATTGAACCTTCGACCCGCCAAATCATCAACCAATTGAAGATAATCAAAATCAGGGTCGTAACCGCGCAGGCTCAGCTTGAAACCCTTTTTACCTTTCGCCGACCCGTGACACGTCCCCGCGTTACAACCCACCCGCGAAATCACCGGCATCACGTCTCGAATGAAACTCACCGGCTCGGCGTGTTCACTTTTTTGAACGATCACGGGTATTTCGGCGGAACGACCGCCGGCTCGGATCGTGAGCGTGAAAACGCCGTTCTTCTTGGCGTGAAGAAAGCCCGCCGAATCGACCGTGCAACCGTCGCCGCTCGGCTCGTAATCCGCGGTCGACGTGAGATCGACCCGCGACCCGTCGGCGAGCGTCCCCGTGACAATCAACCGCCGAGCGTCGCGCGGACCCGTAAGCACGATCTTGGGAGGAAAGACGACGATCGAAGTCGCATTAACATGCGTTTTCGTCGAAACGGGTTGATTCTTCGTCGCGTCGGGCTTCGGCTTCGCCGATTCACCGGGCTGAGCCGCCGCTTTCGGCTCGTTCGGCTTCGTTGCGGCGTCCTTCGTCGAATCCTTCGCGGCGTCGGGCTTCGGCTTCGCCGATTCACCGGGCTGAGCCGCCGCTTTCGGCTCGTTCGGCTTCGTTGCGGCTGCCTTCGTGGAATCCTTCGCGGCGTCGGGCTTCGGCTTCGCCGGATCGCCGCCGGGTTTGGACGCCGCGGGGAGATCGTCCGCAAAAGCCCTCTCGACGCGGAACAGAGCCGGCGCAAAAGCCAGTGCGATCGCGGCGATTCCCGCGATCGAATCCCGTGTTTTTCGTCGGCCGGTGTTTTTTCGCATGTCAAATCACCTTATCGATCGGAATGGATCGCCCGCGATTCCCCATTCATGCATCATGACGTCCGCGCGGCGATCGTGCGAGTCGAACGTTCCACTATTTGGAAGCCTGTGGCGCCGACGACGGTTTAACGACCGTCGCCTTCACCGTGATATCTGGAATCAAATAATCTTTTGTTTGTTTACGGCCGTCGACGTCGGTCGCGCTCCGCAGCAACAGCGAAAAATCGCCCGGCGCGGCTTGAGGATCGGCCGATAACTTGATCTGAGCGACCGATTCGCCGGGACCGAGTTTCGCCGGCGCGACGACGACGTGCGCCGGAAGACTCCCCTCGGCGGCGATTCGTACTTCTCCCTGAAACGGAGCGACCCGACGCACCACGCCGAAAAGAGTCGTCTCGCCGCCGACGACAACCGTCGGATTAGGCGTCAGAAGCTCGAACGAAAACGGTCTGACGACGCGAGCCGCGACGGGCGCCGCCAAGACGGTTTCATCGCGGCCGTTGAAGCGAGTTTTGGCGGTGATTTGCAGGTTCGCATTGACGAGCGCCGCGTTGGGATCGATGACGCCGAAATCGAGCGTCGCCTGATTTTGCCCCGCCGAGATCGTCGCGTTTCCTCCGCCGATCCCCGGAGGCAGTCCCACGGTCGTAAGATTGATCGGTTCGTTAAACCCGCCGCGGCGGGTCGCGGTTACCGTCAACTTGGCCGATTGTCCGTGAATGAACGTGTAATTCCGCGGCTCGACCGCGAGCGAAACCGGCGGACCCGCGCCGATCGCCGCGACGAGTTCGGTCGGGCGTTGCGGAGGATAAGGAGTGCCGTCGCCGCCGAGCCTCGCCTTGACGCGCCGGGGGCGACTCGGCGAACCCGTCGTCCCCCAAATCTCGAGCGGAACAAGCCGAGAGGCGGACCCCTCGTCCGCGGCGATCGTAAGCGTTCCGATCGCGGCTCCGGCCGCGATCAATCCCCCCGAAGCCGAGATCCCCGAAAGCTCGTAGGGTACGCTCAACTGGATCGCGTCGTTATACCCGCGTCGATCGACGCGTACCGCGACGTTGGTCGTTCCTCCCGCCGGAATCGTGATCGCCGCGCCGTCGACCAGGATGCTGAAATCAGACGTCTCGGTATATGCTTTGAGTTGATAACCGTAACGAACGCCTCCCTGTTTCGTCAGATCGAACACGCTCACGACGACTTCTTCGACCCCCGCGGGGACGTTGAAATTCAGCCTCGGGTCGATCCCCGCTCCGTCGTCGGCTTCGGCGAGTACGCCGCCGTCGGGCTTGGCGATCCGCAAAAATCCGTCGAGCCTCGAACCAAGCCGAGACGCGAGGACCTCGAAAACGAGAGTCCGACCGGGAGTCACACGGATCTTATAACGATCGACCTGACCCGGCGCCGAAATCCGTCCGTTCATCGCGGCGCCGAACGTCCAGGGATGAATCCCGGGCGATTCGGGCTCGATCTCCTGAGGCGTGTCGGTCAGCGTGATCCGGAACGGTCCGCCGACCGCGGGCGCGGGAGGCGATACCCAAACCCAAGCGATCGCGTCGTCGCTCGGCGCACCCCAAGATGTTTTGATAATTTGATCCGAACCGATCCCCGCGAAACCGAGATCGATCCGCGTTCCGCGCCTCGCGTACATCGGAAAAACCTCGTCGACCGAAGGATTCGACGCGATCTTGACGCGATAGATCGGATCCCCCTCCCCCGCGTAGCGAATGTCGTTCAAAACCGCGATGAAATCGCCTTCAACCGGCGCCTGGAACGTCAGCTTGCGGTCGCCGCGATCGAGCGCGATCGATTCGCGATCGCCCGCGATCTGTACGCCGGTCGTATCAAGAATCGTTAAGACGGGATCGAGCCCGCCGCCAAGCCGCCGCGCCTCGACCTCGACCGCGAACGTCTCTCCTTTTTTGGCGTGGAAACGAAAGTGATCGCGGTCCGAACCGCCGCACGTTCCGACGATCGACACCGGAGGAGAAACGGGCTGAGCCGCGGCGAATTCGTCGTTCGGCTCGCGCTCGGAGATCTCGGGCCGATCCCCGAGCGCGACGATCATTCGACCCGTCAAACCGTCAGCCGTCCGAGCCTGGATCGCGTAATAACCCGTCGCCGCGGTCGCCGGAGTAATAAGAGGAAAGCTGATTTTATTGGGATCTTCCACCTTGATCGCGCCGATCGTCCCGGGAAGGTTCGTCAAGATTTCAACTTCGCCGCGGCCGATCGCCTCGCCCGTAAGTACAAGTGTCGTCGGCGTTCCGCGTGGGAATCCGCGCGGCTGAACGCTCGAAAGAACCGGCGGAGCTCCGTAAGTAACCGTCGCCCCCGCCAAAAACACGAACGCGCACAGAACCGTCCCGAAAACGCGCGAAAACGCGTCGCGTCGCGAAACCAAAATTTGTTCGTATCGACTCATTATGCGAATCCAAAGCGACTTAAGTGAAAGCGTATTCAATTCAATGCGCGGCCTGCGCGATCGCGCGGGAATTTTTGACCTCGACGGGTACGAACGCCTTGTTCAGTTTACCCGAGGCGAAGTCGAAAAGGCGGACCGAGCCGTCGAAACCTCCCGTGGCGACGGTTTTACCGTCGGGAGCGAACGCGATCGCGTAAACGCCCCCTTCGTGTCCCGGCAGCGTTCGAATTCGCGCGCCGTCCGAAAGCTGGTAAATCCGTACCTCGCCTCCCACTCCGCCGACCGCGATCGAGCCGCCGTCGGGTGCGAAAGCGACCGCCGAAATCGGACCCGGTTGCGTCTCGAACGCGCGGATCAAATTGAAATCGGTGTAATTCATATCGCGCGCCTGGGTGCGGAAAATCTTATATAAACGAGGGATTCGCTCGTCGCCGCCGATCACCACCTGATTGTCTTTGGGATGACGCGCCAGCACCTTGAGCTCGCCGTAATTCTTGCCGATATCGTCGATGAACGAACCCGTCGCGGCCTCGGTCAATTTCAACGCGCCGTCGCGCCCCAATGTGATCAAGTGTTTGCCGTCGAGCGAGAACGTCGTCCCGAACACCCAATCGGCATGATGATCGATCCGCAACGTTTCGCGCCCCGATTTCACCTCGACGACGCGAGCTGAATTATCGGCGCAACCGAAGGCGAACTTCGTTCCGTCGGGGGTGAACGCGCCGCCGTAAAGCGTGTCGTAACTCGACCGAACCGCGCCCCTCAGCTTATACGTTTTGGCGTCCCAAAACTGGACCTCGCCGAATCGGCCCGGCGACCCGCCGACACACGCCAAAATCGTCCCGTCGGGCGAATAAACCAGAGCCTCGATCCGCTGAGCCTCGCCGATCAATCGCTTGTCGAGCGCCGATCCGTCGGCTTTGTGAATCAAAATTTCTCGATATCCCGATACGGCGAGCGATTTGCCGTCGGGGCTGAAAGCGAGCGCCGTGATCAACGGGGGAGCGGCGTAAACGGGGGGGTGATCGGCGTCGATCAGGTCTTTGGCGCGGGGCGGAGTGTCGTCTTTCGCCCCCTGGGCGATCCAGCGCGTGATGAGAGCGACCTCGTCGGCGGGTAACGGCGGGCTGTTGGAAGGCATCGCGGGCTTGGCGCCCGAGATTTGCTCAACAAGCTCACTCTCTTCGGGCTTACCGGGAACGAATCCCTCCCCCGCCGAGCCCCCTTTAAGGATCGACTCGTACGAAGTGAGCATCAGTTTGCCGTTCATTTTGGCGGGCTGATGACATCCCTGGCATTTCCGCTGCAAAATCGGCAAAACTTGCTTATAGAAACTGACGGGCGCCGCGGGATCGACCGCGGGCTTGTCGTTCGGTCCCGCCTCGACCCGATTCTCGCCGAACGCCGACGAGATCAGCGCCGACGCCGCCGCGACCCAAATCACGTTTCGTAAACGCATAACGGATAACCTCATAAAGCTCGTCTCAAAGAGGCGGGCGAAAAGGCGCCGAGCCTGAAGGCGGGTTCTTTCGGGGCGAGTCGCACGGCGTGATCGTATCAAACGTTGGCTTCGCCCGGGCCGATCAAGTCCGACCCGAAATACGACCGACGCTTTGGACTTGATTCGATTCTATATAATCGCCGACCCAAACGCAACGAAAAAGTTCAACATGGAATCGGAGGTTCCCCAAAAGAATCACACGATCGATTCGACCCGATCGACCGCGAAGCGACGGCAAGATCATTAATTATTTGTTTATATCTTCATTAGTTTGCCGATTTCTCCTCCGGAAACCGGATTGCGAGCGTTCGCCGACTCGGCGACTTTGAAACGGCCGAGTCCCTAACACACCATCATGTTTTTCGTAATTATAGACGAAATAGATTCTTTGTAACAAAGTATATTGAACATATCCGCGTGCCGTAAGCGATCTCATCGTCCGCGAAGCCGAACGGCCTGAGAGGCTTAATCACAAGCCGCCGGCGTCATTCTCGCTCGATCGTCGCGCCGATTCGACCTCCCTTGATTTTCCCGGCGATCCCCGGCACAGTGATTAACAATCGTCAAGTTCCAATCAGGAAATCGGAAAGTATCGTATATAGCGAACGCGATCGGTTTCTACCCATTCACCATGAGGCCATGTTTCAGATGGATAACGCATCCGCGACCGTCGTCACCAAAAACGTTTCAGGGCGTCGCGAGCTTCATTTCCAATCGATGGATGAGATCGTCGCCGACGCCGAGAAACTTGTCGCTTCACCAAAAATCAGGACGCTCGGCAATTGGCCGCTCGAAAGGCTCCTGGCTCACCTGACGACCGCGATCAACGGCTCGATCGACGGATTGAGCGCCAAAGCCCCGTTCCTGTTTCGACTCGCGGGAAAGCTCGTTAAAAAAAGTGTGCTCACAAATGGAATGCAGCCCGGATTTCAACTTCCCGATAAGTTCCAGGACGATCTTTTTCCCGCGGTCGAATCGGCCGAAAAGGCTCTCGAAGCGCTCCGCGGCGCAGTCGATCGCGCCAAAACCAAACGCATGACGTCGCGCCACCCCGTTTTCGGCCAATTAACACATGACGAATGGACACAACTTCATCTTCGGCACGCCGAATTGCATCTCGGTTTCGTCGTTCCCGAATGAGACGAACCGCGAGAGGCTATTCGAAAAAGCACACGAAACCCAAGCGACTCGAGTTTACAGGTTTCGGCGCCGATTCACAAAAAGAAGGAGAACACGCTAAATATTTTGGTATCGATATGTACTGATTTGTAGAGCGAATCTCCCGATTTTCGGCTTCGCCCTCCCAATTTCAGGTTCGACCTTCCAGTTTCGGGTTTTCCCTCAAATCCCGCTTAATCTATTAAAGATCCAGATGTCGTTTCATTTTATTTGGGAGGGCGAACCTCCCGGTGAGCCTCTTCTCGTTATATCAGGCGACGACCCCGATGAATCGATCGATAATCGCAAACATCAAAATGCGGCTCACCAGGAGGTTCGCCCTCCCAATTACCGGCTTCGCCATCCCATTTTCCGGCTTCACCTTCCCGGTGAGCCTCTTCTCGGAATATCAGGCGAAGACCCTGATGAATCGATCGATAATCGCAA
>JAJYWB010000124.1 GCA_021791715.1 Planctomycetota bacterium | reverse complement strand
GCTCCACGAGTCGGCCTCCTTGCCTTTTGGGTTGTTTCGGACAAAAACAATATGCCAAAATTCAGGCGAGGATGCCGACATCATTTTCTTACTTTTTGGTCCCCAAAAGTGCGAAACTCGAACTTAGAAGTTACAGACGAAGACTCTTAATGATCGACCGATCCCGTTCAAATTCCTCGATAACCGAATCCTTTCGAATCGTCGATAAAAAGCTTTACGCGCGCAATCGATCCAAATAGCGTTCCGATCGATATATCGATGAAGAATCCAAAAGGAGTCGACGCAAATGTTTCATAAACGTCCGTCTCCGATTGGATCAACGCTCGGCCGACGAGGAGTCTCTCTTATCTCTTTTCAAATCGAAATCGAACCGAAGTGACCACGAAATCGACGCCGTCTCTTCGATCGCGCTTCTCGGCGATATCATCTTGTATTCCGCCTCGAAGCGCCGTCTAATCGAAATCCACGATTCGCCTCGTTCCGCTCGCCCAAAATTCAAGGCCGTTGGGAGCTATCCGATGGGTATCACGATCGATTACACGTTCAAGGCTCACCCGTGCGACGAAGAACAGGCGCGTGCGCTCGTCTACAAGCTTCGTCAACGCTGTCTCGACCTCCCGTTTCTCGAGGTGGGAGAAATACGCGAATTCGGTGAGGACGAGGTCGACTTCAGGCTCCTGCCGCGAACCAGTCCCGATGTATGGTTGTTTATTCAAGCAGCCAGAAGTTTCAGCCCCGAACCCGAATCGGCCTCTGGATATTGGATCGAACCGTCAAAGTTGATCGTGTTCACAACTCGACCCGGCGCAGGCGCCGAACCCGCGTTTTTCGGGCTCGGCGTTTACACGGATCATGTCCACGAGTGGGATCGTTCCGTCGATCCGCCCGTCTTCGTCAAAGAAATCCCCACGAACTTCGGTGATTGGAGTTGGTCGAGTTTCTGCAAAACGCAGTTCGCGTCCAGAGAGGAATGCGGCGGGGTGAGAAATTTCATCCGCACTCACATGACTCTCATTAAAGTGCTCGATTACGCCAAAGAGCTGGGAATCCTCGAAAAAGTCAACGACGGCGCGGAATACTGGGAAACTCGCGATCTCGACAAACTTGTCAGCGAGATGAGCATCATCAACGCCGCGATCAGCGCCTTCAGCGGCAAAGCGGGGGAAAAGCTCGTCCGCGATCTACTTAAAGATTTCGAAAAAGATTACCCCGAACTCGGGCCGATCGAAGAGGTGCGAGAAATCAATAAGCGTCGCAAACGCCGTAAAGAATAACGCCTCAATCGAGCCCCCGAAGCGGTTTCTCATTCCGTCATCGGTCGGAATGATACGCGAGATCTACGCGTTAATCGCTTGAATGATTCTCTGTAGATGTGATTATCCGTTTGCATTATCGCCGACGAATTCACTCGCTTTATTGGGGTTGGGGATCGACCGACTCGATCCTCTCGATCGCCCAAACCGCGGCTTCGCGCACGACGGGGTCGCGATCGAGCGTGCGGGCGGCAAGCGCAGGGATCGCCTCGACGACCCCCCTCGTCCCCAATATCAACGCCGCGTTTCGCAAAAGACCCGATCGCTTGGCTCGCTTGAAAGCCGTCCCGCGAAGCCTTCTCGAAATCGCCTCGTCGTCGGCTTCAAGAAGTTCAATCAAATCGACGTTCACCCATTCGTCGCCGGCCGAAAGCTCGGGAGTTTTCCCCCTCGGCGCCTTACGATTCCACGGACAAACATCTTGGCATATATCGCAACCGAATAACCAGCCGTCGAGACGATCGGCGAATTCTTCGGCGATCGTTCCCCTGTGCTCGATCGTCCAGTAAGAGATGCATCGATTCGCGTCGAGCCGATACGCCCCGTCGAACGCCGACGTGGGACACGCGTCGAGACAACGCGTGCACGTTCCACAATGATTCGTTTCATGACGAGCGTCGGGTTCAAGTTCGAGATCGAGCAAAAGACCTCCCAGAAGCGTGAAGCTGCCGAGTTTTTTGGAGATCATCATCGTATTCTTGCCGATCCATCCCAACCCCGCGAGCGCCGCGAAATCGCGCTCGAGCAACGGCGCCGTATCACACGCCGAGCGTCCCCGAACCGAGGGGTCGATCGCTCGAATTCGTTCCAACAACACGTCTAAACGTTTCCAAAAGACTTGATGATAATCGATCCCCCGCGCGTACCGCGCCGTCTTGCCGAACCTGGGATCGGCGTTCTCGCTTTCGCCTCCCCCTCCGTAAACGAGAGCGACGACGACGATCGACCGAACCCCCTCCAAAACATTCTCGGGATGAACTCGAGCCGCGGCGAGCCGCTCCATGTAGTCCATCCCCGCGTGGCGATCGGCCTCGAGCCACTCAAGAAACCTCGGATATCCCGGAGGAGAAACCGCGGGAGCGATCCCAGCCCAATCAAAACCGAGGTCGATCGCGATCGCTTTGACGACCGTCGAATCAAGCTTCATCGGCGTTTCGCTCGCTCGTTTCGATTCGACGTCGATCGCCATGAAAACCCTCCCGCGTTTCGCCGGGTCGTATCGAGCCGCGGCGAACCGAACCGATTCGAATTGATCCGATCAGAATCGAATCGATCGTGCGAGCCCGATCGATCCTACAAGCTTAGCGTTTCATAAATATGACGCGTGGCGTCGGATTTATTAAGCGTGTAAAAGTGAATTCCACTCACCTGATGATCGAGCAGTTCGCGACATTGTTCGGTCGCCCAGTGAATTCCGACCTTCGAAACAGCCTCGTCGTTATCGCCGCACCGGTCGATCGCGCGAAGCAACCGCGCGGGGATCCTCGCTCCGGCGGCGAGTTCGGCCATTCGCAGCATTCCGGCTCGGTGCGTGATCGGCATGATTCCCGCCAGGATCGGAACGTGAACTCCGGCGTGCTCGCACCGTTCGCGAAAATCATGAAAATCATGGTTATCAAAAAATAACTGCGTACAAATATAATCGGCGCCGGCATCAACTTTCTTTTTCAGATAATCCATTTCAAGAAGCCGGTTCGGCGTCGCGGGATGCCCCTCGGGAAACCCCGCCACGCCGATTCCAAAACCGCGCGGATCGGGAACGTTCGTCCTCGACCTTAAAAACCGCACGAGCTCCGCGGCGTGTCGGAAGGCGTCTTGATCGCGGTTGTGACCGACCGCGGTTTTCGGCGGATCGCCGCCCAGCGCCAAAATGTTCTCGACTCCGCTCTCGGCGTAGCGATCGACGATCTCCTCAAGCTCATCGAGCGTGTGACAAACGCACGTCAGATGAGAAACCGCCGTCAGCCCCGTCTCGCGTTGAATCCGAACGACGAGATCGTGCGTCCGCCGACGCGTCGAGCCCCCGGCGCCGTATGTCACCGAAACGAACGCCGGGTTGAGCCGTTTCAAATTCTCGATCACCCCGAAAAGCTCGTCGGCGGCGTGATCGGTTCGAGGCGGAAAAAACTCGAAACTAAACGTCGTTTTATGGCGGGCAAAAATATCTTGGATATGCATATGATTACTCAAATTCTGTGAATTCGTCGATCATCGTTGATGATCGTGATCGGACGCGGGGATCGATTTCGATATTTCACGATAGAATACGATCGAGGCGGACGATTCGATAGCCGAATCCGAGGCGCCCGCCGCGCGGAGCGAATTTCTCGGCATCGATCGGAAGCGGCGCCGATCGCCGAATCCCGAGCGCGAACGACGCCGCACCGTCATTCGTTCGAGCCTTCGTGATCGTTTCGTTTCGGTCCTTCGCGGTCGTTTCGTTTGGCTTTGCTTTTCTCGCGTTTCCGCTTCATCTCGGCGATCTTCGACGATTCGTCCCCTCGCGCCTTCTTTTCCGTCGATTCAAGCGGCTTTTTCAAAGCCTTGGTCGCATGAACCCGTTCATTGTTCGCCGCCGCGCTCGACCTTTTCGCCTCGGTACCACGCGACAATTTCGGCTCGCTTCCGGCCGATTTCCCGCGCGATTTCGCCGCACTTTCACGCGACGATTTCGAATTGCTTTCGGCCGATCCCGCGCGCGATTTCGCCGCACTTTCACGCGACGATTTCGGCTCGCTTCCGGCCGATTCCTTACGCGATTTCACGCCGATTTTCGGGCAGATCGTTTCGAGCGCGCACGCCGAGCATTTGGGATTATGCGCCGAGCAGATCGCTCGCCCGTGGGTGATCAAGCGATGACTAAAATCGATCCAAGATTCGCTCGGCAACTTGGCGATCAGATCTTGCTCGATCGCCTCGGGGGTTTTGGATTCGGTCAGTCCCATTCGGGTGGAAAGCCGTTTCACGTGGGTATCGACGACGATTCCCGATGGAATTCCATACGCCGTCCCCAGCACGACGTTCGCGGTTTTGCGGCCGACCCCGGGCAGTTTTGTAAGAGCTTCGAGATCGCGCGGAACTTCGCCTCCGTGAAGTTCGACGAGCTTGCACGCCGCGGCGACCAGGTTTTTCGCTTTGGCGCGAAAGAAACCGGTCGATCGGATCAGCTCTTCAACATCGGTAAGTTCGGCTTTCGCGAGTTCAAACGCCGTTGGAAAACGTGCGAACAGCGCGGGGGTTACTAGATTCACTCGAACATCGGTGCATTGCGCCGAGAGGATCGTCGCGACGAGGAGCTGGAAGGCGTTTGAGTGAACGAGCGCGCAATGAACCTCGGGATACGCGAGCCGGAGCGCCGTATCGATTTGATGAGCGTGAGAATCGAGTGGATTTCGCGGCATTGTATACGTTTTGAGGGATTGGAAAAGCCCGGCGGCGCGGGTTATTTCGCGCGATTCGTCCGCCGCCGCCGATCGCGGTGGATTATCGTCGGCTCGGGCTCGAGCGATGTCAAGGACGAAACGACTTCACCTTGCCGCTCGGCCGATCCTCAATAGAATAACCAGCGATTATCGACGGATTTTTATTTTTCACACGAAGACAAGACGCGGGCGCCGCTCGCCGACGCGGTTTCAGGCTTAGATCGCCGCGAAAAGAAGACGGAATTACGACATGACGCGTGAATTCGAGATCAAAGATTTTAACGGAAAATGCCGCCTTTTTCCCTTGCCGGGGATCGTCTTATTTCCCGGAGCGATTTTGCCGCTTCATATTTTTGAACCAAGATATCGGCAATTGACGGTCGACGCTCTGGCGACCGACGGACTGGTGACGATCGTTCAAACGAAGCGCCGCGAATCGCAAGCGATCGCGGGCGAACCCGAGTTCGAATCGATCGGCTCCGTCGGCAAAATCGTTCAGTACGAGCGGCTCGTCGACGGTCGATTCAATTATCTTTTACTTGGATGCAAACGCGTTCGATTGATTCGAGAAATCGCGACCGACACGCTCTATCGGATCGCCGAGGGGGAGTTGTTGGACGATTGCGACGCGTTCGATCCGTTCGCGCCCGCTCCGTCGCGCGACGAACTCGTCGCGTTGTTCCGGATCGCCGCCGAGAAAGAGGAATCGATCGATCCCGAACTCGCCAAACTGCTCAACTCGAACGCTCCGCTGGGGACGACGACCGATCTGTTGGCTCACGCGCTCTCGCTTCCCGCAAGCGTGAAACAAGAGCTGCTCGCCGAAAGACGCGTCGCTTATCGAGCCCAGGCGTTGATCGAACAATTGAGTCGACTCGTCGGCCCGATCGCGCGATCGGTGATCGATCGTCGCGCTTTTCCTCCGAAATTCAGCGATAATTGAACCCGACGACCCCCGTTTGCTTGATTCCACCCCCCCGAACGACTACAATAAATTTTGTGCGAGAATTACCGAACTCTTTTACCTACTTGAAGTTACGCCCAAACTTCTAGCGTCCGGAGCCCAGCCGATGGCGAAATCAGCCGCGACGAAGACGAACGGAGTCGCGCCGAGCGTCGCCGAATCGATCTCTCATACCAATGTCGATCACGAACGGATCCGCCGCGCCGTCCGCGAGATCCTGATCGCGGTCGGCGAAGACCCCGATCGCGAGGGGCTGGTCGACACCCCCGACCGCGTCGCTCGGATGTACGCCGAGGTCTTTCGCGGAATCGGTTGCGACCCGCGCGAACACCTCGAAACGTTGTTCACTCAGCAATATGATGAAATCGTACTCATTAAAGATATCCGTTTTGAGAGCTTCTGCGAGCATCATTTGCTGCCGTTCTTCGGCGAAGCCCACGTCGCGTATCTTCCCGACGGCAAGATCGTCGGGCTTTCCAAGATCCCGAGGGTCGTCGAGGCGTTGTCCAAACGTCCCCAGGTTCAAGAGCGTCTTACCGAAGAGATCGCCGATCTGTTGATGAACGAACTCGACGCGCGCGGAGTCGCCGTCGTGATGGAGGCTTCGCACAGTTGCATGACCGTTCGAGGCGTGCACAAACCAGGCAGCCTGTGCATGACGAGCGCGATGCGCGGAGTCTTTAAAGATAATATGGCGAGCCGGTCCGAAGTCCTATCGCTCATCTACGGCGGTAGAAAGTAATCATGAAACCCGATTTCGATCAAAAGAGCGATCGGGTCGATCGTCTTGTCCCCGGGCCGATCCGCCTGTAAGCTTGGGGAATGACGATCTTTGATTCATCACGCAGCGTGGAAACTGGAACCGAGGAATGATCGCCGATTTCGCCGCGCGATTGGCCGTCGGCCTGTCGGCGTCGCTCCTTCTCATTACCTGGCGCGAGGTCCCGCTCCGCTACTTTCGCACACACACCTATATTATATTAGGTTTATGGGTTGTCGCGGCGCTCGATTCGGCTCGGGGCGGGATCGCGCACGCGGCGCCCCTGGGTGCGATCGTCGCCGCGGTTTTGGCTTATCTCGCGAGTCTCGCCTGGGGGCTCGGGCTCACGAAACCCGCCGATTGGATCGATCGCGCGTTGACGATCGCGGGAGTGATCGTTCTGATCGTCTCACCCAAATTCCACGCCCCGGCGGCTTTCATCGCGACGACCTCGGGGAGCATGGCGTCGGCGCTCGTCCTCGGAACGATCTTCAGCGCCATGCTGCTCGGCCATCATTACCTCACAGCCCCCGCGATGTCGATGAACCCGCTACGACGCTTCACCCGGGCGGGATTGATCGCCCTGATCGTCCGCGCCGGCCTCTCCGGTTGGGGGCTGTCGATATGGCTCGCGGGATCCGGCGACTCGGCGAATTCGGCGCTCGTCGACCAAGGATCGATCGATTCGATCATCCTCGCGGCGCGTTGGCTCGTCGGCTTCGGCGCGGTCGCGGTCGCGCTCGTTTTGGCGCTGCGCACGATCGCGATTCGCTCGACGCAATCCGCCACCGGAATCCTCTACATCGCGCTCATCCTCGTCCTCTTCGGCGAGGTCACGGCGCTCATCCTCTCTCGATCGTCGAACCTCGTTTTATGATCGCATAAACAATCCGGAACATCCTTACGTAAAGCGACCCATATGGAATTAACCTGGAACTGTCCCGAATGCTCGGCGATCGCGCGGACCGCGGTTTCCGAATCGCTCTCCGAGCTCAAATGCCCGCGATGCGGCTACGATCGACCGATCGCCGCGGGTTCGATCGTCGCCCGCGAACTCGCCGCGTGCCCGTATTGCGCCTCCGCCGACCTCTACGTGCAAAAAGATTTCCCCCACGGCCTCGGCCTCGCGATCGTCGTCGTCGGCCTCTCCGTCAGCACCGTGTTCTATTATTTTGATATGCCTTTCTGGACGATGTTCATTCTGATCCTCTCCGCGGTCCTCGATTTCGTTTTATACAAATATGTTCCTGAAGTAACGATCTGTTACCGCTGTTTAACTCAATGTCGCGGCGAAGGATCGAACCCCGGCGGGCGTTACGCGCCGTTCGATCTGGCGATCGGCGAGCGGTACCGACAAGAGCGAATCCGCGCCGAGGAATTAAGGAGCCGCGCCGCGGCCGAGGCCGATTCCGCCGCGAATCGGCTCGATTCGCCGATCGAGCCCCGCGCGCGTTGAACGCGGACTCGAAACGGGTGAGAATAATCGCGACGATCTCGGCGCGGCCGGGACCGATTCGGTTTCGTTCGCTCGACGACGCGCTGAGCGCCGGATTCTCTCCGTGGATGAACAGAGATCGCGTATTCACGACGACCTTCGGGGGCTGATCGCGGGCGACTTGTTGCTCGATCCGCTCGACCGCGCCGATTATTCGATCGACGCGAGCCTTCACGAGGTTGAACCGCTCGCGATCGTCGCACCGCGTCACCTCGACGACGTCACGACGGTCGTCCGGTACGCCGCCTCGAATCGGATCGCGATTCATCCCCGTGGCGCCGGGACCGGGCTCGCCGGCGAAAGCTTGGGGGCCGGAATCGTCGTCGATTTCAGTCGATACTTCAACCGGGTGATCGAGATCGCCGACGATCGAGCGATCGTTCAGCCAGGAGTTGTGCTCGATTCCTTAAATGCTCAATTGCTTCCTTTTGGGAGACGAATCGGCGCCGAGGCGGGAGGTTCCGAATCGTGCACGATCGGCGGAATGATCGCAGCCGACGCCGCGGGGCCCCGATCGTTGCGTTACGGAACGACCGCCGACGCGGTCGATACGCTCAAAATCGTCTATTCGCACGGCGAAACGGGAATCGCCGAAATCAAACCGTGGCCGAGCGACGACGAATCTCCCGTTGATTTTGAACGCGCTCTCATTCGTAAATTAGCGAATATCATTCGCTATCACGGCGAAACGACGGCGCGAGACGACAAGCCGAGGCTCGTCCACGACCGCGCCGGCTATGCGCTCGCCGCCGCGGCCAAAGCAGCGGGGATCGACCTGGCGCGGCTCCTCGTCGGCGCCGAGGGAACGCTCGCGATCGTCACCGAGGCGACGTTGAAAACCGTGGCGATTCCCGCCTCGCACGCGGTCGTGCTGGCCGTGTTCGACCGGCTGATCGACGCCGCGGCCGCCGCTCCCGTCTCGCTCGCGTTCGCGCCCGCCGCGTGCGAACTCCTCGATCCCAGGCTGATCAGGCTGGCGCGCGAGGTCGAACCCGATTTGCTCGAATCCTGGCCCGAGACCGCTCAGGGGGCGCTCTTGATCGCCTTCGAAGGCGATCACTCAGGCGAAATCGCGCTCGCCGCGAACTCGGCGAAACACGCGCTCGCGATCTCTCGCGGAATCGCCGCCGATCCGATCCTCCTCGATCGCAAACACGACTGCGAACGAACTCTCTCACTCCGCCGCCGCGTTCTTCCCGCGCTGCTCCGCAAGGCGCCCCCGAAACGCCCCGTGCCCCTCGTCGAAGACGTCGCCGTTCCCGTCGAGACGCTCGCCGATTATCTCCATAAAATCCAGAATATCTTTAAAAAATTTCATGTTAGTTCGACGATCTACGCGCACGCGGGAGCGGGGCGGGTGCACGCGCGGCCTTTTCTCGATCTTTCGGATCCCGCCGATCGCGCCAAGCTCGCGCCCCTGGCCGAGGCGGTCCACGAAGCCGCGGCGTCGCTCGGCGGCACGATCTCGGGAGAGCACGGTTGCGGGCTCACACGTTCATGGCTATTACGAACTCATAAAAGCGATCTTTATCCTCTATATCGAGGCGTGAAAGACGCTTTCGATCCCGATCATATCTTTAACCCCGGTAAGATCGTGGTCGACGACCCTCGCTCGGGCCTGGGCGATCTGCGCGCTTTTCCGCGCCTGACCGTGCGCGGCGAAGAGAACTTCGATCACGCGTTCGCGGCCGAATCGGCGCTCGACGGATCGTCGTGGAACGTCCCCGTGATCGTTCGATCGGATCAAGAACCCGAGATCGAAACCTCGGAATCCTCCGATTCGTTCGCGATCGAACAACGGCTTCGGCTCGTCGATTCGGGTTTGCTCGAGATCGCCTCGGCGTGCAACGGCTGCGGAGCGTGTCGATCGCGCGAGCCCGAACTGCGGATGTGCCCCGCGTTCCGCGCCCTCGGCGTCGAAGCCGCGACCCCGCGAGCCCAGGCGAACGTCATCCGCTCGATCGCGGTCGGCAGGCTCGATCCGCGAATGTGGGGCGGAGACGAAGTCAAACAACATGCAAACTTATGTGTTCACTGCGAAATGTGCCGTTCGGAGTGCCCCGCCGGCGTCGACGTCTCGACGCTCATGATAGAAGCCAAGGCTGCTTATGTGAACAATCACGGCTTATCGACGACCGACTGGCTCACCTCGCGCGTCGATCGCTGGGCTCGCCTCGCGAGCCGATTCCCGATCGCGTTTCAATTCTTGTTCACCAATCCCCTCGCTCGTCGTCTCCTCGAACGAACGACGGGGCTTTCACGATTTCGTCGCCTCCCCAGGCCGCGCAGAGGGTCGTTCCTCGACCGCGCCCGCAAGCTCGGCCTCACGCGTCCCAGACCCGATCTGCCGGGGCCTCGCGTCGCCTACTTCGTCGATATCTTCGCCGATCATTTCGATCCCGAACTCGCCGAAACCGCGATCGCGGTTCTCCGTCACGCGGGGGTGAATGTTTATGTTCCTCCTCGACAAAAAGGTTGCGGCATGCCCGCTTACGTCGCGGGAGATCTCGACCGGGCGCGCGAACTCGCGCTCGCGAACCTGCGTATCCTCGGCGAAGCCGTCCGCGACGGATACACGATCGTTTGCACCGAGCCGACCGCGGCTCTTATGATCAAACACCATTATCAGAAACTGACCGACGATCTCGACGCCGAGCTCGTCGCCGAGAACACGCTCGATCTGATCCAATATCTCTCAGGGCTCGATTCAAGGGGGCTGTTGCCTCCGCTCGACGTCCCGCTCCACGCCAAGGTCGGTTATCATCAACCGTGTCATCTTCGAGCATTAAACGTTGGAACTCCCGGGCTCGACCTGATCCGCCGCGTTCCGGGGCTCGACGTCGAGTTTATCGATCGCGGTTGTTCGGGAATGGCCGGCACGTTCGGTCTGGCTCGGCGCAATTTCCGCGCGTCGCTCCGCGCCGGAGGCCCGCTCCGCGCGCGGCTCCGTGAAGGAGATATCAACCTCGGCGCCACCGAATGCGGAGCGTGCCGGATGCAAATGGAACAAGCCGCTCCCAAATGGACGTTGCATCCGATTGAACTCGTCGCCCTCGCGATGGGGCTCGCCCCCGGCCTACGTAATCGCGTCGGTGAAACCAAACCAAAAAGGCTTGTCTACTAACAATTATTTAATATTATCGATAATGATGATACGTTCACGACGTTGGAGCTCGACGACGCGGCGGAAGCGAGAATAAAGTTCGACAAGATATCTCAAGTAACCGATCAATCCAAAACGGTTCGACGACGCGGCTGAAGCGAGAATAAAGTGCGACGCCGATCGAAGCGGAGAAGGTTAACTCTTAACTTTGGACTGGATCGCCGTGTTTTGATTGATAAACTGGATTCGACGGCGGTATTGTGCGCCGTGTGATTGATCCTTTTGTATCACCGGGTAAAAGACCGGTTGAAGGATTGATCGGAATTCTTCCGACATTTAAGTACACATATCATTGATATAACCGATTGAAAGGAGGAGGCTACGATGTCGCGGAAGAATCGAATACGAATTGGAGGAGCGATCCTGATCGGGTTCGCGATTGTGTTTCTAGTAATGGGATCGATCGTCGGGAGAAAACCCGCGAGAGCGGCGTTACTGATCGGCGTCGATCGCTACGAAAGCCGCGATTTCGCCGACCTCGATTTCTCGGAGAAGGACGTCGATGAAGTGGCGGTCGAACTCAAAGCGATCGGTTTCGACAAAGTCGTCGTCATGAAGGGATCAAACGAAGGAAAACTGAAACCTACACTTAAGAATATAGAGATTCAACTGAACTCGCTCTTCAAAGATCTGCGCGAAAGGGATATCGCTCTCGTGGCGCTATCGGGTCACGGTTTGCGGCTTAGGACGACCGCGACGGACCGAGCCGGCGATAAAATCGAGACCGATGAAAGTTACTTCTGTCCCGTCGACGCCGCTCCGAACGATCCGAACACGATGCTCTCGCTACATAAGCTTACCCGTCGTCGGCTAGGAAGCAGGGGAGTGAGCGGCTTGGTTTTAATCGATGCTTGCCATGAAAAAATATTTACAGACCCCATCCGTAATGAGAGAACGCGAGGAATTGATGGAAGCTCGATCGCTCCACCCGATGGTTGCTCGGTCTTGCTCAGTTGTTCTTCGGGACAAGTATCGCTGGAAAGTCGCGACAAGAAACACGGGGTTTTCGCGGTCGGGCTTCTGGAAGCTTTTCGCGATCGGCTTCCGGAAGATCCGATTTCCTGGCCCGATCTGGTCGAGCGGGTTCGGGAACGAGTCGTCGAAATCAACCCCAATCAAGAACCGACGACCGTGGGAAAGGCGAACGAGCACTTAATCATCGGTTCTCGCCTAAGGAACGCCGATACGCGTAATCCCGATGTCGTCACGATGAAATCGACGGGAATCGAGCTAAGAAGAATTCCCTCGGGTACGTTCATGATGGGAACGAATAAAGAAGAAACGACCGATATTGAGCGAGTTTATTCCGAATTCACCGATGACTTTAAGAGAAATGTGTGGCTGCTCGTTTTAGGTTCCGAGCATCCCCGTCGCAAGGTGCGTATTAGCAAACCATTTTACATAGGAACAACCGAGGTTACTCGCGGTCAATTCGCCAAGTTCGTGAAATCGGCGAATTATCTTACGGAAGTCGAACGAAACGGCAAAGGGGGGTCGGGTTGGCATAAACGAGCAAACGAGAGCGATTCGGGATCGCAGTACACCTGGCAATGGACCGGGTTTGATCAGAACGACGATCATCCCGTGGTGAATGTGACCTGGCGTGACGCTATCGAATTCTGCAATTGGCAAAGCGTTCAAGAAGGAAGACGCCCCTTTTATCGGATTGACGGCGATAACGTGAGTGTTCCCGACTGGAACGCCGATGGAATCCGACTACCGACGGAGGCAGAGTGGGAATACGCTTGTCGAGGTCTCACGACGACGCGATACGTGGGAGGCGACGATCCCGAATCGATCGCGAAATTCGGCAACGTCGCCGACGAAGCTTACCGAAAGCAGGTACATGATACGAATACGATTCAATCGAACGACGGCTTTGTTTTCACCGCTCCGGTGGGCCGATTTCAATCAAACCGTTATGGTTTGAAAGATATGCAAGGGAACGTTTGGGAGTGGTGCTGGGATCTTCATGATCACAAGTATTACGAGAGCTTATCGAATCCGGCGATCGATCCGCGCGGTTCGGAAACGACTTTGGTCCGTTCCAACCGCGGAGGGTGCTGGAACAGCGGGCCGAGAAAACTCAGATCCGCCGTTCGGAACTGGTTCTCTCCGAAAACCGCGCTTAGCATTTTGGGATTTCGAGTGGCGGCGTCGACGAGCGCGGCTTCATACCAAAACTGATGTAACGATTTGATGGCTTCCGAACCCACACCCCTATAATTATCCCCTCCGATTATCCAGGGTTTAGACGATTTAATCACTGAATTTAACAGACGATCGATTTATGGGTGTCTGGATTTTTGAACTCCCGAGGTCGAGCGAGTTCTGTCCGGGAGCCGTATGCGTTAATAGCGCGCGTACTGTTCGACGAGCGGGATGTGGAAACGGAGCATGGTTCGATACTTAGGCACTGACAACCGGAAGGGTCAGCAACAGCTATGCGGACCTAAACCACCGTGGCAGAACCCAGATGGTAGAACCCAGACACCCAACTTTTGGCATGTCCAAATTCGCAGAACCCAGCTGGCAGAACCCAGCTGGCAGAACCCAGAGCTGGCAGAACCCAGAAGCTGGCAGAACCCAGACACCCAACTTTTGGCATGTCCAAATAGCTGGCAGAACCCAGACACCCAACTTTTGGCATGTCCAAATTGGCAGAACCCAGACACCCAACTTTTGGCATGTCCAAATTGGCAGAACCCAGACACCCAACTTTTGGCATGTCCAAATAGGTGGCAGAACCCAGACACCCAACTTTTGGCATGTCCAAATAAAACAAAGAATCTTTGTATCCCGATTAAATGCGAGGAGGAGGACCGCCGGCGGCAGAACCCAGACACCCAACTTTTGGCATGTTCAAATAACGGCGGCAGAACCCAGACACGAATGGCACTCGGAAATTGTAACTCATGATTCCTAAACGGGATAGGAAATAATCGGCCTCCTTGCTACAATCCTTGAATGGATTCAAGACTCAAGGCTTGTAAAGGCAAGGAG
>JAJYWB010000123.1 GCA_021791715.1 Planctomycetota bacterium | reverse complement strand
ATATCTAGATGTCGTTTCTTTTTATTTGGAACGGCGAACCTCCTGGTGAGCCTCTTTTTGTAAACACCGGCGATGAGGCCGATATTTCGGTCAATAATCGCAAACATCATAATACGGCTCACCAGGAGGTTCGCCCTCCCAAATTCGGGTTCGGTTCGACTTTCCACTTTCGGGATTTCCCTCAAATCTCGCCGAATATCTTAAATATCTAGATGTCGTTTCTTTTTATTTGGGAGGGCGAACCTCCCGGTGAGCCTCTTTTTATAAACACCGGCGAAGAGGCCGATATTTCGGTCAATCATCGCAAACATCATAATACGGCTCACCAGGCGGTTCGCCCTCCCACTTTCGGGTTCGCCCTCCCACTTTCGGGTTCGCCCTCCCACTTTCGGGTTCGGTTCGACCTTCCACTTTCGGGATTTCCCTCAAATCTCGCCGAATATCTTAAATATCTAGATGTCGTTTCTTTTTATTTGGGAGGGCGAACCTCCCGGTGAGCCTCTTTTTATAAACACCGGCGAAGAGGGCGATTATTCGGTCAATCATCGCAAACATCATAATTCGGCTCACCAGGAGGTTCGCCCTCCCACTTTCGGGTTCGGTTCGACTTTCCACTTTCGGGATTTCCCTCAAATCTCGCCGAATATCTTAAATATCTAGATGTCGTTTCATTTTATTTGGGAGGGCGAACCTCCCGGTGAGCCTCTTTTTATAAACACCGGCGAAGAGGCCGATATTTCGGTCAATAATCGCAAACATCATAATACGGCTCACTAGGCGGTTCGCCCTCCCACTTTCGGGTTCGCCCTCCCAATTTCGGGTTCGGTTCGACTTTCCACTTTCGGGATTTCCCTCAAATCTCGCCAAATATCTTAAATATCTAGATGTCGTTTCATTTTATTTGGGAGGGCGAACCTCCCGTCGAGCCGCTTTTCGTAAACTCAGGCGATGCGGCCGTTTTTTCGGTCAATGATTGCAAACATCATAATGCGGCTCACCAGGAGGTTCGCCCTCCCAAATTCGGGTTCCGACTCGGATCCCGCCGAATATGCGGTTTACTTTCCGGTTAGCCTCCGTGATCGTCGCCTTGAGCGGTCGGTTCTCGCGGCGTATGATCTCGAGCGGATCGAGACTCGGCCGCGACGGTCGTTCGCGATCGAAACTCGAAAACAGAATGAATTCGATCATATCAAGACGTCCTTCGCATTCGAAGTTCGGCCTGCGGCGACGGGAGCTTGACGTCCCACGCGAGCCCCGTCCGCTCGAGGATCCAGATCACCCAATAGCTTATGTCGATTTGCCACCATTTTAATCCGTGCCGCGCCGAGGTCGGAAACGCGTGGTGCGTGTTGTGCCAGCCTTCGCCCATCGCCAGGACGCCGAACACCGCGTTGTTTCGGCTTTCGTCGTTGCTCCTGTACGGGCGTAAACCCCATAAATGGCAAGCCGAGTTGACGCTCCACGTTACATGATGCACCAGGAAAACCCGCACGAGCCCTCCCCAGATCAGACCCGTCCAAACCCCCGACCACGTTTTGGTGAGCAATCCGCCCAAGACCGCCGGAATCAATAAACCAAGCGCAACCCAAACGGGGAACAACGCGTTTTCAATCAGCAACGCGCGGCTACGGCGTAAATCTTGAACATACGATTCGAGATCGGGGGGATCGGGATCGAACATCCAGCCGATGTGCGCGTGCCACGCTCCACGTAAAACCCCGAAGATCCCCGCGGATTCAACGTGCGGCGAGTGAGGATCCCCCTCTTTGTCCGAGTGCTGGTGGTGCTTCCTGTGTGTCGCGACCCACTTCAAAAGCGGTCCCTGAACCGCCATCGACCCCAAAACCGCGAACACGAACTTGACGACGATGTTCGTCTCAAACGACCGATGGACAAACAGCCGGTGATATCCGACCGTGATTCCCAACGCCGTCAGAAAATAAAGGCTCAGCAACAGGATCAAATCGGTCCAGCGAAACCCCCATCCCCAAACAATGAACGGCGCCGCCGCCACGCCCAAAAGCGGAACGAGGATCACGATCAAAACCGCGAGCCGAACAGCGAGCGAGATCCGCTCGGGCGGATCGCAATCGATCGGCAAATCGGCGTCGGGATCGGCGACCGGTAACACCGTTTTCTCAATCAACAACTCGGCAGGATCGATCATGAATCTCTTCGCAACTTGCCAAAATAAATGGAGTCTAATAATCTAGCATATTGGTCGACGATCACATCGGCAAGACCCAAAAATTATCGCCTGCAAATTTGAAGCCAAAATCCGTGTGATTGTTTCAATATCACTCGCGGTGTAAGATTTTAATAAGCGAAAGTTCGGTTTTGGATCAAAAAGAGAAATTAGATTATGAGCAAAAAATCATCTGGTGGGAAGAATCCGATCGACGACGAAGGGAAACGTAACTCCGGCGCCGACGCGATCTACGAACAGCGCGAATGGCTCCGAGTGACGCTCGAGAGCATCGGCGACGCGGTGATCACGACGGGAACCGACGGCAAAATCACGTTCTTGAATCCCGTCGCCCAGCAATTGACGGGTTGGTCTCAGGCCGAGGCGTCGGGAATAACGCTCGATCTCGTTTTTCGGATCGTCAATGAGGACACTCGTTTACCTGTTGAGAATCCCGCCGACCGAGCCTTCCGCGAAGCGGTGGTCGTGGGCCTGGCGAATCACACGCTCCTCATCGCCAAAGACGGCGCCGAAAGGCCGATCGACGATAGCGCCGCGCCGATCCGCAACGCGTCGGGAGAGGTCGCGGGGGTCGTTCTCGTCTTTCGAGACATCTCCGAACGGAGGCGGCAAGAACTCGAAATCAAAGATTCGCTCGCTTTCTCTCAAAATATCATCGCAACCTTGCGCGAGCCGTTCCTCGTCCTCGATAAAAACCTGATCGTTAAGACGGCCAATTCCGCATTTTATCATACCTTTCATGTTACGAAACAACAGACCGTGGAGCGATTCGTCTTCGATCTGGGGGAGGGGGAGTGGAACATCCCCCGGCTGCGGAATTTGCTCGACGAGGTTCTGGCCGATCATCACCCCGTCGAGAATTTTGAGGTTGAGCATCATTTCAAGTTGCTCGGTTCCAGAACGATGATGCTCAACGCGAGCCGATTCACCTCGGTCGATAGCGGCCCCGAGCTGATCCTCCTCGCGATCGAGGACGTTACCGAACGGAAACGCGCCGAGGCCCGCTTACGTGATTCCGAGATCAAGTATCGGCGACTCTTCCAGACCGCCAAGGACGGCATTCTTATCCTCGACGCCGATAGCGGCAAAATCATCGACTCCAACCCGTTCATGAGCGGGCTTTTGGGTTACGAGCACGACGAGTTTCTTGGTAAGGAATTGTGGGAGATCGGTTTGTTTCAAGACGTCAAAGCGAACCGAGCCGCCTACGAGGAACTGAAGCAAAACGGCTACATCCGCTACGACCACCTGCCGCTCCAATCCAAAAGCGGACGGAAGTCGGAGGTCGAATTCGTCAGCAACATCTATCACATGGATCATCACGAAGTTGTTCAATGCAACATTCGAGACATCACCGAACGAAGCCGATTGGAGCGCGAAACGCGCGAGCAGGCCGCGGCTTTGGCCGATCAACACCGCCGCAAGGACGAGTTCCTGGCGATGCTCTCGCACGAGCTCCGCAACCCCCTCTCGCCCATCCTCAACGCGGTGCATCTGCTCAGGCTCCAAAAAGAGGAAAACCTGATCCAGAAAGAGGCTCGCGGCATCATCGAGCGACAAGTCGGGCAGTTGTCACGGTTGGTCGACGATTTGCTTGAAGTCTCGCGCATCACCACGGGGCGGGTCCGGCTTCATCTGGAACGGATCGATATGAGAATCATCGTCGATCGCGCCGTCGAATCGGTTCGCCCGTTGATCGATCGCCGCCGTCATCAATTAATCGTATCGTCGCCCGACGATCCGATTTGGTTGCACGTCGACCCGACGCGGATGGAGCAGGTCGTCGTGAACATTTTGAACAACGCCGCGAAATACACCGACGAGGAGGGAACGATTTGGTTGAGCGTCGATCAAGAAGAAAATGAAATGCTGCTTCGAGTGCGCGATACGGGCGTTGGAATCGCGACCGAACTCCTCCCGCTTGTTTTCGACCTTTTCACGCAGGCGAGGCGATCGCTCGATCGCTCGCAGGGAGGGCTCGGCATCGGTTTATCGCTCGTCAAGCATCTCGTCGAGATGCATCGCGGCAAGGTCGCGGCGCACAGCGAAGGGATCGGTCGAGGAAGCGAGTTCATCGTTCGCATGCCTGTTTTACAGAACGCTTCGATCCGATCCGAAACGCATTCCGCCAAGCACGACGATCACGCGACGACGGGTTTACGCGTGCTCGTCGTCGACGACAACGTCGATTCGACCGACGTTCTGGCGAAATTGTTGCGGTTATCGGGGCACAACGTTCGGACGGCCTACGCGGGCTCGAGCGCGCTCGACGTCGCGGCTTCTCATCTTCCCGACGTCGTGCTGCTCGATATCGGTTTGCCGGGGATCAACGGCTACGAGGTCGCTCGTCGGCTTCGGCTTTTGCCGAGCTTGAAAGACGTGAAAATCGTCGCGATGACGGGGTACGGGCAAGACTCCGATCGTCGGCTCGCGCAAGAATCCGGTTTTGACGATCATATGACAAAACCCGTGGATTTTGTCAAGGTGCTATCTCTTTTATCGTCATATTTTGATAATGCCGGCTGAAAATCGATCGGTCGAACGTGCGCCTTGGTCGCGCCCGATCGACGAATCACGGCGCGACGCGGCGATCGGAGTCGGCCGTGTTAAAAAGCATGAGGAAGGACATTCCGGAGCGGTTCGCAAGCGTCTCGGTCAATTATCAGAGGTATGGAGATAGAACGAGATGACGGATCGATGCGTAAGAAGAGTTTATGTAAATAGAAAAAATAATAATTCGTTCGAACGGCGGGTCGCGGCGCCGGTAAATTCACCGTCGCGTTTGACGATTCTTGGAATCGGGGGCGACGAGATCCCGCGTTTTTTCGTTCGAGTCGCGTGATTCGATCGCGTCGATCGCGGCCGGGTCGATCGCGTGGAGCGCGAGGTAGGCCAGATTGCGCACGCGTCCCGATCGTCTCGCGAGCTTGAGAAGATAAGGGATCGCCGTCTCGGCGTCGGTTCCCCGCGTGGTCAACTCGGAGAGAATCTCGTCGTGAAAAAGCCCTTCGATCACGATCGAATCGCTCGTGATCAGATCCTGAAAAAAATGCAAACTCTTCGGCAGGTGAGAAACGAGGCGACGGCAAGCGAACCCGCGCGTCGATTTGTCCAACGACTTATCCATAACGATATTGAATAATGTTTGATCGACGACCGATTGATCGACGACATGCGTCGCGTATGGTTCAAGCGCGATCAGGCCCGCGGCGTCGAGTCGAACCGATCCGGCGGGATCGCCGAGCGCCCGCAGAAGAGCGGGGACGATCTTCCGCGATATCAAAGAATCCATACTCATGATGAAATCATTGTTATCGCTTCGCGAAAGATCGATCGCGCTCGCCGACGAATCGATAAAAGATCGCGATAGGCGCGCGAGAGCTTCGACGCATAATTCTCGCGTTCGCTCGTCTCCCGAGCCCAGATCGTTGAGGAACAAATCCAAGCCCGAACTTGTTCGCATCGATTGGATATTTTTAAGATGAAAGAGATTCAACGTCGAATCGAATTCCCAATGTTCGAATTGAGGATCGCGAAGGAGCGAATGCATCGCGAGGAACCGGCGGTCGAGGTCGGGATCGACCTCGAAGATCGCTGTCCACGCGGCGGCTCGAACCCTTCGATCGGGGTCGTTCGTCGCCGATTCGAGCGTCTCTCGGTAGAGTTCATATTCGGTCGGCAAACTTGATAAAGCCTGGATCGACGCGGATCGAACGCCGGCATCGCGATCGTCGATCAGCGCTTGGATCTTTTGAATCGATGCGCGACGTTCGCTCGCCGAGATTTGACCTCGGTTCATGCGATGAAATCTTGAAATCATGAAAAGCGCGCTTTCTCGAACCGACGCGTCGCGGTCGGAAAGGGCGATCAACAATTTTGGATACGCTTTGATACTTCCCCAATGAGATTCGATCGTGAGCGTGAGAGCGAGTTCGCGAATCCGAGGGTCGGGATCGTCGCGAGCTCGATCGAGATCGAATTTCATACCCGAGCGGATTTCTCGCGCCAACGCGGCCTGGATCGCGATTCGATCGGCGAAGTTCGAGGCTTTCAACTGACGCAAAAGCGACCAACGTCGATATTGGGTCGTCGCGTACGGACGCAACCCGACCCATGTGTAAATCGCGATCGCCGCGACGAGCGTGATCAACGTCGTCGGGCCGAACATCCTTCTTCGTCGTTTCTGTCGTTTCGGTTTGTCGGGCATGATCGATCATTCCAGGCGGTCGTGATCGTCGAATCGCGAATATGAAACGGAGATATCAAGAAAACGTTGAGATTCGATCAATTGAAATCGTCGACTCAACCCTTTTTCATGATCGACGATCCGTCCGATCTTTGTAGCACGCGCCCGAGCGAACGTCAACGATCGTCGGGTCGAAAACGCGGGCGGATCGCCGAAATTGAACAAGAGAGTTTTCTCTTCTAACCCTCGTATCGCTTTGGTAAGATTCTTATCGGGAGGAACGCTCGAATGGGAAAAACCATGTCGCGTTCGCGATTGAAAAGCGACGGGACTTCAAACGATTTGCAGCGACAGATCGACGATCTCCGTAAGGAAATCCACACCGATGGATATTCGATGTCGATCGGAGAATTGCATAATCTTTATATTAACGGCGAATTAGACATTCACCCCGAATTCCAGCGCTACTTTCGCTGGTCGGTCCTGCAGAAGTCACGGTGGATTGAATCGATTTTATTGGGAATTCCGCTCCCATCCATTTTTGTGTCTCAGAGGCGGGATGGGAAGTGGGATGTCGTCGACGGATTGCAACGCCTCTCGACGATCTTTGAATTCATGGGTCAATTACGCGGTGAGGGACAAGAGCTATTAAAGCCGCTTATTCTCGAGGGCGCCACGTATCTTAAAGCTCTTGATCGGAAGAAGTGGCACGACCCTCACGATCCTGAGAATTCGCTTACGAGCGATCAGCAAAGGTATATCAAACGATCAAAGATCGATATAAAGATCATTCTGCGTGAGAGCGACGATTCGGCGCAATATGAACTTTTCCAGCGGCTCAACACGGGAGGATCGAGTCTCACGGCACAAGAATTGCGGAATTGCATGCTGATTAGCATTAATAGGGATCTTTTTAAAAGGCTGGATAATCTCACGAAGTATCAATCATTCCAAAGGTGCGTCTCGCTTCCCGAAAAACTTGTGAAAGAAGCTTATGACATGGAGCTGGCGCTTCGGTTTATCTTGCTCAGGAAGCTGCCGATCGACGAGTTACCCGGAACGCCGTTGGGTGATTTTCTCACCGAAAGAATGAAAAATGCGGCGTTAGATCGAAGTTTCGACCCGAAGAAAGAGGAACTGGCGTTTAAAGCCGTGTTCGACCTGCTCGATTCCGCGCTCGAATCAGACAGTTTTCGCAAGTACGATCAATCAAAAAAACGATTCACGGGTGGATTTTCGGTCGCCGCATTTGAAGTGATCGCTCTTGGCCTTGGCTGGACGGCCGAGAAGTTCGTTAAATCGCGTCAACCGATGGACGTCGAGCGTCTGGTGAAGGATGAGGTTTGGTCCGATACGAGTTTTCTCACCTCGTCAGGGTTATCCGCCGCCGAACGACTTCCGAAGACGATTCAGAGAGGAAGGAGCATCTTCGGACAATGAGGATCGCCACCCCCGCGCAGGTAGCCAGGAGACTCGATCGATCGATAGCTTGGAGGAAAAAAGAGCTGACACAACAGAAATTCATCGCAGATTCTGCATCCTCAGTAGACTCTTATGTCCTCAGGCGATCAGGAATAACGCTCTTATACGCCCACTGGGAAGGATTTATCAAGGACGCATCGCAAATTTATCTGAAATATTTATCGAACAAACCCTTGGATCTGTCTCGACTAAAGCCGTGCTTCGTCGCGTTGGCGATGGGAGGCGAAATCAAGGAAGCTGGACGTGCGAATAAGACTTCCAGCCACGCTCATTTGGTGGAGAAGTTCCGGCTTATCGAATCTCCATCTTATCCTCAACAAAGAATTCCATGGAAAAATGTTATTTCGACGCGGTCCAACTTGAAGAGCGAAGTTCTCAGAGAGATCGCGGCGGCGCTGGGGCTCGATTATTCTCCCTTCGAGCTCAAGGAGAAAGCCGTGATCGACCGACTGGTAAATTACCGGAATTCCGTCGCGCACGGCGAGGGACAGGCGATCTCCCCGGAGGATTACGGCGTTCTTCATTCCGAGACGATCGTGCTACTTAATATCTTTCGAGATTCGATCGAGGACGCGGCCTATCACGACAAGCATCTCCGATGACAAGATATCATTTTTACCTCAATAAAGGTATCATAGAATATAACATTGTTATATTGATATGTAATGAGAGATATGCAGGTCGAACGTTCGATAAAGCAATGCGCCCGAGCGAATCGCGCCGGATAAATTCAATAGACCACGCCGTTATCAAACCGAGTTTTCAATCAGTTTTCGTATCGATCGCGTCGACTTATAGTCGTATCGTCCTTCTCCGATCCGCTTATCGCGCGCTCGCCGAGCGTTCGTCGTCTTTTCGGCCGATCTTCTCCGGCGATTTCTCGGAACCCTTCGAGGTCGATCCCGAAGGATGTGACGCCGACGTTTTCTTGAGCCCGCGCTCGTATTCGAGCTGATCGTAATACGGATCTTGAACCCCCGCCGCGGCCTTCGCCAGAATCTTTGAAACCGGATCGGCGGCGAACCGATCGCGGGCTCGTTGCGCCAGCACGCGATTATACAAGAGCGTGACCGACGCTTTCGGTACGTATCCCCGCCAGCGTTCGTAATCGCGGAGGATCGTCGTCAGCGAATCGCCTTTGAACAGAAAACGATAAATCCCCACCCACGCGGGGGTCCGATCCTGACAGCCGTGACAGTGGACCAGAATCGGCCACGCGTCGGGGTCGCGAGCGAGCTTGAGCGTCAGCTCGAGAAAGGCGTCGGCCGAACTCGCGTCCGAAGGACTTCCCACATATCGAATCTTATGCTCACGCGCAAACCTGATCTCGTCGGGAAGGATCGGGCTCCGCAACGGCGTGTCTTCGGGAAACAAATTAATGATTGTTTTAAAGTGATGTCTTTTATTAACCTCTTCCAATCCCTGATACGTCGGCATAGCGCTGATATAAATGCGACCGTTTTCGATCTCGCGAAACCGGTGGAGCGGCCGATGCAGCCAGACGACGTCTAGCCCTCCGCGCACCAGCAAAAGCCAGCCGAAAGTCGCCGCGGCGAACCACGCCGCGGCTCTCGTTTTTTTCCTCGGCGCGGGGATCGATTGAGCCAAAACGCAGCACCACAAAAGCAGGCTGAAGACGATCGAAAACCTCGGCCAGTAACCGACGGGCTCGATCCCCGGGATCTCGAATTGCCGAAGCACGCACAGAATCGCCGCGACGATTAAGAGAACTCGAATCGATCGTTCGCCCGCGACGCGCCAGAGCGCCGCGAGTTCGCGCCGGCGCTTGATCAAAGGCGCCAGCGTTATCAGTGAAAGAACGAGCGCCGAGCACGCGATCGCGATTCGAAGAGCCTTCGGCGCGGCGGGATCGAAGATCGTCCGAGGTCCCAGGCCGTGCCAGCGATCGAACGTCGGGCCGGGAGTCGAGGCGTGCCAGATCGCCGCGGTCGAGAGCCCCCACGCCGAGATCCACAAACCGACGCGGGTCGAACGATCGCGGAGGCGCTCAACGAGCGACGTTCCGAGGCCCGTCGTCGCGAGGACGACCGCGAGCGCGGCGAGATAAAGCTCGACACGATCGATCGTGTCGCCGGGCTCGGCGAGCCGATACGCGGGAGGAGGACGCCTGCTGAAAGTCGTCCGTGCAATCGAGGGAAATTCGGGATCGACATCCTCGGGAAAATCGACGTCGTGCCAGATCGCCGCGCCGATCGCCGCGGCGAGCAAAAGCCAGGGCCAATATCGTTTGATGTAAGAGAATATTAGATTCATAAGATTCATTAACATCTTCATTCGTTACGACCCGGGGATTCGAGGCGGATCGAGCTTCGCCGCGCCGAAGCGCGGATCGGAGCGGCTATCGGGAGTGATCGCCGCGGGATCTCGGCCGGCTCGCGGCGTAGCTTTAGCCCGATTCGCGGTCGAACGCAAGATCAAACGGCGCCCGCGATGATCGTCGAGGTCGCGGGTTTATCCCACTCGGGGTCGTCCCAGAAGAAATAATCGTTGCTGTTCGACGGATATTCGCGGACGTAGCCCTCGATCGTATCGAGGCATTTTTGCACCCAAACAGCCGCCGAGCCCGTCCGTTTGACGTCTTCGGGGATGTAGTAATACGGCAAAAATTCGAGCAGATGCGAGCCGTCCTCGTTCATCACGCAGAAGACGGGGACGACGGGGGCGCCCGTCATCGCCGCGAGCAGAACCCACGTCGTCGAGAACTGAAACATCTTGCCGAGAAACCGACCGGGAGCGGTGTGCGCTCCGTTCCAGCGGACGTCTCCCGCGAGATAAACGATCATCCCCGCCCTGAGAACCCGCGCCGCCTTCATCACCGCGGCGGCGCCTTCGGTCGTCCCCGCGCCTCGCGAGATGAACAAACCCTTCTGCCCCAGCGGACCCTCGGCCTGGAATTGACGCGATAAAAACCGCGAGACGCGCCTCGGCCGCTCCATATATAATCGAACATGATAATTTTCACGCGAGAGCCAATGCGGCGCGGTCATATGAGCGCCGAAGTGGTTTCCGAGGAGCACGACCCCCTCGCCGAGCGCGTGGGCGCGGTCGAGGTTTTCGCGCCCCGAAACGTGTATGATGTTTGTCAGTTCGTCGCGCGGAACGCGGTCGAGGAGGATGTCGCGGGCGCGCCACCGCGCCATGTTTCCCGCGAGCTCGACCCCCAGCTCGGGTCGATCCCACCGTTGTCCGAAATATAAGGAACCCCGCTCGACCGCCGAATCGCACCCGCGACGAAGCCTGGGCAAAAGCCGATACTCGATCCGGCCGATCCGCGCCACGATCCGATGCGCCGTCCGCGGCGGCAACCGCCGCAACACCGGAATCAGACAGCTCATCAGCTCTTTGCTTAAGTTGTTTTTCAATCGACGCATGTCAAAATCCTTTAATACCGCGGCCGATCTCCCGAGGTTCAGCCGCGCGCCGAGACCGCGACTCGCGCCGAATCGCGGTCGTTCGCGGGTTCGTTCTCGGCGAGGCGTTCTTGAACATATGTCGCGAGCTTGCCGATCGTCGTCAGTTTGTCGAGATCGGCGTCGTCGATCACGATCTCGAACCGGTCCTGAACCGCCAGCAGCACCCCGACGAGATCGAGCGAATCGACGCCGAGATCCTCGACGAGCCGGGAACGAGGTTCGACGACGCGTGTCAGGGGCAGCTTGGCCGCGGCTCGGACGGTCTCGACGACTTGCTCAATACATGTTTGTTCAGTCATGGGTCGATCTCCTCAAGATCAGGGCGTTGTTCACGCCGCCGAAGCCGAACGATGCGCTCATGACGCGGTCGATTCTGGCCGATCGCGCCTTGTTTGGAACGAAATCGAGGTCGAGCTCGGGATCGGGAACGTGGTTGATCGTGGGTGGAAGGATCTGATCCCGGATCGCTCGCACGCAAACCGAAGCCTCGATCGCCGACGCGGCGCCGAGAGCGTGGCCGATCGCTCCCTTGATCGAACTCACCGCAAGCCTTGAGGCGTGTGTTCCGAACACCTCTTTAAGGACTTTCGTTTCGGTTTGGTCGTTGACGATCGTGCTCGTCCCGTGTGCGTTGTAATAATCGACGCTTTCGGGCTCGGCTCGTGAGTGTCGGAGCGCGTTTCGAAGGCATCGCGCGATCGAATCGGCGTGAGGCGTCGCCATGTGATACCCGTCGGTGTTGAGACTCCACCCCTCAAGAACCGCCTGCACCGGTATCTCGAGGCGTTCGGCGACGCTTGATTTCGTTAAAACGAGCGTCGCCGCGCCTTCGGATAAAACAAAGCCGGCGCGATCGAAGCTGAACGGCCGACTCGCCTCGGCTGGATTTGTATATGAGCGGTCGTTTGGCTTGCGACCGAGGAGCGCTTTCATCGTCGCGAAGCCGTTGACGATCATCGGCGTTAGGCAGCTTTCGGACGCTCCACAGAGCGCGAAATCGGCCATATCGGCTTGGATCATCATGGCGCCGACGACGATCGCGTGGCCTCCGCTTGCGCAAGCGTTCGCCGGCGCCAAGCTTGGGCCGTGGAGGTCGAGCCGCTGGGCGATTTGGCCACCGGGTTGGTTGATGATCAAGCCGGGGATGAGGTAGGGGCTTGTCGCCAGGCTTTTACGCTTGGCGGACCTCTCTCGCTCGGCCTCGAACAGGTCGATTCCGCCGAGCGCCGAGCCGACGACGACCGCGAAGCGATCGCGATCGATTGAACTTGCGTGTCGATCTAAACTTGCGTCGCGATACGCCTGAACCGCGGCGATCATGGCGAGGTGAATCGACCTTGCGTCGAGCTTGCTCACCTGCGCGAGGTCGTCGTCGTATTCGGCGCCGAGATCGGGAACGACACCCGCGATATCTTGGAGGAAGCGTTCGGGATCGAGCGAGGCGTGGCGTGCGAGCCCCGATCGGCCCGCGACGATTCCGTTCCACGTTTCGTCGATATCGCGTCCCATGCACGTGACGGCCGAATGTCCGATCACGACGATTCGGTCGGTCATGCGAGTAACCTCCTTGGGGGGACGAATGGATCGAGATCCGTTCCGGGCGGACTCGATTCGCCGATCCTACTCGTTTGGAATCGGCGTGCGGGCGTCCTCGGCTTGAATCTCGACGCGCGCCCCAGAACCCAGACACCCAGCGCCCAGAACCCAG
This sequence comes from Planctomycetota bacterium, assembly GCA_021791715.1. Classification (GTDB taxonomy): domain Bacteria; phylum Planctomycetota; class Planctomycetia; order Isosphaerales; family Isosphaeraceae; genus JAKBCQ01. The sequence goes on along the minus strand of JAJYWB010000123.1, from coordinate 1,236 downwards.
ACACCCAGGGATTGACCGACTTCGCCCCAGAAGCCAGACGCCCCAGAAGCCAGACGCCCCGCACCAGAACCCAGACACCCAGGAATTGACCGAGTTTAAATTTTCTAATCTTCGTATACGCCCCAAGTTCACAATTATTAAGATCAAGGAATCGTGATCGCGTCGGTTATCGGGGTGAGCCCCCGAGAGGCTCGGCTGGTCGGGTTTATCATGCCGATCATCCGACAATTCACGCCGACGAAGAAATCCGTCCCGAGCAAGAACCACAATGTTAAATACGCTACGCGAATTGCTTTTATAGACCGCCTTTCGCTCGACTTTCATGTCGGTTCGTTCCTCGTCCTACGCACGAAATTCGACCCCACCCCGGCCCTCTCCGCAAGCGGGGATTGAGAAAGTTTTGATTTGCAGACGATATCTGCCCAACTCTAGGAACAATGATTGCGAATACCTCAAAAATTGTGTTGACTGCACATCCCAGATATCGTAGAATCCCCCTGGGAGTTACGAAAGACGACCGATTCTCGTGCCGGCGATCTCATTATCGCCGCCCAACAGCAAGGTATTGTGAACGATTATTGACAATACGCGGTAAAACTGAACTTTAACGAAAGATGAATCACCATGATCAACACCGAAGCCCGTCCGATCGTCGATTCGCACAATCGCAGCTCCGAATCGATTCCGGCCGCTCCCGTGATCGACGGCGTCGAAAAGCTCGACGATTGGCTTAAACACCGAGGGATCGTCGTTCAAGAATTGTGTCCCGTCGGGGCTCTCGAAACCTTGTATGCGAAGCGGGCGGCGCTGAATTTGTGGCGGCTCGATCGCGTGATCGGGTTTGAGAACGCGGCGAAGATCGGCGAAATCGAAGCCGGATCGGAGAAAAATCGTGAGGATTCGCCAGAATCCCGATCGAATCGCGTTTTGCCTGATCACGCGACGCTTCAAACTATCATCAAATACGAGGCTCATGTTGTTCGATGTTTGTCGAGCACAATGGCGGAATTGCGTCGATTGCAAAAGGAACGTCGGCAAGGATTGCGCGACGTCAAGCCGGCGGGGCGCGTCGACCGAGCCGGCGTTTGTCTGAATCAACAAATAAAGGGCGGCTCACCAGGAGGTTCGCCCTCCCAGATTGGTTCGCCGATGCACTCGGTTTCGCCCTGCCAGAAGAGCGCAATCCCCGAAATGCTAAATCCGGGAGGGCGAGGCGCCGACCGAGCCGGCGTTTGT